>NZ_JBNDLA010000003.1:0-594609 GCF_050435825.1 Bradyrhizobium sp. I1.14.4 | reverse complement strand
CCTTTATGTCCCCAAAAATTCTCTTGTTTTTGTGGTGGGGGTGGGTTTTTTGGGGCGGGGCCCGCTTAATTTCCGGGGGTTGCCGCCCCGGCCTGCGCGGGCCCCACGAACGGGGAAAGCGGGGCCTCACCCCGCCTGCGTCACGCAGTTCACCCACAGCACCACGGCCTTGGCATCCCGCGCCGGGTTGGAAAATCGATGTGGACGCCGGCTGGCGAAGCGGAAGCTGTCGCCTTGTTTCAGCGTCCAGGTCTCCGTGTCCACCGTCAGAATCATCTCGCCGGCAAGCACGAGGCCGGCCTCTTCGCCGTCATGGGTATAGAACTCGTCGCCGGTGTTGCCGCCGGGTTCGAGATGCACCAGGAACAGGTTGAGCCGGCTCTCGGTGCCGGCGGGACTCAGCAGTTGTTTTGAAATTCCGGTGCGCCACAGTTTCAGCTCGGCGCGCTGCACCTCGCGGGTCACGACGCCGCCGGCGCTGTCGTCCCTCGGCGTCGCGCCGAACAGCGCGGCGATGCCGACGCCGAGCACGTCGGCCAGCGTCGCCAGCACGCGCAGCGAGGGCGACGACAGGCCGCGCTCGATCTGGCTGATGAAGCCGATCGAAAGTCTGGTCGCGGCGGCAACCGTCTCCAGCGACATCGCCTTGCTGCGGCGGAGGTCGCGGATGCGGCGTCCGACTGCAAGATCCATCGCGGGCTCGGCCGGCTTCTTGACCGGTTTTTTGGCGGCGCGGCGTGCTGCCCCGGGCCGCGCTGCCGCGCCTTTGCGCATTCTCTTGCCGCCGCTCACGTCAATCCGCTTCCTTCATGTGCATGAAAACCGCTTGCATCGGCCGCGGTTTCATGACCACAATTTCATATTGGTGAAAATAGGCCGGAACAGCGTCGCCCGCAACATCTAGCTCGAAAAGCAGGGCGATGCGGCGCTACGGCCAGCTTCGGGAGGTGTTGCGATGTCGTTTCAGCGTCTCGTCCAGGCCGCGGTCGCGGCGCTTGCCCTCGCCTTGAGCGCGCCGTCGGAGGCGCAGCAGGTGCTGAAGGTCGGCTCGACGCCGACCGGCATCCCCTTCACTTTCCTCGACACCAAGACCAATTCGATCCAGGGCATCATGGTCGATCTCGCCACCGAGATCGGCAAGGACGCCGGCTTTTCCGTGCAGATCGAGCCGATGCAGTTCTCGGCGCTGATCCCCTCGCTGACCGCGAACAAGATCGACATCATTGCGGCCGCGATGTTCGCCACCGCCGCGCGCAAGGAGGTGATCGACTTCTCCGATCCCGTCTACAGCTATGGCGAGGGCCTCGTGGTGCCGAAGGCCGACACCAAGGCCTATGCCACGCAGGAGGATTTGAAGGGCACGGTGGTCGGCGCCCAGGTCGGCACTGCGTTCGTCGACGCGCTGAAGAAGACCGGGCTGTTCAGCGAGGTGAAGGTCTACGACACCATTCCCGACATCCTGCGCGACGTGAATGCGGGCCGCCTCAAGGCCGGCTTCGCCGACTATCCGATCCTCGCCTACAATCTGCAGCAGGGCAATTTCGCCGATGTGCGGCTGGTCGACGGCTACAAGCCCGTCACCGTGGGCACGGTCGCAATCGGCGTCCGCAAGAGCGATACCGAGCTGCTCGCCAAGATCAACGCCTCGCTGGCGAAACTCAAAGCCAACGGCACGATCGCCAAGATCCTCGAGAAATGGGGGCAGAAGGCCGGTGCGTCCTGAGAGGCCGATTCAAAATGCGTCCGATGACATCAGGCAGCCACCGCCTGGCTCATCATGCCCGGCCTTGTGCCGGGCATCCACGTCTTTCCAAGCGGTCAGTAAAGACGTGGATGGCCGGGACGAGCCCGGCCATGACGGCAACTAGGTCGTCCTCAACTCGCCAGCCGTTCAAGTCGCGCGTTTGAGCCGATGCAAAAATTCTTCCATGACGCCATCGAGTTCGTCCCGATCCTGTTGCAGGGCGTCTGGCTGACCATCGTCGTCACCGTGGGCTCGCTGTTGCTCTCGACCGTGCTCGGGCTGGTGTGGGCGCTGATGCGGGTGTCCGGCATCGGCATTCTCGTCGGCCTCAGTGCAGCACTGATCAATGTGATCCGCGGCATCCCGATCATCGTGCTGCTGTTCTACATCTACTTCGTGATGCCCGATTTCGGCATCGCGCTGTCGGCGCTGCAGGCCGCGATCATCGGGCTCGGCATTGCCTATTCGGCCTATCAGGCGGAGAATTTCCGCGCCGGCATCGAGGCGATCGACAAGGGGCAGATCGAGGCGGCGCAGACCATCGGCATGGGCTGGTGGCTCACCATGCGCCGCGTGGTGCTGCCGCAGGCGGTCAGGATCATCCTGCCGCCCTACGGCAACATCATGATCATGATGCTGAAGGATTCCTCGCAGGCGTCCACGATCACGGTCGCCGAGCTCGCGCTGCAGGGCAAGCTGATCGCCTCCTCGACCTTCAAGAACACCAGCGTGTTCACACTGGTGGCGCTGATGTACCTTACCATGAGCATTCCGCTCATCCTGCTGGTTCGGCACTTCGAGAACAAGGCGAATCGGAAATGATCGAGCTTCGCGACGTCCACAAGAGCTTTGGCAAGGTCGAGGTGCTGAAGGGCATCACCGCGTCCGTCGCCAAGAGCGAGGTGGTCTGCATCGTCGGTCCGTCCGGCTCCGGCAAGTCGACCATCCTGCGCTGCATCAACGGGCTCGAGAGCTATGATCGCGGCGAGATCAGCGTCGAGGGCGCGCGCGTCAATCCGGGCGACCGCTCGATCGTGGCGATTCGCACCCAGGTCTCGATGGTGTTCCAGCGCTTCAACCTGTTTCCACATCGCACTGCGCTCGAGAACGTCATCGAGGGACCGCTTTATGTGAAGAAGGAGCCACGCAAGCAGGCCGTCGCGCGCGGCCGCGCGCTGCTTGCGCAGGTCGGTCTCGCCGACAAGGCCGAGGTTCACCCGCCAAAACTCTCGGGCGGGCAGCAGCAGCGCGTCGCGATCGCGCGGGCGCTGGCGATGCAGCCGAAGGCGATCCTGTTCGACGAGCCGACCTCCGCGCTCGATCCGGAGCTGGTCGGCGAGGTGCTCTCGGTGATGCGCAAGCTCGCCGACGACGGCATGACCATGGTCGTCGTCACGCATGAGATGGGCTTTGCCCGCGACGTCGCCGACCGCGTGCTGTTCATCGACGGCGGCATCATCGTCGAGCAGGGCGCCGCCAAATCCGTCCTCAACCAACCGCAGCACCCGCGCACCCAGGATTTTCTGCGCCGTGTGCTGCACCCGTTGTGATCAGGTCACCTGCAATGAACGCGTCCACTCGCCTGCCGCTGCCGCCAAGCCTCTATGCCGACACTGCGGTGGCGGCGACGCCGACGCCACCGCTGACGACGGACAAGAGCGTGCCGGTCGCGATCATCGGCGGCGGCTTTACCGGCCTGTCGACCGCGCTGCACCTCGCCGAGCAGGGTGTGCTTGCGACCGTGCTGGAGGCGCAGGAGCCGGGCTGGGGCGCGTCCGGCAACAATGGCGGGCAGACCAACCCAGGGCTCAAGCACGACCCCGACCGGATCGAACAGGATTTCGGCGCCGATCTCGGACGCCGCATGATCGAGTTCTCCTACGGCACCACCAACTTCACGCACGAGCTGATCCGCCGTTACCAAATCCCCTGCGAGGCGCGGCAGAACGGCACGCTGCGCGCCGCCTACAATGAAGCCAGTGCCGCCGCGATCGAGACCACGGCGAAGCAGTGCATCCGGCGCGGCATGCCCGTCAAACTGCTCAACGCCGCCGAGATGCGTGCGATGACCGGCAGCGACCGCTACCTCTGCGCGATGCTCGATGCGCGCGGCGGCGACCTGCATCCGCTGAGCTACGCCCGCGGTCTTGCGCGAGCGGCGATCGGCGCCGGCGTTGCCGTCCATGGCGAGACGCCGGCGCTGCGGCTCGGCCGTGACGGCGGCCGCTGGCGGATCGAAACCCCGCGCGCAATCGTGCATGCCGACAAGGTGCTGCTCGCGACCAATGGCTTTACGGATGATCTCTGGCCGGCGCTTCGCCGCACCATCGTGCCGGTGTTCTCGTCGATCGCGGCGACCGCGCCGCTGCCCGACGAGATCGCTCGCGCAATCATGCCGAGCCGGCCGGTGCTCTACGAGAGCGGCCACATCACGGTCTATTACCGCATCGACCAGCACAACCGGCTGCTGATGGGCGGCCGCGGTCCGATGCGCTGGATCAAGAGCCCGTCCGACATCTCCTATCTGATCCGCTACGCCGAGCGGCTGTGGCCGCAGCTTGAGGGCGTCAGCTGGACCCATGGCTGGAACAGCCGTCTTGCCATCACCGCGGATCACTACCCGCATGTCCATGCGCCGGCTGAGAATCTGCTGATCTCGCTTGGCTGCAACGGCCGCGGCGTTGCGCTCTCGACCGCGATGGGTGCGCAACTGGCCCGCCGCCTGATCGGCGGTCCCAAGGCCGAGATCGACATGCCCGTTACCGGCATCAAGCCGATCCCGATGCACGCGTTCTGGCGGGTCGGTGTCACCACGGCCGTGCTGACCGGGCGGGTGCGGGACCGGCTCGGTGTGTGAAGCCGATAACACAATTGCAGAATGTGCTGGGCTAATCTGGTGCGTCGGATATATTCGCAGTCTTTACTGAAAGGCTGTTCATGCAGTGCGAGCGATGCGGTCATGCGAACCGCGCTGGCAACGATTACTGTGAAGATTGCGGTGCGCCGTTAGGCGTCAAATGTGATTCCTGTCACCATGTGAACGGGCCCGCGAGCCGCTTCTGCGGCCGCTGCGGCACCGCGCTCGCGACCGGAGCCGTCCGTCCGGATCTGCCATCGCAGCGGATGCTCCGTTCGCTCAGCACCAAGGGCGGCGAGCGCAAGAACCTCACCTTGCTGTTTGCCGATATCCGCAACTCGACCAATCTGATCGACAGCCTCGGCGATCCCGAACTCGGAATGCGGCGCCTGGAGCCGGTGCTCGACCTGATGAAGGAGGCCGTCCACCGCTACGACGGCATCGTCAACAAGATCCAGGGCGATGGCGTCATGGCGCTGTTCGGCGCGCCGCCGCGGCCGCATGAAGACCATGCGGTCCGCGGCTGTCTCGCCGCCCTGGCCATGCAGGATTCGGTTGCAAGACTGGCCGATCCCGGCATGCAGATCCGGGTCGGGCTGCACACCGGCGAAGTCATCGTTCAAACGGTGGAAAACACCATCTATCAGACCTACGACGCCGCCGGCGCCAACGTCCATATCGCCAACCGGATGGAGCAGATGGCCGAGGAGGGGACGATCCTCATCACGCGGGACACCTATCTCGGCGCCAGGCAGTTCGTCGAGGTCTTGCCGCTCGGCATGCAGACCATTCGCGGCATCTCCACGCCGGTGGAGGTCTTCAGGCTGACGGGGCTGCTCAGTGCGCCCGCGAGCGACGTTTTCCGCAGCGGCCGGCGCCTGACCTCGATGGTCGACCGGACCGAGCAGATGGCGGCGCTGGACCATGAGCTGTCGCGTGCGGTCGCCGGCGACGGGCGGGTTGTCGGCATGGTCGGCGACGCCGGTATCGGAAAGAGCCGTCTTTGCTTCGAGTTCGCCGAAAACTGCCGCCGCAAGGGCATTCGCGTCTACGAGGCCCGCGTGCTGGCGCATGGGCGCGCCACACCGTTCCAGCCGGTGCTCGAGCTGTTGCGCGACATCTTCGGCATCCGCGCCAAGGAGCCCGTCGAGACATCCCGGCGTCGCGTCATCGACGGTTTTGCCCGGATGGCCTCGTCGGACCAGGAACTGCTCGTGCTGCTCGAATTTCTCGGGCTTGCCGATCCGGAGCATCCGGCCCCGAAGCTCGATCCGCGCGCGCTGCGGCTGCAACTGCTCGATCTCGTTCGAACGCTGGTGCGTGCGCGTCCCGGTGACACGCCGACGGTCGTCCTGGTCGAGGATCTGCACTGGATCGACGCCGCGAGCGAGGAGTTCGTCGAGGCGCTGGTCGATGCCATTGTCGGCACCGCGACGTTCCTGGTGGTCAATTTCAGGCCGGGTTTCACCGCACCGTTCATGCAGCGTTCCCACTACCGTCAGATCGCAATACCGCCGCTGCCGTGGTCCGATTCGAACGAGCTGCTCCGCGAGCATTTCGGCAAGCATCCCTCGCTGGCCTCGCTGAGCAGCAATGTCATCGAACGCGCGCAGGGCAATCCGTTCTTCATCGAGGAGCTTGCCAACACCGTCGTCGAGCGCGGCAATGTGGAGGGCGAACGCGGCAACTACCGGCTCAAGCATGGCGTCGATGCGGTGCCGCTGCCCGCGACGGTGCAGGCCGTCGTGGCCGCCCGCATCGATCACCTTGAGGAGGTCGCCAAGCAGGTGCTCGAAACCGCGGCCGTCATCGGCCGGCTTGTCGCGATGTCGGTGCTGCGTCCGGTCGCGGCGCTGCCCAACGACGATTTGCTGAACGCAATCGCGCAGCTCCGGCAGGCCGAGTTGCTGTACGACCTGCCGCCCTACGACAAGGGATTGCTCGCGTTTCGCCATCCCTTGATCCAGGAGGTAGCCTATGCAACCCAGCTGCGGTCGAGGCTGACCTCGCTGCACGCGACCGTCGCGAAGGCCATCGAGAGCTTCGACTGGGGCAAGCTCGACGAGTTTGCCGGGCTGCTCGCCTATCACTACGAGGCCGCGGGCCAGCCGCTGGAGGCGGTCACGCATTTGCAGCGCGCGGCGCGGTGGATCGGCAAGACCAACTCTGCCGAGGCGATGAAGAGCTGGAAAAAGGTTCGCGCCCTGCTTCAGGACCTGCCGGCGTCGGAATATGTCGACCGGCTGAGGGCGATGTCGAGCGGCCAGATCCTTAACTTCGGCTGGCGTGAGGGCATGTCCGCCGAAGAGGTCAAGCCCTACGCCGAAGAGGCGATCAAATACGCGCGGACCGCGGACCGGATGCATGAGCCGATCCTGCTCGGCGCCTATGGCAGGATCCTCGCCGCGACTGCGGCGGCCGACGACTACGTCAATCTCGTGCAGGACGCCTTGAAGCTGACCTCCGGCACCGGGGACGTCGGACGATTTGCGACCGTCAACGCCATGCTGAGCCAGGCGTTCTTCCTGTCGGGCCGTCTTGGCGAGGCGCTGGACGCCGGGCAGGTGGCGGTTGCGGCCATTGCCGAGCAGGGCGGCTTTCACAACAACGTCACACTCGGCCTCAACCCGAACCAGATCCTCGGCTTCGATGTCGAGCACTGGATCAAGTGTCTTGGCACCAGAATACTGGTCCGGCTGGGCCGCTTCGACGAGGCCGAGCAGCGAATTGACGAGGTGCTGCGGGCCGAGCCGGAGCGTTTCGCCGCCGTCGTGCAGTTCATTCCGCATTTCGCAATGGTGGAGATGGGCTGGAGCCGCGGCCGGGCGGAACTCGCAAAGCCGCACGCGGCCAGGATCGCCGAATTGGCCGAGCAGTCCGGTACGCCCTACCTTCGGGTTGCCGCCAGCGCCAGCGCCGGCCTCGCCAGCGGCGCCGCCGGCGACTTCAAGGTCGCCGCAGCGCAGCTTCAGGAGGCGATCGACTTTGCTCGCTCCGCGCGAGCGGGTCTGGAATTCGAGGCCCGCATGCTCGCGGATCTGGCCGAAGCGCTCTATCGCGCCGCCGACCATCATGCGGCGCTGCAAGCGGCGGACGAGGCGCTGATGGTCGCGCGGCGAAGGACCGATCGCGTCGCCGAACTGCACGCGACCGTCCTGCGCGGCCTGATCACCTGCGCGCTGGGCAGCACGTCACATGATGAGCTTGACGAGATTGTCGGCGGCGCTCAGAATTTGCTCGACGTCTCCGGGGCAGTCTACTTCACACCACAATTCGATCAGCTTCGATTGCACCTTGAGCGACGCCGCTAACGCGACGATTTTTCATTTCTGGAAACAAAGTACTGAGGGGGTTTTTATGGGACGGATGATTCAAGACGATACGACGCGCGATGTCCTGGATCTGCTGAACAAGCGGTTTGGTCCCGGCGGGATCATGGAGATGGTCGAACTGCAAAAGGAGTTCGACATCTTCTCTCCCAATCATCCCCTCGAGCAGTCGTTCAGGCTGATCGGGATCGAGCCGGCCGACCGGGTCGAGCGGCAGCGCTGGTACACCTTCCTCGGCACGCTCAAGGACTATCCGTCCGATCAGCCCAATGTGAACGGATACAAGCGGGTGGTTCAGGCGTTCCGGCAGGCGCTCACGCAGGGGCCGGCGCTGCCGGTGCTTGTTGTCGTTCACGCCATGAAGGACAATCCGCAGGTGACGTTTGCAGCCGAAGGCAGCACACCGTTGATCTACTCGACCCATTCGTATCGGGTTCTATCGATCCCGACCAAGCCGAGCCGGGTCGCGCGCAAGGAGCTCGCGGCGGCAGCCAAGCAACGCCGGGCCAAGAAGGCCAAGAAATGACTAGAGCCTTTTCCGTTCCGATTGAATCGGAACGGGGCTCTAGATTCTTGTTTTGACGCGTTTTCTTCACGCGAACCGGTATCCACTTCGCTCGAAAACGCTCTAGGAAGTGAGTAAGAAATGAGCATCGCAGCGGAGGCCGCAGGTTCCGGCGATGAAGGCGACCGGGCGCGGTTCTCCGCGGTGTATGCCGATGTCGAGTCCTATTACAGCGCGCGGGTCGCCAAATACGGCGCCACCCCGCGCGGGGTGGACTGGTCCTGCCAGGCCACCCAGGACCTCCGCTTCGTCCAGTTGCTGAAGATCTGCGACTTCTCCGCGCCGTTCAGCCTGAACGACATCGGCTGCGGATACGGCGCGCTTTGCGCCTATCTCGCGAGGCGCCACCCGCACGCCGCCATCGACTATCTGGGGATCGACCTGTCGCTCGCCATGGTCAGCCGCGCGCGCCGCCGCTTCTCGGCGCCGGGACGACGTTTCAAGGTCGGCAATGGCAGCTCGCGCCGCGCGGCCTACTCGGTCGCGAGCGGCATCATGAATGTCAATGTCGGCGGCTCCCGCGCATCCTGGGAGAGGTTTGTCGCCCGGATGCTGTCCGATCTGCGCCACGCCAGCCAGCGCGGCTTCAGCGTCAACTTCGTCACCGGCGAGGCGGAATGCGCGGTGGGTACGAATGCGGAGCAGGCGCAGCTCTATTGCACCAGCCCCAAGCCGTGGATCCACTATTGCGAACACGAGCTCGGCTGCACCGTCGAGACGATCGACGGCTACGGCATGAACGAAGTCACCCTGCTCGTGCGATGTAACGATTCCTGATCGCACGACGTCCGCACTCAGCGCGTTGCGGCCTCGCCCAGATGCTTTCTGAAGAACGCGATGGCCTCGGCGTGGAAGCGTTGATGAAACGCGGCGCGGTCGAAGCCCGGCGCGTCGGTGCAGATGTTTGCAACCTTCTCCGCCTCTTTCGGCGTGCAGAGCGCAAGGAAGGAGAAATGCTTTGCATCCTTCACGAAATGATAGTCGGGCGGTGACGGAAGCTTGTCCTTGACGGCAGCGGCGCAGCAGCCCGACAGGCTGTCGCTGCTCTGCGCGGGATCCGAGCTCCAGTTGCTTTAGAGCCTCGGTCTCGACCGCCGGGAAGCGATAGCCAGGATTGCCGGGCGTGTAACGTCGATCAACCTTCATGATCTGGAGACGACGCAAGCCATAGTGATCGATCTGTTCCTCGGTCAATGCGAGCCGCTTCCAGTTCAACGACCCGACCTCGCGTTCGAGAACGCTCCGGGTGTTATTTTCGATCTGATGACCTTGCCAGTCCCAATCGCCGATGTAGATGGCTTATGCCATCTTCTTCAGTACCGCGCTGAAGCGAACGCTGCGCTTGCCGACAAGCGCAGTCGCTTCCGCGATCGCGCCTTCGTTGGTGTAGGTGCCGGAAAAGCCGATGCCGACCTCGTAGCCGCCGAACACCGGCCGCTCGCCGATGCTTGGCGTGTGCTCGTGATTGACGAGCTCGCCCCTCCACCGA
This sequence comes from Bradyrhizobium sp. I1.14.4, assembly GCF_050435825.1. Taxonomy (NCBI): domain Bacteria; kingdom Pseudomonadati; phylum Pseudomonadota; class Alphaproteobacteria; order Hyphomicrobiales; family Nitrobacteraceae; genus Bradyrhizobium; species Bradyrhizobium sp. I1.14.4. The sequence continues at coordinate 584,625 of NZ_JBNDLA010000003.1, read as the reverse complement.
CCGTTCATACTGGTGTAGGAGCCGATATAATCGAAGAACGCGTCGCCACCGTGGATCCGGCCGTCGTGCAGCATCATGACGCCGGTATTGCCGCCATCGATGCCATCAAGCATCCGAATGTGAAAGGAATAGAGGCCGTTGCCGATGCCGCCTTGTCCGACCGGAGTGATCGGCGGCGTGACCTCCTCGCTGATGGGGGTCATCACCGCGTAGAAGGCAACGCCCGGTAATTGCGGCGCGCCACCTTCAAAATAATATTGCTCGTCCTGCTGCCTGCCCTTGAGCGTCAGCGTGACAATGTCGGTCTTCAACAGAGGCTGGAAATTCAGATCCTCGTTGTGGCGCAACGTCAACATGTCCGCCAATACCTCGCCGCTTGCAGACTCCGTGAAGGTGCCGATGAATGCGAAGGCCGAACTACCGCCCATCATCTTGCCGTCATAGAAATAGAGGACGCCACGGCGGGAACCGTGCACCGTGTGCATCTCGACCTTGTAAAGTCCCTCCAGCATTTCCGCTCCGGCCGCATCCTGGCCTGCAACCTGTTCCTCTCCGCCGCCACGCCAAAGACCGATTTTATCCTGGGCTGAACTTCAACACGGCTTCCTTTCCGTCGATGGAAGTTACCTCGCGGCGATATAGGCGACGAGGGAATATCGCCTGTTGAGGTAGATCAAACGAACACGATGTCCGAGTTGGGTCCAGACTGTGTATCACAAGCGGCAATCCCTCACGGATCGCAAGACTTCCGCATAGCCGCCAAAAGCTGACGTTTGCACCTTCAAAGTTCGCCCTAGATCATGCCTCGGCTCAGCGAGCCGTTTACCCGGGCCGGTAAACTGCCGCCCATGCGATTTTCCGGCCGGCCGCTGTAGGACCGGGCCGATGATTTACGCGGCATCAGCGGCCGTTTATGGCCGAAGCCGCTGAATGTCCGCCTCGGTCAGCTTCAATTCCACTAGGCTGGGCGCCGCCGCGTCATACCCACGGCCACCATTCGCCCGCACGGTCGCCTCGCGCTCCCGGCGGTATACCTCGCGCAGCATGGCAAGAAACCGCGCCCGATCGGCCCGGGAAAGCACCCGCCATAATCGCCATGTCTGTTCTAGGCTGGTCATCGGCCTATCCTGCGGAAATTCAAACAATAATGGGCGGAGCAAAATCGAAAAAGGCCGCCGCCAGATATCCGAAATGGCCGGCGTCCGGCGTACCCGAATGGCCCTCCCTCCATTGGTAGGATCCATGCGCAGGCAAAGGTCAGTGCTACTCACCGAATGCCCCGGAACTGACGCTCCGGAACCAATGGTTCCAATATTCGTTAAAGTGGAACCTTGGTCGGCCATGCTCATGCGCAAGTACGCCGCATACATTCTTGATCGCGATGGGCACATCGCCAATCGCATAGATCTGCTCTGCTTTGACGAAGCTGCGGCCAAGGAGAGCGCTAAAGCCCTTGCTCGCGACAATCAGATCGAATTGTGGGACGGCGATCGTCTGATCGGAGAATTCAAGTCGGTAAAGTTGTCGCGCTTGAACCGCTATTCCTAGGCCCGTCGCAATCACTCTCATAAGGAGCGGCCGCTATGCCGAATGCAAAAACGGTAGGCCGAACTCATGCCTCAGGAGCGAGGGCGAGACAAGCAGCAACGAATGTTCGAAGAACTCAACCTCAAGCCCGGCGATGTTTACAGATTGAAAAAGTAAGGCCGCCTCGGTTGCCGTCTCTTTCGTGCCGCTCTGCGATGGCTATGCCGGCACCGGGATTGCAGACGCCTAGGTCGGCTTACGCCGTTCCCTCTCAGTCCTGTTCGCTGCCTTGAGCTTGTCTGCGATGTAGTCGGAGATGTCGCCGATCTCAGCCTGCAAGTCGGCTTCCGAGATACCTTGCACCTTAGCAGCCTCGATAAGGCGGCCGGCCAGTTCGGCCACATCCTGCGACGCGCCGATAGTCCGATATTGCTCGACAGCGTGAACGCTGTTCTCGATCCAGAAATCAACAAATTCGCGAGCCTTGCCCACCACAATCCCCTGCGCCAGCCCAAGAGCCAGCGTTACCGCCAGTAAGTAGAGAGGGCAAGGCCGCCTCACCGGCGGCCTCTGGCGCTTAGCCGCCCTCCATCACGGCAGCGGTCCACCACGGCGAATTCACCCAAATCCGCTGGAACGGCTGCTCCCGACATCTGCCAATTTTTCGCGGGGACCACAGGTTCCCGTGGTAAGGTTTCATGGCACCGGTGAGGCTGAGAGGGCGAAAATGTCAACCTTCCTTCACTTGCAAACCAGTACAATGTCGCCGGAGGAGGCCAACCTCGTCAGGAGGGCTTATGAGCAGGCCCTGCACAAGTTGTGCGTCAAGGACCGCGACGATCCGCTGACGCAACTGATCGCGAAGACAATCATCAAGGTCGCGCAGACCGGAATTGCCGACCCCGCAGACATTTCGGCTCAAGCGATCAGTGAACTGGAAATTCGATAGGGCATCTTGATCCCCGACGTTTGGAACCGAAACGTTTCTGTTCTCGGGGAGTTTGGCTTATGGGTTCGGGGCTTCGCGAAAGGCGAGGCTCATTATGACCAGTCTACCCGTGGCCGACGTATTTCTCACCGTCGCGATTATGAGCGTCACTTTCCTGACTGAGGTCGCCTTTTTCATCTTGATTGGGTTGTTCTGAAAGGAACGCGCGCGCTCTGGGCACCGCACAGCCAATGGAGGATCTAGTCATCCTGCTCAACGGCGAGGCTTATCCCGGCGCTCAGCCGCTGGAATGATCGAGGGTGACTGCTCTTCCAATTCGCGGAGCCGGTCGATTTGCATTTTGAGCTTCGGCGAGAGTTCCGTCTCTGGTTTCAGCGACGCTTGTAGCCTCTCGCCGATCGCTCGAACAATGGCCCGACTGTGGACGTAGTCGATGTCGATGCGGTCGCGCATAACACAGCCTCCGGTCGTATGAACAACGCCACCGGCAAGGCCGACAGTACGCTCCCCCGCAACTGATCGGGGCACGGCTAGCGATTTTGAATGAACCGGAGACCGCCGCTTTTGGCTATCTTGCGCGAGCGCTTGTTTTGACAACAGCGGGTCTTTGGTAGCGACCTTTGGCTATCCGCGACATTGCGCTGGGTCGTTCACCAGCGAGCGGCGGTCTCATGGCTTCTAAAGTCCTGGCGAGGCTCTTCGTTCCCAATTCCGATCGCTGAGCGGAGTGAGGAACCTATTGGGCGCGGAGCCGAAGGATTGATCATGCGAAGGCCGGGCACTGCCGGCGATCGCCCATAGGAACTCGCTCACGCTCGGGAACCAATTCTGAAAGTGTCCGGTTAACTCGTGGGGCGATGCGAGGGACCATCGTCATGAGGATCGAACATCTTGCTGCAATTGCGATAGCCGTTTGTACCGCCGGTGCTGGATTGGCGGCGGTCCATTCCGTCGGCTCGCCGCTCGAAGAGCAGTCCACGCCGACCGCCACTGAATTGGCGTCCCGAATAGCCGCGTCCGTGGATGCGTTCTTGCCTCGGTCCAGCGGCTAACAGCCGACCCACTCAAGTGTGCCTAGGCACCGCCTGCACCCGTATTCGTCCGGGATGGAAGTCCTGCTCGCACCGCAGCATAATCGCGGCGTTCATCAAAATCATATTTGCGCTCGCCCGGCCGTCTTAATCGGCGGCCGGGTTTTTGCGTGAAGATGCGGCATACGGCATGGAACGGTCAGTGTTCGCTCCCGTTACACCGGTTCAACCTCAAGGGAGGACTTCACATGTTGAGGATCGCTCTTGCCTTGGGCGCAGCCGCAGTCGCGCTGACAACCAGCCCACTTAGTAATCCAGCTAATGCCGAAGGCGTCAAGATGGCCCAAGGCGTCGATGTGCAGATCGGGCGGGACCGGGACGACCGCTACGAGAGAGACCGCTATCGCTACGACCGCGACACCACCGTCGGCGTTGGCCCGGGTGGCGTTACGGTCGGCCCACGACAGCATTGCCGCATGGTGACTACGACTGTTGAACGCGACGACGGCCGCATGGTTACGCGCAGGGAGCGGCGCTGCGACTAGCGTTATTGCTCCTTCGCTGGCGCAGCCACGATCGGGATGCGCGCTGACGCCCGAACAATCTGACGGGGGTCCGGCAGCCGACTTATTATGACTGTCACCTCCATCACGATCTTGAGCGCATCAGCCGGCATGTGCTGCCCATCACGCTTCATTCATCTTTGCGACGGCGTGTTAGTTCTTCTTGAGATCGCTCAGCCTGCGCATGTAGTAGCCTTGGCGGTCAACCGCTCGCCTGATCTCCTCGCTAACCTTGACGATCCTCTTCTTGCTCTTGCGCCATTTCCCCTGCGCGCCAACGCCGGGCACCGGAAATCCCTTTCTTACAACGAGCAGATCACGCCTGACGTTCAAATACACTTCGATCATGCAACCCCCAAATACGCCTAGAAGTATCGTTTCAGAGCAAAGCGCGGCTCGTCGAAATACAACCCTGCACTTTGGCGACCGCCTGTGAATAGCGAGGACAAGTGCTGCGTTCGTCGTCCCGAGACGACATTTTCTGTTTGGATGTTGCTCGTATGCTGCGCCCAACGACCAACGATCATCTGGATGAGTATGACCGGGAGCTAGACGAGATCGTCGCCGCCTGTGATGGCGATGTATATAGCGCCCTCAGGGCTCTCATGCTTGTCAACGAGCAGTTGGAGCACATCCTAAACTGCTTAAACGCGGAACTGGCTGAGCACGTATCGCGGCATCATCGACGACAGATGCTACATTAAATCGCACGTTGACGCACGAAGGGCTCGATCCGCAAGACGCGCCGCGATGGTACATGGCCCGACCGCTCTACAGACCGATCGAATGTCCTCGGCGCGGTCCTATTTTGATGAATGTGGCAAGCCCCATGGCGGTGGAGTGAGAGCGGTATCTGCCCTCGCCGTAGCTGCGGTCTTTTGCAACCATTTTCGGGCTGCACCGAGTACGGCGCGGGCGAAGTAGGTTCAAGCGCGCTGCAAGCGATAGCCGTCTTGGGGCACCCGTCTGCCCTTCTCCCAGTCGGGAATGAGCAGCTTGTTTTCAGTCCGCAGCCTCGCGACAATCTTATTCACGTCAACCTTCTTGACGACGCTCCGCGCCAGAATCTGCGGCCACAATTGTTCGTATTGAATGGCATTCGGCGCCTCTGGTGCCAGTTCGAGAATCCTGCGCGCCGCTGCCTCACGCTCAGACAGCAAGTATCTAAGGAGGTCGTCCGGCCCCATTTCGTGTAGGGACTGAAAAATCTCGCCTTGGCCGGTAGTGGTCTCTGCATGCCCTATCTTGACGGCAGCGCGTGTACGAGACTGCTCTTCGAGAGCCGCAATCTGGCATTCGCGGAACACTTCGATGCCTTCTTTTCGGCGCGTGCCGGCGGTGGTGATGCTGACATAGAGGCCCGGGCATCTGCGGTCGTAAATCTTGAGCCGCTTGGTGACCCGCTTCTCGCAGAGGCGATCAGTCAGGATGACGCTGCCGTTGCGGGCGCGCTTGCCGGCGGGTTCGGTGGTCGTGGTAGTATTCATTGCGGTTTCAGGCTCCTAAAGGATTTGACCAACAGGGCCGGCCTTGGGGCCGGGCCCTAGATTTGGCGAAACCCGCCGAAGCACCCCGAAACAGGGTAGGCAAAAGGTACTTGTTTTAAAGGCTTTTCTTCGTTTCGGCGTGTTTCACCGAATGCCAAATTATAGACGTGTGGTCCTGACGCCCTGGTGGTAGGTGTCTTTTCGCATTGCGCGATGCGCGTTGTGAAGACGGTGACAAGCAAGCCCAGTCTCGCCGGGGAGAGCACGTATAAGCCGTAGCCCCATCGCGCAGGGAAAGCTGGGATGTTTCCGGTTACACCTGTGGTCCTACCGCCCGTGCTTTTTTGTTGCACGGGACCCATGGGTGCGATCGGCACCCGGCTTTCCCTGCGCCCTCTTCAAGGGCGGAACGAAGAGCAAAGCTCGGACAAATCATGTCGCGAGAACGCGAAGTTGCGTCCACATACACACCCGTCATCGCCCGCCACCGGGTCGCGCGAGTGCGCGCCCGATGACAGGCTCCGGCGGGCGATCCAGTACGCCGCGGCGTCTGGGCTCACGCACCGCCGTCTCTGGAATACTGGATCCTTTCGCGCGTGATGACACCGTGGTTGTTCTGGGTGTGAATCCGCAAATTGCAAGTCGTCTCGACCGGCGCAGGGACAGCGAACCGATCGAGCGCCGCGTGATGCCCTCACCCCTCCGCCACCGCATCGCCCCAGGGCTGGAACGGTTCGGTGGCGCCGCTGTTGGTGGTGCCGTCGCGCAGCACGACGCTCGGGCAGGCGAACTTCATCGGCAGGGTCTGGATGCGGGCCTCCTCGAAGTCGAAGCGGCCGCGCAGCGTAGCGCGCACGCTCTCGGGCAGGCGCTTGTCGCCGATCACGACGGCGCCTTCGCTGGCGTCGATCCGCGGCTGGTGGATCGCGGCGTCGAGATCCATGCTGAAATCCATCACGAAGGAGAGCAGCTGTGACACCGCGGGCAGGATGCGGCGGCCACCCGATGCGCCGGCGGCAAGCGTGCGGCCATCGGCCGCCTGCGCCACGACCGGCGTGTAGTTGGTCAGGCAGCGCTTGCCGGGCGCGAGCGAGTTCGGATTGCCTTGCGTCGGATCGAACCACATGATGCCGTTGTTCATGGTCAGCCCGGTGTTCGGCGTCACGAATTTGGAGCCGAAGGTCGACAGCAGCGTCTGCGTCACCGCGGCCATGTTGCCGTCGCGGTCGACCGCGGAGAAATGCGTGGTGCAGCTCGGGGCGATCGCCTCCGCGCCGAGCGCGCGGCGGCCGTCGACATCGCCCATGTCCTTCAGCCGCTCGCGATAGGCGGCTTGCAGTGCCTCCGCATAGGCTGTGTAGGCCGCCGCATCCGGACTGCCCTGCGCGGGCGCGAACGCCTTTTGCAGCAGGCCGAGGGTGCGCGCCATGGTGGGGCCCGCGGTCAGTTCCGGCGTCGCATAGACCGTGCCGCCGCGATAGGAAATTTTGAGTGGCTCGCGCAGATGGGCGCGGAAGGCGGCGAGATCGCGCACGGACAATGCACCGCCGGCGGCCTGGATGTCGTCGGCAATGCTGCGCGCCAGATCGCCCTGATAGAAATCGCGCGGACCCGCGGCGGCGAGCTGCGCCATCGTCGCCTTCAGCCTGTCCTGCGGCATGCGCACGGTCGACCTGATGCCCCACTGCGCGTTCGGCGGCAGGCCATCCTGCAGATAGGCCGCGGCGCTGGCGGGATAGCGCCGCAGATCGGCGGCCGAGCTTGCGATCATCGCGGTGGTCCACCAATCGACCAGCAGGCCTTCACCAGCGAGCTTGACGCTCGGTGCCAGCAGGTCCTTCCACGGCATTTTGGCGTGGCGGCGGTGCGCCTCCTCCATGCCGGCAACGACGCCCGGCACGGCGATCGAGCCGGGGCCGTGCAGATTGCGGTCGTCCTTGACCCGCGCCCAGGGGAACAGGTCCGAGGCCGCGCCGCCAGTCAGCGGATAGTCCTCGAGGCGCAGGCCGTCGGGTGCGCGCATGCCGTAGTCGATCACCTCGACGCGGTTCTCCTTGGCGCGATACAGCACCATCGCGCCGCCGCCGCCGGCGCCGCTCATCCAGGGCTCCACCACGCCAAGCGCGAAGGTGGTTGCAATCACGGCGTCAACGCAATCGCCGCCCGCGGCCAATATCTCCGCGCCGACCTCGGCCGCTCGGCGCGACTGCGCGGCGACGATGCCGCCCTTGGCGCTGACGGCCGGTTTGCGGATCACTTGCGAGTTGGAGAACTGGTCGGACATGGCGTTGCTTTCGCTGTTCTTGTTGCGGGTGGGGCACGTTGGCGTAGCATGCCAAGCATGGCACTGTCAGTGCAACAAGAACCAATTTCAGGGAGCGGAAAATGACTGCTGTGAAGCGTGAACGGGACGGCAAGGTCGGCATCCTGACGCTCAACGATCCCGCTAGCCTGAATGCGATGACGCCGGAACTGCTCGGCGATCTCGCACGCGCCGTCGGCGAGATGAGCCTCGATCCCGGCATCCGTGCGCTGGTGCTGACCGGGGAGGGGCGCGGCTTCTGCTCCGGGCAGAACCTCAAGGCGTTCCAGTCGCTCGGCGACAACATCTACACCGGCGTCATGAGGCATTATTGGCCGGCGATGCAAGCCCTGCGCGAATGCCGTATGCCGGTGGTGGTCGCGGTCAACGGCGTCGCGGCGGGCGGCGGTTTCAGCCTCGCGATGTCCGGCGACATCATCCTGGCGGCGCGCTCGGCGAGCTTCATCCAGGTGTTCAGCCGGATCGGCCTGGTGCCCGATCTCGGCTCGACCTGGCTGCTGCCGCGGCTGGTCGGCCGCCAGCGCGCGCTCGACCTGATGCTGCTGAACGAGCCGCTGCCGGCCGAGCGAGCCAAGGAGTGGGGATTGGTGCGCGATGTGGTCGATGACGCAAAGCTGCTCGACGAGGCGAAGGCGCTCGCCGGCAGACTGGCCGACGGCCCGACGCGTGCGCTGGTCGCGACACGGCAGCTGCTCGAGGAGAGCGAGCACGCGAGCTATGCCGATCAGTTCCGTCGCGAGATCGAGCTGCAGCAGGTGATCCGCGAGAGCGCCGACGCGCAGGAAGGCCGCAAGGCCTTCGTCGAGAAGCGCAAGGCCCAGTTCACGGGGCGCTAGGCCTTGATCGCTTTCACACTATCCGATCGCAATCGCGACCTTGCCGAAATGCGCGCCGCTCGCCATGTGGGCGAACGCATCCTTGACCTGGTTGAATGCGAACACCTTGTCGATCACGGGCTTGACGCCGTGCATGCTGATCCCATCGCAAAGCGCCTGCAGATCCTCGATCGAGCCGACGGTGACGCCTTGCAGCCGCTGCTGCTGCATCACCATCAGCGGCAGCCGCGTGTCGGAAGAGGCCGGACCTGCGAGCACGCCGATGAAGGCGATGGTACCGCCGATCCTGGTGGCACGGATCGACTCGTTCAGCGTGCCGACGCCACCGACCTCGACGACGAGGTCGACGCCGCGCCCGGTCAGCTCGCGCGCCTTCTTGCCCCAATCGGGCGTGGTCTTGTAGTTGAGCGTGAGATCGGCGCCGAGCTGCTTCAGCCGTGTGATCTTGGCGTCGCTGGAGGAGGTCGCGATGACGCGGGCGCCGCACATCTTGGCGAATTGCAGCGCGAACAGCGAGACGCCGCCGGTGCCCTGGGTCAGCACCGTCTGTCCCGGCTTGATGTCGCCGAGCTTGACCACCGCGCTCCATGCCGTAAGCCCCGCGCATGGCAGTGCGGCGGCCTCGATGTCGCTGAGATGGTCCGGCGTACGCACCAGCGCGTGCGCCGGGAACACCCGGTATTGGGTCAGCACGCCGTCGACGCTGCCGCCGAGCGCCGCGCGCATCCGCGTCTCGCTGGGCTCGCCGCCGATCCAGCTTTCGAAGAAGCTGCCGATGACACGATCGCCGGGTGCGAAATTCTTGACTCCGGCGCCGACCGCCTCGACGACACCCGCGCCATCGGAGACCGGCACCAGCGGAAATTTCTGGCGCGAACCGTAACCGCCCTTGACCGTGAGCAGGTCGCGATAGTTGAGCGTCGCCGCCTTCAGCCGCACCAACACTTCGCCGGGGCCGGCCTGCGGAACCGGCTTGTCGACCAGCGCGAGCGCGTCGACGCCGCCGGGGCCTTGCAATTCATAGCATTTCACGGGACGTCTCCTGCTGCGTGTTCTCGTTTCGGGCAGCGCTCCCGGCGCCGCCACACATGCGCGGAGCATATGTCATGCCTGCCGCACGTGGCCATAGCGCCCGGCGCGGCCGACGAAATGGCGCCCACGCCCGAATGCGTTGGCGCACCAGAAAAATACCGCCAATCTGTTCCGACGATGAAGCGACCGGGCGGAGGTGACCATGGCTGCCTTGCTTGAGACGAAACGCAATCCGATCGCCACGCACGCACGCGGCGTGGTTCGCGCGCTGCTTGTTGCCGCATTGATTTGCTGTGGTGACGCGATCGCAGCAGCTGACGACGGCCTCTACCGCGCGCAGACCGTCGTCACCGGCCAGGGCGAGCCGAACCGGATCATTGGCTTTGGTGCATGCCTGGAGGACGTTCTGATCAAGGTCTCCGGTCAACCAATGCTGGCAGGCGACCGCCGGCTAGCCGCATACAAATCGAAGGCCAAGGAGTTCGTCAGCAGTTTCGACTATCACGACCAGTACGCCGGCAAGCCGCATCATGACGAGCAGGGCACCCGTGACCGGCCCTACGACCTGACGGTAGCTTTCGACGACAAGAAGATCGACGGCATTCTCGCCAAGCTCGGTCTCAAGCCGTGGCGATCGCAGCGGCCGGTGCTCGGCGTCTTCGTCGAAATGCAGCACGGTCCGAAGAACTACATCGTCACATCAGACGGAACGCAGTCCGATTTGCAGCGTGACGCGCTTGCGGCCGCAGCCGGCAAGCGCGGCATGCGCTTCGTGCTGCCGGACGCGTCCGCGCTGGCGAGCGCCGACGTCGCCGCGGCCGAGCTGTTGAAGATGCCGCCGGCGAGATTGACATCGATCGTCGCGCCACAGGGTGGCGAGGCAATTCTGATCGGACGGCTGGTCTGGGATGACAAGGATCTCGGCTGGGCCACGCAGTGGCAGATGGCTTGGCGCGGCAAGGACTACAAATGGCAGTTCCGCCGCGTCACCTTCGATGAATCCTTCCGCCGCGGCATCGGCGGCGCTGCGCAGGTGCTGTCTGATAATGGTGATCCGGGGCGGTCGAAATGAGCTGGTCGGAGCCTAGCGGGCTGATCGCTCTAGCCGGCGTAGCCGAGCGTCTGCGACGGATATTCCCCGAACATCGCGCGGTAGTATTGCGAGAAGCGCCCGAGCTCGATGAACCCCTGTTCGATCGCAACCTTGGAGACGGTGGTCTGGTCCGGCGTGCTTTCGCGCAGGATCGAACGGACCATGCAGAGCCGCTTGTAGCGCAGGAATGTCACCGGGCCGACGCCGAACACCTCGTGGAAGGCGCGGTGCAGGCTGCGTCGCGACAGCCGAAGCTCGGTGCAGATTTCCGAGACGTGGACCGGACGGGCGCCCGCGGCATGCAGATAATCCTCGACCTGGCGCACCAGCTTCATCGCCGACGGCAGATAGCCCGCTCCATCGGGCGGCAGCGACGTGACGACTGTCGCGGTCACGCAATCAATGATCGCGCGTTTCCAGAATTCGGCTGACGATTCCGACAGCGCGTCCGGATAGCGCGCGAGGTGCTCGACGATCTGCGGCAGCCTGTCTGCGGCGCTCATGCCGATGGTGCGGTCCGCACGAAAATGGTTTTTGGCGCTCCATGTTTCGGCATCGGCGAGCCGTGGCTCGCCGCCGAACACGTCAGGCAGGTCAGCCATGTCGAAGCGAATCGCGGCATACGACGAGGCGCTGTGAAAGATTCCGTCATGCTCGACCTCCGGAGGAATCACCAGCACGTCGCCCGGCTGCATGTCGAATGCCCAATGCGTGACGCGGTTCGTCGCGCGCAGCAGCATTCCGATGATCAGCTTGGGATCGGTCGAGATGCGCTGCGTGCGCACCCCGACATTGAATGCGCCGATGCTGAGCGAAAAATCGCCGATCCCGACATGAGACAACGTACCGCGCAGCTTGCCGCGTTCAAGCTGCATGACTTCGACATGCGAGCCTTTGACGGCGTCGTGGAGTCCCTCGAAGCCGTCAAGCTCGCCGGTGCTGACCGTCAGGTGCTGGCCCATATCCACGCGTCCCACGACGGAATCGTGGACGGGATTCTTGCCGGTTTTGCCCGGGATGGCAACGCGGACGACGGCACGGGATTGATGGGTCGGGACGTCGTTTTGTTTGGCCGCGCGCCCTGGGGACGAGACTGGCACAAAGTGCATATCGCCCCGCCGCAGGGCGGACAATCGTTTGATCTCAAAGCAAAATGCGCGGTCGTCAGCGGCTCTGCGCCGGTGGCTAGGCCGCCATCAGGTGCTCAAGCGCAACAGCCTGCTCGCGGGTCTGGAATGCGATCGCGGTATGCGTGAAGCCCGATGAGGCCTGGGTCTGCGCGATGTGATGGAGGACCTCGGTGCCCTTGACCACGTGAAGGTCCATTCCAGGGCCGGCCGGGAAAATGCCGAGGACGACATCGTAGGCCTCGACGATGGCCTTCAAGGCGCCGCCCTTGTCTTCCGAAGCATCGATAAAGATACGAACATCCGCGGCGATACTACGAAGTTCGTCAAAGTCGATCACTGGAAGTCTCCTATACGCAACTCACTGATCGATCCTAGCTGCAACTTGCTTACTGAAACCTAAATTACGCCCGGTTCCTTCGTGCACTCACCGCACCGTGACTCGAATTTCGATCTGCGCGATCGCCGTCTTCCCGGCCTGGCGCCTTCAGGCGCCGGTTGGCGATCTCTGTTTCGCAATGCGCTTGACCGGCGCATGGGCCGGCGCGGCATGTTCGGACGGATCGGCCATGTGAGGAATGCGGTGCTCGATGTGCTCAACGACACGGAAGAAGGCATCCAGCGCCTTGGCATCTAGGCCGGCCGTGAGGTTGCTGTGCCGGCGCAGGATTTCGTCGAGGCTGCGGTCAAGCAGCGCCACACCCTGAGCTGTCAACCGGATCTCGCTCCGGTTCCGGGCGCTGCCCCTGACCGGCGTCAGCTTGATCAACCCCTTCTTCTTCAGCGATGTCGTCTCGCGGCTGACGACGGCCTTGTCCAGCTGCGCGTTGGTCCAGATGTCGTAGGCGCTGGCGGGCTCATGTTCCCTGAGAAAGGACAGCACCCGCCATTCCGCGAGCGAGACGCCGTAGGCTTTCGGGAAGAACGCATTGGCATTCGCGCGCAACTTGGCGACCAGGCTCGACAGCACCGTCGGCACATAGCGTTCGAAATCGATCACCAGCTCCGAGCGCGCGTCCTCCTGCGGGGCGTGGCGCGGATCAGGGGCCTTGGTGCGACTTGTGGCAGTCCGATTTTTCATTCTTTCACGAGTTGTGTGCGCGCGATCAACACCAGGACCGCCGCGACGAGGAGAACGCCTGTTACTACGAGGAAACCGGTGGTGAAGCTGCCCGAAGCGTCCTTGGCGCGTCCGATCACGATCGGGATCGTCGCGCCTCCGATACTGCCGATCATGCCGACCAGGCCGATCGCTCCCGGCGCGCTCTGCCGCGACATGTAGGACTGCGGAATAGTCCAGAACACGGCCTGCGTACCATAGACGCCGACATTGGCAACCATGAATCCGATGATGATCCAGATCGGCGATGTGGAAAAGGCCGCGATCGCAAAGCCCGCTGCGGCGATCACGAAGGTCGTCGCGGCATAGTAGAAGCGCTCACCGACATGATCGGAGTGGCGCGACAGTGCAATCATGCCGATCAGGCCGGCGATCGGCGGGATCGCGGTCACGAAGCCGACCTGCGAATTCGGCAGGCCGAACGACTTGATGATCTGCGGCAGCCAGGGGAACAGCGACGCCAGGCCGCAGAACAGGGCGAAATTGCACAGGCCGAACAGCAGCACCATCGGCTTGGTGATGGTCCTGAGCACGCCTTCGGCATGCACCACCCCGGTTGCCTTGGCATCGCGCTCCAGTGCACCGGTCAGCCAGTTGCGCTGCGCCGTCGACAGCCAGCTCGCCTGCTGCGGGCGGTCGGTCAGATAGAAGATGCCGACGATCCCCAGGATGATGGGCGGTACGCCTTCGAGGATGAACAGCCATTTCCAGCCCGAAATCCCGAGCGTTCCGTTCAGCTCGAGGATGGCGCCGGAGATCAGCGAGGCGAAGATGTAGGAGATCGGCACGGCATAATTGAACATCGCGTTGTAGCGGGCGCGGTAGCTGAACGGAAACCAGAGGCTCAGCAGCAGCATGACGCCGGGAAACAGGCCGGACTCGGCAAAGCCCAGGAAGCCACGGAATGCATAGAGGCTCAGCGGGCCCTGCGTGAAGGCCATCAGCACCGTGGCAATGCCCCACAGGATCGCGATCCGCGTCAGCGTGACGCGTGCGCCGTACTTGCTGAGGATGAGATTGCTCGGGATCTCGAAGATGGAATAGGTGAAGTACATGATCCCGACCGCGATGCCGAACATCTCGGCGTTGAGGCCGAGCTCCTTGTTCATCTGCAGCGCGGCAAAGGAGATGTTGCCGCGGTCGAGAATGGCGAGGAAGTACATCGCCATCACGAACCACATCAGGCGCAGCGCGACCTTGCGGATGGTGGTGCGTTCGATCTCCGGGTCGGCGGTCGCACTCGCCGCCTTGTCCATCACGACTTCGGTCATCCCAGCTTCCCCCGATTCTTGATTTTTGATGGTCGCCTCATGCGGGCAGGCAGACTTCCAACCGGTCGCCTGCCACGCGCACGGGATAGGTCCGGATGTCGATCTCGACCGGACTGGTCAGCGCCTCGCCGGTCCTTATGTCGAAGCGGCCCATATGCAGCGGGCATTCGATCTCGCAGCCGTCCAGGATGCCGTCCGACAAGAGCGCCTCCGCATGCGTGCAGATATTGCTGGTGGCGTAGTACTCATTGCCGATGCGATAGAGCGCGATGTGATGGCCGGCGATCTCGATGCCATAGGGCTCGCCTTCGCTCAACGCGCCGAGCGCGGCAGCTTCGTGCCAGATTCCTTGATCCGTCATTTGCCCTCTCAGATGCTGTAGAAATCGAGCACGGTCGGGACGCGGTCGTTGACCAGCGTGATAATCTTGCGCGTGATCTTCCAGGTCTCGCCTTCACGTCTCAGCGTGTGCTGATAGCGCCCGTGGCGCAGATGCTCCTTGGCGACGCGCGGGTCGTAGACGTGGACCGAGAACACCGACTCGCATGTGATCTCGTCAGGCCCGGTCTCGGACGCTTCCAGGTTCGAGATCTGGTGCACGGTGCGCGGCAGCGGCAGCGCGGTGATCGATTTGCGCGACTCGATGCGTGCGATCCGCTCTTCCAGCCCGCGCCGTGCATCGTGGTAGAGCAACGAGACCTGCGTATTGGGATCATTGGTGGTGGTGTATTCGTCGAGCCATGCCGGTACCCAATAGACGGCATCCTCGCTGTACATCGCGACCCAGTCGGCCCATTCGCCGGCATCGAGCAGGCGGGCCTCGCGGAAGATGGTCGCGGCGGCGACCGCGTAAGCATCCGTTTGCTTGTTTGCGTTGCCAGCCATCACGCCGTCTCCCCCGCGGCGTGCTGCAACAGCCGGCGCCACTCGCGATAGCCGGGGTGGAAATTCGTCTCGCCGCCAAAGCTGGTGGGGCCGAACGACCATTCGGATGGGGTTATGCCGAGCTCGCGCGTATGCGCGGTTTCGCCGTGGCCGACGTTCGCAACGCCGCGCAGATAGCCTTGCGTAGGGGCGGCGGCCGTCGCGTCGTAGCCGGTCTGGCAGAATTCATACATGACGTTGTCGTCGGAGCTCGCGAGCCCGGATGCGTTGAAGAAGTCCTCGTAATTGCGAATACGAAGCGTGCGCGCGGCGGCACTTTCGCCGACTGGAGCAAGGCAATGCGACACCATCTCGGTCTTGTCGGGCGCCAGTGGCCGCCAGGTTCGCGCCTGCGCCGACAGGATGTCGATGACCTGGAGATTTGGAAAGATCGTGAGGTTGCGTTGCCGAAGCATCCACTTGGCGCGGGTGCTGCCGACGCGCTGCCGCACGGCATCGAGACGCGCTGGATCCATGCCGAGCGGACGACCGTACAGTTGCGTGCGCTTGATCGACCAGTTGACGGCGTGGCCATAGTCGAAGCTGAAGCTGCCTTGCCCTTCCTGTTCGCCTTCCGGCTCAACCGTGAAACCGGCGTCCGGTCCTGCGGTGGCGTTGCGCTTCTTCAGGATATCGACGTAGGAGCTGTGGGTGGTCGCGAAATGATAGTAGTCGAGACCGTTTTCGAACTGCAGCTTCCAGTTTGCATCGAACGTGTAGGTGCTGGCGCCGGGCACGAACTCGACTTCACCGCTGTCGCTCTGATCGATGATGAGATCGAGGAAGGCGCGGGTGTCACCGAGAAACTCTTCCAGCTGCGGAACGTCGGCCGAGAGGCTTGCGAACAGGAATCCGCGATACGAGCCAAGCCGCGCGACCGGAAGAAGGTCGTGATTCCTGTTCGAGAACGACGGCGGATACTGCCCGCTCGCTTCCTCCGTCACCGAGATGTTGCGTCCGCTCGAGTCGTAGGCCCAGCCATGATAGCGGCAGACATGGAATTTCTGCCGTCCCTGCTTAAAGGGGCAGACGATCGTTCCGCGATGCCGGCAGGTGTTGAGGAATGCGCCGACTTTGCCTTCGGCGCTCCGCATCACGAGAATCGGATGCCGGCCGATATGGGTGGTGACGAAGTCGTTGGGCCGGGCGATCTGGGATTCCAGGCCGATGAAATTCCATGTCGCCTCGAAAATATGGCGCAACTCGGCGTCGAACACGTCAGGATCGGTGAAGATCCGGCGATCGACTTCGAAAATGCGTTCGCTGGGGCGGTCGTCAATCAGCCGGGAGATCTCCCGCAGCCGTGCCGCGTGGTTCTGCGAAGCAGCGTTCATCACGTCCTCCCTTCGACTTACCGCCGGCTGCGCAAGGCGACCCACAAGGTCGCCTGCAGAGCCATGGCCGTTTCACGGCTCTCGTCCGTCCACGGCGGGAACAGCCGGCTTGATCGCCAATCTTGGAATGACTCTATAGTTGTCATGACAACTATGGTCAAGACGATTGGTTGACCGGACAGCCGGAGTGAGACGCGGTGGGGCCCGGCCGGCCGTCTGGAACGGGCGGCGGGATGCGGCGAACGGGGCCCGCGCGTAGGGCACCAGCACGGAGCAAGCAGATCGTTTGCAGGGGAATGACGCGCTCAGGTCTTGCGCACCGGCGCAGTCAGGATGATTCCCTCATCGATCAGGGCGCGACAGATTTTCTTCAAGGTTGCAATCGCTTCACGCGTTGCCCGGCTGACCGGCCGTCCACGCGGCAGCGCCAGCACGCGGTCGGCGCGCATCCACGGCAACAGCGCCGCCGATAGCGCGCCGGCAGCCACTTCCTGGTGAATGCCGGAGAAGGGCAGCAGGGCATAGCCGAGGCCCGCGGCCACCATGCGCTTCATCGGGGTGCTGTTGTCGACCCGGACCGCGCAGCGCATTGTCGATGGGAACGGGTTGCGGCTGAGCGGGCCCACGGCGGACGGCAGGGCGTCGAACTCCTTGCGGGTCAGTCTGCCGCGCTTCAGCAGCGGATCGCGCGGCGGCCCGATCAGGAACACCTGTTCGACCATGAGCAGTTCATAGTCGAGGTGATCGTTGGGGGGCGGCGTCGTCACAATCGCCAGATCGAGCTCACCCCGTAACAGGCGTTCGGATGCATTTTCCGTCAAGCCTTCACTTAGCTCGAGCCGCACGCGTGGAAATTGTTTCACGAATGTCTGGGCAAGCGGCGGGTAGAGGATATCGCCGAGGCTTGGCGGCGCGCCCATCCGGACCGTACCGCTGGGCTCCCGATTTTCCGTGCGCACCTCGGCCTTGATGTCGTCGATTGTTCCAAGCAGCCAACGCCCGCGCGCGAGCAGCACCTTGCCGGATTCCGTAACGGAGACACCGCGCGCACCGCGTTCGAGCAAGGCGCCGCCCAATTCGTCTTCGAGCTCCTTGACGTGGCGGCTGAGCGCCGACTGGGCGACGTTCAGCGTGCTCGCTGCGGCGGCAAAGCCGCCACGCTCGGCGACGGCAACGAAATAACGGATCTGTCGCAAGTCCACGATGGGCGCGCTCCATCTCAAATCGAGATGGATACCATATCAAACATATTCTTGTGAGATACCAAAAAAGGAGCAGTCTCTTCGCAACGATCAAACGGAGGAGAGACAAGGATGGGCATCGCCACCGATGAGGCACGCCGGACGTCCGTATTCATCGCCGGCGGCGGGCCGGTCGGCCTCGCGATGTCGCTGCTGCTCGACCGCTTCGGCATCGACTGCGTGGTGGTCGAGAAGAGCCCGACGACGACAGATCATCCGAAGTCGCGCGGCTGCTGGGTCCGCACCATGGAGATCTTCCGGCAGTGGGGGATCGAGCAGGCGATCCGCGACCGTGGCCTGCAGGACAACTCCGACATGTTCGTGTTCCTCGACAGCATTGCGGGTCACGAGTTCGGCCGCACCCGTCCCGAGCCGAATGTCGGACATACCCCCGCCTGGAAGAGCCTGGTCGCCCAGGACGCCGTTGAGGAGGAAATTCTGCGCGTGGTCGAGAAGTCGAAACTCGCCACGGTCCTGTTCAGCACGGCCTGTGAATCGTTCGAGGAGACCAACAGCGGCGTCAACGTCACGACGCGTTGCGAAAAGACCGGCGAGGTGACGCAGTGGACGGCGACCTATTTGATCGCCGCCGATGGCGCGGGCAGCCAGACGCGGCGCAGCGCGGGGATCGACATGGTCGGATCGGCCACGCTGGCGGTGATGTCGAATGAATACTGGCGTGCCGATCTGTCGCGGTTGCCGATCGCGGGCGAGGCCGCCGGCTTCATCATCGTCCCGGAAAGGCCCGATCTGCCGCGCGCCGGCATCCTGAACACCAATGGCCGGGATCGCTGGCTCACCGTGACGCAGATCGGCCTGACCAAGGACGATCGCGAGCGGCCGTGGACCGACCAGGAGTTCATCGAGATCGCGCGCGGCCATGTCGGCATTCCGGACCTCGACGTCACGCTTCTGAATCGCTCGATCTGGCGCGTCAGCATGCAGGTGGCCGAGACCTTTCGAAAGGGCCGGGTGTTTCTGGTCGGCGACTGCGCCCACCGCTTTCCGCCGACCGGCGGCTTCGGCCTGAACTCCGGCGTTCAGGACGCGCATAATCTCGCCTGGAAGCTGGCCTTCGTGTTGAAGGGCCGCGCCGACGAAAAGCTGCTCGACAGCTATTCCGGCGAACGCCGCCCGATCGCGCAATCCAATGCCAATTTCAGCTACGGCAATCGGCTGCGATTTGGGCTGACCGACGACGCCGTACGATCGCGCAATCCGGACCGGATCAGGTTCTGGATCAACGATATGGACAATCATCTGCACAGCATCGGGCAGAACCTCGGACACAATTACGAGGAGGGCGCGGTGATCCCCGATGGCACTGTCGCGAAGGCGTTGAACTCCCGCTACTACACGCCGACGGACCGCCCCGGCGCGCGCTTTCCGCATATGTGGCTCGAGCCTTCCCGCAAGAAATCGACGCTCGACTGGTTCGACAGGGCATTCACCGTCGTCACGGGTCCGCTCGGCAGCGAGTGGCTGGAGGCAGGGAAGCAGGTATCGGAGAAGACCGGTCTGCCGCTCTCGCTCAAACAACTGCCGTCAGCCGACCCGGCGGATGGCTTCCAGCTGGGCATGCGCGGCGCCGTGCTGGTGCGCCCTGATGGACATGTGGCGTGGCGGATGCCGTGGGTGCCGTCGGATCCGGCGAAGGAATTGGCCGGTGCGCTTTCGACGTTGCTGCATTAGCGGAGTCTCCAATGCAATCGTTCGAGTCCAACGGCGTCGTCACGGCGTTTGAGAAAACCGGACGCGGCGAGCCGATCGTGCTGCTGCATGGCGGCGAAGCCGATCATTCGATGTTCGACGGCCTTGCGCCTGTGCTGGCGCCGCATTTCACCGTGATCGCGTATGACCAGCGCGATTCCGGCGCCACCAGGAATCCTTCGTCGTCCTATTCGCTGGCCGATCTGGCTGATGATGCCGCGGCCTTGATCGGAGGGCTCGGCTATGGTCGTGCCCATGTCTTCGGGACCTCGCTCGGCGGCCTGATCGCGCAAGTGCTGGCGGCCCGCGATCCCGGCCGCATCGACCGCCTGATCCTGAGCAGCACCTGGAAGGTCAACAGAAGCCCGTTGGACGTCAATGCGGACGTCTTCCGCAGGCTCGCGTCCTATCGCGCGGACACCGCCGGCAACGCGCCGAAGATCGCGGAATACTTCTTCCCGCTGGACTACCTGCGTGCGCGGTCCGAACTGATCGACATCTTTCGTGGCTCGAACCGCGACGACGGCCAGAAGGCGCGACGTGGCGCCTTGCTCGCGCAGCCCGTCGCCGCCGATCTGACGGGCTTTGATCGCCCGACCTTGCTGCTGGCGGGGGCTGACGACCGGCTGATCCCGAACGCGGAGACATTTGCGCTCGCCCGCGATCTTGTGTGCGTCGAGACCAAGACGATCGCGGACGTTGGCCATGTCGCTTCGATCCAGGCCCCCGAGCGGGTGGCGGAGGCGGTGACGGCATTTCTGAATTCGAAAAAGAAGGCGGCTTGACAACAACAGGGGGAGACCATGGCTGAGCAAGCGAGCGCGGTGCCGTTCGACGAAGCGCCGGTGACGACGCGCTATTGGCTATCGATCATCATCTTCGCCGTCACGGGCGTGGTCGATTTCTTCGATTTCTTTGTGGTCGGATTTCTGGTCTCGGTGCTGGCGCCGAAATGGCACCTGACGTTTGGCCAGACCTCGATCATGCTGATGAGCGCCGGCATCGGGGCCATGCTGGGGGCATTCGTTGCGGGGGTCCTCGCGGATCGCTTCGGGCGCAAGCCGCTGGCGATTGCCGGCGTTCTGCTGTGCGGCCTGACCTCGGGCGCGATCGCCTTCATTCCGGAAGACGGCTGGATTGCGTTTGCGATCCTGCGCTTTTTCGTCGGCTTCGGCCTTGCCGCGGGCGCCGCGGCGGCAGTTCCTGCCATCGTCGAATTCGCACCGACCCGTCATCGCACACTGGTTACGAGCCTCGTGGTCGTTCCGGTCGCCTTCGGCGTGCTTTCGGCGTCGGTGACGGCGAGCTTTCTGTTGCCGCTGGTGGGATGGCGCGGCCTGGCGGCGGTCGGATTCCTGCCGATCATCCTCGGAATTCTGACCATGATCATCATGCCGGAATCGCCGCGCTGGCTGATCAGCAAGGGCCGTGTGCGCGAGGCGCAGTCGAATATCCGAAAGCTCTATCAGGTTGGCGACGAGTCATTTGTCCTGCCCACACTGCCGCCGGCGAACCCGGCGACATTTGCCGATCTGCTTGCCGAGCAGCGGCGCTTCTGGCTGACAGTCCTGATCTGGTTCGGCGCCAGCACGGCGAATTACGGCGTTTTCCTGTGGGGGCCGACGATCGTGGCGCTGCTGCTTGGCGTCGCGCCCCAGGAGGCGGCGAAGATGTTCATCTATGTCAGCCTCGCCGGCGTTGCTGGCCGGACCGGCTTTGCTTTTCTGGCGCACCGGATCGGCCGCAAGCCGTGTGGTCAGTTGATGGGCTATGGCACCGCGGTCTCGCTGGCGCTGGCCGCCTATTTTCACAACGACTTTGTCGGCTCAGTCCCGCTGTTCCTGGTCTTTCTGATCGTCGGCGCTGTGTTCTTCGATGGTGGATTTTCGAACATCGGGCCCTATCCCGCGGAGATCTTCCCGGTTCAGCTTTCGGGGCGCGCGGTCGGCCTTGCTCAGCTCTCGAACGGGGTCGGCAAGATCGTCGGGCCGCTGTGTCTCGCATTGATCGCCGGCGCGGACAATGTCGTGCATCCCAGCGCGACCGCGTCAGCGGTGATGCCGGCGTTCTGCTTTCTTGCCGGCGCGGGCCTCCTGATCGGACTTGCCTTTACGTTCCTCGGCGTCGAGCCGCACGGACGCCCGGTGGTTCTGTTTGGTGAAAACGCAGGTTCGACCAGTGCATCGAAGTCACTGGCCGCGAAAACCGCAGTGTGAAAGACGGAAGGTTTTACCATGGACAATGCGCACGACATGGTCGCGGAGGCGGCGCCGTTCGATACTGCCAAGCTCGATCGCCTGATGGATGAGGCGGGGCTCGACATCTTGATCGTCACCTCGCGTCACAACGTGCAGTACCTGCTCGGTGGATATCGTTTCTTCTTCTTCGACGTCATGGAGGCGATCGGCACGAGCCGCTATCTGCCTGTCTTCGTCTACCAGAAAGGGCACCCTGAAAATTCCGCTTACATCGGCAACCGCATGGAGAAGTTCGAACGTGAGCTCGGACGGATATCGGCGCCGATTGTCAAAGCGGGCGCGTGGGGAACGGTCGACGCGATCGGCATCGCCATTGATCATGTGAGAAAGCTCGGGGGCGCCGCCAAGCGCGTCGGTATCGAGGCCGGCTTCCTGCCGGCCGACGCCAGGGATCACCTGCTTGCCGGTCTTGGCCACGTCGAGGTCCGCGAGGCCCATTTCACGCTGGAACGGCTTCGTGCCTTGAAGTCACCGGCCGAACTGGATCTCATCAGGGAGGCTTCCGAACGGGTCGTTGAGGCGATGATGGCCACGTTCAAGGGCTGCGCGCCGGGCATGACCAAGAACGACGTCGTCGCCCGTCTGCGCCGCGAGGAGCAGCAACGTGATCTCGTGTTCGAATATTGCCTGATTGCCGCGGGCAAGAGCCATAACCGCGCGCCGTCGAACCAGCGTCTTGCGGAGGGCGACGTGATCTCGATCGATTCCGGCGGAAACTACCGGGGTTATATCGGCGACCTCAGCCGCATGGGCATTCTGGGCAAGCCCGACAGTGAGCTGCGTGAGTTGCTGCAAGAAATCGAGGACATCCAGCAGGTGGCCCGGCGCCCAATCCGGCCGGGCACGATGGGGGGCGACATTATCGCGGCGGGCGAGGCGGCCGTCCAAGCCTCTCCGCATCGCGCCGTGCTCGACTTCACCGCACACGGCATTGGGCTTGTCAGTCACGAAGCGCCGCGCCTCACCGCGACCGGCCCGGTGCCTTACGCGCCCTATGACGCCGACCGGCCGCTCGAATGCGGGATGGTGATCTCGATCGAAACCGCGCTGCTGCATCCGGCGCGCGGCTACATCAAGCTCGAGGACACGCTGATCGTCTCCGAATCGGGCTGGGAAGCGCCCGGTGACCATGGCAGGGGATGGAATTCGTCGCGTCTCATGGCGTGAAGCGGTCAACGCCAGGGCGGCATTTTTGGCTGGGGCACCGATTCAGCTGCGGTGCTGGAGGCGCCTCGCCGGTAAGTTTCGGAATACTAGAAATATATCCCTGAATTGCCCGACGTGTCAAGTTGCCCGGTCGACGCCGGCCGCCGCCGGCTACTTTGCATGGGGTTGTTTTCGATATTTTGGCGGTGCCCCTACGACGGCCCAGATGACTTCATGTGCGCTCGGCCAGGCGATTGATCCAGCGGTCTTTGCTTCACTCCAGCCTCCGGTCATGCGAAGGTTCGACCTGGATGCAGCGGCCGGCTCCGTGCCGTCTGCTCGCAGGTCGGCGCCGACGATGGGCAGGTGCAACCGATAAGGATGCCTCCCATCGACAAAAGCGACCCGATGACCGCGAATGCGCTCCGCGACTACGCCCAACGCATCCTGACCGCCCGTGTCTACGACGTGGCGGTCGAGACGCCTCTCGATTCCATGCCGCGGCTCTCGGAGCGACTGTCGCGCGCCGTATTGCTGAAGCGGGAAGACCTCCAGCCGATCTTCTCGTTCAAGCTTCGCGGCGCCTACAACAAGATCGTCAAGCTGCCGGACGCGCAGCGAAGGCTGGGCGTCATCTGCGCGTCGGCCGGCAACCACGCGCAGGGCGTGGCGCTGGCGGCGCGCAAGCTCGGCATTCCAGCGACGATCGTCATGCCGAGGACGACGCCGGCCATCAAGGTCGAAGCCGTCCGGCGTCTGGGCGGTGACGTTGTCCTGCATGGCGACACGTTCGACGACGCGCAAACCAAGGCCAGGGAAATCGAGGTCGCGCGCGGCCTGTCCTTCGTGCATCCGTTCGACGATCCTGATGTGATTGCCGGTCAAGGAACCGTCGGGATGGAGATCCTGCGGCAGCATCCCGATACGATCGAGGCGATCTTCGTGCCGATCGGTGGGGGCGGACTGGCGGCCGGCGTCGCCGCCTTCGTGAAATTCCTCAACCCCTCGATCAAGGTCGTCGGCGTGGAGCCGGCAGACGCTGCGTCGATGGCGGCAGCGCTCGCCAAGGGGAATGTTGTCGCTCTGGACCAGGTCGGACTGTTCGCCGACGGCGTCGCAGTCCGCAAGGTCGGCGCGGAGACGTTCCGTCTCTGCCGCGATCTGCTTGACGAGGTCGTCACCGTGGATACCGACGCCATGTGCGCGGCCATCAAGGATATCTTCGATGATGTGCGATCGGTTGCCGAGCCGTCCGGGGCCTTGGCCCTCGCCGGGCTGAAGGCCTATGCCGAGCGCGGCGCGCTAAGCGACGGGAGCCTGATTGCCGTCAACAGCGGGGCCAATCTGAACTTCGACCGGCTGCGCACCATTGCCGACCGCGCCGAGGTCGGCGAGCACCGCGAGGCGCTGCTTGCCGTGACCGTGCCGGAGCGTCCCGGCAGCTATCGGCACTTCATCCGCGTTCTCGGTTCGCGGGCCATCACGGAATTCAACTACCGCTTTGCCGAGACGACCGCGCCGGCTCAACTCTTCGTCGGCATCGCGCTGACCCGGGGCGAGCCCGAGAAGCGGGAAGTCATGGAGCTGCTTCGGCGCGAGGGCTATCCGATCCTGGATCTGAGCGAGAACGAGATGGCCAAGGACCATGTGCGCTACATGGTGGGTGGCCGCGCCCCGCTTCTCAAGGACGAGCTGATCTATCGCTTCGAGTTTCCGGAGCGTCCCGGCGCGTTGCTGACGTTCCTCGAGAGCCTGGCGCCCGACTGGAACATCTCGCTGTTCCACTACCGAAATCACGGCGCCGACTACGGGCGCATATTGGCTGGAATCGAGGTCAAGCCTCAGGAGCGCGCGCGGTTCGTCCAAGCGCTGGATGCACTCGGCTATCCCTACTGGAACGAGAGCGAAAATCCGGCCTATCGCCTGTTCCTGTCCGCCGAGAAGGGATGAGCGGGGTGGCTTCGAGGTTTGAGAGCTCAATCGTTCGGTTCGGTTCGGATCGGATCAGCGATCGGCAGTCAGTTGCCGGCGATATCGCTCGGCATCCCAGTTCAGCAACGCATGCTCATTCTCTGCCGTCAGATAGTTGATCCGTGCGGTCAGAGGCAGGCGGCAGGTGACCAGTGCAAGACAGCTCAGCATGGCTTCCGCGCCATCGCTTGCGTCCTCGCGGATGAGGCTGCCGATGCCTGGCACGAGAAGCGCAACCGGCGGCGGCAACCCGTCCGCAGTGGCGTGGGCGATCATGACGCTCAGGTTCTCGCGATGCTCCAGGACCGGCAGGCCGGGGCCGAGGAAGACGACGTGATCAGGATAGAGCGAGCCGCTGGTCGCGATCGCGCGGCTGTAGCGGTCGGTGGCAATGTCGTGGCCGCGAGGGTCCTGCGGCAGACGAAAGTGCGTTCCTGCGCAGATTCTCCGGAGCGCGTCATAGTCTGCAGCCGGCGCGCGACGCTGCTCCAGCGCGAGGCGCTTCTCGACGTCGGCGACCAGAGCCTCCGCCGCGTCGCAGGTGGCTGCGCCGACCACCAGGCCGTGATTGCCGAGGATCAGGACATCGACCGCATCCTGTGCGATCGCCTCACTGACCGCGCATGCGAGCGGCAGCCCCGGGTGGTGATAGTCGAGGTAACGCCAGGCCAGCCCGTCCAATCGCCGTGCAAATTCGTCGCTAGCGTCGGTTCGCACCGCCCACGCTATGGTGTTGACGGAATGGACATGCAGCACGATCCGGTGCGGCATCAGCGCATGCAGCGAGGTCTCGATCGAGGCGCGCAGCGTCGTCCCGGCGTTCGGTGCGAGCGGCACGCGCTCGTCGCCTTGCGTCAGGGCCGCGCGCGCGGCCGACAATGCGACCGGCACGAAGATGTCCTTGTCCTCGGCGTCGGCCAACCAGGTGCCCGACGCCTTCACCCACAGCACGTCGCCATCCTTGACCGATGAATTGCCGCCGGCGCCTTGCACCAGCAGGATATTCCTGCCGACGCGTGCCGACATGCGGCGCAGTTCGTCCAGCGTTTGAGGCGGTCGCATCGGGCTGTTCTCACCAGGTCAGATGGTCCATCGTCCAGTGCGGCATCCGCGCCGCTGCGCCGGCGACGGTCTTGATCGCCTGCGGCAGATCGCTCGCCCGCGAAAGCGTCGCCCGGTGCGCGCCGGAGCCGATCAGCAGCGTCAGCATGCCGGCGGCACGTCCACCGGCGATATCGTGATCGAGGGAGTCGCCGATGACGAGGATCCGTTCCGGCGGCGGATGGCCCAATTGATCGCGCGCAGCGGCAAACATCGGCGGATACGGCTTGCCGACGAACAGCGCGGTGCCGCCGAGCGATTGGTAAAATGCGGCGAGCGCGCCCGGCGCCGGGATCAGTCCCGCGACGCCGAACATCACGAGGTCAGGATTGGCGCACAGCATCGGCAGTTGCCGTGCGGCCGCGGCCGTCAGTTGCGCACGCCAGCGCTCGGGCTCCGCCGCGTCATCGTCGAGCCCACCGAGCAGGATGAAATCGCCCTCGCGAATGTGCGAGACCACCACAAGGTCGGTGCCGTCGACGATCGAGCGGTCGGCGTCGCGCGAGATCAGGAAGCACGCGCGTCCGAGCTCGGCAAAGGGGGCCTTCTCGCGCGCATGCAGGCCACGCCAGGTGACCTCGCCCGACGACAACACGCCGTCATAGGCGTCCGGCGGCAGGCCAAGCGCCGCGAGGCGCCGCTGGTTGCTGCCGGCGCGCTTGCCGGAATTCGAAAGGATCAAGATGCGCTTGCCGCCCTCGCGCAGTCTTGCCACGCAATCCAGCGCCGCAGGGAACACCGCCATGCCCTCGTGCAGTGTGCCCCATTGGTCGAGCAGCACATGATCGAAACGGTCGGCGATGGCGTGAAGGCCGGCGATCGCGGTCGCATCGGCCTTCATGGCGGACCTCCGTTCAGTGCGAGCAGTGCGGCGCCGTAGCTTGCTTCGGTCTGTTCGGCGACCGACACGGGTACACCGAGAATGCGATGCCTGATCCTGGTCCAGGCATCGTTCCTCGCGCCGCCGCCGATGCCGATGACGCGGCGCAGACGCGGTGCGCCGAGCCGCGCCAGCTGGTGGTAGGCGAGCGCTTCGACCGAGGCGATACCTTCGAGCAGGCCCTGGAAGAAGCGACAATCTTCCGCCGGGCGCGGCGTGATCCGCGCGGCCAGCGCCGGGTCGGCGATCGGGAAACGCTCGCCGGGTTTCGGCAGCGGGTAGTAGTCGAGCCCGGTCGGCTGGTCCGGCGTCACCTGCGGTGTCAGCCGCTCCATCTCGTCGGCGGTGAAATGCACCAGGAGCGCGGCACCGCCGGAGTTCGATGCGCCGCCGGCAAGCCACCGTTCGCCGAGCCGGTGCGAATAGACCCCCTGATCGGCCGCGAAGATCGGCTGGGTCGCAAGCTGCTTCACCACCAATGTGGAGCCGAGCGAGGTGACGGCATCGCCGGGCTGGTCGGCACGCGTCGCGATGAAGGCCGCAACGCCATCGGTGGTGCCGGCCGCGACCTGCGCGGTGGGCGGCAGCCCGAGCGACCGCGCGATCTGGGGATCCATCTCGGCAAACGGCGTTCCCGGCACCAGCACGTCTGGAAGCAGATCGCCTCGCACCCCGAGCTGGTCAAGCCAGGGCGGCCACGCGCGCGCGACCGGGTCGTAACCGAGCTTCAGCGCGTTGTTCTCGTCGCTGATGCCATGACGGTTCGCGAACCGGCCCGCGATCCAGTCCGCCTGATGAACAGCGTGGCGCGCATCGCCGATATAGCCATGATTCAGCAGATAGAGCAGCTTGGCGAGCGCGCTGCTAGCGCCATGCGCGCCGCTGTCGCGCGGCGCGACCGCTGCCACGCGCGTCGCCTCCTGGGTGGCGCGTGCATCGTTGTACATCAGCCCCGGCGAGCAGGGGCGGCCGGCCGCATCGACCAGCAGCAGCGTGCCTGACGTACCGTCGACGACGATGCGCGTGATGTCGCCGAGACCAACGGTCTCGCCGAGCTTGCGGATCGCCGCCACCGCCGCCTGCCACCAGAGCTCCGGTTTCTGGTCGATGGCGTTGCCGTCGACGCGCGGTGCGGGCAGGGCGACTGATGCGAAGCCGCGGATGCCGGCCTGCGGATCGATTGCGCAGGCGCGGACTCCTCCGGTTCCGACATCGATGCCGAGATACAAACCTCCCATGCGACTTCACCGCTCTCTGTGCCCGCGCTTCGACATTGGTTGCGCTGCAGCACGTTTGGGGGATTGACGCCCCCTCCGGCCTCTGCAATTTTTTGCAGGACGTGAAGAAATTTGCAAGCGGACTTTTCCGGACATGGCTACCCCGCCCGACAGGCTGCCGGTAATCGACGGCGAGGCGTCGCTCGCGACGCGAGCGGCGTGGCTGTATTTCGCGGCGGGGCTGACGCAGTCGGAGGTTGCTGACCGCCTCAACATCCAGAGTACCAAAGCGCATCGCCTGATTGCGCGCGCCAGCCGCGAGGGCATGATCCGCGTTTTCGTCGAGGGACCGGTCGCCGAATGCGTCGCGCTGGAGAACGATCTCGCGCGGCGCTTTGGCCTTTCGTTCTGCCGCGTCGCGCCTGATCTCGGCGAGAGCGACCTGCCGCTCAAGGCGCTGGCGCTGGAAGGCGCGAGCTTCCTGCGCCAGATCCTCGAGCGCGGCCAGGACAAGGTGATCGGCGTCGGTCACGGCCGCACACTCGCCGCCGTCGTCGAGCAGATGCCGCAGACCCCGGCGCGCGACGCGCAATTCGTGTCGCTGCTCGGCGGACTGACGCGGAAATTTGCCGCCAATCCGTTCGACGTGATTCACAAGCTCGCCGAACGCACCGGCGCGGAAGCCTATCTGTTGCCGGTGCCGGTATTTGCCAATTCCGTCGCCGACCGCGCCGTGCTGATGCAGCAATTCGGCATTGCCGACGTGTTCGCGCTGGCGCGCAAGGCCTCGCTGCTGTTCGTCGGTATCGGCCAGGTCAGCCGCGACGGCTTCCTGGTCTCGAGCGGCATGATCAGGCCCGACGAGGTCGTCGAGCTCAAGCGCGTCGGCGCCTGCGCCGACCTGCTCGGACATTTCTTCAGCGCCGACGGAACGGTGCTGGACACCGATCTCTCGGCGCGCGCCACCTCCATGAGCATGCCCGATCTCAGGAAGCACCGGATCGTCGCCATCGCCGGCGGGCCGGCCAAGGTGACCGCGCTGCGCGGCGTGCTGCGCAGCGGCGTTCTGCACGGCCTCATCATCGACGAAGCGACTGCAAAGGCGCTCGCTACCGACAAGCCGGAGACGACATCCGGCAAGACAAGAAGCAAGACCCGGAAGGACACATAACAAGCGTCAACAAGGAGAGGAAATACATGTTCGATCGCGAGAAGAATCTGTTCGACTCCTACGCTACCAAACGCGTCAGCCGCCGCGATCTCCTGGACGGCGCCGCCAAGCTCGGCATCGCGGGCATCGCCGCAAACGCCGCCTTCGCCTCCTCGATGTCGAAGGCGATGGCCGCCGACTTCAACTGGAAGGCCCAGAGCGGCAAGAGCGTCAAGCTGCTGCTGAACAAGCACCCTTACGTCGACGCGATGATCGGCGATATCGAGGCGTTCGAGACGCTCACCGGCATGAACGTCACCTACGACATCTTCCCGGAGGACGTCTATTTCGACAAGGTGACGGCGGCGCTGTCGTCGAAGTCGGACCAGTACGACGCCTTCATGACCGGCGCCTACATGACCTGGACCTACGGTCCGGCGGGCTGGATCGAAGACCTCAACACCTACATCAAGGATCCCGCCAAGACCAACCCGGCCTTCGCCTGGGAGGACGTGCTGCCGGGCTTGCGCGCCTCCACAGCGTGGGACGGCGTCGCCGGCTCCGAGCTCGGCTCGGGCAAGGCCAAGCAATGGTGCATCCCGTGGGGCTATGAGCTCAACAACATCACCTACAACCGCAACGTCTTCGACAAGGTCGGTGTCAAGCCGCCGAAGAATCTCGACGAGATGCTGGAGGTCGCGGCCAAGATCACCAAGGATGCCGGCGGCCCTTACGGCGTCGGCGTACGCGGCTCGCGTTCCTGGGCGACCATCCATCCGGGGTTCCTGTCGGCCTATTCGAGCTTCGGCCAGAAAGACTTTGTGATGGAGGGCGGCAAGCTGAAAGCCGCGATGAACACCAAGGCCTCGAAGGATTTTCACGAGAAATGGGTCAAGATGATCCAGACCTCTGGCCCAAAGAACTGGTCGACCTATACCTGGTACCAGGTCGGCACCGATCTCGGCGCCGGCGCCTCGGGCATGATCTTCGACGCCGACATCCTCGGCTACTTCATGAACGGCGGCGACAACAAGGAGAAGGGGCATCTCGGCTACGCGCCGTTCGCCGCCAATCCGGCAGCCAAGGCGCCGACGCCGAATGTCTGGATCTGGTCGCTCGCGATGTCGAGCTTCTCCAAGCAGAAGGACGCGGCCTGGCTGTTCATGCAGTGGGCCGCTTCGGTCGAGCACGACTTGTTCGGCGCGCGCAAGATGGACTTCGTCAACCCGGTGCGCGCATCGGTGTGGAAGGACAGCGAGTTCCGCGACCGCATCGCAAAGTCCTATCCCGGCTATCTCGAACAGCACGACATGTCGTCGCCCGGCGCCAAGATCTACTTCACGGCGCAGCCGCTGTTCTTCGACCTGACGACCGAATGGGCCGCCTCGCTGCAGAAGATGGTGGCGAAGGAGGTCAGCGTCGACGAAGGGCTCGACAAGCTCGCCGACAGCATCAACCGCCAGCTCAAGCAAGCCGGTCTCGGCTGACGGATCGACCGTGTGGTGCCTAATCCACCGCACGCACCCATCCGCCGGCTCGGATCGTTGCCCCGCTCCGAGCCGGCGGCGTTGCCAGCCGAACGTGATCTCTTATCATCATGAGCATGGTCCAACTTCTCCAGACGAACGCGCAGGCAGCGCCGGCCAAACCAAGGCCGCGCGTGCGCCTCTTGCCCTATCTGCTCAGCCTGCCGGCGCTGCTCGTCTGTGTGGCGATCCTGGTTCCGTTCGTGACCGCGGCGGTCTATTCGCTGCAGCGCTACCGGCTGAACCTGCCCTATTTGCGCGGCTTCATCGGCGCCGGCAACTACATCGACTTCCTGTCCGATCCGGCGTTCTGGAATACGCTGCGCGTCTCGATCACCTACACCGCGGTGACGGTCGTTGTCGAGCTCCTGCTCGGCCTTGGCATCGCGCTGCTGCTGCGGCGGCCGACTCGCTTCCACAACGCGGTGTCGATCATGCTGCTGCTGCCGCTGATGACGGCGCCGGCGATCGCCGCGCTGATGTGGAAGCTGATGACCAATCCGAGCTTCGGCATCCTGTCCTATCTGGTCGGCCTGTTCGGGGTCACCGATTTCAAATGGGCGTCCGATCCGTCGAGCGCGCTGTTCACGGTCGTGCTGGTCGACGTCTGGGTCTACACGCCCTTCATCATGATCCTGCTGCTGGCGGGGCTGCGCTCGCTGCCGCGGCAGCCGTTCGAGGCCGCGGCACTCGACGGCGTGCCGGCGAGCTTCGTCTTTTTCCGCATCACACTCCCGATGCTTGCGCCTTACATCATCACGGCGTCGCTGTTCCGGCTGCTCGATTCGATCCAGCAGTTCGACATCATCTATGCGATGACGCAGGGCGGGCCGGGCGACCGGCTGATGGTGTTCCAGGTGCAGGCCTATCTGGAATTCTTCCAGTACACCAATGTCGGCAGGTCGGCGGCGCTGTTGATGATCCTCTGGCTCATCACCAACATCCTGTCGAACATCTTCATCAAGAACTGGCTGCGGTTGCGCGCGCGTGCGCACGGCCACGCATGACGGGGTGAGGCACGATGGAACATTCCAGCCTTGCCGGTCGCATCTTCCGCGGCGTGGCGCTGACCCTGATCCTGATCTTCTTCATGTTTCCGATCGTCTGGATCTTCCTGATGTCGTTCCAGAGCAACGATCAGATCCTGCGGATCCCGCCGCGGATCCTCTTCGAGCCGACGCTTGCGAATTACGAGGCGTTGATTTCCGGCCAGTTGCGCACCGCGGCCGGAAATCTGCAGATCTCCTTCATGCGCAACCTTTTCAACAGCGTCGTGCTGTCGAGCGCGGCGGTGCTGCTGGCGCTGCTGCTCGGCGTACCGGCCGCCTATGCCTTTGCGCGCTTCAAATTCCGCCTCGGCGAAACCATCGCCTTCACGCTGCTGTCGTTCCGCTTCGCGCCGCCGCTGCTCGTGCTGCTGCCGCTGTCGCTGTACTACCAGGAGCTCGGCCTCAACGACACCTACTTCGGTATCGTCTGGGTCTATCAGCTGATCGCGCTGCCGTTGATTCTGTGGATCGTGCGCGGCTATTTCGAGGATATCAGCCCCGATATCGAGCACGCCTACCGGCTGGCCGGGCATTCCTGGCGCGAGGCCTTCACCAGGATCGCGGTGCCGCTGGCTGGACCCGGGATCGCCGCGGCGGGGCTGCTGTCGTTCATCTTCTGCTGGAACAACTTTGTGTTCGCGCTGATCCTGGCCTCCGCCGACAAGCAGCCGGTGACCGTCGGCGCGCTCGCCTTCGTCACCGCGTCGGGAATCCAGTACGGTCAGATCGCGGCGGCGATCGTGCTGTCGGTGACGCCGACCCTGTTGCTTGCGCTCTATGCGCAGCGCTATCTGGTCGAAGGTCTCTCGCTCGGCGCGGTGAAAGGCTGACCCCATGGCGCGTCTCGAGATCAATTCGGTGAGCAAGGCGTTCGGTGCGGCGCGGCCCGCCGACGGGCTGTCGCTGGCGGTCGAGCCCGGCGAGATCGTGGCGGTGTTCGGACCGTCCGGCAGCGGCAAGACGGTCTTGCTGCGCATGATCGCGGGCATGTTCGAGCCCGACGACGGCGACATCGCCGTCGGCGGCCGCTCGGTCGTCGGCGCTGCGCCCGAGCGGCGCGGCATCGGCATGGCGTTCCAGAACTTCGCCTTGTTTCCGCACATGACCGCCCGCGAAAATATCGCAAGCGGCCTGCGCGCCAGGGCCGGTGGCAACGATGTCGCGGGCCGCGTCGCCGCGATCAGCAAACTGCTCAAGATCGAGCACGTGCTCGGCCATACGCCGCGCGAATTGTCGAACGGACAGAAGCAGCGGACCGCGCTGGCGCGGGCGCTGATCGGCAATCCGGATGTGCTGCTGCTGGATGATCCGCTGCGCAACGTCGACGCCAAGCTGCGCTACGAGATGCGGCTCGAGCTGCCGAACCTGCTGCGGCGTGGCACTGCCGCGGTGCTCTACGTGACCCAGGACTATCGCGAGGCGATGGCGATCGCCGACCGCATCGCGGTGCTGATCGACGGCCGGCTCGCCCAGGTCGCGACGCCTGCCGATATCTATGCCCAACCGGCCTCGGTCGCGGTCGCGCGACTGTTCGGCGATCCGACCATCAACCTTGCCGAGGTTTCGCCGGTCGCGGAGCACGGCATGCTGTCGGCGGTGGTCGCCGGCGCCAGGACGAGGCTCGGTGCCGCCGATGGCGTAGCGCCTGCGGGTCCGTGCTGGCTCGGCGTCCGGCCGGAGGATCTCGCGGTTTCGCCCGTGTCCACGGACGACGCCATCCCGGCGCGTATCCTTGCGATCACGCCGATGCACGAGAAGGCGGTGCTGCTGCTTCGTCTTGCCGACGGGACCGAATGGCTGGCTGCCCTGCCGCCGGATGCGCCGCAAGGGGCCGCCGACGATAGCGTTTTCGTGCGCTTCGCGCCCGATGCCGCGATGCTGTTCGATCGCGCGACCGGGCTCCGGATCGGGCCGTCGCCCCGGCTCAGGGCGGCATAGGAGCGGATGGTCATGGACATGCTCGAGCTTCGAGGCATCGACAAGGTCTACCGCAGCCGCGGCAAGGCGCCGGTGCACGCGGTGCGCGCGCTCGACATGGCGGTCGAGAAGGGCGAGATCGTCGCGCTGTTGGGATCGTCGGGCTGCGGCAAGACCTCGACGCTGCGCATGATCGCAGGATTCGAGGACGTCTCGGCCGGATCGATCGCCCTGGGCGGGCGGCGGATCCACGAGCTGCCGCCGGCGCGGCGCAAGGTCGCGATGGCCTTCGAGGGCTACTCACTCTACCCGCCGCTCACGGTTCGCGAGAACATCGCGTTCGCGCTGAAATCCGCGCAACTATCACGAAACGAGGTGACGCGTCGTGTCGACGAGATTGCCCGTCTGGTCGAGATCGAGGATATCCTCGACAGCTATCCGCGCGCGATTTCCGGCGGCCAGCAGCAGCGCGTGTCGCTGGCGCGAGCGCTGGTGCGTGACGCCGATCTCTATCTGCTCGATGAGCCGATGGGACAGCTCGAACCGCAACTGCGCGCGGTGCTGCGCGGCCGCATCAAGAGCCTGCTCGCCGAGCGCGGCATGACCGCGATCTTCGTCACCCACGACCAGACCGAAGCGAGCGCGCTGGCCGACCGCATCGCGGTGATGGAAGGCGGCGTGCTGCAGCAGTTCGCCAGCGAGAAGGAGTTGAAGGGCCAGCCCGCCAATTTGTTCGTCGCGAGCTTCATCGGCGAGCCGCCGATGAACCTGCTCGAAGCAGGGGTCACGCGGTCGGACGGCGGTATCTGCCTGTCGGTCGGAACCGACATGCGTTTCGATATCGGCGGCGCCGGGCTCGACAGTGAGGCGACGAAGGCGCTCACGAGTACACCGCAGGTTCGGATCGGCATTCGTCCGCAGAAGATCGTGGTCGGGACCGGCGATGTCAGGGTCAAGGTCGTCTCCAACCAGTGGCTCGGCGATCAGTCCCATGTCGCCGGCGACTGCGGCGGCCGCATGCTGATCGCGGTCACGCCGGGCCGCGTCGCCGCGCGGCCGGGCGACATTGTCCCGTTCGCGCTGGAGCCGCGTCACCTGCACATCTTTGGCAGCGACGGAACCTGCATGCGCCATGCGGAGGTGTCTTGACGATGACCGCTTCTGCAAGCCGCGACGTCATTATCGGCATCGATGCCGGCACCTCGCTGATCAAGGCGGTGGCGTTTACGCTGGCCGGCGAGCAGCTTGCCGATATCTCGCAGCCTAATGTGTACAGCAGCCTCGCCGGCGGCCATGTCGAGCAGGACATGGCGCGGACCTGGAGCGATACGGTCGCGGTCATTCGCGCCCTCGCGAATGCCGTGCCTGACTTGTCGGCACGGATCGCGGCGATCGCTGTGACCGGGCAGGGCGACGGTACCTGGCTGATCGATGACGATGGCCGGCCGGTTGGGCCGGCGCTGCTGTGGCTGGACTCTCGCGCCGCGCGGCTTGTCGAGGAGATCCGTGCCAGCGAGCGCAACGCGCCGCTCTATCGCCGCACCGGCTCCGGGCTCAATGCCTGCCAGCAGGGACCGCAACTGGCATGGCTGCAGGCGCAGATGCCCGACACGATCGCCAGGGCGACAACAGCCTTCCATTGCAAGGACTGGCTTTATTTCCTGCTCACCGGCGAGCGCGCAACCGATCCGTCGGAAGCCACGTTCTCCTGCGGCGACTTCCGCAAGCGAGGCTTCGATGCGGAGACCGCACGGTTGATCGGTATCGCTGAGCTGACGCGCCTGTTCCCACCGGTCGTTGACGGTGCGGTCATGACGCATCCGCTCAGCGCGGGCGCGGCCATGGAGACAGGCCTGCCGGAAGGTGTGCCGGTCTGCCTCGGCTATGTGGACGTGATCTGCAACGCGCTCGGCGCCGGGCTCTACGATCCGTCACCTGACGTCGGCTGCACGATCATCGGTTCGACCGGCATGCATATGCGGTTGGTCTCAATCGCAGATGCGGTGATGCTGAATCGGGAGGCAACCGGCTACACCATGCCGTTCCCGGTGCCGGGCCACTATGCCCAGATGCAGTCCAACATGGCGGCGACGCTGAACATCGACTGGATGCTCGATCTCGCATGCGACCTGCTGGCGGCGGAGGGCGTGACGCGCACGCGCGCTGAACTGATCCGCCGGCTCGACGATCAGGTGTTGCGGGCCAAGCCCGGCGAGGTGCTGTTCCACCCGTTCATCTCCGATGCCGGCGAGCGTGGTCCGTTCGTCTCGCATGAGGCCAGTGCGCAATTCTTCGGCCTGCGCTCGCGCCACCGCTATGGGGATTTGATGCGCGGCGTGATGGAAGGGCTCGCCTTCGCAGCGCGGGATTGCTATGCCGCGATGGGGCCGCTGCCGCGCGATGTCAGGATCACAGGCGGCGCGGCGAAGAGCCGTGCGCTTGGCGCCATCCTCGGGGCCGCACTGGATTGCGACGTCCGCATCTGCAGCCGCGGCGAAGCCGGCGCCGCAGGCGCGGCGATGATCGCGGCGGTCGCGATCGACGCCCACCCCGATATGCGCACCTGTGCCGAGCAGTGGGTTGCGCCGCATCTGAGTGCCCCACAACCGCCTGACGCTACGCTGGCGAAGCGCTACGCCAGCATCTTCCCGACCTATCTTGATGCGAGGCTGGCGTCGCGGCCGGTCTGGAAGCAACTCGCCGCGCTGCGCGCCGGAGGCGACCATGTCTAAGTCCATCGCCATCGTCGGCGACCGCTTCATGCTGCCCTCGGTGTTTGCCGAGCACATCCGCGTAGCCTGCGGCGATGGCGTCGATATCCGCACCCTGGAGCAGCCCTGGCCGGACGAGCCGATGGAGCACGGCTATGCCGGCTCGAAGCTCGATGGCCTGAAGGAATTCATGGGGCAGCCGGACGAGATCATTGGCTTTATCGGCGATGCCGAATTGCTTGTCACCCACCTGGCGCCGATCTCGCGGTCGATGCTGGAGCGGCTGCCGAAGCTGAAGTTCATCGCGGTGTCGCGCGGTGGCCCCGTCAACATCGACATGCAGGCGGCACGTGATCACAACGTGCTGGTGGTCAATACGCCCGGCCGCAATGCGAGCGCAGTGGCGGAGTTCACCATCGGTGCCATTCTCGCCGAGACGCGCCTGATCCGCAGCGGCCACGAGGCGCTGCGCGGCGGGGA
Source organism: Bradyrhizobium sp. I1.14.4 (assembly GCF_050435825.1). Lineage (NCBI taxonomy): Bacteria > Pseudomonadati > Pseudomonadota > Alphaproteobacteria > Hyphomicrobiales > Nitrobacteraceae > Bradyrhizobium > Bradyrhizobium sp. I1.14.4. The sequence goes on along the minus strand of NZ_JBNDLA010000003.1, from coordinate 547,651 downwards.
ATGGCGCGGCGATCTCTATCGCGCCGACCGCACCGGGCGCGAGCTCGGTGAGATGACGGTCGGCATTGTCGGCTACGGCGCGATCGGCTGCCGCGTGGTGAGGCTGCTTAAGGCCTTTGGCTGCAGGATCCTGGTCGCCGACCCCTATGTCCAGCTCAGCGCGCAGGACCGCAATGACGGCGTCGAACATGTCGCGCTCGGCGAATTGCTCGGCCGCGCCGACGTCATCACGTTGCATGCGCGGGTCACGCCCGAGACCACCCGCTTCATCGGGCGCGATGCGCTGGCGCGGATCAAGCCGGGCGCGTTCCTGATCAACACCGCGCGCGGTCCGCTGGTCGATTACGCGGCGCTGCATGACGCGCTGGCATCGGGGCACCTCGGCGGCGCCATGCTCGATACCTTCGCGGTCGAGCCGGTCCCGGCGGACTGGCCGCTGCTGCAGCTTCCCAATGTCACGCTGACGCCGCACATCGCCGGCGCTTCCGTGCGTACCGTCACCGTGGCTGCCGAGCAGGCGGCCGAAGAGGTTCGCCGTTTCCTGGCCGGCGAGCCGCCACGCAATCCGTGCTGAAGAGGAAAGGCAATTCGTATGACCCGTGAGGAACGACAGTTGCGCTTGGCGATCATCGCCAAGTGCCGATGGATGAATGCATCGGGTCTCAACCAGGGGACATCAGGCAACATCTCCGCCCGTTACAAGAACCGGATGCTGATCACGCCGTCGGCGACCCCCTACGATTCGATGAAGCCGGAGATGATCGCGTCGATGCCGCTCGAGGGCGACTATGGGGCGTGGGAGGGGCCGCTGCAGCCGTCCACCGAATGGCGCTTCCATCTCGACATCACGCGCGCTCGGCCCGATGTCGGCGCCATCGTCCACACCCACTCGACCTATGCGACCGTGCTTGCGATCGCGCGCAAGCCGATCCCGGCCTGCCACTACATGATGGCGGCGTTCGGCGGCGCCGACATCCGCTGCGCCGGCTATGCGCGCTACGGCACCAAGGAGCTTTCGGATCATGCGATCGCCGCGCTCGAAGGGCGCAACGGCTGCCTGCTCGCCAATCACGGCATGATCGCGCTCGGTGCCAATCTCGACAAGGCGATGTGGCTCGCGGTCGAGCTCGAGACCATCGCGCGTCAGTACTACCTCTCGCTCGCACTCGATTCGCGCGTCATCCTGACCGATGAGGAGATTGCCGACACCGCGAAGGGGTTCTCCACCTATGGCTTGCAGGCGCCAAAGCCGAACAAGGCCCGCGCGACGGCAAAGGCGGCTCCGCGCCGCGCCGAGAAACGGCGCAGCAGCAAGCGATGACGGGCACTGCGCCGGTCGCAGGCACAGATCACGGGCTGGTCGATATCGCGGTCATTGGTGGCGGCATCAACGGCGCCGGCATCGCCCGCGACGCCGCCGGCCGCGGCTTGAAGGTCCTGCTCTGCGAGAAGGATGATTTCGCCGAGGGCACCTCGTCGCGCTCGGGTAAGCTGATCCATGGCGGGCTGCGCTATCTCGAATATTACGAGTTCCGCTTGGTGCGCGAGGCGCTGATCGAGCGCGAGGTGCTGCTTGCGTCCGCGCCGCACATCATCTGGCCGATGCGTTTCGTGCTGCCGCATTCGCCGGAGCAGCGGCCGGCCTGGCTGGTCCGGACCGGGCTGCTGCTCTACGATCATCTCGGCGGGCGCAAGCAGCTGCCGGCGAGCCGCAGCCTGGATCTGTCGCGAGCCCCGGAGGGCGCGCCGCTGCATCGGCAGTTCCGGCAAGGCTTCGAATATTCGGATTGCTGGGTCGATGATAGCAGGCTGGTGATCCTCAATCTGATCGATGCAGCGCAGAGCGGCGCCCGCATCCTGCCGCGCACGCGAGCGGTGCGGGCGCGCCGGGACGGCGAGATCTGGCTGCTCGAGATGCAGAGCGATGACGGCGCGGCGCAGGTCGTGCGGTCGCGCGCGGTGGTCAACGCCGCCGGGCCGTGGGTTCAGGACGTCATCCAGGGCGTGGTCGGACTGAACTCCGCCCAGAGCGTGCGGCTGGTCAAGGGCAGCCACATCGTGGTGCCGAAATTCTGGAACGGGCCGCAGGCCTACCTGCTGCAGAACAGCGACCGCCGGGTGATCTTCGTCAACCCCTATGAGGACGATCTCGCGTTGATCGGCACCACCGACATTCCCTATCACGGTCGGGCCGAGGACGTTGCGATCGGCGAGGACGAGACCGATTATCTGTTGCAGGTGCTGCGCCGCTATTTCCGGACGCCGCCGCAGCCCGGCGAGATCGTGCACGCCTTCTCCGGAGTCCGGCCGCTCTACGACGACAACGCCGACAATCCGTCGGCCGTGACGCGCGACTATGTGTTCGAAGTCCACGGCGCCGATGGCGCGCCGCCGCTGCTCTCGATCTTCGGCGGCAAGATCACGACCTACCGCCGGCTGGCGGAGCAGGCGCTGCGGCGCCTCGCGCCGTGGTTTCCGAAGCTGTCGCCGGCCTGGACCGCGAACAGGCCGCTGCCCGGCGGCGACATCGGCGGCACCTTCGATGATTTCTCCAACGGGCTGGCGCGCGACTATCCCGACCTGCCGCGAACGCTTATCCATCACTATGCCCGTCTCTATGGGACGCGCGCACGCGAGCTGCTGGGTCCGGCCCGCATCACCGCCGATCTGGGCCGTCATTTCGGCGGCGACTTCTATGAATGCGAGGCGGCGTATCTCCGAGAGAAGGAGTGGGCCAAAAGGCCCGCCGACTTTCTGGACCGGCGCACCAAGCATGGCTTGCATCTGACGCCGGCGCAGCGGCTCGCGTTTGAGAGTTATGTCCAGAGCGTTTTCGAGCGAAGTGGACACCGGTTCGCGTGAAGAAAACGCGTCAAAACAAGAATCTGGAGCTTCGGTTCTGATTCTATCCGAACCGAAAATGCTCTAGGACGGCATGCGCCGCGAGATCGTCATCGTCGTGGCAGGCCGATTGTCGAAGGGCGGCCTGGACGCAGGAGACCGTCAGCCTATCGAAATTTCCTGCAGCGCTTGATCGAGCGCCTCGACCAATAGATCGCTGTGCTCCGTGCCGAATGTCAGGGGCGGGCGAATCTTCAGCACATTGGCGCCGGGGCCGGCGGCGCTGATCAGAACACGCCGTCTGCGCATCGCATTGACCAATTTCGCCGTCTCATCTGCGGCGGGCGAGCCGCCGCGGCGGAGCTCGACGCCGATGAACAGGCCGGCGCCCCGAACCTCCGCCACGAGTTCATGCCTTGCGCACAGCGTGGTGAGCCGCTCGCGCAAATAGGTGCCAGTGCGCCTGGCGTTCTCGACCAGGCTTTCCCGCTCGATCACGTCGAGCACGGCCATGCCGGCGGCGGCGGACACGGGATTGCCGCCAAAAGTGTTGAAATAGCGTGAGCGCGCGCCGAACTCCTTCAGCAACTCCGGTCTCGCGGCCATCGCCGCGATCGGGTGGCCGTTGCCCATCGGCTTGCCCATCGTGACCATGTCGGGAACGACGCCGTGGCGGGCAAAGCCCCACATCCCCTCGCCACAGCGACCAAAGCCGGGCTGCACCTCGTCGGCGATGAACAGCGCCCCGGCCGCACGCGCAGCATCCACCGCCGGCCGCAGGAAACCCGGTGGATCGGCGAATACGCCGTCGCTGGAGAAGATCGTGTCGACCAGGAGCGCGGCCGGGCGAATGCCGCTGCGGGCCATATCCTCGAACGCGGCACGAATGTAGCTTGCAAAGATCTCTCCCGTTTCATCGCCGGCGGACTGCGGCGCCGATATCAGCCGGACATGAGGCGCGGTCGGCTCGGGCAGGCCGAGCGACGGCGACAGCTCGGCGAGCGCGCCGGTGACGCCGTGATAGGCGGTCCGGGTGACGACGACGCCTCGCCCGCCGGTGCAGGTGCGGGCGACGCGGAGCGCGAGATCGTTGGCTTCGCTGCCGGTGCAGGTGAACATCACCTGGCTGATCTCGGCCGGAAAGGTCGCGAGCAGCCGCTCGGCGTAATCGAGGATCGTCTCGTGCAGATAACGGGTGTGGGTGTTGAGCACCGCGGCCTGCCGCGCGATCGCCTCGATCACATGCGGATGGCAATGGCCGACACAGGCGACATTGTTGTAGGCGTCGAGATAGCGGTTGCCTGCGGCGTCGTACAGCCAGACACCTTCGCCGCGCACGACATGCACCGGCTGCTCGTAGAACAACCGGTAAGCGGGCCCGAGCAGGCGGTTTCTGCGCGCGATCAGCTCCTGGGTCGAGGCTTCGGCCGGCATTGTGTCACTCCCCCTGGCAGGCACGTTCGATCTGTTCTGCGGCTCGTGCTCGCCTCAGCGTCCCGATCCGGGCGAGCCGGGCCGAAGCCTGCCTGTTGTTGCGCAGAATATACGCGCTGTTCTCAGGATAGCGAGCAGCCCTGATGCTGCTGATCACGATCGTCAAGACCATGCGGGTCGCGATCAGGTCGAACAGGATGCCGCGCTCGCGCGGTTCGAGCGGCGAGACCGCGTGATAGGCCGCAACCAGATCGAGCGCCGGCGCCAGCGGATCGTCGCTGTCGGTCACCTGATAGGCTGCCGCGATCGCCAGGTCGTTGATGCGGGCCGTCGCCGTCAGGTCGCCGAAATCGATGATCCCGCAGACGTGGGCCTGCGAGGTCGCGTCGACGACGATGTTGTGCGGATTGAGATCGTTATGCAGCGCTTGTTTTGGAAGTCGCGCCAGCACAGGCATGGCGTCCGCCTCGAAATGGTTGAGGACGCGCTCGACGAGAACGCGCTGGGCAGACGGTACCGCATCGAGCAGCGGCCGCAGTTCGGTGGCATGCTGGATGTCCCACAGCAGCTTGTGGCTCGCGCCGGGATGAACGAAATCGCGCAGCGCCAAAGCGAGCCGCGCCGCGCAGCGGCCGACATCGCGGCGCAACGCCGCCGACGGCGTCGCCTGATGCATCGGCGTTCCCGCAAGGAACGATAGCAGCCGCACGACCCTCATCGTGCCGTCGTCGAAGCCGATTTCGAGCTCGGCCGCGCCATCCTGTGTGGGAATGATGCGCGGAATCGGCAGCAGCGGATCACGGTCCGCGATGTGGCGCAGCGCTTCGGTCTGCAGATTGGTGACGGCCCGGTCCTCGGCGGGGTTGGCGATCTTGAGGACGTATTCGGGTCCGTCTTGCGTGCGCAGCCGGAAATTCTGGTCCCGCTCGCTGTCGAGCCGGCGGATCTCGGCCGACAGGCCATAGTATTTGCGGGCCAGCTTCTGCGCCTGCACCTCCGCAATCGGCCCGGCTGCGCGCAGCCCATCGAGCGGGTGCGCGGGATCGGCAGGCGAACGGGAGTTCTGCATCTGACGCTCCTCGGTGTCGCAATCAATAACCGCGTGCGCGGTCGATCGCATGCGGCGGACGCCGTCCGGCGCGGATCGCGTCCGCCGTCATGGCAAGCGTGGCTGCGACGGCGCTGACACTGACGTCGCTGGCGTCATGCGGGGTGATGGCGATCTGCGGATGATGCCAGAACGGATGCGGCTCGGGCAACGGTTCGGTCGCGAAGACGTCGAGCGCCGCGCCGGACAGCTGACCACTGTCAAGTGCTGCGAGCAGATCGGATTCCACCAGATGTTCGCCGCGGCCAACCTGGATCAGGTAGCCGCCGCGGCGCATCCGGCCGAACAGATCACCATTGAGGATGTTGCGCGTCTCCGGCGTCAGCGGCAGCAGGTTGACCAGCAGCTCGGTCTCGCCGAGCATCGCGGCAAGGCCGGCCGGTCCGTGGAAACTGCGGCTCGCCGATGAGATGACCTTGGCGGTCCGGCTCCAGGACATCACGGGAAAGCCGAGATGGGCGAGGTCGACGGCGACGCGCCGGCCGATTTCGCCATTGCCGAGAATGCCCACCGGGACATCCTCCGTGCGCCGCTGCGCGCGGCGTTGCCAGATCCGGTCATGCTGTTGGGCGCTGAAGGCGGCAAAGCCGCGCTGATGCCCGATAGCATGCCAGGCGATGAAGCCAGACATCATCTGCGCCTGTCCGGGATCGACCACACGGACCACGTCGACGCCGGGTGGCAGGCTCGGGCAGGCCATGATGTTGTCGACGCCGGCGGCGATCGAGCACACCGCCCGTAGATCAGGATAGCGTTCGAACGCATCTTCGGGCGGGTGCCAGGCCAAAGCAAGACGGACGTCGGCGGCACCGCCGGCATGATCGACCACCTCGATGCGCGGCGCAATGCGCGCGAGCTCCGCACCGAAATAGTCGCGAAGATCGAGGCTGCTGCTGATCAACACGCAACGCATGGCTCAGGCCGCACGCGACGAGGAAATCTGGCCGGGCACCGCAGCAAGGAGCTCGCGCGTGTAGGGATGTTCGGGGGCCGAGAACAGCGCGGCGGTCGGTTTCAGCTCCACGATCGCGCCGCGCTGCATCACCGCGATCCGATCGCAGATTTGCGCAGCCACCCGCAGATCGTGGGTGATGAACAGCATCGACAGGCCCAGCCGCGCCTTGAGGTCCTCCAGCAGGTTCAGCACCTGTGCCTGCACCGAGACATCGAGTGCGGAGACGGCTTCGTCCGCGACGATGATTTCCGGCTCGAGCGCAAGCGCGCGCGCAATGCCGATGCGCTGGCGCTGGCCGCCGGAGAATTCGTGCGGATAGCGTTCCATCGCGCTGGCGCTGAGGCCGACGAGGCCGAGCAGTTCGGCGGCGCGTTGACGTGCGACCGCCGGATCGGTGCCGTGGGCGATCGGCCCGTCGGCGACGATGTTGCCGACCTTGCGGCGAGGGTTCAGCGACGCGAACGGATCCTGAAAGATCATCTGGATGCGGCTGCGCTCCTTGCGCAGCGCACGGCCGGCGATACGGGTGAAATCTGTGCCACCGAGGCGCACCGTGCCCTGGTCGGGCTCGATCAGCCGCATGACGAGCCGGGCGACGGATGACTTGCCGGAGCCGGATTCGCCGACCAGGCCGACGGTCTCGCCTTGCAGGATGTCGAAATTGACCTGCTTCGCAGCCTGGACACGGCGTTCCGGCTGGAACCAGCCGCCTCCGCTGACATAGGTCTTGTCGAGGCCAACCACTTCGACGGCCCTGGCGCGATCCGCAAGCGGCGCACGCGGTGGCGGCTGCATCGAGGGCACGGCCGCGAGCAGCGCCCGGGTGTAGGGATGTTGCGGTCGCCGCAACACGTCGTCGGCCACGCCCTGTTCGACCACCTTGCCGTGCTGGAGCACGACGACGCGGTCGGCGATATCGGAGACGACGCCGAAGTCGTGGGTGATGAACATGACAGCCATATTGCGGCGGCGCTGCAGGTCGCGGATCAGCTCAAGGATTTGCGCCTGTGTCGTGACGTCGAGCGCAGTGGTCGGCTCGTCCGCGACCAGAATGGCGGGCTCCAGCGCCAGTGCCATCGCGATCATCGCACGCTGGCGCTGGCCGCCGGACAGCTGATGCGGGTAGGCGCGCACCGAACGTTCGGGCTCGGGCAAGCCGACCTCGCGCAGCAGCTGCAGCGCCTTCTGCTTGCGTTGCCTCGGCGTCAAGAGATTGTGCGCCTCGAACATTTCGGCGATCTGGTCGCCGATCCGCATCAGCGGATTGAGCGCGGTCATCGGCTCCTGGAAGACCATCGCGATATGGCGGCCGCGAAGGGCAAGCCAGCCGGCGTCGTCGAGGGTGAGCAGGTTCCGGCCGCCATAAGCGATCTCGCCGGCTTCGCGGATGATGGTGTCCGGCAACAGCCCCATCAGCGCATGTGCGCACATCGACTTGCCGGAGCCGGACTCGCCGACCACGCACAGGATCTCGCCGGGCGCAAGATCGAACGAGACGTCGTCGACGGCGTAGGGACGGTCGGAGCCCGGCGGCAGCGCGAGCTTGAGGTTCCTGATCGAAACGGTTGTCGCGGCGGACATGCGTCAACGCCCTTCCTTGTTGAGGCGCGGGTTAAGCGCGTCGTTGAGCCCTTCCCCGATCAGGTTCAACGCCAGCACCGAGAGCAGGATCGCAATGCCCGGGAATACCGTGATCCACCAGGCCTGGCGGATCACGGTGCGGCCGGCACCGACCATGTAGCCCCAGGACATCAAATTGGGATCGCCGAGGCCGAGAAAGGAAAGAGAGGATTCCAGCAGGATCGCGGTCGCGACCATGAGCGAGGCAAGCACGATCACCGGCGACATTGCATTCGGCAGGATCTCGCGCCAGATGATCCAGCGGTGCGATTGCCCGGTGACGATTGCGGCCTGGACATATTCGCGGGTGCGCAGCGACAGCACCTCGCCGCGGACCAGGCGGGCGACCGGCGGCCAGCTCACGATCGCGATTGCCAACACGATCGAGACGATCGAGGGCTGCAGGATCGCGACCAGCACGATTGCGAGCGCAAAGCTCGGCACGGTCTGGAAGAATTCGGTGAAGCGCATCAGGGCGTCGCCGATCTTGCCGCCGAAATAGCCGGCGAGGGCACCAACCGGAATCCCGACCGCGAGCGCGGCCATGGTCGAGACGAGGCCGACCAGCAGCGAGACGCGGGCGCCATAGATGATGCCGGCGAGCACGTCGCGGCCGAGCGCATCGGTGCCGAGCGGCAGGCCGGACACCGCGAAGGGCGGCAGGAACGGCCGCTGCACCATGCGCCAGGGCGAAGTGGGAAACAGCAGGGGTCCGAAAATCGCGATCGCAATCGCAAACAGCAGGATCGCAAGGCCGATCGCGCCGCCGGGGTTGCGCAGCATCGTTCGCAGGAACCTGCTCATGAGGCGAACTCGATGCGGGGATCGACCGAGCGGTAGATCAGGTCGGTGATCAGGTTGAAGGCGAGCACCATCGCCGAGCACACTACGAAGACGCCGAGCAGCAGATTATAGTCGCGCTGCAGCAGCGCCTCGTACATCAGGCGGCCGATGCCGGGCCAGGCGAACACGGTCTCGGTGAGCACGGCGCCGCCGACCAGCGTGCCGGCCTGCAAGCCCGCCAGCGTCACGACCGGCAGCAGCGCGTTGCGCAGCACGTGGCGACGCTGGATCACGGCGTCGCGCAGGCCCTTGGCGCGGGCGGTCTTGACGAAGTCGTGCCGCTGCACCTCCAGCATCGAGGCGCGGGTCATGCGGGCATAGGTCGCCATGAAGAACAGGCCGATCGTCGTCGCCGGCAGGATCAGATGCGCGCCGACGTCGAGCACGTGGGCGAGACCGGTGTAATTTGCCCCGACCGTCTCGTAACCGAAGCTCGGCAGCCAATCCATCGCGACCGAGAACAGCAGGATCGCCATCAGCGCCACCCAGAACAGTGGCGTGGCGTAGAAGATCAGCGCCAGTATCGTGATCGCGGTGTCGGCCCAGGTGCCCGCAAAGCGCGCGGCCAGCGTTCCGAACAAGACGCCGAATAGCAGCGAAATCGCGAATGCGGTGCCGGTCAAGAGCAACGTCGCCGGCAGCCGCTCGGCGATCAGCTTGGCGACCGGCATCTGTTGCCGGAACGAGAAGCCGAGATCGAGCGTCACGATGCCTTTGACGTAGCGATAGAGCTGGACCGGCAGCGGCTGGTCGAGCCCGAACTTCTCGCGCAATTGCGCGACGAAGATCTTGTCGCTGGCGCCGGCCTCGCCCGCCATCACCATCGCCGGGTCTCCCGGCGCCATGCGGATCAGCATGAAGTTGAAGACCACGATCGCGAGCAGGACGACAATGGCCTTGGCAAGTCTCTGGGCAATGAATGCGAGCATCGGTGGCGTCGGTTGCGTTCGAGGAACGGGCGGAAGACCGCGGCGCTGGATGGCGCCGCGGCCGGATGGTCGCTACTTGTCGAGCCAGGCGTCGCGGAAGCCGTCGTTGACGCCGATCGCGGTCGTGACGAGGTTCTTGACGTTGCAGCGGGTGATGGTTGGGAACTGCAGCTCGAGCTGCCAGGCCACCGGCACGTCGTCGGTCAGGATCTTCTGCGCCTTGAGATAGATCTCTTCGCGCTTGGAGTCGGGGAAGGCGGTGGCGCCGTCAGCGAACAGCTGATCGATCTCGGGGTTCGAATAGCCTTCGACGTTGTTGAACGGCGAGCCCTTGGAAATCTGGCTCGAGATGTAGTTGCGGCCAACGCCGAGTGCGGGATCGCCATACTGATAGAGATAGGTGAAAGCGATGTCGTAATCCCAGTCGGAGACCTTCTGGTTCCAGCCGGGTACGTCGGTTGCGATCATCTCGACATTGACACCGACGTCCTGCAGGTTCTGCTTCACGGCTTCGGCCCAGCGCTGCCAGGTTTCGCCATAGGGCAACGGCAGCAGGCGGACCTTCTCGCCATTGTAGCCGGCCTCCTTCAGCAGCGCCTTTGCCTTGGCCGGGTTATAGTCGTAAGTGGTCACCTTGTCGGTGTAGTACTTGATCGTGGAGGCCGACGGGCCGGTCGCGACCTTGGCGAGACCGTTCCAGATCACGTCCTTGGCGAAGTTGCGGTCGATCGCATACATCAGCGCCTGGCGGAATTTCTTGTTCGCGGTCGGGCCAGAGCGGTTGTTGAGCCACAGCCAGGAGTGCGGGCTGAAGAACTCCCAGCCGGCGCCGGTGACGCAGACGTTCTTCAGCTTCGTGAGGCGCGGCACATCGAAGTTCTCGACCGAGCCGCCGGGCAGCACGTCAACCTTGCCGGTCTCGAACGCCACCGCGCGCGCGGCGGCATCGGGGATCACGTGCCAATAGATCTCGTCGAGGTAGGGCTTGCCCTTGATGTAGTAGTTCGGATTCTTGACCAGGCGAATGAACGAGCCCTTCTGCCATTCCTTGAACATGAAGGGGCCGGTGCCGATCGGGGTGTTGTTCGCGGGATTGGTCTTGTAGTCGGTGCCTTCGTAGATGTGCTTTGGGATCATCGGCAGCGAGCCGACCTCGAAGATGCCGAGGAACGGGCCGAACGGCTGCTTCAGCGTGAACACGACTGTATAGTCATCCGGCGTCTCGACCTTGTCGAGCTGGGCGAGGTTGCCGCGGGCGCGCGGATGGGTCTGCTTGAGGAAATCGATCGAGAAGGCAACGTCGGCCGCGGTGAACGGCTTGTCGTCGTGCCAGGTGACGCCCTTGCGCAGCTTGAACGTATAGACCTTGCCGTCCTCGCTGGCGCTCCAGCTTTCGGCGAGACCAGGCAGCGGCTCGAGCTTCGGCGAGTAGCGCAGCAGGCCTTCGTAGATGTTGCCGGCGACCATCTGGGTCGGTCCGTTCTGTATCAGGCCGACCATCAGGCCCGGCGGCTCCGGCTGGATCACCGCATTGATCACGCCGCCGGATTTCGGCTCCTGCGCAACAGCTGCGGTGCTCAGGGCACTCGCCACGAGGAGGCTCAGCAGAATTCGTTTCAACATGTCCAATCTCTCTTGCTGGATGGTCCGGCCAGGGCTCCGGGCAATGGCTGACAATTCCTGTTTTGACGCGTTTTCTTCACGCGAACCGGGTATCCACTTCTCTCGAAAACGCTCTAGTTCACAAAATCCGGATCGCTGCGCGCGAGCATGCGCTTGAACGCCGCCCATTCGCTGTCGGGCACGCCCTTCGTTTCGATGCCGTCGTAGAAGGTGGCGTATTGGCCGGCAGTCTTGTGCGCGACCGCATCCGACAGCGGCGCGATCTCGGCGCCGGCGGACTGGATCGCGAGCTGCGCGCGGCAGGATCGCTCCAGATTGTGCATCAGCTTGAAGGCTTCGGCGACCGAGCGGCCGCAGGTCAGCATTCCGTGATTGCGCAGCACCATCACGAACTTGTCGCCGAGGTCGGCGACCAGGCGCTGCCGTTCGTCGAGATCGAGCGCGATGCCTTCGTAATCGTGATAGGCGAGGCAGCCGGTGAATTGCATCGACCATTGATTGAGCGGCAACAGTCCCTGCTTCTGGCAGGACACCGCCACGCCGGCGACGGTGTGGGTGTGCAGCACGCAGGCAACGTCCGGCCGCGCCGCATGCACCGCGCTGTGGATGGTGAAGCCGGCCGGATTGATGCCGAGCCCGAGCGGGTCGTCGATCACGACGCCGTCAAGGTCGACGGTGACGAGGTTCGAGGCCGTCACCTCCTCGAAGCGCATGCCATACGGATTGATCAAGAAGCGGTCATGGCTGCCGGGCAGTCGCACCGAGATGTGGGTGTAGATGCTGTCGTCGAGACCGAGCCGGTGGATCAGCCGGTAGGCCGCGGCAAGGTCGATGCGAAATTGCTGATTCTGATCCTTCACGGCCTCGGGCCGCACATGCGTCGTCATCGTTGCTGCTAGTCCCTGTCCACGGGCCGTTCTTGTTGCGTTGCAATACCCGCGCCACTAAACTGTCGACAATCTAAGCGCTGATCAAGTCTAAACTGTCGACAATCAGCGATTAAATAATGTACAAGGGTCCAAACGGACCCCTTTTGATGCGCACAATGTCCCCTCCGGTCGGCTTGCCGGCCCTTAATGAGACAGACTTGGTCAGACAGGTCGCCCGTCGCCTGACCGAAGCCATCGTTCAGGGAAGGCTGCCGCCGGGATCAAAGGTCGTCGAAGCCGGAATCGCGCGCGAGCTGGGGGTGAGCCGGGCTCCAGTGCGCGAGGCCGCCCGGCTGCTCGAACAGCAAGGTTTGCTCGTCGCCAATCCACGCCGCGGCTTCTTCGTCCGGCAATTTGCCGCTGATGATATCGACGAGATCTACGATCTGCGTCTCTGCGTCGAGCGTCACGCCGCGGTGCTCGCCGCACGCAACCTGACATCAGAGACGCGCGACATGCTGCGCCGACAGATCGAGGTGCTGCACGAGATGGCCGATCTCGACGACCCGGCGCGGCAGGTCGAGGAGGATTACCGCTTTCATCGCCTGATCTGCGAGATCGCCGGCAACCGGCGCATGCTGCGGCTATTCGACGACCTCGCCTCGGAGCTGCGCATGGTGATCGGCCTGATCGGCCGCCTGTATGACGATCCGCACGAAATCGCTCGCACGCATGAGCCGGTGCTCGCCGCGATCGAAGCCGGTTACCCCGAACGCATCGTCGCGCATGTTGACTATCACATCGGTCATGCCTGGCGCGAAGTCGGACGGCTGGTGCGCGAGATTCCGCCGTGGCCGGTGCCGGCGAAATAAGCGCATATGGTCTCGCTCAGACGCGATGGCGCGCGATCCATCTCACTCATTCATCGAACAGGAGTGTCTCGTGAAGGCCGTCTACAGTGATCTGCACCGCAGCCATGATCCGCAATTCTTCCTGGTCCGCGGCGTGGTCCAGCGCACCACCGAGCAGCCCGAGCGCGCCGACCGCCTGCTGGCAGGCCTGAAGGCCGGCAAGCACACGCTGATCGAGCCGACCAGGTTCGGGCAGGGTCCGCGGGCGCGCGTGCACAGTCCGGAATATCTGAGCTTTCTCGCTGAAGCCTGGGATGCGTGGTCCGCGCTCGGCGATGCCGGGCCGGAGATGATCGCGAACATCCATCCGGTGCGCAACGCCGGCACCTATCCGACCCATATTGTCGGCAAGCTCGGCTGGCACACGGCGGACACCGCGGCCCCGATTGGGCCCGGCACTTGGGCCGGCGCCTGCGCCTCGAGCGACGTTGCGGCCACCGCCGCGCAGATGGTGCTCGACGGTGAGGACGCCGTCTACGCGCTGTGCCGTCCGCCGGGCCACCACGCCTATCGCGATCTCGCCGGCGGCTTCTGCTTTCTCAACAACAGTGCGATCGCGGCCGAGCATCTGCGCCAGAAACACGAGCGCGTCGCGATCCTCGACGTCGATGTGCATCACGGCAACGGCACGCAGGGCATCTTCTACGAGCGGCCGGATGTCTTCACCGTGTCGATCCACGCCGATCCGTCGTTCTTCTATCCGTTCGTCTGGGGTTATGCGCATGAGCGCGGCGCCGGAGGCGGCCTCGGCGCCAATCTCAACATTCCCCTGGCCAGGGGCACCGGCGACGACGACTACATGAACGCGCTCGCGGCTGCGGAGAAGGCGATCCGTTCCTTCGCGCCGACCGCGCTCGTGGTCGCGCTCGGCCTCGATGCCTCCGAGCAGGATCCGCTTGCGGGTCTTGCCGTCACCACCGACGGCTTCCGGCGGATCGGTGAAGCCTTGGCGCGTTTCGGACTGCCGACGGTGCTGGTGCAGGAGGGCGGCTATCTCTCCGAGATCCTCGGGGCCAATCTGACGGCGGTGCTCGGCGGATTCGAAGCCGCGCGTTGATTCCGCTGGTGGGCCCGGCAGGACTCGAACCTGCAACCAGACCGTTATGCGCGGGAGGATAACGATCGGGTCTGTTGATTTTGCTGTGTTTTCGTCTGCGTTTGATCGTGTTCGTTGCGTTTCGATGAGATCGTTTCTGGTGCGAAACTGGTGCGCCACTTCACGTCCATAGGAAAACGACCATCGGGCAAAGTCGAGCCATGACGGGGCGTGCCTACAGACTGGAAGTGGACTTCTCGACTCGCTTCGCTAGTTGAACGAGTTTTTGCCCCTTGAGAATTGCGATGAAGTCTGATGCTGCAACTCGGGTCTTGCTCAGATTCCGCCGAGCGTTCGCGAGAGAGCCGATCACCAGGTCCGGCACCTTGTTGAAGAGTTCGGAGAGAAAATCGTCGGGATTCATCCTTCGAAGACTGAATTTCTTCAGCTCGTTCTCTGGAAAGTGGCGCAGATTCCACGTCAGGATGAGCGATGCCTTGGCGGCGATTGCCGCTGCGACGACATGCCGATCATCCGGATCGGGCAGGGTTACCGTCGGAATGTGCTTCTCGTAGCCGCCGACCGTCGCCGCGGGGAGCGCGTCATTCATCAACCGCCGGGTGATCTGCAGGCGCTCGATTGGAATGGCTGGCACGTCGGTCGTTAGGCTTCGGATCCATTCGTCATGTATCGCGTCCGTCCAGCGCGCCTCGACGAGGCGATCTACCGCGGCCTGAACGACGATGTTCCTGAGATGAAAGGGATACAGAATGCAGGCGTCGAAGACCGCGACCGACGGTTCAAGCGCCATGGCGCTGCCTGAGGTCCTCGGCGTCCTCGGCAAGCGCCTCCATTGCGGCCTGTTGGGCCTCGATCCGCGTCTTCAGTGCAAATACGTCCTTGAGCTTTGTGCGGCGATGCTTGCCGACATACCGGAACGGCAGGTCGCCGATGTCCATGCGATGAACGACCAATGGTCGGGAAATTCCCAGGATGTCAGCCGCGTCGTTTGGACTGAGCTCCTGATCCTCGGCGAGGACAGCGACACGTTCCCCCAGGAGGAGGTGACCGAGTGCGGCCTCGAGCAAGGCTGCGGCCTCTAGTGGGAGCTTCACGACCTGATCCTCGCCCGACTTGCGTCGGACCCGGACCTCAACCTGATCGCCCTTGCGGAGCTTGCCAAGGGACTTGGCTGCCTTGCGATCCCGGTCCGAGAGTTCGACGAATTGCAGCACATGGGTGGTCATGGTCGGTTCCTTTTCGAAGGCCAATATAGGGCTTGGAAAATTTAACTGCAATATCTGAAAGATCACCTCAGTGCGCCGCAGCCGCTGGCAGCGTCGCATAGGGCCAAGCGGTCAGTCGCTTTCCACGGCCCTCGTATCGCTCGCCCGAGCAGTTTTCGCCCGACGGAGCGAGCCGATCGAGGAGGGCAAATAACCCTTTGGATAAACCTCAATGCGCGGCGCGCGTCGGTGACGACGCTTTTCCCCCGCGTACGCATCCATATCGCACTCTCGCGACAGTAGATATTTCAGAAAGCTTATGTCTCTGACGCGGCAGGTTTGATAAAGACTCAGTAATACCAAATGCTCCGTAAGGCCGGCCTCTTTGACGCTTCGCCCGACATCTTCTCTATAATTGCTAATGCGCCTTATGGCATCTTCGGCCAGATTGTTGTTCCACGATGCGCCGTCATGCTGCAAAAACGTGAACAGACGCTCGCGATTTCGGAGCAGGCGCTCTTGTAAGGCTTTGGATTCTTCCGATTCGAAGGTCCGCGCTGTGAGCGCATTGAAAAAGGCACTCACGGCCTTCGCATGAGTCTGCAGATAGCGCCGCTTCAGACCGTACTCATCGATAGTGATAACGATTGCTCGCAGAAGAGCTCCGAACGGCGTCGTTATGGATTGAAGCTCTTGATCAAATGGATGGTCAAGAATCGCCCGGTTCATGTCGCGCATCAGGTGGATAAGGCATCGCTGATGCAAACAAGGGAGTCCGTCGTACGCCGAATAGAAATCAGAGACCAATACGCCCCTAAAGTCCTTGAGCATTTGGTGGAGAAATTTTCCCTCACGGGAGTGGCGGAAGATGTAGACCGTGGCCGAGGCATTGGCGAAAACCCAGACATAGCCCTTGCCGTCCTTCAACTTCACTTCAGTTTCGTCGATATGCAGCACCGGCCCGGCGATTAGTTGCGCGAGAAGCTTGTGGTAGGTCTTGCGGTATTTGCGAACGAGGAGATGCCGAAAATCGTTGAACTCCCACCAGTTCACCCGAATGCCGAAGGTCTCATAGAACAGCGCAGCGAGAGACCTCACGCCGAGCCTATGAGTGATGTGCTGGTACGCGAACCAGCTCATGAAGCAATGAAAATACCGCGTCAGACGCTCGTAGCGCTCAGGCGTGAAACATTGCTTACAACACCCGCACCGATAGGCGATGGCCCTGAACTCTATCACCTTCCGGCGAATGGAGCCGGGAGTAATGACGAGATCGAAGGCCCGCTTCCGCCTAGTTTGCACACTCTTCGGCCGTCTCTTCGGGTCGAGAGATATGATGTCGCTGCTCTTGCAGAGGGGGCAGCGGGTTGCCGTGATTTGTACCCGGTGTGTTACCCGCAAGTCCCGGTTTTGCCAGTGTCGGCGCCCCGTGTTGCGGCTTTGCCTTTTTCGCCTTGTTTTCGCTCGCACGAACACGTGGCGTTGCTGGTAGTCGAAATAGGCTCGCTTATTCACGAATTCGAAGTCGGGATGCGCAAATTTGGACCAAGTGACGGTGCGGGCCAGCTTATCGAGCTGCGCCACGGATGCCACGCGTAGCGTTTCGTCCGATTGGCCGTTGGCATTGGAGTTCGGCGCTTCGGCCAAGAAGGTGCAGACCCTGCGTAGCGCTTCGCAATCTTCGAGATTGTATTGGATCAGCTTGGCTTTCCATGAAGGATCGCCGGTCTTTTCCCAATTCTTGCGCCAAACGACGCTCTCGATGCCGGAAGCGTCTTGTTCGGTCCAGTGGCAGCCGAGGCAGCCTGCCGTTTCCTTGAGGCCGTTTGAGTAAGTGGGAAAATAGAAATGCGGGTAAATGATAGTGAGTACATTCGTGAGCGCGGCCAAAATTGCATCAACGGGCTTCTTACGCCGGGCTCTACGTCGCATGCGCGCGATAACGGTTCTCTCGTAGTTGCCGTAGGAGTAAAGGCGCGGTGCGTCATACTGCCCAACGATATCGACAAACCGAGTGAATATTTCGGCTTCCCTTTTTTCATCGTCGGCCCAGAACGAGTAGCGCTCGACGCGCCCGCCATCGCAAACAACGAGCCCGATCAGATAAATGAAGCCGACTTCAGGATCACCCTCCATATCAACATAGATGCGCACTCTCGCTTCTGGAATTGTGGGTGCGCCCAGCACATAGATTGTTCGGTCCCGAATGGCTAGCGCGTGCAGCGCATGATCTCGCCGGGTGAGCGGAGTATCGGCGCGTTTGCCGCGACGCCGAGGCCGAAAGGTATGTGCGAGCTGGGTTAGCGTGAGAATGCCCTTGCGGGCGTATCGTTTGATCGTTTTTTCACCGATGCCACGCAGAAGGCTTAGATTGTCCTCCCGGATGGCCTGGTCACGGCAACGATCGCGGAATGCGCAGATTTGACAATGGTCGTTCAATAGTAGCTTCGGTGGGACATCGGCGCGCTGCAGGCGCTCGGCATCATGTAGAAGAGTTTCCGCCGCCGCCAGTGCTGATCCGAACCGAATGTTCGTCCTCGCGCCGTTGCGCCCGAGATATACAGTCCCGCCGCTAGGAAGCGCGCCGCCTTGCAGCCGGCCTAAAATAACCGCGCGTGTGGCGAGTTGCTGGCGATCGAGAGCGCGAACCCGAGGCGCCGTACAAAACAGCACCGGTTCATATCGGAAGTCTCCGAGTGCCGAGGGGCCATCGATCTTGCGAAGGGCATCGAAGTGGACAGCATAGCGATCATCCTCCAGAAGGGCGCCAAGAATAAACGACGCTTTCTTGCGAAGACGCGCTGCCGACAAATTAAGGTCGTTCACCGTCTCGGCTTGGCCGTATTCGCGCCGGATCTTTTCTATTATTGCGGGCCCGAGATTGGCTCGCTGCTCAACCAAGAGCTTCTCGTACCCCGACATGGTCCCTTGCTCACCGCGCAGTTGAAAATATGCCTTCAACCGGCAATGCTGCAGCGCACCGATGACGTCGTCAGTGATCCTGGAGGGCATCACGAACCCCCTTCGCCGCTTGCAAATAGGGCATACTTGTTGCGCGCGATTATCGCCTAAATCAGGCAACTCAGCTTTTGAAGTGGGCGGGGCTGCCTGCAGAGTGCGGACTGACCAATTCGTGCGATGAAGCCGCCGAATCTGCGATTGAGAAGGAAGCGCTGTTGTCGGACCGAACCCAGCGGACTAGGTGGAACCGTCTGAGTACAGCGACAGGTGAGCAAGTCGGAGCATTTCTGGTGCGGTGATCCCGCTACTAGCTCCTGATGAGTCACTGATTTCTTGGTGGGCCCGGCAGGACTCGAACCTGCAACCAGACCGTTATGAGCGGGAGAGTAACGCGCGCATTCGTTGATATGCGTTTCTGGTGCGAAACTGGTGCGGTCCATCGCCATACGTCGGGACAGCGGGTGGGCAAAGTAGACCAAGGAGCTTTCGCTATTTGACGAAAAAGGAAGTCATCTGCGGAAGCGGCCGATCGCACTGCTACCTACGTCCCGGCGTGCGCTTACTCAACCGGGATGACCGCTACGAGCCCCGGGGACAGTGATGCAATCCGCCCTTCGGCTGTCCGTCGGGGGTGCGCCCTCGATGCCGAACGTTGTGGCGAGGCCTCTGACACCAACAGACGTCACGACGAGCGCGCGGCTATCCCGGACATGCTCGACCCAATCGTGATCGAGAGCGTGACGAAGAATGGCAGCGCCGACCGCCCCGGCCAGATGCGGCCGGCGCTCGCTCCAGTCGAGACAGGGGCGACAGAACACTCGGCGCTTGGGGGCGAGGCGAAGATCGACGCCCGACTCATCGAAGAATGACCGACCGGCATCGGTTAGTTGTCCGCCATCCTCGTCGAGCAGAATAAACGACTGTTGGACCAGCCGGTCGGCGATTGCGACGGCGATGCGGCCGGCCATGTGGTCATAGCACGTGCGCGCGTGTCGAAGCGTCTCTCCGCCGCGCCAGAGATTGCGCTGCCGGGCGGGGCCTTCCTGCGCCAGGACCATGAGACCTTCCAGCATGCGCGCGACGAGCGGAGAGGCCAGGCGGAAATATCGTCGTCGGCCCTGCCTTTCGAGCGCGAGCAGTCCTGCGTCGCTGAGTTTCGCAAGATGGCCACTCGCTGTCTGCGGCGCCACGCCTGACACATAAGCGAGCTCCGAGGCGGTCAATGTTCGGCCATCCATCAGCGCGCTAAGGATGTTGGCGCGCGCCGGATCGCCGACGAGTGCCGCGACCTGGGCGATTTTGGGTCCCGTGTCCATGTGTTTCTCCTACGCCGATGAGGACGCAGCGCCAAGCGCAAATACTTCGGCCAAGACGGTAGTAGTTCCGCGAGACTGGTTCGATCACGGGACATAGGTTGCCTGGAAACCAACATGCCCCGCGAAAGCAAGTGCCGCCATGAAGCGACAGATGATCCCGCGGCTTCGAAAATTCGATTGCTATCGAATGATACTCGCAAAACCAGTTTATCCGACCCGTCAAACTCTTACAGACAACTGAGTGTGATCAATGCAAACAACTTCGCTCAACACAAGGCAGCCGGAACAAGCCCGCTCCGACACGTCATTCCATTCGCATCTCGCGAAGGCGCTGGCGCTTACGGCCATGAGCCTCGGCCTTGGCGTGGTGCAGCTCGACATCACCATCGTCAATACCGCGCTGAGCAGCATCGGTACCTCGCTCGGCGGCAGCGTCGCCGAGCTGCAGTGGGTGGTGACGGCCTATACCATCGCGTTCGCTGCCTTCATTTTGACCGCCGGGGCGCTCGGTGACCGCGTTGGCGCCAAACGGATATTTATAGGGGGCTTTGCGATCTTCACGTTGGCTTCGCTCGCATGCGCACTGGCCCCGTCGGCGATGTTCCTGATCGCCGCGCGGTCGGTGCAGGGCCTGGCGGCAGCGATCCTGGTGCCGAACTCGCTGACGCTGCTCAATCACGCCTACACCGATCCGAAGGCGCGCGGCCGCGCGGTCGGCTTCTGGGCCGCAGGTGCGAGCGTCGCACTGACTGCGGGGCCGTTCGTCGGTGGCGCGCTGATCGCGCTGGTCGGCTGGCGCTCCATTTTTTTGGTCAACCTACCGATTGGCGCCGCCGGCCTCTGGCTTGCGTGGCGTTATGCGGAGGAGACGCCGCGGCTCGCGCAGCGCGCGATCGATCTGCCGGGCCAGATCGCGGCGATCACAGCGCTCGGCGCGCTGGCCGGCGCCCTGATCGAGGGCGGCGCGCTCGGCTGGAGTCATCCGCTCGTCATCATGGGCTTCGCGACGGCGGCCGTGATCGGACTCCTGTTCGTATGGCGCGAGGCGCGCGCGCCACAACCGATGCTGCCGCTCTCTCTGTTTGGCCATCGCATGTTCGCGCTGACTGCGCTGGTCGGGCTCCTCTTCAACGTTGCCTTCTACGGCCTGATCTTCGTGCTGAGCCTCTATTTCCAGCAGGTCAATGGCTGGTCGCCGTTCGCAACGGGCCTCGCCTTCGTGCCCATGATGGCCATGGTGCTGCCCGCCAACCTCGTCGCCGCGTCAGTCAGCGAGCGCCTCGGCGCGCCGCAAACCATCGCGCTGGCCTCGGTAATCACCGCCGCGGGCTGCATTGCGCTGCTGCCGATGGCCTCAGGCACGAGCTACTGGGCGATCGGCGCGCAGCTCGTTGTCCTCGGCGGTGGGCTCGGCCTGCTCGTGCCGCCTTTGACCTCGACACTGCTCGGCAGTGTCGAGAAGTCGCGATCCGGCATCGCCGCCGGCGTGCTGAACGCGACGCGACAAACCGGCAGCGTGCTTGGTGTTTCCCTGTTCGGCTCGCTGGTCGGAGGGGACAACGCGTTCATTGCGGGCGCACATGCCTCGCTGGTGATATCGGCCGCTGTGTTGCTCGCGGGTGCGGTCGCGATCTGGCATGGCCGCGCAAAGGAGGGACGATGAAGGGCTTGAGACACTTGAGGTTAAATAGGAGCCAAAAATGTCCGCTTTCACGCACGATGCGATGACAAATCATCATGGTTGGGGTTTTGTGAAGCAAGTCAGCGACACCCTGCACACTTGGCGCGACCGGGTTCGGCAGCGCCGCGAATTGGCGCAATGGACCGACCGCGACTTGCATGATGTCGGGCTGTCCTGGAGCGACATCGCTCTGGAAGTCGGAAAACCCTTCTGGCGGGCTTGAATAGCAGCCGTGTCGGCGCTGCCTCTGGCGAGGGTGCGGGCCAACTTCTTTCGAGATGGGAGCGCGCGGAGACTTATCGGTTGCGGCAACGATCGACAAAGCAGGGCGTTTCTGGTGCGGTGGTTCATCAGGTCAATTAAGCAAATCCGATTAAGACATTGATTTGCTGGTGGGCCCGGCAGGACTCGAACCTGCAACCAGACCGTTATGAGCGGCCGGCTCTAACCATTGAGCTACAGGCCCCGCCGCCTTGCGGGCCGCGGGGCGCGGCCGGCAACGGTGCGGGCTCCATTTACAGGGTGCGTGGGGTTTCGGCAATGCCGCCCCGGGGCCGGCGTCGCACACGGCCGTTGCCACGTCCCACGGCTCGCGGCGCTGGAACAACGGTCGAAAGCCGCATTCCACGACCATCCGGCTCCCTCACCATCGCGCCTCAGTCCACCGAGACGCCGGCGAACTCCACGACCTTGCGCCATTTCTCGGTCTCGTCGGCCACCAGTTTGCCGAATTCGGCCGGAGCCATCGGCTTCGGGATGCCGCCGACCTCGGCGAGGCGCGCCACGAGCTTGGGATCCTTCAGGGCCTCGCCGACCGCCTTGTTGAGGGTATCGACGATTTCCGGTGGCGTGCCCTTCGGCGCGGAGATGCCGTAGAAGCCGACCGCCTCGAAGCCAGGCACGGTCTCGGCGATCGCGGGCACGTCGGGCACGCCCGGCCAGCGCTGCGGCGAGGTCACGCCGAGGGCGCGGACGCTGCCGCCGCGCGACTGCTCCAGCGCCGACGGCAGATTGTCGAAGATCAGCTGCACCTTGTTGGAGATGATGTCGGGGAAGGCGATCGCAGATCCCCGATACGGCACGTGCTGCATGTCGCACTTGGTCATCGCCTTGAACAGCTCGGCCGACATATGCACCGAGGTGCCGTTGCCGGACGAGGCGTAGGCGATCTTGCCCGGATTGGCCTTGCAATAGTCGATGAACTCCTGAACCGTCTTCACCGGCATCGCGTTCGAGACCACCAGCATGTTGGTGAGCTGCATGATGCTGGCGACCGGAGTGGTGTCGCGCAGGAAGTCATAGGGCAGCTTCCTGTAGAGCGAGGTCGAGATCGCGTTGTTGGGCGCGACGAACAGCAGCGTGTAACCGTCCGCCGGCGAGTTGACCGCAGCAGCTGCTGCAATGTTGCCACCGGAGCCGGCACGGTTCTCGACCACGAATTGCTGGCCGAGATGATCCGACAGCCACTGGCTCATGATGCGGGCGACGATGTCGACCGGGCCGCCGGCGGCAAAGCCGATCAGCCAGCGCACCGGACGGTTCGGATAGTCGGATGCGGACGAGGGGGCAACCGAGGCAATGCAACAAGTCAAACCAAGCAACGCAATGCGTGCAAACCGGATCATCGTCTCTTCCCGTCATTTTCTTGTGACTGTTGCCGCCATGGTTTCACAAAACGCTGCCTTTGCCTATGACATCAGCCGTGCGACGATAGTCTGGCCCACGTGGAAGGCTTGAGGCTCGAGATGAAATTCGCTGTTATGATCTGCGCCGGCGCGCTGCTGTTCGCAGGCGGCGCGGCGGCGCAAGAGGGGAGCAAGACCATCTCCAAAACCACGATCAGTTTCGCCACGGCGACGCCGGGCGGCGGCTTTCCGCTCTATGGCAATGCCTTCGCCGAGGTGATGAATGCGGCCGATCCGACGCTGTCGATCGAGCCGCGCAACACCAATGGCTCGAACGAGAACATCCCGCTGCTCGAGGCCGGCAGCGTCGATATCGCGACCGTTGCGGGCGAGCCGTCCTACGAGGCCTTCATGGGCATCGGCCGGCCGCCAGCCACCAGGCTGAAGATCCTCACCGCGATGTATTCGAGTCCCGGCATGTTCGTGGTGCGCACCGACAGTCCCTACAAGACGATCCAGGATCTGGTCGGCCAGCCCGTCGCGTTCGGTGCCAGGGGCTCGGGTCTGCCGATCCTGTCGCGCTATATCCTCGACGGCATCGGGCTGAAGCAGGACGAGGACTTCAAGTCGATCTATCTCGATCGTGCCGGCGACGGGCCCGCGATGGTCGAGGACGGCCGCGCGGCGGCGCTGTGGGGCGCCGGCATCGGCTGGCCCGGCTTCACCAAGATGGCCGAGAGCGCGACCGGGGCACGTTTCATCGCACCGACCGCGGACGAGATCGCCCGCATCCGCGCCAAGCACACCTTCCTGAAGCCGCTGACGATCCCCGCGGGCAGCTATCCGAAGCAGACCGCGGCGATCTCTTCCGTCGGCTCCTGGAGCTACATCCTGGTGCGCGAGACCCTGCCCGACGATGTCGCCTACCGGCTGGCGAAGACGCTGCACGGCGTCGAGGCGACCTTCTGCAAGAAGCTCGCCCAGGCTTGCGAGACCACGGCGGCGAACACCGTCGCCGCCGCACCCGATATCAACCTGATCCACCCCGGCGTCCTCAAATATTTCCGCGAGATCGGGGTGGCGAACTGAAGCGGGCGAATAGGGAGTAGCGAATGGCGAATGGTGGTTCTCCGTCTTCATTCGCTGTCCGCTATGCGCCACTCGCTATTCCCCTTTCGCCAGCTTACTTCTTCGCCATCGCACAGGCCGGGTCCGGCGGGCCGAACGCGTCCTCGCCCGAGATCTTGGCCAGGATCTTGTAATAGTCCCACGGATACTTCGACTCGGCCGGGGTCTTGACCTGCATCAGCCAGAGGTCGTGCACCATCAGATTGTCCTCGCGCAGTCTGCCGTTGCGGGCGAAGAAATCCTCGATCGGCTTCTCGCGCATCTTGGCCGCGACCTTGAGCGGATCGTCGGTGCCGGCATCCTTGATCGCGTTCAGATAGGCGGTCACCGAAGAATAAACGCCGGCCTGCCACATCGTCGGCATCCGGTTCATCTTGGCGAAATAGCGTTTCGACCATTCCCGGGTCTTGTCGTCCATGTCCCAGTAGAACGAGGTGGTCAGCAGCAGGCCCTGCGCAGCCGACAGCCCGATCGAGTGGATATCGGTGATCAGCGCCAGCAGCGCGGCCATCTGCTGCCCGCCGGCGAAGACACCGAACTCGGCGGCGGTCTTGATCTCGTTGGTGTTGTTCGGAGGTCCGCCGGCAATGCCGATGATCTTGGCCTTCGAGGCCTGCGCCTGCAGGATGAAGGACGACAGATCGGGCGTTGCAAACGGCGGTCGCACCGCGCCGAGCACCTTGCCGCCGTTCTTGGTCACGATCGCGGAGGCGTCCTTTTCCAGCGAATGGCCGAAGGCGTAGTCGTCGGTGATGAAGAACCAGCTGTCGCCGCCGCGCTTCACCACCTCCTGCGCAGTGCCGACCGCAAGCGCCCTGGTGTCGAACACCCACTGTATCGCGTAGGGCGAGCAGAACTTGCCATGAAAATCGGTCGCGCCGGTCGAGTGCGTGATGAACAGCTTCTTCTTCTCGTTGGCGATGTTCTGCACCGCAAGCCCGACCGCCGACACCGGCACGTCGACGATCAGATCGACCTGATCGACGTCATACCAGCGCCGCGCGATGGTCGCACCGATGTCCGGCTTGAGCTGGTGATCGCCGACGATCACCGAAATGGGCTTGCCGAGCACCTTGCCGCCGAAATCGTCGACCGCCATCTGCGCGGCGGTGACCGAGCCCTGTCCGGTCGGCGTCGAGGCCGGCCCGTTCATGTCGGTCAGCACGCCGATCTTGACGACGTCGTCGGACACCTGCGCGAGCGCGGCCGACGAGGCCAGCAGCGCGGCGGCAAACGTCGCGAACACGGATAGTCCCTTGGCGATCATCCTGTTTTCCCTCCCTGGTTGGCACATTGGCCATTATTGCTTGCGCCTGGTCTCTCGGACCCGGCCATATTGGTTTCTTTTGCAACCATTTTGGGCTCCGCGTCAACGCGCCTTCGGTCTAATGGCGCTGTTCAGGGAAGGCGCCGGGGGAGTTTATTTCGCATCGGATTCAGTCCATAGCGGGCCATGACCAACGCTCAACGCCTGCCGGGATCGCTGACGCCGCTCGACGTGGCGCTGCACGCCGTGCTGGGTACGCTCGCGCCGGTGGCGCCGATCGAACTGCCATTGGCTGACGCCTTGCGCAGCGTCGCGGCCGAGATGCCGCCGCTCGGTGCGCAGCCGCCGCGTGATGCGGCGGCTGCGGATGGCTGGGCGATGCGTGCCAACGACCTGGTGGGTGCGTCGTCCTACGCGCCTCTGCCGTTGATCGCGCCGCCGGTCTGGGTCGAGGCCGGCGACGTGATGCCTGACGGCACCGACTGCGTCGTCGATGCCGACGTGGTCGATACGTCCGGTCCGGTTGCGCAGGTGCTCGGTGAGGCGGTCCCGGGACAGGGCGTGCGCCGCGGCGGTCGCGATATTGGCGAAGGGCGCGCGATGACCGAACCGGGGCGGCGCGTGCTGCCGCGCGATCTCCTGCTCGCGCGCACCGCGGGACTGCAGAAGCTTGGCGTGAGGCGGCCACGGCTGCGCCTGGTCAACATTCCCGGCGGCCAGACTCCCGGCGGTCGTGCGACGGTGCAATTCGTCGCCGAAGCCGCGCGCGCGGCCGGGGCTGATGTCATCAGCGTCGAAGCCACGGGGCGCGACGCGGCCGCGATCGCAAGCGCGCTCGACACGGGCAACTGCGATCTGCTGATCACAGTCGGCGGCACCGGCGTCGGCCGTACGGACGCGACAGTGACGGCGCTGGCCTCGCGCGGCGAGGTGCTCGTGCACGGCATTGCATTGCAGCCCGGCCGCACGGCAGCCGTTGCGCGGATCGGGGTGACGCCGGTCGTCGCGCTGCCGGGCGGGCCGGATCAGGCCTTTGGGGCATGGTGCGCCATTGCGCTGCCGGTGCTCGATCGCCTCGCGGGACATCGCGCGCGCAAGACGCTTGGATTGCCGTTGGCGCGCAAGATTGCGTCCAGCGTCGGCCTCGCCGAGATGGTGCTGCTCGAACGGAGGCAGGGCCGATGGGCCGCGCTGGCGGTCGGCGATCTGTCGCTTGACGCGATCGCGCGCGCCGAAGCCTTCCTCGTGGTTCCCGGCGGCGGCGAAGGTTTTGCTGCGGGCACGCCCGTCGATGCCTATATGTTGCGGGAGTGAGTTCCCGAGATGACCGAGACGTTCACGCCGAAACCCAACCCCTCCGTCGCGCAGGACCAGTTCCTGACCATCCTGTCGCGCGAGGAGGCGATCGCGCGCTTCGAGGCGGCGCTGTTCCCGCGCCAATCGCCGTCCGAGACGCGACCGCTCGCCGATGTGCTCGGCCGTGCGCTGGCGGAGGACGTGGTGGCGCCGATCGACGTGCCGCCGTTCGATCGCTCCAACGTCGACGGCTTTGCCGTGCGCTCGGCCGATCTTGCGCGCGCCGGCGAGGCCGCGCCGGTGCAACTCGCGCTGAACGACGAGACCATTTCGTGTGGTACCGCGCCGAGCCGGCCGGTGCTGTCGGGCACCGCGACGACGATTGCGACCGGTGGTCCGGTGCCGCGCGGCGCGGACGCGATCGTGATGGTCGAGCACACCCAGCCTGCCGGCAATGATGCGATCGAGGTCCGGCGCGCAGCGTCGCCCGGGCAGTTCGTGTCCTATGCCGGCTCCGACATCGCCCGCGGCGAGGCGCTGCTGCGTGCCGGAACGATCGTCGGTTCGCGCGAGATCGGCATGCTCGCGGCCTGCGGCATCGCCGACGTTCAGGTGGTGCGCCGGCCGCGCGTTGCCATCCTCTCGACCGGCGACGAGCTTGTGCAGCCCGGTGAGAAGCTGCGGCCCGCTGCGATCTACGACACCAATGGCGCGATCGTCACGGCGGCGATTGCCGAGAACGGCGGTGACGCTTCGTTCCTTGGCGCGATCGCGGATGACGAGGCGATGCTCGAAGCCGCGATGCGAAAGGCACTGGCGGACAACGACATGCTGGTGCTGTCGGGCGGCACCTCCAAGGGCGCGGGCGACGTCTCGCACCGGATCATCAGAAGGCTCGGCAAGCCCGGCATCATCGCGCATGGGGTGGCGCTGAAGCCGGGCAAGCCGCTCTGCCTTGCGGTCTGCGACGGCAAGCCGGTGGTCATCCTGCCGGGCTTTCCGACCTCGGCGATGTTCACCTTCCACGACATGATCGTGCCGGTGCTGCGGCGGATGGCCGGCCTGCCGCCGCGGTCGGATGCCAAGGTCGTGGCGAAGGTGCCGGTGCGCGTCGCCTCCGAGCTCGGGCGTACCGAGTTCGTGATGGTGTCGCTGGTCGAAGGCGCCGACGGCCTGATCGCCTATCCGAGCGGCAAGGGCTCGGGCGCGATCACCGCGTTTGCGCAGGCCGACGGCTTCCTGAAGATCGAGGCGCTTGCCGACCAGCTGCCGGCCGGCAGCGACGCCGAGGTGACGCTGTTCACGCCGCATGTGCGGGTGCCCGATCTCGTCATCGTCGGCAGCCATTGCACCGGGCTCGATCTCGTCACCGCGCCGCTGGCGCATGCCGGCCTGGTGGTGCGTTCGATCGCGGTCGGCAGTCTCGGCGGGCTCGCCGCCGCCAGGCGCGGCGAATGCGATCTCGCCCCGATCCATTTGTTCGACGACAAGACCGAAACTTACAACACGCCGTATCTGGCCCACGGCCTCGAGCTCGTGCCCGGCTGGCGGCGCATGCAGGGCATCGTGTTCCGCAAGGACGACACGCGCTTTGCCGGCCTGAGCGCGGAAGAGGCGGTGCGCGCCGCGCTCGCCGATCCCGCCTGCATCATGGTCAACCGCAACCAGGGCGCCGGCACGCGTATCCTGATCGATCGGTTGCTGGCAGGCAGCCGGCCTGACGGCTACTGGAATCAGCCGCGCTCGCACAATGCGGTCGCGGCCGCGGTGGCGCAACATCGCGCCGACTGGGGCATGACCATCGCGCCGGTCGCCCACGCGTCCGGGCTCGGTTTCATTCCGCTCGCTGAAGAGCATTACGATTTCGCGCTGGTGACGGCGCGCAAGCAACGGCCCGCGGTGCAGGCCTTTCTCGACGCGCTGGCATCGGATGAAGGCCGGGCTGCATTGACAGCTGCGGGGTTCAGGCCGGTGTAGCAACGATTGTTGGAGTCTGCATGGTAACCTCAAGAACGCCGCAGCAATCACCGCTGTCGTCCCGGCCTAGTGCGCAATTGCGCACGGGGGCCGGGACCCATACGCCGCGGCGGATATTGTGTGAATGCGACTCGTCGTTCCAGCACCGCTCAACAATAATCATTTGTGGTTGTGGGTCCCGGCCTTCGCCGGGACGACACTTAATTTGCTGCACGACCTGTGAGTCACACGTCCGCATTCTCGCGACATGATGTGTCCGAGCCTTGCTCTTCGTTTTGCCCTCTCTCTTGCAGAGGGCGCAGGGAAAGCCGGGTGCCGATCGCACCCATGGGCCCCGAGCAATGGGTAGAAAGCTCGGGGGTAGGACCACAGGTGTAACCGGAGCAATCCGGCTTTCCCTGCGCGATGGGCTACGGCTTATACGTGCTCTCCCCGGCGAGACTGGGCTTTTTTGTCACCGCTTTCGCAAAGATGCTTTCGCATCTTGCGAGAGGACACCTACCACTAGGGCGTCAGGCCTGCACGACTTCACCGTCCGCCTCATGCGCACTCGTCAGTCGCGCAATCGGCGTCCACCGCATCTCACGCCGCGTTCGTGACGACCGCGAAGCGCCCCTCGATCGGGTGAGACGGGCAGACCATACACTGAGTTGCTATTCCGATAAACCGAAATATTTTGATCGCGGGGGATTGACAGGTTTTGCTGAGTTGCCCGTCGGGCAGTCACACAGCCATCACTTTCGTCATTCCCCGATGCGCAATTGCGCGCTTGAGGTGTTGCGACTGCGGATCCAACTCAGTGCCGCATGGCCGCCTCGACGAATTCCAGCACGGATCGCGGGACCTCATCGTATTCGACGAAACGGCGCCGGAGCTCGTCGGCAATGTCGGTCGTTACGTCGCGCGACCATCCTTCGCTGGTATTGAAGGCCACGATGCGGACCGGGTGGCTGAACTGGTCATCTAGGAGACGGCGGATCAGCGCTTTCCGGTCCGTGCCCTCTTCATCGGTTTCGCACCAGGCACGGCCAAGTCGGCCAAAATCGTTCAGCACCAGATAGGTGTCGTGGTCGATTTGATGCGGCGCGATCGAAGGCGAGCGAGGCATAAGTGTTACTCCCGCGACGCACATTATCGTGTTCCGGTCGCCCCGTGCATTGGAAACTTCGAGGTATATCCGCTGGATAGTCGGATGGCGCGGGATGTGAGACGAAAGGGGCAATGGTTCTCTTGGAGCAAAGTGTCCGATCCCTGGTTATCTCGTATCACCGACATGAGCCTGTCGTGGGCGTCGGTGGCAGAGCGATCCATGGGGCTCCCACCCGTTCAGGGAGCGGTGCGATGTTAAGAAGGCTTCGCTTTCGCAATACAACACTGGAAGAAGTGCTGGCGGTCGACAAGCAGCGCCTGCGGAAGCGGTTCCGGGCGCGTTGCCAACCTCCCAGAGAGAGCCAATCGGCAAGGCTTGCCAAGCCGGGGAGGCCCGTCAGCCAGCGGACCGACTGAACCTGCGGGATAGCGAGCGGCCGCGGGACAAGGCCGAGCCAGGCGGCGGCCCCTGAACTGGTTCGGGAATCGCCGCGACCAATCCATTATGGCACTCGACACGATCAATTTTCGGAAGGTCGCTGCCGCCGTCGCGGCAGCCGGCACCTTGTTCTGGCTCTACACCTTCTACGCCATCGCCCGTGTGCCGGGCGGCGACGGCACCGGCTTCCAGTGGCTTGCGGTGTTTCCGCTGGGCATGGTGTTCGGCCTGTTCTTCCTGCCGGCCTGGCTGCTCGTCGCCATCGGCCGATCGCCGAAATTCACGCTGGCGCTTGGTGCCTGTGGTTTGGTCGCGTTCGCGGTGCTGTGGGGGCAGCTGCTCCAGGAGTTTCCGAAGGCGCTCCACTAGGGAGCTTAGCCGATCGTCATCCTTTGGCGGGGCTGGCATGACATTGCTTCAAGGCTGATATAAGCAGCGTTGGACGCAAGTCACGGCTTTGTCATGGCCGAGGCTTGTCCCGGCCATCCATGCCTTCCCTTCGAGCGGAACAGCAGACGTGGATGCCTGAACGTTGGCATGGCTGCGGAGACACGTATGAAAGTGATTGGCCTCGCAGGTTGGAGTGGCGCCGGCAAGACCACCCTGCTGTCGCGGGTGATCCCCTATCTGCAGGGCCGGGCCTTGCGCGTCTCCGTGATCAAGCACGCCCACCACGAATTCGATGTCGATGTGCCCGGCAAGGACTCCTGGGTGCACCGGCAGTCCGGCGCGACCGAGGTGCTGGTGTCCTCGACACGGCGCTGGGCGCTGATGCATGAGCTGCGCGGGGCCCAGGAGCCGCGGCTGCCGGAGCTGCTCGCCAAGATGGCGCGGGTCGATCTGGTCGTGGTCGAGGGGTTCAAGCGCGAGCCGGTCAACAAGATCGAGGTGTATCGCGCCGCCAACGGCAAGCCGTTGCTGTTTCCGCACGACCCGCGTGTGGTCGGGATCGCCAGCGACGTCGCCGTCGAAACCACGCTGCCGGTCGCGCATCTCGATGACATCGAGGACGTTGCCGAATTGATGCTGCGTTCTGCGATTCCGGTCGACGACGTGCTCGCGTCGGCTCCGGCCGCCGGCTGAACAGGTGAGGGGCGCCGACGTTGACGGTGCATGACGGCTTCGCCATGGTCGAACCATGACAACGACAAAGCTCGATCTCACCGGCCTGAAATGCCCGCTCCCCGCGCTGAAGACGCGCAAAGCCCTCAGGAGCGTGACGGCGGGAGATTTCCTCGAAGTGCACTGCACCGATCCGCTTTCGGTGATCGATATCCCGGCGCTGATCCAGGAGACCGGCGACAAGGTCGAGATCACCGAACGAAGCGAGGTTCGGATCGTTTTCCTGATCGAGAAGGCAAATGGAGCGATAGACAATTCAAATGCTGCAGCGCCGCGTACGCGCTAGATCCAGCTTGATATCTACCTTTTGCCAATCGACACCTATTTTCCATTCTGCGCGAATTGATAATCTCCACCGGGTTGGGAGATGGGTCGTGCCCGGATCAGGGCATGTGGGGCAGTGCAGGGCAGCCTAACGTTCAGAGCGGGCCGTGCGGCCGGGCATATCCGGCCGCATTGGGGGTTAGCATTTCCGGAATGCGCGTGGCTGATCCCGGCGCATGCGTGGAATTGGCGGAGCAATGCGATGATTGCGCCGCAAAGGGGTGAGACGGGATCGAACACGGCAGAGCGCCAGACGTAACGGCGGCTGCAGGGAGGTTTCAATGACGACGATGAGCAGCGCCGGACGCGTATCGACTGCAGGCGCAGGTTTCCTTGACAAGGAACACACGATCGCGACCGCCGGCTTCAATCGCTGGCTGGTGCCGCCGGCTGCGCTGTGCATCCATCTGTGCATCGGCATGGCGTACGGCTTCTCGGTGTTCTGGCTGCCGCTGTCGCGCGCGATCGGGCTGAGCGCGCCGAAGGCGTGCCCCGATATTTCGCTGGTCCAGGAATTGTTCACAACGACCTGCGACTGGAAGGTCGCGAGCCTCGGCTGGATGTATACGCTGTTCTTCGTGCTGCTCGGCGTCTCCGCCGCGATCTGGGGCGGCTGGCTCGAGAAGGCCGGTCCGCGCAAGGCCGGCTTCGTCGCGGCGCTGTGCTGGGCCGGCGGTCTCGTGATCGGCGCGCTGGGCGTCTACACGCATCAGCTCTGGCTGATGTGGCTTGGCTCCGGCGTGATCGGCGGCGTCGGGCTCGGGCTCGGCTACATCTCGCCGGTGTCGACGCTCGTGAAGTGGTTTCCTGACCGCCGCGGCATGGCGACCGGCATGGCGATCATGGGCTTCGGCGGCGGCGCGATGATCGGCGCCCCGCTCGCCGACAGGCTGATGAACTATTTCAAGACCCCGACCTCGGTGGGTGTCTGGGAGACTTTCCTCACCATGGGCGCGATCTATTTCGTGTTCATGATGATCGGCGCCTTCCGCTATCGCCTGCCGCCGAGCGGCTGGCAGCCGGAGGGCTGGACACCGCCCTCCAAGACCAACGCGATGATCTCGACCAAGAACGTTCATCTCGACAACGCGCACAAGACGCCGCAATTCTGGCTGATCTGGTGGGTTCTGTGCCTGAACGTGTCGGCGGGCATCGGCGTGATCGGCATGGCGTCGCCGATGCTGCAGGAGATCTTCGCCGGCAAGCTGATCGGGCTGCCCAGTGTCGGCTTCAATGCGCTCGACGCATCGCAGAAGGCGCAGATCGCGGCGATCGCCGCCGGCTTCGCCGGCCTGCTGTCGCTGTTCAACATCGGCGGCCGGTTCTTCTGGGCCTCGCTGTCCGACATGATCGGCCGCAAGAACACCTACTACACGTTCTTCATTCTCGGCATTGCGCTTTACGCGCTGGCGCCGACCTTCGCCGCGATGGGATCGAAGCTCTTGTTCGTGCTCGGCTTCGGCATCATCCTGTCGATGTATGGCGGCGGCTTCGCCACCGTGCCGGCCTACCTCGCCGACATGTTCGGCACCCAGTTCGTCGGCGCCATCCATGGCCGCCTGCTGACGGCGTGGTCGACCGCGGGCATCATCGGTCCCGTCGTGGTGAACTACATTCGTGAATTCCAGCTGGCCGCCGGCGTGCCGCGCGACCAGCTCTACAACACGACGATGTACATCCTGTGCGGCATGCTGATCGCGGGCCTGATCTGCAACTACCTTATCAAGCCGGTCGATCCGAAATGGCACATGAGCGATGCCGAAGTGGCGAAGCTGCAGGCGGCAACGGCGACCGGCGGCAACGGTGCGACCGGATCGTTCGGCATCGGCAAGGGTGGTCTGGACGGCAGGGCGGCTCTGTTCTGGCTGTTCGTCGGCATTCCGCTGGCCTGGGGCATCTACATGACGCTGCTCAGCGCGGTCAAAATCCTCTGATCGCGGCAATTGTCCCCGCGGGTTGCCGATTCTCCGGCGCCTGCGGCGTTCGCTTTATTCAATGAACAGAAATGGGATTGGGGGATTTTTCAATGTTTTGCACCCGGATTTTCCTTGCCACCGCGCTGCTTGCCGTGGGGCTTCATGCCGCCTCGGCCCAGACCGCGGCGCCGGCCGCGCCGACACCCGCGGCCACGACGGCCAAGCCGTCGAAGATGAAGCTGACGATGGAGAAACTGAAGGCGATGAAGGCCCAGTGGCGCGCCAACAAGCCCAAGCTGAAGGCCTGCCGCGCCGAGGTGAAGTCGAAGGGCCTGACCGGCGACGACCGCTGGTTCTATATCGAAGAATGCATGGCGAAGAGCTGAGGGCTGCAAATGTACGCAACCCGTCATTGCGAGGAGCGATAGCGACGAGCAATCCATCGTTCTGCATACGCGGTGGGATGGATTGCTTCGCGGAGCCTGTCATCCGGCGGCGCTTCGCGCCGACCGGGCGGCTCGCAATGACGTGGAAGGAGCTGTGTCAGCTCCATCCTGTACGGATCAATGGGGCGTGACAGCGATCGCTCACGCCCCTTTTGCAGTGTTTGACAGAGCGTCTCCCGGCGTCACTCCGCGGCGGCTGGTGTCGCCTTGGCGGGCTCCAGTGCGGCTGCGATCGCCTCGTCGACCCGTTCGAGCCAGATGAACTCCAGTTTGGCGCGGGCGCCGGCGGGGATGTCGTCGAAGTCGCGCCTGTTGCGCGCCGGCAGCATCACTCGCGTCAGGCCTGCGGCTGCGGCGGCGACCACCTTCTCCTTGATGCCGCCGACCGGAAGCACGAGGCCGCGCAGCGAGATCTCGCCGGTCATCGCGGTGTCACTGCGCACCGTGCGGTCGGTCAAGAGCGAGGTGAGGGCGGTGAACATCGCGACGCCTGCGCTGGGGCCGTCCTTCGGCGTCGCGCCGGCGGGAACGTGGACGTGGATGTCGCTCTTCTCGAACACGCCGGGGTCGATGCCGAGCTGCGAGGCGCGGTTCTTCACCAGGGTCAGCGCAGCCTGCACGCTCTCGCGCATCACCTCGCCAAGCTGTCCTGTGATCATCAGCGCGCCGCGGCCCGGCGTGCGCGAGGCCTCGATGAACAGGATGTCGCCGCCGACCGGCGTCCAGGCAAGCCCGGTGGCAACGCCCGGGATGCTGGTGCGCATCGCGATCTCGTTCTCGAACCTGGGCTGGCCGAGCAGCGACACGATGTCCTTCGGCGCGATGGTGACGTGGCTCGTGCTGCCTTCGGCGATCTGCACCGCGACGTTGCGCAGCACCTTGCCGATCTCGCGCTCCAGATTGCGGACGCCGGCCTCGCGAGTGTAGCTGCGGATGATCAGCCGCAGCGCATCCGGGTCGATCTCGACCTGCTCGGCCTTGATCCCGTTGGCCTCGAACTGGCGGCGCACCAGATAGCGCTTGGCGATCTCGAGCTTCTCGTCCTCGGTGTAGCCGGCGAGGCTGATCAGCTCCATGCGGTCGAGCAGCGGCCCGGGGACGCCGTCGAGCATGTTGGCGGTGGCGATGAAGACGACGCGCGAGAGGTCGAACGGCACGCCGAGATAATTGTCGCGGAAGGTGCCGTTCTGCTCGGGGTCGAGCACTTCGAGCATCGCGGCCGACGGATCGCCCTGGATGCCGCGGCCCATCTTGTCGATCTCGTCCAGCATCATCACGCAATTGCGCGCGCCGGCCTTCTTGATCGCCTGGATGATGTTGCCGGGCAGCGCGCCGATATAGGTGCGGCGATGGCCGCGGATCTCGGCCTCGTCATGCACGCCGCCGAGCGAGACACGAACGAACGGCCGCGACATCGCGCGCGCGATCGATTGGCCGAG
This sequence comes from Bradyrhizobium sp. I1.14.4, assembly GCF_050435825.1. Classification (NCBI taxonomy): domain Bacteria; kingdom Pseudomonadati; phylum Pseudomonadota; class Alphaproteobacteria; order Hyphomicrobiales; family Nitrobacteraceae; genus Bradyrhizobium; species Bradyrhizobium sp. I1.14.4. The sequence continues at coordinate 512,230 of NZ_JBNDLA010000003.1, read as the reverse complement.
CGAGGTCTTGCCGACACCGGGCGGCCCGACGAAGCAGAGGATCGGCGCCTTGCCGCCGGGCGCGAGCTTGCGCACCGCGAGATATTCGATGATGCGGCTCTTGATCTTCTCCAGCCCGTAATGGTCCTGGTCGAGGATCTTGCGCGCCTCCGCGATGTCGATCGGCTTTTCCTCCGGAATGCTCCAGGGCAGCTCGATCAGCCAGTCGAGATAGCTGCGCACCATGCCGGATTCGGCCGCCGCCTCCGGCATCCGTTCGTAGCGCCGCAATTCCTTCTGCGCCTGGCTCTCGGCCTCCGGCGGCATCTTGGCGTCCGCAATGGCCTTGGTCAGTTCGGCAACCTCGGCGGCCTTGCCATCGCCTTCGCCGAGCTGGCGCTGGATGGTCGCCATCTGCTCGCGCAGGATCGCCTCGCGCTGCCGCTCGTCGAACACGGCCTTGGTCTTCTGCCCGATCTCCTGGCTTAGCCTCAGCACCTCGATGCGCTCGGCGAGATGCCGCGACACCTTGTCCATCCGCGCCACGAGGTCGACGGTCTCCAGGATGTCCTGCTTCTCCTGCGGCTTGATGTCCATGTAGGAGGTCGCAAGGTCGGCCAGCGTGGCCGGCGACGTCGTGCCCTGCAGCGCGGCGATCAATTCGGGTGGCGTCTGCGGCAGCAATTGCGCGGCCTCCAGCGCCTGGCGCTGCAGATTGAGGAAGCGCGCCTCGATCTCGGCTGAAGTGTTGGTCGGCTCGGGGATCTGCAGCACGCGGGCGGCAAGGAACGGCGTGCCGGGCAGATAGTCGAGCACGCGCATGCGCTGCACGCCCTGGCAGACCAGGTGGTGGCTGTCGTCGGCGCCGGTGATGTAGCGCACAATGTTGGCGACGGTGCCGACACGATAGAGCCCGTTGGGGCCGGGATCGTTGGCCTCGGGATCGCGCTGCAGCAGGATGCCGATCGGCCGCTGCTCGCGCACCGCCTGCTGGGCCGCGGCGATCGAGGTTGCACGCGCGATCGTGATCGGGATGATGACGTCCGGAAACAGCACGGTGTTGCGGACCGGGACGATGATCAGCGCGTCGCTCGGGATCGGCATCGAGCTCGATGCTGGGCTTGAGATGTCTGATGCAGCCATGTCGAAATCCTCAGCTCGATTTTCCGAGCCGCAGGCCGACGCAGCCATGCGCGGCAAAGCGGCTGATGGTGTAGCGGCCGGTCGGCAGCGCGATGCGGCGCTCGAAGCGGCCCTGCGGCAGCTCGAGGCGCAGGATGCGGGCGTTGCGGAGTTCCGAGGGCAGGGTGCGGCGGCCCGAGATCACCAGCGTGCCGCCGTCAAGCGCGGCCTCGACCTCGTCGGGATCGACCCCCGGCAGCGCGACCAGGATCAGGATCTCCTGCTCGGTCTCGATCACGTCCATCGGCGGTTCCCAGCTCGGCTCGTTGCCGCCCGCGCGCGGATGCAAATTGAGGAAGCTCTGGTGCAACCGTTCGGCGCGGGCGAGCGCCTCGATCGCATCCGACAGCATCCAGTTGGTCTGATCCTTGGGCCGCATGGGTACTCTCCACGTCGCATTGGCGGGCGAGGTTACCGGTCTTGCCGCCGACCGTAAACCGGCCCCTCGCGCCGCCGATCGAGGGCAAAATTGTCCGAAATCTCGCGATTTGCGGCATGGCTGCGGTGCGACAGCCGCACGCTGCCCGGACCGGAATGGCTCGATGTTTGGATCGCCGCCTACAGCCAGCCGGAGCGCCTGAATCGCCAGAACAGCCCGCCGCATGCGACCAGCATCAGGCCCATTACGACGAAATAGCCGTACTCCCATTGCAGCTCCGGTATGTACTTGAAATTCATGCCGTAGATACCGGCGACGGCGGTCGGCACCGCAACGATCGCTAGCCATGAAGCGAGCTTCTTGGAAATCGCCGTTTCCTGCGCCTGACCGACCAGCAGGCTTGCTTCAAACGCAAAGGCGAGCACCTCGCGCAGCGAGTCGATCCGCTCCTGGATGTTGCGGACGTGATCCGTGACGTCGCGGAACAGGGGCCGCATCGTGTCGCGCACCATCGGCAGATCGTCGCGCTCCAGCCTGCGGCAGACCTCCACCAACGGTCCAATCGCGTTGCGCAGCCGCAGCAGGTCACGTCGCAGCAGATAGAGCCGCTGGATCTGCGCCCGCGTCATCGCGCTCGCCAGTACCTCCGCCTCCATCGTCTCGACCTCGTCCTGGATCGTCTCGAGCACCGGCGAGTAGTTGTCGACGATGAAATCGAGGATGGCGTAGAGGATGTAGTCCTCGCCTCGGGCAAGCGCGCGCGGACAGCTCTCGCAGCGCTCCCTGACCCGCGTGTAGGACGTCGAGGCGCCGTGTCGGACCGAGACGATGTATCCCTCGCCGACGAACAGATGCGTCTCACCGAACGCGATACTTTCGCCGTCGAGCTGCGCGGTGCGCGCCACGATGAACAGCGCATCGCCGTATTGCTCGATCTTCGGCCGCTGATGCGCGTGATCCGCATCTTCGATGGCCAGGTCGTGCAGCTGGAATTGCCGCTGCAAGCTGCTGAGTATTGCCATATCGGGTTCGTGCAGGCCGATCCACACGACGTGATCCGGCTTGTTGCGCCAGTCCGCTGCTTCATCAATCGCGATATTGGCAACGCGTCGTCCCTCGACGTAGACGCCTGCCGCGATTACGCCATCGGAGTGGACGGGCCCGGCGGTTGCGACAGTTGGCGATGCGAGGTTCATGATCTCCACCCTCGACGCGGTTATCGAATCCGCTTGACGACAATTCGCGATCAAAAGGCTAGCACCGAATGGGCGCTGGTCAACACGCGCGGATCCGTCCTGTTCCGACGGTCCGGGGTCGGCCCGTCACAGCAGGCGGTGCGGCCGGTCTTTATGCGGCGCCTATGCCGCACCGCGGCGGGTCCTCTCGAATTCTTACGCCCTTCCCAGCATCTTCTGGCGTGACGCGGTGCGTTCGCCCGCTGCATACAGGAAGGTGGGACATGACCTTGCTCCATGTACACGATGTCCGGCCGCACGGTTCGGCCGGTGCCATGCCGGCGACGCTGCGGCGGACCATCCGGCGGATCGGTCATGCGTTCAGGACGATTCACCGCGCCATTGCGGCCGCCAAGATTCATCGGCTCCGCAACGAGATGTTGCTGCATCGCGGCCATGAGGATTGGGCACGGGCCAATCTCAATGTCGGCCTGCTCGGCGGCGATACGGAGAAATATCCGCGCCCGCCGGTCGTGCTCGGCTCGAAGTGGGACTGCTGAGATGCGCGCAGTCTCATTCATCGCTGCCCTGCCGCGCCGCGCCGCGGAAGGCCTGCTCGCATTCCTCGCCTGGATCGGCGAGGAGCCGATCGGCAGTTACCGGCCCGAGGCGTACCATATGCGCGGCCCGGGTCCGGCCTGGCGGGCCAAGCATCAGCCGGGTCAGGTCGCTTCACTTCGGCGCGTCAGGTGATCGAGCAGATTCATCGGCAGCGGGAAGACCACGGTCGAGGAGCGCTCGCCGGCAATGTCATGCAGCGCCGCGAAATAGCGCAGCTGCATCGCCTGCGGCTCTTGGGCGAGGATGCGGCCCGCCTCGACGAGCTTCTCGGCGGCCTGCTGCTCGCCCATCGCGTTGATCACCTTGGCGCGCCGCAGCCGTTCCGCCTCGGCCTGCTTGGCGATCGCCCGCACCATGGTTTCGTTGAGATCGATGTCCTTGATCTCGACCGCGGTGACCTTGATGCCCCAAACGTCGGTCTGCTTGTCGAGGGTCTCCTGGATGTCGGCGTTCAACTTGTCGCGTTCCGCCAGCATCTCGTCGAGCTCGTGCTTGCCGAGCACCGAGCGCAGCGTGGTCTGGGCAAGTTGGCTGGTCGCAGCCATATAGTCGCCGACCTTGATGATGGCGCGCTCGGGATCGACGATACGGAAGTAGAGAACGGCGTTGACCTTGACCGAGACGTTGTCACGGGAAATCACGTCCTGCGGCGGTACGACCTGCACCATTACCCTGAGATCGACCTTCACGAGTTGCTGCACCACCGGAATCAGGATGATGAGCCCCGGGCCCTTCACCCCGGTGAAACGGCCGAGCGTGAAGATGACGCCGCGCTCGTATTCGCGCAGCACGCGCACCGCCTGGGTCAGGAATATGATGACAAGCAGCGCGACCGCCGCATAGGCGAAATAATCAAGCATCATGCTGTACCTCCTTCGCTGATGGCGGCCGGCGTACGCCGTACCACCAGCGTCAAATCGATGATGTTGTCGACTTCGACCGTCTCTCCCGCCTTGAACGTCTCGGTGCCGCGGGCTTGCCAGCGTTCGCCGTTGGCGAAGACGTGACCCGTGGTATCGGACCAGTCGAGAACTTCGGCCGGCAGGCCGCGCATGGCTTGCGCACCGGTCCGGACCGGGCCGTTGCGGGCGCGGCGCAGCGCGCCGAGCACGACAAGAATGAGCCCACCGAACATTGCCGCGACGATGCCGATGAGCGGCCATGACAGCCGGTATCCGGGCGCCTCGATCCTGAACAGCATGGCCGCTCCCAGCACAAAGGCGACGATTCCTCCGAGGCCGATCACGACGGTCGGGTTGAAGGCTTCGATCGCGAGCAGCGCCATCCCGACCAGCATCAGGGCGAATCCGGCGTAGTTGATCGGCAACATGTTCAACGCGTAGAGGCCTAGCAGGAGGCAGATCGTACCGACAACCCCGGGCGCCACGGCACCGGGAGACATGAATTCAAAGATCAGGCCGTAGATGCCGACCATCAGCAGAACGAATGCGATGTTGGGGTCGGTGATGACCGCAAGCGCGCGCGAGATCCAGGTGGGATCGATGGCTTCGATCACGGCATCCTTCGTCGCCAGGCGTTGTGTCTTGCCTCCGCCGAGATCCACCGTCCGGCCATCGACCTGGCTGAGCAAGTCGGCCGGATCACGCGCGGTAAACTCGATGACATTGGCCTGCAACGCGGCGCTGGCGGAGAGGGTGGCGGCATCGCGGACTGCCTTCTCGGCCCAGTCGGCATTGCGGCCACGCAGTTCGGCGAGGCTGCGGATGAGGGCGACGGCATCATTGGTCGCCTTCATCGTCATGCTATCCTTCCCCGACGGGTGGTCGCCGTCCTTCTTGTCCTTCCCGTCCTTGTCCGGGGTGCCGCCCGGCAGACCCGGTAGCGGGCCGCCAATCTGCACCGGCGTCGCGGCGCCGATATTGGTGCCGGGCGCCATGGCCGCGATATGGGTCGCATAGAGAATATAGGTCCCGGCGCTCGCGGCATGGGCGCCGGAGGGAGCAACGTAACCGACGACGGGAACGGGCGAGGCCAGCACGTCGGTGATGATCTCGCGCATGCTGGTGCTGAGACCGCCCGGGGTATTCAGGCGCAGAATGACGATCTCGGCGTGCCGCTCGGCCGCCTTTGCCAAGCCGTCCTTGACGTAGCTGGCCGATGCCGGCCCGATCGCCCCATCGATGGAAATGGTCAGGGCCAGACGGCTGTTGTCCGCGGCCGTGCCGGGACGGATGGAAACAACCAGAGCGACCAGAATGGCCGCCACAACGAGAGCCGCCTTGAAGGTCTGCACGGCAACCACTCCCTTGCCGTGGATATGGGGCGCCGTTCTGGAACCTCAATATGGCGCGGTGTCACGGGCGATGCTGGCGCGTGCCATTGTGCATTGCGATGGCTTGTGGCGCTCAGGCCAGGCGACTTGCGGTTCTCGCCGCGCAAATTCTTGGCACTCACGGCGGCGCCGCCATCAGCCGATATTGTCGACGAAAAGCGGCTCGTACAGCGAGCGCGTATCGCGGCGGACGGTGGGCACACTGGCTCGGTTCTCGGGCGCGGAGATCCGCTGCGCCTCGACGAAACCGCTGAGGATCGCGAGCGCGAGATCGGTATGGTGGGTCTCGATCGACTGGTCCAGCCAGTCGGGAAGCTCACGTTCGCGCGACAAGGCGCAGTGCCACTCGCCCTCATCATAGACCAGGCGACGGATCTGCCATTGCGGCAGTTCGAGATCGAGCAGCGCGATCGCGGCGTCGGTCCAGGCGCCGGACTGGATCAGGCCCTCGACACGTGAGGTCTTGCCGCTCGGTCCGACCGAGGGAAAGCGCCGGCAGGTCTGGCCGATGATGTCGGCCATGAACTCGGCCGTAACGGCATAAGCGTCGCGCAGCCGTTCGCCGAGGTCGGTGGAGGTGTTCGCGGATAGCATTGACATGGCGTCATCTCGTTCTACGCGCGGCCCAAGAAGGCTAGATCAAGGCATTGGCCGCACGCCCAAAATGGCCAGACCGCCATTTGAAAACGAGATGAGGCGAGAGGCAGAGATATAGGGATTCCATAAAGATTGAACGTGTCGTCACCCTCGCCATTGGGGGCGGAGCATCTGGTTTGTCTTCCCGCAAACTCGTCATGGCCGGGCTTGTCCCGGCCATCCACGGTCTTTCTTTGTGGTAGCCAAGGCGTGGATGCCCGGGACAAGCCCGGGCATGACGAGCCGGTGGCAAGATCGACCAAACAGCGCGCGTCGGCCACCGTGGCCTTTATACGATTCCTATAACGTCCCTATTCGCCACCTCTCGAAAACCTATGCCCTGGATGGCACCTCACGGCCATCCGGCGCGGAGCGCTTATGCGGTTGCCCGCGCCCTGTGACGTATAGGAGTCTCACATGATGGACATTCTCATGGCGGCGCTCGCGATCGGCTTCTTCGCGGCCGGCATCGGCTACGCCTACGCCTGCGAACGGCTGTAACGGAGGCGGCGATGATCTTCGATTACTCGCTCGCCGGCCTCGTCTCGCTCGGCCTGTTGTTCTACCTCACCTACGCATTGCTGCGGCCCGAACGCTTCTAGGCGGCCCGCGATGTCAGCGCTTTGCACAATTCTGTTAGCCGACGCGGTGCTGACCGGGCTGTTGCTCGGCATGTTCGCGTCGCTGCTGCGCTTCGCTCCCATTCGAAAGGCTTGACGCAATGACCGTCATCGGCTGGATTCAAATCATTCTATTTTGCGCGATCGCGGTCGCGCTGGTCAAACCGCTCGGCTGGTACATGACCCGCGTGTTCAACGGCGACCGCACCTTCCTCTCTCCCGTGCTGCGCCCGGTCGAGCGCGCGATCTACTGGGTCGGCGGCGTCGACGAGCGGCGCGAGCAGCATTGGCTGACCTATACGGTCGCCATGCTGCTGTTCCATGTCGGCGGCTTCGCCCTCATCTACGGCCTGATGCGGTTGCAGGCGGTGCTGCCGTTCAACCCGGCCGGACAGTCGGCGGTTGCCGAGGATCTCTCCTTCAACACCGCGATCTCGTTCATCACCAACACCAACTGGCAGAACTACGGCGGCGAGAGCACGCTGTCATATCTGGTCCAGATGCTCGGCCTGACCCACCAGAACTTCCTGTCGGCGGCGACCGGCATCGCACTCGCGATGGCGCTGATCCGCGGCTTCACCCGTTCGTCGATGCGCACGGTCGGCAATTTCTGGGTCGACGTCACCCGCTGCACGCTTTACGTGCTGCTGCCGATCTGCATCGTCTATGCGCTGTTCCTGGTCTCGCAGGGCATGCCGCAGACGCTCGGTGCCTATGTCGACGCCGCCACGCTGGAGGGCGGCAAGCAGACCATCGCGCTCGGGCCGGTGGCCTCGCAGGTCGCGATCAAGATGCTCGGCACCAACGGCGGCGGCTTCTTCAATGCCAACGCTGCGCACCCGTTCGAGAACCCGACCGCGCTGTCGAACTTCGTGCAGATGATCTCGATCTTCGCGCTCGGTGCTGCGATGACCAACGTGTTCGGCCGCATGGTCGGCAATGAGCGCCAGGGCTGGGCGATCCTCGCGGTGATGGGCATCCTGTTCGTCGCCGGCGTCACCGTCACCTACTGGGCGGAAGCCAATGGCACCACGGCGCTGCACGCACTCGGTCTCACCGGCGGCAACATGGAGGGCAAGGAGGTCCGCTTCGGCATCGTCGCGTCCTCGCTGTTTGCCGTCATCACCACCGCTGCGTCCTGCGGCGCGGTCAATGCGATGCATGACAGCTTCACCGCGCTCGGCGGCATGATCCCGCTAATCAACATGCAGCTCGGCGAAGTCATCGTCGGCGGCGTCGGCGCCGGCTTCTACGGCATGCTGCTGTTCGTCGTGCTGGCGATTTTCGTCGCCGGCCTGATGGTCGGCCGCACGCCGGAATATGTCGGCAAGAAGATCGAGGCGCGCGAGGTCAAGATGGCGATGCTCGCGATCCTGGTGCTGCCGCTGATGTATCTCGGCTGGACCGCGGTCGGCGTGGTGCTGCCGTCGGCGGTGGCCTCGATGGCCAATGCCGGCCCGCATGGCTTCACCGAGGTGCTCTATGCCTACACGTCCGCGACCGGAAACAACGGCTCGGCATTCGCCGGTCTCACCGGCAACACCCTGTTCTACAATCTGACGCTCGCCTCCGCGATGTTCGTCGGCCGTTTCTTCATGATCGTGCAGGCGATGGCGATCGCGGGATCGCTGGTCGAGAAGAAGTCGATCCCTGCATCGGCGGGCACCTTCCCGACCACCGGTGGCCTGTTCGTCGGCCTCGTCATCGGCGTGATCCTGATCATCGGCGGCCTGACCTTCTTCCCGGCGCTGGCGCTCGGGCCGATCGTCGAGCACCTCGCCGGCAACGCCAACACCCTGTTTTGATCCGCTATGTCTGGAGTAACATCCATGGAAACCATGAAACTGCAGAAGCAGGTGACGGCGTCGACCATGCTCGACCCGAAGATCCTGGTGCCGGCGATCTGGTCGGCTTTCGTCAAGCTTGATCCCCGATTAATGGCGAAGAATCCCGTCATGTTCGTGGTCGAGGTCGTGGCGGCGCTGACCACGGTCATTTTCGTGCGCGACCTCGTCACCGGCAACGCCAATCTCGGCTTCACCTTCCAGATCATCCTGTGGCTCTGGTTCACGGTGCTGTTTGCCAACTTCGCCGAAGCCGTCGCCGAGGGCCGCGGCAAGGCGCAGGCGGAATCGCTGAAGAAGACCCGCACCGAGAGCCAGGCCAAGCTGCTGACCAGCACCGACCGGACCTATCGCATGGTGCCCGGCACCTCGCTCAAGGTCGGCGACCTCGTACTGGTTGAGGCCGGCGACAACATCCCGTCCGACGGCGAGGTGATAGAGGGCGTCGCTTCCGTCAATGAGGCCGCGATCACCGGCGAGTCTGCGCCGGTCATCCGCGAGTCCGGCGGCGACCGTTCGGCGGTCACCGGCGGCACCCAGGTGCTGTCGGACTGGATCCACGTCCGCATCACCGCGGCGCAGGGCTCGACCTTCATCGACCGCATGATCAGGCTGGTGGAGGGCGCCGAGCGGCAGAAGACGCCGAACGAGATCGCGCTCAACATCCTGCTCGCTGGCCTCACCATCATCTTCGTGTTCGCCACCGTGACGATTCCGAGCTATGCGGCCTATGCCGGCGGCTCGATCCCGGTCGTGGTGCTGGTGGCGCTGTTCGTTACGCTGATCCCGACCACGATCGGCGCGCTGCTGTCGGCGATCGGCATCGCCGGCATGGACCGGCTGGTGCGCTTCAACGTGCTGGCGATGTCCGGCCGCGCGGTGGAAGCCGCCGGCGACGTCGATACGCTGCTGCTGGACAAGACCGGCACCATCACGCTCGGCAACCGCCAGGCGACCGCGTTCCGCCCGATCCGCGGCGTCTCCGAGCAGGACCTCGCCGACGCGGCGCAGCTCGCCTCGCTGGCCGACGAGACGCCGGAGGGCCGCTCGATCGTGGTGCTCGCCAAGGAGAAACACGGCATCCGTGCACGCGACATGCACGAGCTTGCTGCGACCTTCGTGCCGTTCACGGCGCAAACCCGCATGAGCGGCATCGATGCCGGCGCGTCATCGGTTCGCAAGGGGGCGGTGGACGCCATCCTCAGCTATGTCGACGGCGGCGAACCGCGTGCGGTCGCTTCGGGCAATACCGTCCGTGCGGTCGCGGCGACGATGAGCGCAGAAGCGCGCGAGATCCAGGCCATCGCCGACGAGATCGCCAAGGCCGGCGGCACGCCGCTGGCCGTAGCCAAGGACGGCAAGCTGCTCGGCGTCGTGCACCTGAAGGACATCGTCAAGGGCGGCATCCGCGAGCGCTTTGCCGAGCTGCGCCGCATGGGCATCCGCACCGTGATGATCACCGGCGACAACCCGATGACCGCGGCCGCGATCGCGGCCGAGGCCGGTGTCGACGACTTCCTGGCGCAGGCAACTCCCGAGGACAAGCTCAAGCTGATCCGCGACGAGCAGTCCAAGGGCAAGCTGGTCGCGATGTGCGGCGACGGCACCAACGACGCGCCGGCGCTGGCGCAGGCCGACGTCGGCGTCGCCATGAACACCGGCACGCAGGCGGCCCGCGAGGCCGGCAACATGGTCGACCTCGACTCCAACCCGACCAAGCTGATCGAGGTGGTGGAGATCGGCAAGCAGCTGTTGATGACCCGCGGCGCGTTGACCACGTTCTCGATCGCCAACGACGTCGCAAAGTACTTTGCGATCATCCCGGCGATGTTCCTCGCGTTCTATCCGCAGCTCGAGGTGCTGAACGTGATGCATCTGGCAAGCCCGCAGAGCGCGATCCTGTCGGCGATCATCTTCAATGCGCTGATCATCATCGCGCTGATTCCCCTGGCGCTGAAAGGCGTCAAGTACCGCGCCGTCGGCGCCGGCGCGCTGCTCGGCCGCAACCTGATGATCTACGGCCTCGGCGGCATCATCATCCCGTTCATCGGCATCAAGGCGATCGACCTCATCGTCGCCGCCCTGGGCCTGGCGTAACCCGTACAACCGTCATTGTGAGGAGCGACGCGACGAAGCAATCCATCCACCCGTTATGCCGAACCATGGATTGCTTCGCTTCGCTCGCAATGACGAAGGAGACTTAGGAGACCTATCATGCTCAGAGAAATCCGCCCCGCCATCCTCGTGCTGGTCCTGCTGACCGCGATCACGGGCCTTGCCTATCCGCTCGCCGTCACCGGGATCGCCGGCGTCATCTTTCCGAGGCAGGCCCAAGGCAGCCTGATCGAGAAGGACGGCAAGGTGATCGGCTCCGCCCTGATCGGGCAGGAGTTCAAGGACGATAGATACTTCCACGGCCGGCCGTCGGCGACGGTCGCGCCGGATCCGAACGATTCCTCCAAGACCGTGCCTGCGCCCTACAACGCGGCCAATTCCGGCGGCTCCAACTTCGGCCCGACCAGCAAGGCGCTGAACGACCGGGTCAAGGAGGATGTCGAAAAGCTGAAGGCGGAGAACCCGTCCGCCAGCGTCCCGGTCGATCTGGTCACCACCTCTGCCAGCGGACTCGATCCGGACATTTCGCCGGACGCCGCGCTGTTCCAGGTGCCGCGGGTGGCCAAGGCGCGCAACATGTCCGAGGACACGGTGCGCGAGCTGGTGAGGCAGAACACGCAGGGCCGCTTCGCCGGCGTGATCGGCGAGCCCCGCGTTAACGTTCTTGCGCTCAACCTGGCGCTCGACGCGGCAAGGGCGAAATAGGGGAGTAGGCCCGCTCTCGCAGGATGACTATATTGCGGTATGGCCAATCAGCGCGACCCCAATAAACGACCCTCGCCGGATGCGCTGCTGGAGGCGGCGCGCCGGGAGACCGATCGCTCGGGACGGCTGAAGATCTTCATCGGCGCCGCCCCTGGCGTCGGCAAGACCTACGAGATGCTGCAAAGCGCCCACGCCCGCCTCAAGGCGGGCGTCGACGTCGTGGTCGGCGTCGTCGAAACCCACGGGCGGGTAGAGACCGAGACACTGCTCAGGGGCCTCGAGGTGATACCGCGGAAGCGGCTGGCCTATCGCGACCAGACGCTCGAGGAAATGGACCTCGACGCCCTGATCGCGCGGCGGCCGCAACTCGCGCTGGTCGACGAGCTCGCCCATACCAACGCGCCGGGCAGCCGGCATCCCAAGCGCTATCTCGACGTCGAGGAGCTGCTGTCGCACGGCATCGACGTCTACACCGCGATCAACATCCAGCATATCGAGAGCCTCAACGACGTCGTCGCGCAGATCACCCATGTGCGGGTGCGCGAGACCGTGCCCGACTCGGTGGTCGATCGCGCCGACGCCATCGAGTTGATCGACCTCACGCCCGACGATCTGATCCAGCGGCTGAAGGAGGGCAAGGTCTATGTGCCCAAGCAGGCCGAGCGGGCGCTGGAGCACTATTTCTCGCCGGGCAATCTGACCGCGCTGCGCGAGTTGGCGCTGCGCCGGACCGCCGAGCGGGTCGACGAGCAGCTGCTCAACCACATGCAGGCCAACGCGATTGCCGGTCCCTGGGCGGCCGGCGAGCGCATCCTGGTGTGCCTCAGCGAGGACCCGCGCGCGGCCGGCCTCGTGCGCTACACCAAGCGCCTGGCCGACCGGTTGCACGCGCAATGGACCGCCGTCAGCATCGAGACCCGGCGCAGCCTGCAACTGAGCGACGAGCAGCGCGACCGGCTTGTCGACACCATGCGGCTCGCGGAATCGCTCGGCGGCGAGGCGCTGACGCTTCCCGGCATCGGCCGCCGCATCGCCGACGACGTCATTAATTTCGCCCAGGCCAACAACGTCACCCAGATCATCATCGGCAAGTCGACGCGTTCGCGCTGGTTCGAGCTGACGCACGGCTCGGTCGTGCACGATCTGGTGCGCCGCGCCGGCAATATCAGCGTCAACGTGATCGCCGGCGACGAATTGCCAGTGGCCAAGGCGGCGGTGCAGACCGCGCAGCGACAGGAGCCGTTCAATCCGCGGCCCTATCTGATGGCGCTGCTGCTGACCGCAATCGGGCTCGGCGCGGCCAAGCTGATCCAGCCGTTCTTCGGTATCGAGAATGTCGACCTCGTCTTCATCACCGCGGTGGTCGGCGCGGCCGCGCGCTACGGCTTGTGGCCGTCGCTGCTGGCCAGCGTCGCGGCCTCGCTGTGCTACAATTTCTTCTTCCTGCCGCCGGTCTACACCTTCACCATCACCGACCCGACCAATGTCGCGGCGTTCTTCTTCTTCATGCTGATCGCGCTTCTGGTCTCCAACGTCGCGGCGCGGGTGCGGGTTCAGGCCGACACCGCGATCGGCCGCGTCCGCACCACCGAATCGCTCTATGCGTTCAGCCGCAAGCTCGCCGGCACCGCGACGCTCGACGACGTGCTGTGGGCGACGGCCTATCAGATCGCGCTGATGCTGAAGGTGCGGGTGGTGCTGCTGCTGCCGGAGGGCGGCATGCTGACCGTCAAGAGCGGCTATCCGCCCGAGGACCAGCTCGATCAGGCCGATCTCGCCGCCGCCAACTGGGCGTGGGGCAACGATCGCCCGGCCGGCCGCGGTTCGGACACGCTGCCGGGCGGCAAGCGGCTGTTCCTGCCGATGCGCACCGGCCGTGGCCCGATCGGCGTGATCGGCATCGACGACGACCGCACCGGGCCGCTATTGACGCCGGACCAGCGCCGGCTGCTCGACGCGTTGGTCGATCAGGGCGCGCTCGCGATCGAACGCGTGCTGCTGGTCGAGGACATGGATCGCGTCAAGCGCACGGTGGAATCCGACCGGCTGCGCGGCGCGCTGCTGACCTCGATCTCGCACGACCTCAAGACCCCGCTTGCCTCGGTGCTCGGCTCGGCCTCGGCGCTGCGCGATCTCGGCGCCAGTCTGAGCGACGCACAGAAGCATGATCTGCTCGCCACCGTAATCGACGAGTCGGAGCGGCTGAATCGTTTCATCGCCAATCTGCTCGACATGACCAAACTGGAATCCGGCGCGATCGTGCCCAACACCGCGCGGCACGATGTCGGCGAGATCGTCGGCAGCGCGCTGCGCCGGGCGGGCAAGATCCTGAAGCATCACCGGGTGTCGCTGGAGCTCGCGGCCGACCTGCCGATGCTGGAGCTCGACGCCGTGCTGTTCGAGCAGGTGTTGTTCAACCTGCTCGATAACGCGGCCAAATACGCACCGTCGGACACCACGATCTCGATCCGCGGCGTCCGGGACCGCGACACGATCGCGCTGCAGATCCTGGACGAGGGCAAAGGCATTCCTCCCGCCGAGCTCGAAAGCGTGTTCGACAAGTTCTATCGTGCCGAGAAGGGCGACCATGTCCGCCCCGGCACCGGCCTCGGTCTCGCGATCTCGCGCGGCTTCGTCGAGGCGATGCGCGGCACGATCGCGGCGGCCAACCGCTCCGACCGGAGCGGCGCCGTCATCACCATCCGCCTGCCTGTTACGGCCGACACCAACGCGCTGGACACTGCTGCATGAATGCGACGCCGATCAAAGTCCTGGTCATCGATGACGAGCCGCCGATCCGCAAGCTGCTGCGGATGGGGCTGAGCACGCAGGGCTACGACATCCTCGAGGCGTCCAACGGCAAAATCGCACTTGAGATGCTGGGCGATGGGCCAGCGCTGATCATCCTCGATCTCGGATTGCCTGACATCCAGGGCCACGATTTGCTACGCATGATTCGCGGCCGCAACGAGAGCGTCCCGATCGTGGTGCTATCGAGCCGCGGCGACGAGGCCGGTAAGGTGCAGGCGCTCGATCTCGGCGCCGACGATTATCTGACCAAGCCGTTCGGCATGGACGAATTGCTGGCGCGGCTGCGCGCGGCACTGCGTCACCAGCTGCAGGTGCAGGGCGAGCGGCCGGTGTTCCGCTCCGGCGATCTCTCGGTCGATCTGGTGCGCCGGATCGTCAAGGTCGACGACAAGGAGATCAAGCTGTCGCCGAAGGAGTATGACCTGTTGCGCGTGCTGGTTCAGCATGCCGGCAAGGTGCTGACCCATCGCTTCCTCTTGAAGGAGTTGTGGGACGAACTGACCGACGCGCAATATCTGCGCGTCTATGTGCGCCAGCTTCGCCAGAAGATCGAGGCTGACCCCGAGCGCCCGCAATTCGTGCTGACCGAGACCGGCATCGGCTATCGGCTGCGCGCGGCGGACTAGCTTCGGAACTTTCGTCCCCATCGAGGCTTGTTTTCCCTTACCGGGAGAAAAGCGATGGCAAGAAAATACTCGCGGAAGGCATCAAGCGATGTCGAGCGCGTGATGAAGAAGCGCAAGGCCGGGACGCTGCGCAGCGGCCGCTCCAAGAAGAAGGTGAAGAGCCGCAAGCAGGCGATCGCGATCGGCCTGTCAGAGGCGCGCGCCAAGGGCCGCAAGGTGCCGAGGAAGGCCGCCAAGAAAACGGCGAAGAAACGCAAGACGGCCAAGAAGCGCAAGGCGGCGAAGAAGCGGTAGGGCGCCAAACGTCTCTCACCGTCATTGCGAGCCACCCGGTCGGCGCGAAGCGCCGCCGGATGACAGGCTCCGCGAAGCAATCCACCTCTCCACTTATGCGGAAAGATGGATTGCTTCGTCGCTTCAGAGCAAATTGCATTGCAATTTTGTCGCGAGCTCCTCGCAATGACGGTGGAAAGGAATTCATCCTGCCTTGCGTGACCGCGCACCCGACCGGTGCGCCTTTTTGGCGGCGCGGGGGTGCGAGGGCGGGCGGCGCGCCGTGGAGCGCGAGCGCCGTGCGCCGCCTTTCCGATCCTTCAGGCTTCTCTTCAGCGCGTCCATCAGGTTGACGACATTGCTGGGTTTCTCCTCGCGCTCGGTGGCCTTGATCGGCTTGCCGGCGGCCTTGCGGCGGACCAGCGCCTTCAGCGCGGTTTCGTACTCATCCTTGAATTTCGACGGATCGAAATGCGCGGCCTTGCTGTCGAGGATGTGGCCGGCGAGCTCGATCATGTCCTTGGTGACCTTCGGGCTCTTGATGTCGTCGAAATAGTCGTCGGCGTCGCGCAGTTCGTAGGGATAGCGCAATGTGGTGCCGACCAGGCCCTTGCCGAACGGCTCGATCGCGATCACGTGCTCGCGGTTGGTCAGCACGATGCGAGCCAGCGCGACGCGGTCCTGGTCCTTCATGGCGTCGCGGATCACCGCGAACGCGTCGGCGCCAGCCTTGCCGTCGGGCCTGATATAATAGGGGTGGTCGAGATAGCGCTTGTCGATCTCGCCCTCGGGCACGAAGGAATCGATATCGATGGTGTGGTTGCTCTCGATCTGAACTGCATCGAGCTCGTCCTTCTCGATCTCGACATATTTGCCCTTGCGTAGCTCGTAGCCGCGGCCCTTCTGGTCGCCCTCGACGACGTCGCCGGTCTCGGTATCGACCATCTGCTGCCTCAGCCGGTTGCCGGTCTCCCGGTTGATCATGTGGAAGCGGGTCTTCTCGACCGCGGTCGAGGCCGGATAGAGCGCCACCGGACACGACACCAGCGAGAGTTTGAGCGTGCCTTTCCAGTAGGCGCGGGGAGCGGCCATGATCTTCTCCAAACAGCTTGAGTTTGGAACTTGAACGGATACCGTGGGTTTTGGTTCCTGATGGTCGCACGGAGGCGGCGGTCGTCGTTTGCGCCGAGGTTTTGTTGTGTCGCTGAGAAACCTGTCCACCTATCGCAAGAAGCGCGACTTCGAAAAGACCGGCGAGCCGTCCGGCGACGTCAAGGTGGCGCCCGGCAAGCAGCGGCGCTTTGTGATCCAGAAGCACGACGCGACCCGACTGCATTATGATTTCAGGCTCGAGTTCGACGGCGTCTTCAAGTCATGGGCGGTGACGCGGGGGCCCTCGCTCGATCCGCACGACAAGCGGCTGGCGGTCGAGGTGGAGGATCATCCGCTCGACTACGGCGACTTCGAAGGCACCATACCGGAAGGCCAGTATGGCGGCGGCACGGTGCAGCTGTGGGACCGCGGCACCTGGGAGTCGGACGATCCCGAACGTGGCTTCAAGAAGGGCGACCTGAAGTTCACGCTTGATGGCGACAAGCTGCACGGCAGCTGGGTGCTGGTGCGGATGAAGAACGACCGCTTTGGCGGCAAGCGCACCAATTGGCTCCTGATCAAGCACCGCGATGAATATGCGGTGGACGGCAATGGCGAAGCGATCCTCGACGAGGACCGCTCGGTCGCCTCCGGCCGCTCGATGGCGCAGATCGCAGCCGGCAGGGGCCGGGCGCCGAAACCCTTCATGTTGGCCAACGGCAACGGCAAGGCCAAGGCTACAATCAAGGCCGACGCGGTCTGGCAGTCCAATCACGGCATGGCTGCGGACTCGCGCGCCAGGACCAAGGCGCCGGCGCCCAAAGCACAACTGAAGGAGCGACCGAACGCGAAATCGAAGCAGGTGGCGGAGGTGCCGGACTTCGTCGCGCCGCAGCTCTGCGCCGCGGTCGAGAGCCCGCGTAACGGCGCGGGCTGGTGCCACGAGATCAAGTTCGACGGCTATCGCGTGCAGCTCCGCGTCGAGCACGGCGGGGCCGTGGTGAAGACCCGCAAGGGGCTCGACTGGTCCGACAAGTTCGGCGCGATCGTGAAGGAGGCCGGCAAGCTGCCGGATGCGCTGATCGACGGCGAGATCGTCGCGCTCGACAAGAACGGCACGCCGCATTTTTCGACGCTGCAGGCGGCGCTGTCCGACGGCAAGACCGACCGGCTGATCTTCTACGCGTTCGACCTGCTGTTTGCCGGCAACGAGGATCTCCGCCCGCTGCCGCTTGCCGAGCGCAAGGCGCGGCTGAAGGCGCTGCTCGGGGCACGCAAGGGCAAGAATGTCCTGATCCGCTATGTCGAGCATTTCGAGGAGCGCGGCGACGCAGTGCTCGATTCCGCGCGCAAGCTCGGGCTGGAAGGCATCGTCTCCAAGCGGCTCGACGGCGCCTACCGCTCCGGCCGCTCCGACGACTGGACCAAGGCAAAAATCCGCGCCGGCCATGAGGTGGTGCTCGGCGGCTGGAAGACCACAAACGGCAAATTCCGCTCGCTGATGGCGGGCGTCTATCGCGGCGATCATCTGGCCTTCGTCGGCATCGTCGGCACGGGCTTCGGCCAGGACACGGTCCGCCGCATCATGCCGGCGCTGAAGGCGGCGGCGTCCGACAAGAGCCCGTTCGGCGGCAAGGATGCGCCGAAGAAGACCTGCGACGTGCACTGGCTGAAGCCGGAGCTGGTCGCCGAGATCGAGTTTGCCGGCTGGACCGACGCCGGCAATATCCGCCAGGCGGCGTTCAAGGGCCTGCGCCAGGACAAGCCGCCGCATGAGGTCGAGGCCGAGCGGCCGGTCGTAACCAAAGTGGTGCAGCCGATGGCCAAGGGGGAATCATCCGGCAGATCATCCGGTGAGGTGATGGGCGTCGCTATCTCCCACCCGGACAAGGCATTGTGGCCGGACGCCGGCGATGGCGAGCCGGTGACGAAGCTCGACCTCGCCAACTATTTCGAGGCGGTCGGCGAATGGATGATCTCCTATCTCAAGGGGCGGCCGTGCTCAATCGTGCGCGCGCCCGACGGCATCAAGGGCGAGACCTTCTTTCAGCGCCATGCCATGGCCGGTACGTCGAAGCTCTTGAAGCTCGCCAAGGTCTCGGGCGACCGCAAACCCTATCTGCAGGTCGACCAGGTCGAGGGCCTCGCTGCGGTCGCGCAGCTCGGCGGCCTCGAGCTCCATCCCTGGAATTGCGCGCCCGATGCCTATGACACGCCGGGCCGGCTGGTGTTCGATCTCGATCCCGCGCCCGACCTCGCGTTCACCGATGTGATCGACGCCGCCAAGGACATGCGCCAGCGGCTCACCGCGGTCGGTCTCGAAAGCTTCTGCAAGACCACCGGCGGCAAGGGTCTGCACGTCGTAACGCCGCTGCTCTCCGGCGCCAGAGACAAGGTGACGTGGAAGGAGGCCAAAGCGTTCGCGCAAGTCATCTGCCAGTGGATGGAGCAGGACGATCCGGAGCGTTACCTGGTCAACATGTCCAAGGCCAAGCGCACCGGAAAGATTTTCCTCGACTATTTGCGCAACGACCGGCTCTCGACCGCGGTCTCGGTGTTGTCACCGCGGGCACGTCCGGGCGCGACGGTATCGATGCCGCTGACCTGGAGCCAGGTTCGCGGCGACCTCGATCCTAAGAAGTACACGGTGCGGTCGGTGCCGGCGCTGCTTGCAAAGACCAAGGCCTGGGACGGCTATGACGATGCGGCGTCGTCGATCAAGGCGGCGATGAAGAAGCTCGCGGCACAGTGAGGACCGTCAGGAGCACGCGCGTTCTCCTCGTCATCCCCGGCGAAAGCGGGGTATCCGGTACGCCGCGGCTCATCGGTTCAATCGTCGACGTCTCTGGAATACTGGATCACCCGCTTTCGCGGGTGATGACAGTCATTGATGTGGTGCCGACGCAGCACGCTTACGCGCGCTACAGTCGTCCGAGCAGCAGCAGGATCAGCAGGATCACGATCACCAGGCCGAGGCCGCCGCCCCCGTAATAGCCGGTGCCGTAGAACGGTCCGCCGCCGATGCCGCTGAAGCCGCCAAGCAGCGCGATGACCAGAATAATAAGAATGATCGTTCCAAGTGACATCTCAATTCCTCCTCAGCCCGGCGGGCCCGTTGTCTCTGCCCTTCCGGAGAGGAAACAGCCCTTCACTGCGAAGGTTCCGGGTTGAGCGGCGCGATAAAGCCGTGTGGCCTTCCGTTTACGTTGGAACAGAACTACATGAACGGAATCCATGGAGGAGTGCACCACGATGTCAGCGCCGCTGATCGTCTCGATTCCCCACAGCCTCGGCCGCGACGAGGCCATGCGCCGCCTGAAGACGGGCTTGTCGCGCGCAGCGGCGAACGTGCCGGTAATGAGCGTCGACGAGGAGCGCTGGGAGGATAACCGCATGAGCTTTCGCATCCGCGCGCTGGGACAGGTTGCGGCCGGGCATCTCGATGTCGAGGATACCCGTGTGCGCGTCGAGGTGACGCTGCCGTGGCTGCTGCAGCGCTTCGCCGAGGTTGCACAGGCCGCCATTCAGAAGAGCGGGCAGCTGCTGCTGACCAAGCGCTGACGCGGGTGCTAATTGTGTGCGCGCACGCGCTTTGAGGTTTGCCTGGCTGCCGCTGCGGCTTTCGCGTTCAACACCGCGACCGGCAGATTGGCGAACAGCGTTGAGAGCTGAATCCTGGAGGTCCCGTCCGGGAGCGCGTATCCAGCCACGTCGATCTCACCTTCAAAGACGTCAGGGCGCGGCCAGTGGCGCCCGCCCTGCGTGAACGGCGCAAATGATTTCGCCACCGCGACGATGACCGCCTCACGGCCATGGCGTCGCGCGAATGCGATGACATGATCGCGATGCGCCCCGCTGACCGCGAGCGGCTGGTAGCCGCCGCTGGTGAAGACGTCGGGCAGCTCGTTGCGTAGCCGCAAGAGATGCCGTGTCCATGCGAATTTGAGGTGGCCGTCGCGCCAGATCTGCGCCAGCGCGCCCCAATCCGGCGCCTCAAGCGTTGCCAGCATTTCCGCGCGTTGGGCAAAGTCGACCGGACGGCGGTTGTCGGGGTCAACAAGCGAAAGATCCCAGCTTTCGGTGCCCTGGTAGAAATCCGGCACGCCGGGCATGGTCGCCTTCAGCGTGATCTGGCTGAGCGAATTCAGCGCGCCGATCAGCGCGGTGCGCTCTGCCAGCGTGTTCAGCGCATCGAGAAATTCAGGCGAAGTGGTACGATCGAGGATCCGGTCGATGAAGGTTTTCACGCCCGCTTCGTAGGGCTTGTGCGGATTGAGCCAGCTGGTCTCCTGCTTGCCCTCGCGGGCCGCCTTCAGCGCATAGGCCTGGATGCGCGCGACAAGCGCGGTGTCGTCCGGATCCCAGGCGCCGACCAGGGCCTGATACAGCATATATTCGAACGTCGCCGATGGCGCACGCATCTCGCCGTCGAGTACCAGATGCGGCGCGTTCAGCACCTTCCAGCGTGCCACGGCGCTGGTCCATTCGCCGGGAATCTCCGCAAGCGCCATGATGCGGGCGCGGGCGTCCTCACCGCGCTTGGTGTCGTGGGTCGCGGTCGCGGTCATGCCGTGCGGCCATTCGCGCGCCCGGACCTGCATCATGGCGTGGAAGGTCTCGGGCGCGATCGCGCTTGCCGCCGGATCGCCGCCAACCTCGTTGAGCGCCAGCAGGCGGTGGTAGCGATAGAAGGTCGTGTCCTCCAGCGACTTCGCCATCATCGGCCCGGTGAACTGCTGCACCTTCAGCGCGAAACGGCGGACCCGCGGCGCGCTGTGCGGCGGCCGGCCGGGCTTCAGCAGGTCCATGGTCAAGGCATCGCGCAGGAAGTCGAAGATGCCTTCATCGGCGGCGAACCAGTCGGCGCGGGCGCGCGCGATGGTCTCGCTGATCAGCGCGCGGTCGTGCGCCGTCGGGCCGGAGGCGGTGAGATAGGTGCGATAGACCGGGAAGTGCAGCACGTAGAGCTCGAGCGCCTGCCGCAGACTGTCGGCCGAGAAGTCGCGGGTCGAATAGTGTCCGCTGGCAATGCGCGCGAGCAGCCGCGCCAGGACGGTGAATTCGCTGGTCAGCAAGGTCTCCAGCACGCGGCGCTTGGCCTCGCGCAGCACCGGCGTCAAATTCGGCGACTGGTTGCTGATTTGCCGCCAGATCTCGTTGAGCGGATCGAGCCCGCCGGCATCGACCAGCACCCGGCTGATCGTGTTCATCCATTCATAGCCGGTGGTGCCGTGGACGCCGCTGAATTTCGTCAGCTTCTCGTCTTCGCCCAGGATCTTCTCGATCACCATGTAGAACGGCTTTGCCCTGGCGCCCTGCGCGGCGCGGATCAGACGACGCAGTCGCTGGAAATACTGGGCGGGATCGCGCAGGCCGTCGATATGGTCGAGCCGCAGGCCCTGCAGCCGGTCCTCCGCGATCAGCCGCTTCACCAGACTGTGGCTCGCCTCGAAGGTGGCGGCGTCCTCGACCCTGAGGCCGGCCAGCGTGTTGACGTCGAAGAAGCGGCGATAGTTGATGTCGCTGGAGGCAAGCCGCCAGTGGCCGAGCTTGTAGTGCTGACGCTCCAGCAAATGATGCAACGCTAGTGTCTGTGCAGGGCGGTTCTCACCGGCGCGATAGGCATCGAGCCCGCGCGCGATGATCTCGGCGTCGCCTGCGATTGCCCTGATCGCCGCCTTTAGCGTCGGAGCCTCGATGCGGTTCGGGTGGCGCAGGCCGCGGTATCGCGCGGCGAGCTCGAGCATCGCCCGTCCGGCCGGGCTGTCGTCTGCGCCGGCCTCGCGGACGATGGTCCGCAGCACCTCACCATAGCGCTCCGGCGCGATCGGCAGCCGGTGCTCGAAATACCAGGCGGAGAAGCTGCCTTCGTTCGCGTCGTAGCGCAGCTCGATGTCGCCACGCTCCAGCGCCTGGCCATAGGACGAGCCGAGGATCGGCAGCAGCACACCGCCGCGCGCACGATAGGGCAGCAGCTCCCAGTCGATGTCGAAGGAGACCGCATGCGGCGACGCCGGTCCCCATTCCAGCACATCGAGCCACCATGGATTGTCGGCAAAGTGCACGCCGACATGGTTCGGCACGAAGTCCAGGATCAGGCCGAGGCCGTGGCGCTTCAGCGCGTCGCTCAACCGTGCAAAGCCTTCTTCACCGCCGAGCTCGGGGTTGAATTTGGTGTGGTCGACGACGTCGTAGCCATGGGTCGAACCCTTGCGCGCCTTCATGAAGGGCGACGCATAAACATGGCTGATGCCGAGCGCCTTCAGATACGGCACCACGCCGGCGGCGGCATCGAAGTCGAAATCGGCAGTGAGTTGCAGTCGGTATGTCGCGATCGGGATCGCCGGAGGCATTGTGCTATCCGATGTGCCAGCGCACCGCCCAGCCGGGGAGGTCGCTCGACAACGCACCGCCCCAGATCGCAGTTCCCTGCGGCTCCGCCGTGCCGGTGATGGCTCGATCCGACAAATTGGCGGTGAGCCACAGCGTGCGACCGTCACCCATCCGCCAATGCACGGTCAAGAGATCGCCCGTGACGCGGCCGCCTCCGAAGCGTGCCCCGGTGAGCCGCGGCGTGATCTCGCGCCGACGCACGGCGAGCAGGTCGCGCACCAGCGCGAGCCGCTCGCGGGCGGGATCGTGGCCGAGGGCTGCCCAGTCGAGCACCGCCGATCGCACCGTCTCCTCGGCGAGCGGGTCAGGAATGTCGTCGCCATATTTGGCATAGGCCCAGGCGAACTCGCGACGCCGCCCGGCCCGGACTGCGTTGGCGAGGTCGCCCTTGAAATCGCAGAAGAACGGAAAGGGCGTGGTCGCGCCCCATTCCTCGCCCATGAACAGCATCGGCGTGGTCGGCGCGATCAGCATAACCGCCAGCGCCGCCTCGATCGCCTCCGGCTTCGCGATGCACTCGAGCCGATCGCCCAGCGGCCGGTTGCCGATCTGATCGTGATTCTGCAGGAAGTTGATGAAGCAGGTCGGCGACAGCGCGCCGCTCGGCTCGCCGCGGGCCTTGCCGCCCCAGAACGCCGAGACTTCGCCCTGATAGACATAGCCGGACGATAGCGCGCGTGCGAGGTCCTGCTTCGGCGCCCGATAGTCGCCATAATAGCCCTGCGTTTCGCCGGTCACCAGCACGTGCCAGGCGTGGTGATAGTCGTCGTTCCACTGGCCGCGGAATTTGCCGTGCGGTGGGTCCGCGGCGGCGTCGAGCAGGCTTGCAATGTTGTCGCCATTTTCAAGCACGAGGTTGATCTGCCGGCCGGTTTCGCTGGCGAGTTGGCCTGCGGCCTTGCTGAAATCATGGAGCACGGAGACTTCGCCGGCTTCGACAATGGTGTTGACTGCGTCGAAGCGCAGCCCGTCGAAGCGATAGTCGCGCAGCCAGCTCACGACGCTCCCGATCGCAAACGCCCGCACCTCGGGCACGCGATAATCGATCGCGCTGCCCCACGGGGTATGTGCGTCACTGAAGAAGGAGGGCGCATAACGGCCGAGATAATTCCCCTCGGGGCCGAAATGGTTGTAGACCACGTCGAGCATCACCATCAGCCCGCGCAGATGCGCCTCGTCGATCAGGGTCTTCAGGTCGTCGGGACGGCCGTAGGCGCTGTCGGGCGCGTACCACAACACGCCGTCATAGCCCCAGTTGCGCCTCCCTGCGAAATCCGCCAGCGGCATCAGTTCGAGCGCAGTGATACCGGTTGCGACGAGATGATCGAGCTTGTCGATCATGGCGCGGTAGGTGCCCTCAGGCGTGAAGGTGCCGACATGAGCCTCGAGAACGACAGCCTCATGCCAGGGGCGGCCGCGCCACCCGGATGCGCGCCATTTGAAGGCGGCGTGGTCGATCACCTCGCTCGCGCCGAACACATCGTCCGGCTGGAAGGCCGAGGCCGGATCGGGCACATCGACCTCGTCATCGATGCGGAATTTGTAACGCGTGCCGGCGCGCGCGTCCGGGATTTCGGCGACGTGCCAGCCGGCCGCATCGCGCGCCAGTGCGTGCACATCGCGGCTCCGCGTCTGCGGCCTGTCGAGCAGGAGGTCGACGCGCCTGGCCGCCGGCGCCCACAGCCGGAACCGCGCGCCATCAGGTGTCAGCTCTGCGCCGAAATGTTGCGTACTCATGCGGAGCCTGCAAATGCCAGCACCGAGCGCGGCGGTGCCGTGGTATCGGCGCCGGATGCAAATTGCTCACCCGTTTGCACCGCTTTGGTCGTGTTCAAGACCTGCTGCCAGCTCCTGTATTCCGCCATCCTCGGCATCCTGAACACGATCTCCTGCGGCGCGGCATTCAGCACGATAAGGATCGGCGCCTGTCCTGGTTCCATCGGCCCCAGCACATAGGCCAGGAAACGGCTTTCGGGGAATTTCCAGTCGGACTCCTTCATCTCCTCCGCGGCCGGCGTCAGCCACAGCACGCCATAGCTGCCGTCGGTGCGGCGGCCGTCGAGCCAGCTCTGGCAGCGGATCTGGCCGAAGCGGCGGCGCAGCGCGGTGAGATGGCCGATGAAATCGATGGCGTCATCATCCGTGCCGAGGTTCTCCCAGCCGATCCAGCCGGTCTCGTTGTCCTGGCAATAGGCGTTGTTGTTGCCGTCCTGCGTGTTGGCGACCTCATCGCCGGCGAGGATCAACGGAGTGCCCTGCGCGAGCAGCAGGCAGGCCAGTGCATTCTTCCGCAGCTGGCGGCGCAGCGCGATGATGGCAGGATCGTCGGTCGGGCCTTCATGACCGCAATTGTTGCTGTGATTGTCGTTGGAGCCGTCGCGATTGTCCTCGCCATTGGCCTCATTGTGCTTCTCATTGTAGCTGAAGAGGTCGGCGAGCGTGAAGCCGTCATGCACCGTGATGTGGTTGACGCTGGCGCGGGTCGCGCGGTTGTCGTGATGAAACAAATCCGAGGAGGCGGTCATGCGGCCCGAGATGTCGCCGATCAGGCTGCCTTCGCCGCTCCAGTAACGCCGCATCGCGCTGCGATAGCGGTCATTCCACTCCGACCATTGCGATGGAAACGCGCCGACCTGGTAGCCACCGAGACCAAGGTCCCAGGGCTCGGCGACCATCTTCGCGGTCGCCAGCACCGGGTCCTGCCGTATCGCGGTGAGGAAAGGATGGTTGCGGTCGAACCCGTTCGGCCCGCGGGCAAGTGTCGTGGCGAGATCGAAGCGGAAGCCATCGACATGGCAGACCTCGACCCAGTAGCGCAGCGAATCCATCACCATCTGCAGCACGCGCGGATGGGTGAGGTTGACCGAGCTGCCGCAGCCGGTGAAGTCGTCGTAGAAGCGGGGGTTCTCGCGATCCAGCCAATAGTAGGAGGCGTTGTCGATGCCGCGGAAGCACAGCGTCGGGCCCATATGGTTGCCCTCGGCGGTGTGGTTGTAGACGACGTCGAGCAGCACCTCGATGCCGGCATCGTGCAGCCGGGCCACCGTGGTGCGGAAGGAGTCGAGCGCATTGTCCTGAGCGTAGCGCGCCTCGGGCGCGAAGAAGGCGATGGTGTTGTAGCCCCAGTAATTCGTCAGCTTCTTCTCGACCAGGATGCGGTCGTCGATCAGGCCATGGATCGGCAACAGCTCGATGGTGGTGACGCCGAGCCGCTTGAGGTGGGTGATCATCGCCGGCGACGACAGGCCGCCATAGGTGCCGCGCAGGTTCGGCGGCACGTCCTCGCGCTTCTGCGTCAGGCCCTTGACGTGGGCCTCGTAGATGATGGTGTCTTCCCAGGGAATCTGCGGCCGGATCTCGCGGCGGCCCCAGTTGAAGGTCTCGTCGACCACCACCGCCTTCGGCATTCCGCGGGCATTGTCGCGCCGGTCGAAGGAGAGGTCCTCGCGCGCGCTGCCGGTGCGGTAGGCGAAATGAGCATCGCTCCACACCAGCCGGCCGGCGAGCCGCTTGGCGTAGGGATCGAGCAAGAGCTTGTTGGGGTTGAAGCGGTGGCCGCGCTCCGGCGCGTAGGGCCCGTAGACGCGATAGCCGTAGAGCTGGCCTGGCGAGACGTCGTTGAGATAGCAGTGCCAGACGTCTTCGGTGCGCTCCGGCATCTCGATCCGCTCGAGCTCGCGGCGGCCCTGGCCGTCGAATAGGCACAGCTCCACTTTCTCCGCATTCGCCGAGAACAGCGCAAAATTGGTGCCTCTGCCGTCCCAGCTTGCACCGAGCCGTGCGGACGTGCCCCCGGTCAGTCGCATGAATCAAGCTTCCGGTACGAGGAAGATCGCTGCCAGCGGCGGAATGGTGAGGCTCAATTCGGGCGTGGCGCCCTCCGAGGCAAGAACCTCGCCGACATTGCCGACATTGGTGCCGCCATAATGCGCGGAATCCGAGTTGAACACCTCGTGCCACTTGCCTGCGAACGGCACGGCAACGCGATAGTTGCGATAGACGTTGGGCGAGAAGTTCGCGACCACGAGGCAGCGTGCGCGCTCGGCATTGCCCCTGCGGATCCAGGCAAACACATTGTTGCCGGCGTCGTCGGTGATGATCCATTCGAAGCCGGCCTGGTCGCAGTCCAGCTCATGCAGCGCCGGCAGCGCGCGATAAAGGCGGTTGAGGTCGCGGACCAGGTTCTGGATGCCGCTGTGCCTCGGTTGTTGCAGCAAATGCCAATCGATCGAATAGTCGTGGTTCCACTCGCGTTCCTGGCCGAACTCGCAGCCCATGAACATCAGCTTCTTGCCGGGGTGGCCGAACATGAAGCTGTAATAGGCGCGCAGATTCGCAAAACGCTGCCAGTCGTCGCCGGGCATGCGGCCGAGGATCGAACGCTTGCCGTGCACGACCTCGTCGTGGGACAGCGGCAGGATGAAGTTCTCCGAGAAGGCGTAGTGCAGGCCGAACAGGATGTCGCCGTGATGGAATTTGCGGTGGATGGGATCCTTGCCGATGTATTTCAGCGTGTCGTGCATCCAGCCCATGTTCCACTTGTAGCCGAAGCCGAGCCCGCCATATTCGACCGGGCGCGACACCTGTGGCCACGCCGTGGATTCCTCCGCCGCCGTCGTCGCCTGCGGGAAGTGCGCGAACAGCTCGGTGTTGAAGCGGCGCAGGAAATCGATCGCCTCGATGTTCTCCCGGCCGCCATATTTGTTTGGAATCCACCCCCCCGCGGGACGGCTGTAGTCGAGATAGAGCATGGAGGCGACCGCATCGACGCGCAGCCCATCGATGCCGTAGCGTTCGAGCCAGAACAGCGCGTTCGACACCAGGAAGTTGGTCACCTCGGTGCGCCCGTAATTGTAGATCAGCGTGCCCCAATCGAGGTGCCGGCCCTGCAGCGGATTGGCGTGCTCGTACAGCGCGGTGCCGTCGAAATTGCCGAGGCCGTGGGGATCGTCGGGGAAATGTCCGGGGACCCAGTCGAGCAGCACGGCGAGCCCTGCGCCGTGGCAGGCGTCGATCAGCGCGGCGAAATCATCGGGCGAGCCGAAGCGGCTGGTCGGCGCGAACATGCCGGTCGGCTGGTAGCCCCAGGAGCCGTCGAACGGATGCTCGGTGATGGGCAGGAATTCGATATGGGTAAAGCCCATGTCGCTGGCATAGGCGGGAAGCTGCTCCGCCATCTCGCGATAGGTCAGCCACTCATTGCGGCCCTTGCGCCGCCACGATCCGAGATGAACCTCGTAGATCGACATCGGCGAACTCAGCGCGTTGACGCGATCGGGCGCCGGGCGCGGGTGCGGGATCTTGCGCTCGTCGATCACGATCGAGGCGGTCTTCGGACGCACCTCGGCGGCGAACGCCAGGGGATCGGACTTCAGCGGCAGATGCTGGCCGTTCCGCCCGATGATCTCGAACTTGTAGTGGTCGCCGACGCGTGCCCGCGGGATGAACAGTTCCCAGTAACCCGGGCCGCGCACCCGCATCGGATGGCGCCTTCCGTCCCAGAAATTGAAGTCGCCGACCACGCTGACCCGCCGCGCGTTCGGCGCCAGCACCACGAAGCCAATGCCGTCGACGCCGTCGAGTGTCATCGGATGCGCGCCGAGCGTGTCGTAGACGCGCTGGTGCGTGCCTTCGCCGAGCAGATAGAGATCGAAATCGCTCAGGATCGGCGGAAACCGGTAGGCATCCTCCAATTCGACGACGTTGTCGCCGAACCGAGCGCGGAGCTGATAGCGCGTCGAGCCGTTCGGCAACGGACCTGCGAACAGGCCGGCGTCATGGATGCGCGCGAGCGGTGCCGTCTCGCCATGCTCGCCGATCGCCTCGACATTGGCGGCATCGGGCAGGAAGGCCCGCACGACGTTGCGATCCCCCTCGGTATGAAGCCCGAGATAATGGAAGGGATCGGAGTGGCGGCCCTCGATGATGGCATAGGCCTCGGCGGGCAGTTTGCTCATGCAACCTCGTGCGGCTGTTGCGCCAAAATTCTTAACAGGCCGGTCAGCGGCACCCGCAGCCAATCCGGCCGGTTGGCCAGCTCATACTCGATCTCGTAGAAGGCTTTCTCAAGCAGGAAAAAGTTGAGCAGGCGGTCGGCCGCCCTGGCGTCGGCGGGCCACAGGCGCTGTCCGGCCATGGTCTCGCGATAGGCAGCCAGCAGGGTATCCGCGGCCTGATCGCGCCATCCGGCCACGGCGAGGCTGAGCCTGCCGCTCTCGTCAGGGGCGACCTTGAGCGTCCGTTCCAGCGCCGCTGTCGCCGCATAGTCGATCGAGCGGATCAGGCCGGCAACGTCGCGCGCCGGCGGTGCTTTGCGGCGTCGCTCGGCGATGGTGCGGCCCGGCCCGCCGTCGAAATCGATGATAAAGACGTCGTCCTTGACGACGAGCAACTGGCCGAGATGCAGGTCGCCATGGTGACGGATGTTGAACCCATCGCTCTCGCGCGGCAGCAGCGCCTTGAGCCGCTCCGGCAGCATGTCGTGCTGGGCCTGCAGCTGATCGGCCAGCAGCCGGTCCGCATCTCTCAGGGAGCCGCGCCGCTGCTTCAGCGTGTCGAACACGCGCTCGGCGCGCGCCATGATCTCATCGTTCCAGCGCTGCAGGTCCTCGGACTTGGTCGGCTCGGGCGCGAAGTCCGGCACGTCCCGGTTGCTGGCGAGCGCCACATGCAGCTCGGCGAGACGCTTTCCGCTATGCGACATGTGACGCAGATAGGTTGCCTGATCGGCATTCTCCGCCGGGTGCTCGCTCACCGCGAGCAGGCGCTGCCGTTCGATGAGGCGGTCGAGGTGGGAGGCGGCGACTGACCAGAGGTCGCCCTGGTTGACCACCATCGTATGCAGGACCGCGATGGCGCTGCGCTTGTCGCCTTCGACTAGTTCAGAGGTGCCGAGCAGAGCGGGGGTGTTTGGAAAGTCGACCACTTCGGTGAGGAAGCGGCCCATCTCGATCTCCGGATTGATGCCGACCTCGAGCTTCCGGTAGATCTTGGTGACGTATTCGTTGTCGACCAGCGCGGTCGAATGCGGCTGATCATTCTCGAAGACGCGAATCCGCTCGGGCTGCCGCACCGGCCTGTCGGAGAAGCGGCTGGTCGGCCGGAATTCGAGCTTCAGGCCTTGCTCGCCTTCATCGACGGTGAGGTTTTCCCGCAGATTGCGCAGGAACAGGCCGGTGAAGATCTGGTCGGTGGCGACGTCGAGCAGCGTGCCCTCGCGCGCGCCCTGGCGCACGGCGGCAAAGGCGCGCGGGTTGTAGCGCTCGCGGTCGAAGCGCACCCACTCGATCTGCATCGGCAGCATGTAACGGCTGGTGGTGCCGCGCTGCGTGGTTTCGAAGAAGATCAGCCAGGGCCGGTTGTCGCCGATGTCGCAGAACGGGATCGCGGACACCAGCGTCGGCTGGATCGCCTTAGGGGAATGCTCCGGGTACCAGCGGCTACGGGCGAGATGGCCGGGCAGCACGTCGTGCTCGAACACGCCGCGCTCCCGTGCCAGCGAGGTCCAGGTCGAATTGAGCGGCACCACCAGGGTCTCGAATTCCGGCACCGCGCGCGGCGTCACCGGCTCGGACTTGTCGCGCTCCTGCAACTGGAACCAGTAGAAGCCGTAGGGCGCCAGCGTGATCATGTAGGGCAATTCGCCGATTGCCGGGAAGCGCGTCCGTCCGAGCATCTCGAGCGGGATGCGGTCCTTGAAGGCGGAAAGGTCGAGCTCGGTCGCCTGCGCCGAGCGTGACAGATTGGCGACGCACAGGATGACCTCGCCCTGATACTGCCTGACATAGGCGAGCACCGAGCGGTTCTCGGGGCGGATGAAGGTCATGGTGCCGCGGCCGAAGGCGAGCGTTGACTTGCGCACCGCGATCAGCCGCTTGGTCGCCGAGAGCAGCGACGACAGGCTGCGCGACTGCGCCTCGACATTGACGGACTCGTAGCCGTAGACCGGATCCATGATCATCGGCGCGTAGAGCCGCGCGGGATCGGCGCGTGAGAAGCCGCCGTTGCGGTCCGGCGACCACTGCATCGGCGTCCGCACGCCGTTGCGGTCGCCGAGATAGATGTTGTCGCCCATGCCGATCTCGTCGCCGTAATAGATGATCGGGGTGCCGGGGAACGACAGCAGCAGCGAGTTCATCAGCTCGATCTTGCGCCGGTCGTTGTCCATCAGCGGCGCAAGCCGGCGGCGGATGCCGACATTGATGCGGGCGCGCGGGTCGTTGGCGTAGGTCGACCACAGATAGTCGCGCTCGACGTCGGTGACCATTTCCAGCGTCAGCTCGTCGTGATTGCGCAGGAACAGCGCCCACTGGGCGGCTGCCGGAATGTCGGGCGTCTGCCTGAGGATGTCGGTGATCGGAAAGCGGTCTTCCTGGGCGATCGCCATGTAGATGCGCGGCATCAGCGGGAAGTGATAGGCCATGTGGCATTCGTCGCCATGGCCGAAATATTCCTGCACGTCCTCCGGCCATTGATTGGCCTCGGCCAGCAGGATCTTGCCCTTGGCATAGGCGTCGAGCTCCTGGCGCAGCCGCTTGATGATGGCATGCGTCTCCGGCAGGTTCTCGTTGTTGGTGCCGTCGCGCTCGCACAGATAGGGAATGGCGTCGAGCCGGAATCCGTCGACGCCGGTGTCGAGCCAGCGCTTCATCACCTGCACGATGGCGCGCACCACGCGCGGATTGTCGAAGTTCAGGTCCGGCTGGTGCGAGAAGAAGCGGTGCCAGTAGAACTGGCCGGCCTCCGGATCCCAGGTCCAGTTCGACTTTTCCGTATCCGTGAAAATAATCCGGGTATCGAGATATTTCTGGTCGGTGTCGCTCCAGACGTACCAGCTTCGCGCGCTCGAATTCGGCGGGCTGCGGCGCGCGCGCTTGAACCACGCATGCTGGTCCGAGGTGTGGTTGACGACGAGCTCGGTGATGACGCGCAGGCCGCGCTTCTTGGCCTCCTGGATGAAGCGCTTGAAGTCCTTCATGGTCCCGAAATCGGGATTGATGTCGCCATAGTCGGCGATGTCGTAGCCGTCGTCGCGGCCGGGGGAGGGGTAGAACGGCAGCAGCCACAGCGCCGTGACGCCGAGCTCCTGCAAATAGCCGAGTTTCTCCGTCAACCCCGCGAAGTCGCCGATACCGTCATTGTTGCTGTCGGCAAACGCCTTGACATGCAGCTGGTAGATGATGGCGTCCTTGTACCACAGCTGGTCCGCAGTCTCGGTCGCGACCTTCTCCTTGATGTCGACGGAGAATACGTTCATCACGGCTCCTTCAAGCGATACAGCGCAACAGCAACGCGGGATCGCGCGCAGGATCAATACGTAGACGGATGCCGCCCCATTCGAGCGCGTGACGCTCACCGGTGGCGAGGTCTTCCACGACCGTGACGGGGCGGCGGGCATCGCCGCGGCCGACCACGACGTCGCCGAGCGGAAGCCAGACGTCACGCGGCTCGGACGACAATGCAATCGCGGCCGCGATCGCATTGCCCTGATCGACCGCCTCCTTGATGTAGCCGATCACGCCGTCGTCATCGACATTGATAAAGCGCAAATTGGCGAATTGTTGCAGGGCCGCGTTTCCGCGCCTGATCCGGTTGAGGGCCGCGACATAGGGCTTGATGTTCCCGGGCTGCTCCCAGTCGCGAACCCTGATCTCGTAGTTCTCGGAATTGAGATACTCCTCGCGGCCGGGCACCGGCGTGTGCTCGAGCAATTCGAAGCCGCTGTAGATGCCGTAATTGCTTGAGAGCGTCGCGGCCAGCGCGAGACGCGACTTGAACATCCAGGATTCACCGCTTTGCAGGTGGAAGGGCAGGATGTCAGGTGTGTTGACGAAGAAATTCGGCCGAAAGAAGTCACGTTCGGGATAGGAGATCAACTCGCCGAGATACTGTTCGAGCTCGCCGCGCTGCGTGCGCCAGGTGAAATAGCTGTAGGACTGCGTGAAACCGAGCTTGGCGAGACCCTTCATCAGTTTCGGCCGCGCGAAGGCTTCCGAAAGGAAGAGCACGTCCGCATCGCGGTCCTGCACCTCGCGGATCAGCCACTCCCAGAATGCCAGCGGCTTGGTGTGCGGATTGTCGACCCGGAAGATTTTTACGCCCTGCTCGACCCAGAACAGCACAACGTCGCGCAGCGCGCGCCACAACGCGGCGGCATCCTCGGAACCGAAATCCGGATTGACGACGTCGTCCCAGCGCTGCGGCGGGTGTTCGGCCGTGCGCATCGATCCGTCCGGGCGCCGCCTGAACCATTGCGGATGCTCGGTCAGCCAGGGATGATCGGGCGAGCATTGCACGGCGAAGTCGAGCGCGACCTCGAGACCGTGGGCCTGGCATGCCGCCACGAAGGCGCGGAAGTCATCGAGCGCGCCGAGCGCCGGATGCACGGCGTCGTGCCCGCCCTCGGCCGAGCCGATCGCGTAGGGACTGCCGGGATCGCCTGCTTGCGCAATGGCGGTATTATTGCGGCCCTTGCGATGCTGCTGCCCGATCGGGTGGATCGGGACCAGCAGCACGACGTCAAAGCCCATCGCAGCGATGTCGGGAAGCCGCGCGATGCAGTCGTTGAATGTCGCATGCGCGCCCGGCGTCTTGCCCTGGCTGCGGGGAAACATCTGGTACCACGCGCCGGCGCGTGCCCGCGGCCGGTCGGCGGTCAGGGGGTAGAGCTGCGATCGCATCAGGTCGCGGCGAAACTGGCTGCCGGCCATCGCGTCCCGCAATTCCGGTGCGAGCAGCGCGCCCGGCTCGCCGGTCTGCAGAAAGGTTTCGCACTGCCTGATGATGACGGCGGCTGCGGCCGGGCCACCGGCCTGCGCCTGGGTCAGCATGCCCGCGCCTTCGATTGCGTCCAGGGTGTGGTCGGCGCCGTCGCGCTGCTTCTGCTCGAAGCGATGCCGCCAGCTGGCGAATTCGTCGGTCCAGGCCTCGATCGCGAAAGTGTAGCGGCCGGGCCGGTCGGGCACGAAGGCGCCGCCCCAGCGGTCGTCGCTATGCAGCGTCATCGGCGCGCACTGCCAGTCGCCGTCGCTCTCGCGCCGCCAAACCAATGCCGCTGATATCACGTCATGTCCGTCCCGGTAGATGTCGGCCCATACCTCGACAGGTTCTCCCGCGATGCGCTTGACTGGAAAGCGGCCGCCATCCACCGACGGATAGACATCGGTGATATGAAAAGTGCCATGCGCACTCTCGACAGGCCGGAGGGTTTTGTTCACGGTGATGCCGCCATTGAAAACGCAAATGACGTCCCGGCCCCGGAAAGGAGGCGCGCCAGACCCACATAGAAAGCCGCTCCCCGGGCGATGGTTCCCGGTGGGAACGCCGGATAGGGTAGAGCGTTGAACATCAACTATCCCTTTCCCGTATCTGTACAATTTAGCAACGATCCCAATACCGTTGTGAGCAGGCAGCGTGCCGAATGGACCTTTACGCCAAAGCCCAGACCCTGGGAATCCAGACCGAGTATATCGATGGTAGCGGTCGCCGTCGTGTGACAACCCCCGAGGCGCTCGCGGCGATCCTCGCCGCGCTGCCGCCTCAGATGCCGCGGCGGATCGTCGCCGATCCCGTGGTCGTCAGAGGCGGCCATGGCGGGCAAACGCGGCTCTCGCAGGCGGCCCGGCTTCCGGTGCAATGGAAGGTCACGAACGGCACTCGGGTGCTCGCGCAAGGCGAAGCGCATGAGCGGAGTGTGACGTGGCCGTCCGGTCTGCCCGAAGGCGTGCATCGATTGCAGCTGTCGGACGCATCGGGCAGCGAGGAGCTGCCGCTCCTGGTGGCGCCCGAAGGCGCGTTCGGCGGCGAGTTCGACCGCTGCTGGGTGGTCGCGGTCCAGCTCTACGGGGTGCGGTCCGCGCGCAACTGGGGCATCGGCGACTTCACCGATCTGCAGGGGCTGCTCGAATTCGCCCATCGGCTCGGCGCCGACGGCATAGGGCTCAATCCGCTGCATGCATTGTTCGACGATCGGCCAGGCGATTGCAGCCCATACTCGCCGAACAGCCGGCTGTTCCTCAACGCGCTCTATATCGACGTCGAGAAGATTCCCGAATTCCGGATCGATGCCGGGACGAAAGCTGCGCTGGCGCACCTTCGCAGCCACGACATGGTCGACTATGTCGGTGTTGCGGCGCTGAAGTGGCCTGCGCTGCGCGCGGCCTTCGCGGCCTTCAAGGCCAATCCCGGCCTCGGCCGCTGGCAGGATTTCGAGACCTATCGCAAGGAACAGGGCACGCTGCTGTCGCGCTTCGCCTGCTTCGAGGCCATCAGGCGCAAATTCAACACGCCGTGGTGGGAATGGCCGGACGAATGGCGTCAGCCTAACGATATGGCGTGCGCCAAATTGCGAGGGGCACGCGACAGCGGCGCCGAGGTCGAGTTCGTCGAGTTCGTGCAATGGACCGCGGACCGACAACTCGGCGCCTGCCAGGCGCTGGCGCACAAGCTCGGCATGCGGGTCGGGCTGTATCTCGACGTCGCGGTCGGCGTGCAGTCGGATGGCTTCGACGCCTGGAATGAGCAGACCGCGATCTCGCGCCATCTCGGCGTCGGCGCGCCGCCGGACCCGCTCAACACCGCAGGCCAGGACTGGGGACTTGCCGGCTTCAATGCCGCGGGCCTCGAACTGCGCTCGTTCGAACCGTTCAGGCAGATGCTGCGCGCGTCGATGCACCACGCCGGCGCGATCAGGCTCGACCATGCCTTCGGGCTGAAGCGGCTCTATCTGGTGCCGCGCGGCTTCGGCCCGGCCAATGGCGCCTATGTGCTGATGCCGTTCGAGGCGCTGCTGGCGGCGACCGCGCAGGAGAGCGTCGCGAACCGCTGCGTCGTGATCGGCGAGGACCTCGGCACCGTGCCGGAAGGTTTTCGCGAGCAGATGAACGGCTGGGGCATCTGGTCCTATCTCGTGATGATGTTCGAGACCGACGACCAGGGCGCCTTCCGCAATGCCGACTACTATCTGCCGAACGCGCTGGTCACCTTCAACACCCACGACCTCTCGACCTATGCCGGCTGGCGCTCATTCAGCGACCTCAAGACCAAACGCGCGCTCGGGATCGATCCCGGCGAGACCGACGAAGGACGCTGGCACGCGCTCGGCCAGCTCGACGACGTGCTGCACCGGCACGACATCCGCACCCACGATTTCTATGCGGTGGCGAACTTCCTGGCACGGACGCGAACGCGGATGATGGCGGTTTCGATGGAAGATCTGCTCGGCATTGTCGAGCAGCCGAACATCCCGGGTACCGTCTATGAGCATCCGAACTGGAAACGGCGGCTCCCGGTGTCGATCGAGCATCTCGCGTCGGCGATTGACACCGATGCGCTCAAGCGCGCAACCCGCGAGCGGTCGCACGCAGGGTAACGTGGAGCACGGCGCGTGGCTTCTCATGTCGAAGACTATGGATTGATCGGCGATTGCGAGACCGCGGCGCTGGTCGGCCGCGACGGCTCGATTGATTGGCTGTGCTGGCCGGCGTTCGATTCCGATGCTTGCTTCGCGGCGCTGCTCGGCACATCGAGGAATGGCCGCTGGCTGCTGGCGCCCTCCGGGACGATCAAGCAGATCTCGCGCCACTATTGGGACGATACGCTGATCCTGGAGACGCGGTTCGAGACCGAAGGCGGCGTGGTCGCATTGATCGACTTCATGCCGCCGCGCGGCAACGCCTCCGACGTGGTCCGCCTCGTTCGTGGCATCAGCGGCCGCGTCAAGATGCACATGGAGCTGGTGATCCGCTTCGGCTTCGGGGTCGATGTCCCCTGGGTGAAGAAGAACCCGGACGGCGAGGGGCTGCTGGCGATCAGCGGGCAGGACATGACCGTGCTGCGCACGCCGGTCGCGACTTCAGGCAAGGATCTGACCACGATCGCCGCTTTCGAGGTCGGCGAGGGCGACACCGTGCCGTTCGTCCTGACGTACGGAGCGTCTTATCAGCCCGTGCCGGAGCCGATCGATCCCGAGGCGGCACTGAAAGACACCGAGGACTACTGGAAGGATTGGTGCAGCCGCTCGACCTATGACGGCAGCTATCAGCGCGGCCTCGTCATGCGCTCGCTGATCACGCTGAAGGCGCTGACCTTCAGGCCGACCGGCGGCATCGTCGCGGCGCCGACCACGTCATTGCCGGAAAAGCTCGGCGGCGCGCGCAACTGGGACTACCGGTTCTGCTGGCTGCGCGACGCCACCTTCACGCTGCTGGCGCTGATGAATTCGGGCTATACCGAGGAAGCCGCGGCCTGGCACAACTGGCTGCTGCGCGCTGCGGCCGGCGCTCCCGCCAACATGCAGATCATGTACGGCATCCTGGGCCAGCGGCGCCTGCTGGAATGGGAGGCCGGATGGCTGTCCGGCTACGAAGGGGCGCGGCCGGTCCGCGTCGGCAATGCCGCGCATGCACAGCTTCAGCTCGACGTCTATGGCGAACTGATCGACGCCTTCCACCAGTCCCGCATGGCCAAGCTGAAGCTCGATGAGGAGAACTGGTCGCTCGAATGCACCGTCGTCAGTCATCTCGCCGATGTCTGGGACCAGCCCGACCACGGAATCTGGGAGCGCCGCAGCGCTCCCAGACACTATGTGTTCTCCAAGGTGATGTGCTGGGTCGCCTTCGACCGTGCCATCAAGAGCGCGGAGCGGTTCGGCTTCAAGGCACCGCTGGTCAAATGGCGGGTGCTGCGCGAGGCTATCCATCGCGACGTCTGCCAACGGGGCTTCGACCGTGGTCTCAACAGCTTCGTCGAGAGCTACGGCTCAAAGCTGCTCGACGCCAGCCTGCTGCTGCTGCCGGCGGTTGGCTTCCTGCCGTCGGACGATCCGCGCATCCAAGCCACGATCGAGGCGGTCGAGCGGCACATGATGCCCGACGGGTTCGTGCTGCGGCATGATCCGCGCGAGGTGTCCGATGAAATCCAGCCGATCGAGGGTGCGTTCCTGGCCTGCAGCCTGTGGCTCGCCGACGCCCATGTGCTGGCGGGAGATGTCGACAAGGCCCAGACCATGTTCGAGCGCGTGGTGACGGTCGCCAATGATCTCGGACTGCTGGCGGAGGAGTTCGACGCCGGCGCCGGCCGGCAGACCGGCAACTTTCCGCAGGCGCTGACCCACATCGCGCTGATCAACACGGCGCACAATCTCAGCGCCGCCAGGGCCGACGCCGAGAAGCCCGCGGTGCAGCGGTCGACTTAAAGCGTGATGAAGTTAAGTTGAACCAGCGATCGCGGCGATGCTACCCTCGCTCTCCAGCTTGCCGCAGGTGCGCGCTGCCAAAATATCGAAAACAACCCCATGCAAAGGAGCCGGCGGCTGCCGGCGTTCGACCGGGCGACTTGACACGTCGGGCAAATCAGGAATACATTTCCAATATTCCGAAACCGTGCAAGCAGCCCCTCGCCCGCAATGGCGGGGCTGCGGGATGCGATCGCCGGGACGCTTCAACGAAGCTGCAACACGGTGTCCATCGCGCGCGCGAAACCATCGTGCTCGTTGGTCTCGGTGACATGCGTGGCGCGCGCCTTCACGTCGTCGCTGGCATTGCCCATCGCAAACGAGACGCCGCTTTTCGCGAACATCGGCAGATCGTTCTGCATGTCGCCGATCGTGGCGACATTATCGAGCGACACGCCAAGACGTTTCGCGATGCCTTCGACGAAGGTGCCCTTGTCGTGGCCGGGCGGGGTGACGTCGAGATAGTAGGTCTGGGAGCGGACCGCGGTCGCATCATGGCCGACCATCTGCTGCATCTCCGCTTCGCAGCGTTGCAGCAGGGCCGTATCCGAGCTCGCGCCGACGATCTTGCAGGCCTGGTCGAGATAGGGCGTGAAATCGCCGACGATGGTCGGATCATGCTTGATCGTGTGCTGCTCGTGGGCGGTGTACTCGCCGTCGGGATTGCGCGTCAGCCAGCGGTCGTTGGTGAACAGCCAGATGTCGACGCCGCGCTCGCCGAGCAGATCGACGCAGCGCCTGGCCACGGCCGTGGGGATCAGATGCTGCTCGAGCGGCTTGAACTGCGGATCGACGATCGAAGAGCCGTTGAAGGCGCCGATCGGCAGCGTGATCGCGAGCGGCGCGACCAGGAAACCCATCCCGATCGTCGGCCGGCTGGAGACGATGGTGAAGCCGATGCCGGCTTCATGCAGCCTGCGCACCGCCGCCATGGCGCCGTCGGTCAAGGTCTTGTCCTTGGTGAGCAGCGTGCCGTCGACATCTGATACGACAAGGGTGATGCGGGTCATGAGCGGTCCAGCTTTAGTTGACTGACAATGTCTTCGACGATGGTTTTGACCGAACGGTCGATCGCAACCGTGATCGGGCGTTCGTCCGGCGTTGGCGGCTCCAGCGTCCGGAACTGGCTGGCCAGGAGCTCCGGCGGCATGAAATGGCCTTTGCGCGCGCCAAGACGCGTGGCGACCAGCTCCTGCGTGCCGTCGAGGAAGACGATGCGGACGTCGTCGCGGCCATGCACCAGGATGTCGCGATAGGCGCGCTTCAGCGCGGAGCAGGCGATGACGGCGCGTTCGCGGATGCCGCAGGTACGGTCGATCTCGGCGGCGATCGCACGTAGCCAGGGCCGGCGATCCTCGTCGGTGAGTGGCTGGCCCGAATGCATTTTCGCGACATTGCCTGGCGGATGAAAACTGTCGCCGTCCTCAAAGCGCCAGCCGATCCTGATCGCAAGGCGGTCGGCGACGGTGCTCTTGCCCGAGCCGGAGACGCCCATCACGACCAGTGCGCAAGGGTTGTGCCCGTCACCCAAGAAAGTCACCCACGAAAATCCTCCGGCATCGCGGCCTGATCGATCAGCCAGACGGTTTCGCCCAGCGATCGGGCGCGGTTTGCCGGCAGGTTCTCGCCTGCGAACAGGCGCGTCAAGATCGCACGCTTGTTTTCGCCCGCTACCTCGAACAGCATCTCGCGGCAGGAGGCGAGCGTGGGCAAGGTCAGCGACACGCGCGGCACGAACGGCTCGACATTGGCCTTGGGCACCCCGACCACCCAGCGCTGCGTGTCCTCGACCGCGGGGAAGCCGGGAAACAGCGAGGCGGTGTGGCCATCGGGCCCGATGCCCATCAGCACCAGGTCGAACAGCGGCCGCTGCGGATCGAGCCGCTCGGCGCCGTAGAAGGCCATCAGCTCGTTCTCGTACAGCGCCGCGCTGACGTCGGGATCCCTGAGATCGGCAGTGTCGGTTGCGATCGGGTGCACATTCGCAGCCGGTGCGCAGCGGTCGAGGAAGGCCTGGCGCGCCATGCTCATATTGTGCAGCGGGTCGTTGCGCGGCACCAGGCGCTCGTCGCCGATGAACCAGTCGATGCAGTCCCACGGAATCCTCTGGCGATATTCCGGCGTCGCCAGCAGCTGGTAGAGCGCCTTGGGGCTGGAGCCGCCGGTGAGGCAGACCGCGATCCGGCCGCTGTTTTCGGCGATCCTTGCGATCACCCGCTCGGCGGCCGCCTTCGCCAGTGCCGCCGGATCGGCGACCGTGATGATCTTGGGCTCGCCGCTCGCGGTCATGTCAGCCCAGCTTCCGCCAGCTGCGGCCGTCGCGCGTGAGCAGCGCGTTGGCCGCCTCCGGGCCTTCGCTGCCGGCCTTGTAGGGTTGCAGGCCGCGTCCGCCGGCACTTTTCCAGGCGTCGAGGAAGGGCTGCACCGCCTGCCATCCGGCCTCGACGCTGTCGGCGCGCTGGAACAGCAGATTGTCGCCGATCATGCAGTCATAGATCAGCGTCTCGTAACCGGTCGACGGCTCGGCCTTGAAGTAGTCCTTGTAGCGGAACTTCATCTCGACGCCGTCGATGTCGATGGCCGGACCCGGCACCTTGGTGTTGAATTGCAGCTCGATGCCTTCGGTCGGCTCGGTGGAGATGACCA
The DNA here is from genome assembly GCF_050435825.1 of Bradyrhizobium sp. I1.14.4. Classification (NCBI taxonomy): domain Bacteria; kingdom Pseudomonadati; phylum Pseudomonadota; class Alphaproteobacteria; order Hyphomicrobiales; family Nitrobacteraceae; genus Bradyrhizobium; species Bradyrhizobium sp. I1.14.4. The sequence goes on along the minus strand of NZ_JBNDLA010000003.1, from coordinate 471,608 downwards.
GGTAGTTCTGCGACAGGCGTTCGACCGCCGTGTCGCGGAACATCGCGAACGGCGCCTGCTTGAACTTGATCGCGATCTCGGTGCGTTTGCTGGTCAGCGCCTTGCCAGTGCGCAGGTAGAACGGCACGCCGGCCCAGCGCCAATTGTCGATGGTCAGTTTCAGCGCGGCGTAAGTCTCGGTCGAGCTGTCGGGCCTGACGTCGGGGGTCTTGAGATAGTCCTCGATCTCGGTGTCGCCGATCCGGCCGGTGCGATACTGACCGCGCACCGAATTGGACAGCGCCTCATGCTCGCTCTGGGTCTGGATCGCGCTCAGCACCTCGGCTTTCTCCGAGCGCACGGCATGGGCGTCGAACCGCGCCGGCGGCTCCATCGTCACCAGCGACAGCAGCTGGAACAAATGGTTCGGCACCATGTCGCGCAGCGCGCCGGTGGCGTCATAGAAACTGCCGCGATGGCCGACGCCGAGCTTCTCGTCGACGGTGATCTGGACGTGGTCGATGTGGTTGCGATTCCAGATCGGCTCGAACATGCCGTTGGCGAAGCGCAGCACCAGGATGTTCTGGACGGTTTCCTTGCCGAGGTAGTGGTCGATCCGGTAGATTTGGTGCTCGTCCATCAGCTTCAGCAGCGCGGCATTCAGCGCCTTGGCCGACGCCAGATCGGTGCCGAACGGCTTTTCGATGATCAGCCGCCGCCAGGCGCCGTTCTCCTCCAGCATGCCGGTGCGTCCAAGCTGCTGGCTGATCGGCAGGAAGGCGCTCGGCGGGGTCGCGAGATAGAACAGCCGATTGCCGCCGGTGCCGCGGGCCTGTTCGAGCTTCTCGAGCCGTTCGTTCATGGCATCGAAGGAGGGCGGATCGCGCGGATCGGCCTCGATCGAGGTGACGCATTCGAACAGCCGCTTCGCGACCGCCTCGTCCACCGGGCGGGTCGCGAACTTGCGCAGTCCCTGCATCAGGCTGTCGGTCAGCTGCTCGCCCGACATGCCCTTGCGGACAATGCCGACGACGCAGAATTTCTCCGGCAGCAGATTGCCGGCGGCGAGATTGTAGAGGGCCGGGACGACCAGCCGGTGCGTCAGATCACCGGTGGCACCGAAGATGATGAAGGAGCATGGATCGGGTTTCTTCTGCACGTGACCTTCCGCGGTTCTTTCTAGAGCCTTCCGTTCCGGTTGAATCGGAACGGGGGCTCCAGATTCTTGTTTTGACGCGTTTTCTTCACGCGAACCGGTGCCCACTTCGCTTGAAAACGCTCTAAGCCTTCTTCGGCGGCTCCTTGTGGCCGCCAAAACCTGCGCGCATCGCCGAGAGGATCTTCTCCGCGAAGGTGTGATCCTTGCGCGAGCGGAAGCGGGTGTAGAGCGCGGCCGTCAGCACCTCGGCGGGCACCGCCTCGTCGACCGCGGCATTGACCGTCCAGCGGCCTTCGCCGGAATCCTCGACGAAGCCCGAATAACTGTCGAGCGTGTGGTTCTGCGCCAGTGCCGAGGCGGTGAGGTCGAGCAGCCAGGACGGGATCACACTGCCGCGCCGCCAGACTTCGGCGATGTCGGCGATGTCGAGATCGAAGCGATGCTCCGGCGGCAAAGCCTCGATATTGGCGTTCTTCAGGATGTCGAAGCCTTCGGCATAGGCCTGCATCAGGCCGTATTCGATCCCGTTGTGGATCATCTTGACGAAATGCCCGGCGCCGATTGGGCCGGCGTGGATGTAGCCCTGCTCAATGCGGGGATCGCGGCCGTCGCGGCCGGAGGTGCGCGGGATGTCGCCGATGCCGGGCGCGAGTGCCCTGAAGATCGGGTCGAGCCGGTCGACGACGGGCTTGTCGCCGCCGATCATCATGCAGTAGCCGCGCTCGATGCCCCAGATGCCTCCGCTGGTGCCGACATCGACATAATGCAGCCCGCGCTCCCTGAGCGCCTTGCCGCGGCGGACATCGTCCTGCCAGAAGGTGTTGCCGCCGTCGATGATGACGTCGCCGGGCTGCATCAGCCTTGAGAGCGCGTCGATCGTCGCTTCCGTGATCTTGCCGGCCGGCAGCATCACCCAGGCGGTGCGCGGCGCCTCCAGCTTGAGGACGAAATCCTCCAGCGACGAGGCGCCGGCGGCATTGTCCGCGACGAGCGCAGCGACCGCCTTGGGGTCCTTGTCGTAGACCACGGTAGTGTGGCCCTTGGTCATCAGGCGGCGGACGATGTTGCCACCCATCCGCCCGAGGCCGATCATGCCGAGTTGCATCCTGGCCTCCGTCAGTTCAGCGCGGCCGAGATCGCGGCATCGAGCGCCGCAAGCCCGGAGGTGAGATCGCCCTTGAGATGCACACGCAGCGCCCGCCGGCCGCGCTCGGTGAGCACGTCGAAATCGCCGCGCGCCTGCGCCGCCTTGATCACGCCGAAGCTCGCCTTCTGGCCGGGCACCGGCAGCTCCTGGCGATCGTCGGTCGTGACCTGCAGGAACACGCCGCTATCGGGCCCGCCCTTGTAGGCCTGCCCGGTCGAATGCAGGAAGCGCGGGCCGAACTCGGCACAGGTCGCAAGGTGTTTTGCATCGCGCACCTTCAGCCGCATCGTCTGCATGGCGTCGATGGTGTCGCCGTCGCGTTCGATATAGGCGAGCAGCGCGACATAGTCGCCGCGGCCTGAGCGCGAGAGATGCGCTTTGATCCAGGAATTGAGGTCGCCATTGGCGCCGGCCTTGCGCAGCTCCTCGGCGTTCTGCGTATCGGTGTAGAGATCGACCCCGTCGGCCGATACCACCGGCTGCTCGACCGGCAGCGATCCGGTCTTCTCGAACGCCGCCGTCAGTTCGCGGGTCTTGATCTTGGCGGCTTCGACGTCGGGCTGATTGAACGGGTTGATGCCGAGGATCGAGCCCGCGACCGCGGTTGCGATCTCGAAGCGGAAGAACTCCTGGCCGATATGGTCGATCGACTTCATCACGATGCGCGCCACGGGATGACCCGCGGCCTCCAGCGCGGCGAGTTTTGCCTCATGCGCGGCATCGTTCTCGCGTTCGGTGCGGAGGTCGATGAAGAAGCGATCGTTGCCGTAGATCGCAGCATCGCCGATCGGCTCGCCCTCGATCGGGATCAGGCCCTTGCCGTCCTTGCCGGTCGATTCCGCGATCAGCTGCTCGGCCCAGGCGCCGAAATCGGCGACGTCGGGCGAGGAGAAGATCGTCACCTTGTCGCGGCCTTCGAGCCCGGCGATGCCCATCGCAAGCCCGAGCTGCACGCCCGGGTTTTGCTGCGGCGGCACGTCGGCGCCGCAGGAGCGCACCATCGCGAGCGTATGGCCGAGCAGGCTGCGGACATCGATGCCGGCGGCGGCCGCCGGCACCAGGCCGAACGGCGACAGCACGGAATAGCGGCCGCCGATCGCCGGATCGCCGTAGAAGATGCGGGCAAAGCCCTGCTTGATTGCGACCTTCTGCAGCGATGAGCCCGGATCGGTGACAGCGATGAAGCGATGGCCGGCCTTGTCCTTGCCGACCGCCTTGGCCACCCGGTCGAAGAAATAGTCCTTCATCACGTTCGGCTCGGTGGTGCCGCCGGATTTGGAGGAGACGATGAACAGCGTCTTCGAGATGTCGACATACTCCTCCATCGCGCGCACTTGCGCCGGGTCGGTGGAGTCGAGCACGTGCAGCCGCGGGAATCCGGACCGGTGCGGGAAGGTTTGCGCCAGCACCTCCGGCCCGAGGCTCGATCCGCCCATGCCGAGTACGACGGCGTCGGTGAAGTTCTGTCCCTTCACGCGCTCTGCGAAATCTTCGTAGTCGGCGACGTCGGCGGTTGCGGCGCTGGTGAGCCAGCCCAGCCATTTGTCCTCGTCATCGCCGGTCCAGACCGACTTGTCCTTGTGCCAGAGCCGGCGGATCTTGGCCGACGCGCGCCATTCCTCGGTGCTCTTCTCGACCGCCCTCTCGATGGTGGCGCCGAGCGCCAGCTTCTGGTGGTCGATGCCGCCGCCGAGCGAGGTCGCGCGCTTGTGGGCGACCGCGCCGTAAAGCTTGTCGGCCGCGTCGGCGAACAGCTTGACGCCGTCCTTCACCAGTTCCTCGGTGATGGCATCGAGCGATATGCCGGACTTGTCCAGCTCCTCCAGCAGGTGGCGGGCGTCCTCGACGTTCTCCTCGAGGCTGTCGCGGACGTTGCCGTGGTCGCGGAAGGCATCGAGCGTTGCCGGCGGCATGGTATTGACGGTGTCGGGGCCGATCAACTCCTCGACATAGAGCACGTCGCTATAATCCTTGTTCTTGGTGCCGGTGGATGCCCACAACAGCCGCTGCGGCTTGGCGCCCTTGGCCGTGAGCTTGTCCCAGCGGCTGCCTGCGAACAGCCGCTTGTAGTCCTGGTAGGCGAGTTTTGCATTCGCGATCGCGACCTTGCCCTTCAATGCCGCGAGCCGCTCCTTTTCGGAGGGATCGTTGGCGCGTGCGATCTTCTCGTCGAGCTGCTTGTCGACGGCGCTGTCGATGCGGCTGACAAAGAAGCTGGCGACGCTCGCGACATGGGAGGGATCGCCGCCCTTGGCGACGTACTTCTCCAGGCCCTTCAGATAGGCTTCCGCGACCTGGCGATAGACCTTTTGCGAGAACAGCAGCGTGATGTTGATGCTGATGCCGTCGCCGGTCAGATACTCGATCGCCGGCAGGCCCTCCGGCGTCGCCGGCACCTTGACCATCAGGTTCTTGCGGTGGACGTCCTTCCAGAGCCGCTCGGCCTCGGCGATCGTGCCCTTGGTGTCCATCGCGAGATAGGGCGACACTTCGAGGCTGACAAAGCCGTCGCCGCCGTGGCTCTGGTCGTAGACCGGGCGCAGCACGTCGGCGGCGTGCTGGATGTCCTCGATCGCGAGATGTTCGAACAGGTCGGCGACCGAGCGGTCGCCCTTCCTGAGGGCCTGGCCGATCGCCCAATCATACTCGTCGGAGCTGCCGATCGCCTTCTCGAAGATCGAGGGGTTGGACGTCACGCCTTTGACGCCGTCGGTCTCGATCAGCCGCTTCAGGTCGCCCTTGGCGACGAAGCCGCGGGCGAGGAAGTCCAGCCAGACGGCCTGGCGGTGATTTTCGAGTGCTTTGACGGGGTTCATGGGTGCCTGTTCTCGTTCGATCGAGGGTCGATTTTTGGGTTCCCGGGCAGCTTTCGGGGACGGAGGCGGATTGTCAACATGGTGGGGGCCCGGGCGGAATATCAGCATTCCCAAGGGATAACGCCATTCACAACACTTCGATCCCCTCGGAACGAGGTCCGAGCAGACCCTGATCTCAGCACATTTTTATGACGCGTCGCGGTGCACCCACGTCAGGGCCGCAGGTAGAGGTAACCCTGGGATTGCAGCTCGGCGAGGCGGACCACGCCGCCGCGCTCGGCGGCGACGAAGCCGGGGAGCAGGTCCTTCAGGCCGATGTTCTGCGATTTCATGGTGTTGGCGCAGGCGGCGAGCTCGATCCCGTCCCGGATGAACTGCCCGACATGCTTTGACAGGTCGGGATTGGCGGCTGCCGCATGAAACGCCTTCAGCGCCTGGCCGTGCACCACGAGAGCAATCGTGACATTGCCGGGGCCGCCGACGCCGTCGAGATGGTTCTGGATGTTGCCGATCACGAAATTGACCTTGTCGAGGTCGTCGAGGTGATAGACCACCTTCAGCTTTTGCGGCGGGGCCTCGGTGGCGGCGTTCGCCCGTGACGCTGCCAGAGCGGCGCCGATCGCCGAGAGAGTGCCCCACAGGATGCTGCGTCGATGCATGGCGTCCCTCGCGCAATTATTGTTGACCGGGTGTTGCCGATTTGGGCGAGCCTATCACTTGTGACGGAGCGCAGCGAGTTCCTTGCGGTCGGTCACAAGTTCGGCGCATTCGCTGCCGTCCGCGCGATCGACGCGAAAGATCTTGTCGTCGGCGCCGGCGAACAGTGCTTCGCCCGCATCGTCGTCGGGTTTGTTGCGATTCCACACCACGATGCGGCCAAGGCGTGCGGTCGCGGATCTGTTGTCCTTTGACAACGCCACGGTGATACCGCCACCTTCACAATCGACGCTGCATTCGAAGCGTATTTCGTGTCCGGATTCGGTCGCGATCGCGTGGTTGCAGTAGCCGCTGGAGTCGAATTTGCCGGTGCGGTGGCGGTACGTGACGCCGAGCCGGAACGAATAATTGGTGGTCTTGTCCTCCGGTGCGTGTTCGGCTGACACCAAAAGCCTCATCGCGCTGACCTTCTGCTTCGGATGCTGCGCCAGATGATTTGCATCGTATCGCCGCACGAAGCAGGCAGAGGCTTTCGCGCCGGGCGGGCCTGCGAACATCCTGTTGTCGAAGGTGGCCGCCTCGGCCCCGTCGACGTCTTCTTGCGCCTGGACGGTTAACGCCGCGCCGGCGCAGGTTGCGGCTGCAAGTGCGACAACAAGGAACGCCTGCTTCATGACCGCCTCGGGAATAGCCTGCGCCTCCAAGGTGTCATCTCTAGAGCGCGGCAATGGTGCTGCGCGGAACTGCGCGGGGCTCGTTGCCTTAGTCGCGGCGACAAGGAGGCACGTTCAACGTCGCCTGACAGTTTGTTCATGCGAGTCTGTGACGCGCACATCTTGACGCCAAGGCTGAACGGCCACACCTTTTCAGGGAAGCCTAACGTTCATCTCCGGACAGGGAAGTTGCCCCGCTCGGATGTCCGCTTCGGAGGCCTGGGCCCCGGTAAACCACGGATGTGGCGGAGGGGTTACAACCGTCAAAAACAGGCCACCAACGGGGGATATTGATGAACCATTAAGCTTCCTGCCTGTTGATAAGGCAGAGGCTGCACGCGCCGTGCATTGCCGAAGTGAGTCGGTCGAGTGTCCAATGGACCCAGCGTGCCGACGCTGATTCGATCCTAGGATGCTCTGGTTACGACTCGTGTCAGTCGTGCGGCGATACATATCGTGGAGAGAGGGATCATGTACAACGATTCTTTGTTCAACGCCTTCGCAAGGTCGTTTGAAGCACGAAGTCAGACCGACATGTCGATGGCTGAGTATCTGGAGTCGTGTCGAAGTGATCCGATGCGATATGCCAATGCGGCCGAGCGGTTATTGGCGGCGATCGGAGAGCCCCACATGATCGACACGGCCAAGGACCCCCGCCTTGGCCGTGTCTTTTTGAACCGTACGATCAGGTCGTATCCGGCCTTCGCCGGCTTCTTCGGCATGGAGGACACGATCGAGCGCCTCGTCGGCTTCTTCCGTCACGCCGCGCAGGGCCTCGAGGAGCGCAAGCAGATCCTCTATCTGCTCGGGCCGGTCGGCGGCGGCAAGTCGTCGCTCGCCGAGCGCATCAAGGCGCTGATGGAAGTCCATCCGATCTACGTGCTGAAGGCGGGTGACGAGCTGTCGCCGGTGTTCGAGAGCCCGCTCGGGCTGTTCGACCCCGAGCAGCTCGGGCCGATGATCGAGGAGAAGTACGGCATTCCGCGCCGCCGGCTAAGCGGGCTGATGTCGCCCTGGGCCTACAAGCGGCTCGAAGCCTTCGGCGGCGACATCTCGCAATTCCGCGTCGCGCGCATCCAGCCCTCCCGGCTGCGCCAGATCGCGGTCGCCAAGACCGAGCCCGGTGACGAGAACAACCAGGACATCTCCTCGCTGGTCGGCAAGGTCGACATCCGCAAGCTCGAGACCTACGCCCAGAACGATCCCGACGCCTACAGCTATTCCGGCGGCCTCAATCGCGCCAACCAGGGCGTGCTCGAGTTCGTCGAAATGTTCAAGGCACCGATCAAGATGCTGCACCCGCTGCTGACCGCGACGCAGGAGGGCAACTACATCGGCACCGAGAACATCGGCGCGATCCCGTTCACAGGCATCATTCTCGCGCACTCCAACGAGGCGGAGTGGCAGAGCTTCAAGACCAACAAGAACAACGAGGCCTTCATCGACCGCATCTGCGTCATCAAGGTCCCGTACTGCCTGCGGGTCGCCGAGGAGCAGAAGATCTACGAGAAGCTGATCCAGACCTCCGAGCTCGCCGCCGCGCCGTGCGCGCCGGCCACGCTGGAAACGCTGGCCCGCTTCTCGGTGATGTCGCGCCTGCGCAAGCACGAGAACTCGACGCTGTTCGCCAAGATGCGCGTCTATGACGGCGAGAGCCTCAAGGAGTCCGATCCGAAGGCGCGCAGCGTGCAGGAATACAAGGACGCTGCCGGCGTCGACGAGGGCATGGACGGCGTCTCCACCCGCTTTGCCTTCAAGGTGCTGGCCTCGACCTTCAACCATGACACCACCGAGGTCGGCGCCGACGCGGTGCATCTGATGTATGTGCTGGAGCAGGCGATCCGCCGCGAGCAACTGGCTGACGAGACCGAGAAGCGCTATCTCGAATTCATCAAGGCGGATCTCGCGCCGCGCTATGCCGAATTCATCGGCAACGAGATCCAGAAGGCCTATCTGGAATCCTACTCCGACTACGGCCAGAACCTGTTCGACCGCTATGTCGACTATGCCGACGCCTGGATCGAGGATCAGGACTTCAAGGATCCCGACACCGGGCAGCTGATGAACCGCGAGCTCCTGAATCAGGAGCTAACAAAGATCGAGAAGCCGGCCGGCATCGCCAACCCGAAGGACTTCCGCAACGAGGTCGTCAAGTTCTCGCTGCGCTCGCGGGCGCACAACAATGGCAAGAACCCGAGCTGGACCTCCTACGAAAAGGTTCGTGATGTGATCGAGAAGCGGATATTCTCGCAGGTCGAGGATCTGCTTCCGGTCATCTCGTTCGGCTCCAAGAAGGACGGCGAGACCGAGAAGAAGCACGGCGAGTTCGTCGAGCGGATGGTGGAGCGCGGCTATACCGAGCGCCAGGTCCGCCGGCTCGTCGAATGGTACATGCGGGTGAAGCAGGCCGGCTAGTGCACGATCCGGAAGGCCGGTACCGGCCTTCCGTTTCGTCCCGTCCCGTCTCGTCCAATAAAAATGCGATGCGACTGGTCATGATCGCATCCGGCGTGAGGCAGATGCAACGTGGTCATGCATATCGTCGATCGGCGGTTGAATCCGGGTAGCAAGAGTCTGGAGAACCGCCAGCGCTTCCTGCGGCGCGCCAAGGCGCTGGTGCAGGGAGCCGTCAAGAAGTCGTCTCAGGACCGGGACATCAAGGATGTCCTGGAGGGCGGCGAGGTGACAATTCCGCTGGACGGCATGGATGAGCCGCGGTTCCGGCGCGAAGGCGGCACGCGTGACATGGTGCTGCCGGGCAACAAGAAGTTCGTCGAGGGCGACTGGCTGCAGCGCCCGAACCAGAGCGGCGCCAAGGGCTCCGGCGCCGGCGAGGGCGACAGCGAGGACGCCTTCCGCTTCGTGCTCAGCCGCGAGGAGTTCGTCGATCTTTTCCTCGACGACCTCGAATTGCCGGACCTTGCCAAGCGCAAGCTCGCGGAGACCGAGAGCGAGGGCATTCGGCGTGCGGGCTATGCGACATCGGGCTCGCCCGCCAACATCTCGATCAGCCGCACGGTGAGCCGGGCGCTGGCGCGACGTGTGGCGCTGCGCCGGCCGCGCAAGGACGAGATCGAGGCGCTTGAGGCGGAGCTTGCGGAATGCGACGACGCCACGCGCCGCCGCGAGCTGCTGGCGCAGCTCGAAGCGCTGAAGGCCAAGGCCAAGCGGATCCCGTTCATCGATCCGATCGACATCCGTTACCGCCGCTTCGAGACGGTGCCGAAGCCGGTGGCGCAGGCCGTGATGTTCTGCCTGATGGACGTCTCGGGCTCGATGTCCGAGCACATGAAGGATCTGGCAAAGCGGTTCTACATGCTGCTCTATGTCTTTCTGAAGCGGCGCTACCGTCACGTTGAGATCGTGTTCATCCGGCACACCGACCGCGCCGAGGAGGTGGACGAGGACACGTTCTTCCATGGACCGGCTTCCGGCGGCACGCTGGTGTCGAGCGCGCTGGTTGCGATGAACGACATCGTCCGCACCCGCTTCCGCCCGGCCGACTGGAACATTTACGCCGCCCAGGCCTCGGACGGCGACAACATGACGTCCGACAGCGCGCTGACCGGGCATCTCCTGACCGACAAGATCCTGCCGGTCTGCCAGTTCTTCGCCTATCTCGAGGTCGGTGAAGCCGCCAACTACACCTTCGACATGCCGGACTCCTCGCTCTGGACGCTCTATGAGCGTCTGCGCAATGAGGGCGCGCCGCTGTCGATGCGCAAGGTGAGCGAGCGCGGCGAGATCTTCCCGGTGTTCCAGGACCTGTTCAAGCGCCGCGGCAAGCAGGAAAGGGTGTAGCGTGATGGGTTCTTCCGGGGAGCTGCTGTTCGAGGGTGCCGACTGGGATTTCCAGACGCTGCAACGGGTTCACGACGCCTGCGAGAAGATCGCGCGCACCGAGCTCGGGCTCGACGTCTATCCCAACCAGATCGAGGTGATCACCGCCGAGCAGATGCTCGACGCCTATTCGTCGGTCGGCATGCCGCTGTTCTACAAGCACTGGTCGTTCGGCAAGCAGTTTGCGTTCCAGGAAGCGTCCTATCGCAAGGGCCTGATGGGCCTCGCCTATGAAATCGTGATCAATTCCTCGCCGTGCATTTCCTATCTGATGGAGGAGAACACGGCGACGATGCAGACGCTGGTGATCGCGCACGCGGCATTCGGGCACAATCACTTCTTCAAGAACAACTATCTGTTCAAGCAGTGGACCGACGCCGACGGCATCCTCGACTATCTCGAATTCGCCAAGGGCTATATCGCGGCCTGCGAGGACCGCCATGGGCGCGAGACGGTGGAGCGGACGCTCGATGCCGCGCATGCGTTGATGTCGCACGGCGTCGACCGCTATCCCGGGAAGAAGACGCTCGACCTGCGAGCCGAGGAGAAGCGTTCCGGCGAGCGCCGCCAGCATGAGGAAAGCGTGTTCAACGATTTGTGGCGGACGGTGCCGAACACCAAGACCAAGAGCAAGGCCGCGCTCACCGCCGAGCGCCGCCGCGCGCTGCTCGGTCTGCCGCAGGAGAACATCCTCTACTTCCTCGAGAAGACCGCGCCGCGCCTGCAATCCTGGCAGCGCGAGCTCATTCGTATCGTGCGCCACATCGCGCAGTACTTCTACCCGCAGGGCCAGACCAAGGTGATGAACGAGGGCACCGCGACCTACGTCCATTACCGCATCATGAGCCGGCTGCATCAGCAGGAGCGGATTACGGACGGCAATTTCCTTGAATTCCTGCAGTCGCACACCAATGTGGTGTTCCAGCCCGAGTTCGACGACCGCCGCTACTCCGGATTCAATCCTTACGCGCTGGGCTTCGCCATGATGCAGGACATCGAGCGTATCGTGAAGAATCCGGAGGACGAGGACCGCGAGTGGTTCCCCAACATAGCCGGCAAGGGCGATGTCGAGGGCGTGCTGCGCGAGATCTGGAGCAACTATCGCGACGAGAGCTTCATCAACCAGTTCCTCAGCCCGGCGTTGATCCGGCGCTTCCGCATGTTTCACCTGCACGACGACCCCGCCGAAACCGCGGGGATCAAGGTCGATGCGATCCATGACGAGCGCGGCTATCGCCGTGTCAGACGCGAGCTGGCGCGGCAATATGACGTCGGCTTCGTCGACGCCAATATCGAGGTCGTGGATGTCGATCTCGACGGCGATCGCCGCCTGATGCTGCGTCACACCACCGTGAAGGGCGCACAGCTCAACGAGACCGACACGCGGCGCGTGCTGCAGCATCTCGCCGATCTGTGGACCTACGACGTGGCGCTGACCGAAGTCGACGGCGCCGACAAGGTGCTGAAGGAATACGTCGTCAGCCCGCGCGCGGCCGCGGTCGCGGCCTGAGGACTACACAATCGAAGAGATGAGCGCGGCGTGGACCGTCGCGCGGAATGCAAGTCTTGCTCGGTGAACCTTCGTGTCTATCGAAGGCTCACATCATGAACATCCCGGCAACATTCCGGATTTTGAAAGCGCATGACGTCCCGTGCGCGAATGTGATTGCCGGCATGCGGAAATTTCACCGAAGTCTTCTTGGTGATTGCCTGCGCGAGCGCGATTGATAATGTGCGCCGCGTCAAGAAAACCAAGAAAAGGATATGCTCTTGTCAACTCGCTCCCGTCTGGCGGGCTTGCTCGCCTTCACCGCGCTCACGGCCTCGTCGATCTCGCCGTCCATTGCAGCCGAAAGCTCGATCAGAATAGGAAACACTGCGCCCTATAGCGGTCCGGCGTCGGCCTACGGCACGATCGCACGTGCCGAAGCCGCGTATTTCCAGATGCTCAACGATCAGGGCGGCATCAACGGCCGCAAGATCGACTTCGAGAGTCTCGACGACGCCTATTCGCCGTCGAAAACGGTCGAGCAGACCCGCAAGCTCGTCGAGCAGGATGAGGGCTTGCGATCTTCAGCGCAGTCGGCACCGCGCCCAATATCTCCGTGCAGAAATATCTGAACATCAAGCACGTGCCGCAGCTTTTCGTATCCTCCGGAGCGACCCGCTGGAGCGACCCGAAACAGTTTCCTTGGACGGTCGGTTTCAATCCGACCTACGAGCTCGAAGGCCGGCTCTACGCAAAGTACATCCTGAAGACCAGGCCGGATGCCAAGATCGCCGTCATCACGCCGAACGAAGACGCCGGCAAGGACTATCTCAGGGGCTTCAAGGACGGGCTCGGCGAGCATGTCGGCCAGATCGTCGCGGAGACCACCTATCTGACGACTGACCCGACCATCGATTCACAGATGGTGACGATGCGCGAGTCGGGTGCGGACGTATTCTTCGCCGAAGCGACGCCGAAATTCGCCGCGCAGGCGCTGCGCAAGGCGGCGAGCATGGGCTGGAAACCGCTGACGATCCTGCCGACCGTCTCCAATTCCGTCTCGGCGGTGCTTGAACCGGCGGGACTCGAGAACGTCGTCGGCGTCGTGACCGGGCTCTATTTGAAGGACCCGACCGACTCGCGCTGGGCCGACGATCCCGCGCAGAAGGAGTTCTCGGCCTGGATGAAGAAGTACCAGCCGAACGCGAGCTCGGGCGACCTGTTCAACGTGCAGGGCTACACGGTCGCGCAGGTCATGACGGCGGTGTTGAAGAACTGCAACGGCGACTATAGCCGCGACAACATCATCAAGCAGGCGACCAATCTGAAGGCGCTCGAATTGCCGATGCTGCTGCCGGGCATCAAGGTGCAGACCGAGCCCGACAACGTGACGCCGATCCGCCAGATCCAGATGGCGCGGTTCGACGGCAAGTCATGGGCGCTGTTCGGCGACGTCCTGAGCGACAAGTAGCCGTCACCAACCCCGCTGTCGTCCCTGCCTAGTGCGCAATTGCGCACGGGAGCAGGGACCCATACGCCGCGGCTTCTGCTGTGAACGGGACTCGTCGTTCCAGCGTAGCCCGACAATCTGCATCGGTGGCTATGGGTCCCTGCTTTCGCAGGGACGACAGCGAGCTTGTTGCCACGTCATTGTGACGCGAAAAACGCGCGCTCAGCGCAGGCTGGCGTTGATCTTGTCCAGCACGGCTGAGCCGGGGCACAGCGCCTGTTCGTCCAGCGCGTTGAGCGGCGTCTCGACGGTGTCGAGATGGGTGTGCAGGTCCTCGGCATCCGGATCGACATAGAGCAGGCCGGTGACGATCTGGCCCTTGGCCGCATGCTTCTGCAGGAAGGTCATCGCGCCGAGGCGATCGTGCGGATCGTAGTCGGCGTCGAGCTTGCGCAGCGCGAGCCGCGAGCCGTCATGCTGCTCGACCACCTGCACGGTGCCGGGCGCATAGTCGACGCTGATCGGCTCGCGGCCGACCAGCACGTCGAGGCGATTCACCGCGTCATTGTGCTCGCGGACATAGTCGAAGCTCTTGGTCGAGCCGGCGTGGTTGTTGAAGGCGATGCAGGGGCTGATCACGTCGATGAAGGAGGCGCCCCTGTGGCGGATCGCAGCCGCAATCAGCGGCACCAGCTGGGCCTTGTCGCCGGAAAAGCTGCGCGCCACGAAGGTGGCGCCGAGCTGCAGCGCGATCGCGACCAGGTCGATCGCATTGTCGGTGTTGGTGACGCCCTTCTTGGACTTCGAGCCGCGGTCGGCGGTCGCCGAGAACTGGCCCTTGGTCAGGCCGTACACGCCGTTGTTCTCGACGATATAGGTCATGTTGACGGCGCGCCGGATCGAATGCGCGAACTGGCCGAAGCCGATCGAGGCGGAATCGCCGTCGCCGGAGACGCCGAGATAGATCAGGTCGCGGTTGGCGAGGTTGGCGCCGGTCAGCACCGACGGCATGCGGCCGTGCACCGAGTTGAAGCCGTGCGAATTGCCGAGGAAATAGTCCGGCGTCTTCGACGAGCAGCCGATGCCGGAAATCTTCGCCACCCGGTGCGGCTCGATCGAGAGCTCGTAGCAGGCCTCGATGATCGAGGCGGTGATCGAATCGTGGCCGCAGCCGGCGCACAGGGTCGAAATCTTCCCCTCGTAGTCGCGATGGGTATAACCCAGCTCGTTCTTCTTCAGGCCAGGATGATGAAACTTCGGCTTTGCAATGTAGGTCATGTCACGGCCTTGCGGAGAGGGGTCACCTTGAGATGATCCTGGTGGTCGCCGATGGCGTTGGCGATGAAGCGCGCGGTGATCGGCGTGCCGTCATAGTGCAGGATCGGCACCAGCCTGACCGGGTCGATGCCGTTCTCGTTGACGATCAGCTGCCGAAGCTGGGCGTCGCGGTTCTGCTCGACCACGTAAACGAAGTCGTGATCGGCGATGAAGCTCGCGACGCTGGAGTGGAACGGGAAGGCGCGGATGCGCATGCGGTCGAGGTGATGGCCGCGCGCCTCCAGGATACCGATCGCCTCGTCCATCGCGGGCGAGGTCGAGCCGAAATAGAGCACGCCATATTTGGTCGGCTTCGCTGCATTGGCCTGCAGCGGCCGCGGCACCATGTCCTGCGCGGTCTCGAACTTGCGCACCAGGCGCTGCATGTTGTCGGCGTAGACGGCGCCTTCCTCGGAATAGCGCGCGTAGCGGTCGCGCGAGGTGCCGCGGGTGAAGTAGGAGCCCTTGGTCGGATGCGTGCCCGGATAGGTGCGATAGGGGATGCCGTCACCGTCGACATCGAGATAGCGGCCGAAGTCGCGGCCTTCCTCGAGCATCTCCGCCGTCATCACCTTGCCGCGGTCATATTGCTTTGCGTCGTCCCACTTCAGCGGGCGGCACAGCCGGTGGTTCATGCCGATGTCGAGATCGAGCATCAGGAAGATCGTGGTCTGCAGACGCTCGGCTAGATCGAAGGCGGCCGCCGCGAACTCGAACGCCTCCGCCGGATCTTCCGGGAACAGCAGCACATGCTTGGTGTCGCCGT
Source organism: Bradyrhizobium sp. I1.14.4 (assembly GCF_050435825.1). Taxonomy (NCBI): domain Bacteria; kingdom Pseudomonadati; phylum Pseudomonadota; class Alphaproteobacteria; order Hyphomicrobiales; family Nitrobacteraceae; genus Bradyrhizobium; species Bradyrhizobium sp. I1.14.4. Next base: position 456,275 of record NZ_JBNDLA010000003.1, on the reverse strand, counting down.
GCGAGGCGTAGGCGCAGGCGATCACGTCGCATTGCTGGGTGCGGGTCGGCATGCCCGTCGAGGGGCCTGCGCGCTGGATGTTCATAATGACGGCCGGGATCTCGGCGAAATAGGATAGGCCGATGAACTCGGTCATCAGCGAGATGCCGGGGCCCGAGGTCGCGGTGAAGGCCCGCGCGCCGTTCCAGGACGCGCCGATCACGATGCCGATCGAGGCGAGCTCGTCCTCGCCCTGCACGATCGCGTATTTCGCCTTGCCGGTCTCGGGATCGTGACGATACTTCTTGCAGTGGCTGGTGAAGGCTTCCGCCACCGACGATGACGGCGTGATCGGATACCAGGCGCACACAGTGGCGCCGCCATAGACGGCGCCGAGCGCGGCCGCGCTATTGCCCTCGACGAAGATGCGGTCGCCGACCTTGTCGGCCTTCTTCACCCGGAGCCCGATGGGGCATTTCAGGTTCTGCAGCGCCCAGTCGCGGCCGAGATGCAGCGCGTGGACGTTGGAGGAGAGCAGCTTCTCCTTGCCCTTGTACTGCTCGCCGATCAGCTGCTCGACCAGCTTGGGGTCGAGGTCGAGCAGCGCGCAGAGCGCGCCGAGATAGATGATGTTCTTGAACAGCTGGCGCTGCCGCGGATCGGTATAGGTCGAGTTCGTGATCGCGGTCAGCGGCACGCCGATCACCGTAATGTCCTCGCGGAACTTCGAGGTCGGCATCGGCTTGGTCGAATCGTAGAACAGGTAGCCGCCGGGCTCGATCGAGGCGACGTCCTTGTCCCAGGTCTGCGGGTTCATCGCCACCATCAAGTCGACGCCGCCGCGGGCGCCGAGATGGCCGTCCTCGGTGACGCGTACCTCATACCAGGTCGGCAGGCCCTGGATGTTGGAGGGGAAGATGTTGCGCGGCGACACCGGCACGCCGTGGCGCAGGATCGAGCGCGCGAACAGCTCGTTGGCGGAGGCCGAGCCCGAACCGTTGACGTTGGCGAAGCGGACGACGAAGTCGTTTACGCTGCTGATCGGGCTTTGGACTGACATGTTGATCCCGCTTGAACCATATCGATGAGGTACTTCTGCATGTCCCAGGCGCCGGTCGGGCAGCGCTCGGCACACAGCCCGCAATGCAGGCAGACGTCTTCGTCCTTTGCCATCACTCGCCCGGTCTTCAGGCCGTCGGCGACGTAGATTGCCTGGTCGTGATGCGGCGAGGGGGCCTTGAGCCGCTGCCGCAGATCATCCTCCTCGCCATTCTCGGTGAAGGTGATGCAGTCCATCGGACAGATGTCGACGCAGGCGTCGCATTCGATGCAGAGCGGCGCGGAAAACACCGTCTGCACGTCGCAATTCAGGCAGCGCTGCGCTTCGCCAAGCGCAAGCTTGAGGTCGTAACCGAGCTCGACTTCGGCGCGGATGTCCTTCAGCGCGATCACCTTGTCGCGATGCGGCACCTTGAAGCGCTTGTCGGCGGAGATGTCGTTGTCGTAGCTCCACTCGTGGATGCCCATCTTCTGCGAGGAGATGTGCACCTCGGGCAGCGGACGCTCGTTGATGTCCTCGCCGGACAGCATGCGGTGAATGGACAGCGCGGCGTCATGGCCGTGCGCCACCGCCCAGATAATGTTCTTCGGCCCGAACGCCGCATCGCCGCCGAAGAACACTTTCGGATTGGTCGAGACGAACGTCTTGGGGTCGACCTTCGGCATGTGCCACTTGTCGAATTCGATGCCGCAATCGGCTTCGATCCAGGGGAACGCGTTCTCCTGGCCGACCGCAACGAGCACATCGTCGCAGGGAATGGTCTGGTCAGGTTCGCCCGCCGGCACCAGATTGCGGCGGCCGTTGGCGTCGTACTCGGCCTTCACCTTCTGGAAGGTGACGCCGATGAGCTTGCCGCCGACGTGCTTGAATGCCACCGGCACCATGAAATTGAGGATCGGGATATCCTCGTGGATCGCGTCTTCCTTTTCCCAGGGCGAGGCCTTCATTTCCTCGAAGCCCGAGCGGACGACCACCTTGACGTCCTCGCCGCCGAGGCGGCGCGCGGTGCGGCAGCAATCCATCGCGGTGTTGCCGCCGCCGAGCACGATGACGCGGCGGCCGATCTTGTCGACATGGCCGAACGACACATTGGCCAGCCACTCGATGCCGATATGGATGTTGGCGGTAGCTTCCTTGCGGCCGGGAATCTCGAGCTCGCGGCCGCGCGGCGCGCCGCTACCGACAAAGATCGCGTCGTAGTTTTCGGCCAACAACTGCTTCAGGCTGTCGACGCGCTGGCCGCCCTTGAACTCGACGCCGAGGTTGAGGATGTAGTCGGTCTCCTCGTCGATCACGCTGTCGGGCAGGCGGAATTTCGGAATCTGGCTGCGCATCATGCCGCCGGCCTTGGGATCGCCGTCGAACACGGTGCAGTGATAGCCGAGCGGCGCCAGATCGCGCGCCACGGTAAGCGAGGCGGGGCCGCCGCCGACCAGCGCGATGTGCTTACCGTTCTTCGGCCCGGGCTTCGGCAGGCGATGCTTGATGTCGTCCTTGAAGTCGGCCGCGACGCGCTTCAGGCGGCAGATCGCGACCGGATTGTCCTCGACCCGGCCGCGGCGGCACGCCGGTTCGCATGGACGGTCACAGGTGCGCCCGAGGATTCCGGGGAACACGTTGGACTGCCAATTGATCATGTAGGCGTCGCTATAACGCCCCTCAGCAATCAACCGGATGTACTCGGGAACGGGGGTATGTGCGGGGCAGGCCCATTGGCAATCGACTACTTTATGGAAGTAATCCGGCGCCGAGATATCAGTCGGTTTCATTCCTACCTTTGACCCGCGCGAAAATGCCTGACCGCGCGACCTTATCGTTGACGACGAACGCTCACGTGGCGTTGTTCTGGTTTTTGAATTGGATCATAGGCTTATCTTATTAGAGCCGTTCGAGGGAAGGCAAAGGCAAAATTGCGCGATCATCAGCTTTCGCGCGGCTGATGCGCGTCTAGCGTTAATCTCGATTGCGTTATGTGGCAGTGCAACATGGACTGCACCGCCACCGCTGTATCAATCGCTCGGAAGATCGCTCTTCGCGATATCCCACAACAACCTGTAGACGCCGCTGGTGACCACGAGCGGCTTCAAGGCTGCGTTGCCGGTGATGCTTGCCGCGGCAGCAGGGGCCGCGCTGACATCGGTGGCGTCGATCAGTACGAACCAGTCGCCGGCGCCGGGATCCGCTTTCTCGGCGTCCGGTGTGAGCGGTTTCGACAGCACCGGGTCGTTCTCCAGCAGATGCATCGAGATGATGCCGTCGCGCGAGGTTGGATCGAGTTGCTCCCGCAATGCAGCGCGGAGTTTGTCCGCCCCGTCGGCCGGCGGGCGCAGGCGGATGATGCCGAGCGCGGCACCTCTGCCGACGCCGCGGCTGATCGTGATGCGCGCCACCCCGCGGATCATGTTCTGAAAGCGCGCGATGTTGGCCTTCGACCAGTCGGTCTGGTTGGCGAGCGCCTTGCGGTAGGCCGGGCTCTCGAGCACGTCGAAGGTCTCGGTCGAATAGAGGCTGAGATATTTCGGCTTGCCGTCATGGGCGACATAGCGGCGGGCTTCCAGGAACCCGTCGATGGCGACCCGTTCTTCGAGATGTTCGCGGTCATACCAGCGATTGAATTCAGCTTCGTGTAAGCCGTCGATATCCATCGAGGTCAGCAGCATGCCTTGTCCGGCGATTGGCATCGAGTGCTCCTTTTTTGCCCGTTTTATCTGCACAATATCGCTGAATGACGCGGGTCGGGGAAGCCAGTTCCAAGCGCCCGAAACCGTGCAAACCAAGGATCGCCACAATTGCCGTAATCCTGTTCAGCGCGGGTTCACAGAGGTAGCATTTCCATGCAGTTCGCTGATTGCTGAATAGAAAAGGACGACCGCTATGGCGCGCATTCTGTGGGCATTAATCGTCGGTCTGCTGTCGCTCGCGTCGCTTCCAGTGCATGCGCAGGATCAGGAGAAACGCCTCGCGCTCGTCGTCGGCAACGGCGCCTATCAGGCCGGCGCGTTGCAGACCGCCGCGAACGACGCCGGATTGATCGCGCAGACATTGCAGGCCGCCGGCTTCGACGTGATCGGGGCGCGCGATCTCGACAGCGAAACGCTGCGCAAGTCGTTCCGCGATTTCATCCAGAAGGTGCAGGACGCCGGGCCCAATGCCGTCGCCTTCGTCTATCTCGCCGGCTACGGCGTGCAGCTCACCGGCGAGAACTACTTCGTGCCGGTCGACGCCAAGATCGCCCGCGACACCGACGTCCCGGTCGAGGCGATCCGTATCTCCGACTACAGCCATCAGCTCTCGGCATTGCCGATCAAGGCCGGCGTGGTCGTGCTCGATGCGGCGCGCAGCAATCCCTTCGCCAAGGATGGCCAGCCGCTGGCCGGCGGTCTTGCGCTGGTCGATCCCGATCCGAAGATGCTGATCGCCTTCAACTCCGCGCCCGGCACCGTCGCTCCTGACGGCGCGCCGCCTTACGGGCCGTACGCGCAAGCGCTGGCGGAAATGATCCGCGCCGGCGGCCTGACCCTGCCCGAGGTGTTCGACCGCGTTCGCCTGCGCGTCAACGAGATGACCAAGGGCGCCGAGATCCCGTGGAATGCCCAGAAGGTCGACGCGCCCTTCATGTTCTTCGAGCGCAAGCCGGATGCGCCGCCGCAGCAGGTCGATGCCGGACTGCGCACCAAGCCGATCCGCGATTTCCCGGCGCAGGATGCCTACGCCGCGGCGCTGGAGCGCGACACGCTGCAGGGCTACCAGGACTATCTGCAGGCCTATCCGAGCGATCCGCTGGCCAAGCGCGTGCGCGCGATCGTGGCGGCGCGGCGCGAGGCCATTACGTGGCGCCGCACCTACAACGCCGACACGCCTGATGCATATTGGTCGTATCTGCGGCGCTATCCGCGCGGGCCGCATGCATATGACGCCCGGCGCCGGCTCGCTTATTTGTCGGCCGCGCTGGAGCCGCCGCCGCAGTTCACGGCGCTCGACTACGACGTGCCACCGCCGCCGCCCGACGAGGTCGTCTATGTCGATCGTCCGGTGCTCTACTACAGCGATCCGGTGTTCGACTTCGCGCCACCGCCGCCGCCGCCGGTATTCTTCCTGCCGCCGCCGCCGCCGGACTTCGTCGTGCTGCCGCCGCCGCCTCCGCCGATCGGATTGTTCGTGCTGCCGACGCCGTTCTTCGTGGCGATGCCGGCCTATGTCGCCGCACCGGCCTATGTGGTGCCGCCGCAGAACAACATCGTGTTCAACAACATCCACAATACGACTGTCATCAACACGGTCATCAACAATCCCAACCCGACGCCGGCGCAGCTCCATGCGGCCGGGGTGACGGCGGCGATGGGCGGCGCGCCGGTCACGGCGGCACCGCAACTGCCGGCCGCGGCGATGGAGCGCGCCAATCTGGCACGGCCGGGCGGTCCGCAAGGCGTGTCGCCAGCACAAGGCGCGGCCATGGGGGCGCCCGGCGCTGTGCCGAACGCGGCCACCACGCCGAATGCGATGGGCGCGCCGGGTGCGCACACTTTGCCGGGCGCGAAGAATGGACCGCCGCTGCCGCAGTCGGCGACCGCGCCGGCCAACGCGCCGCAGCAGCATGGCGCCACACAGCCGGGTGCCGCGCAACCTGGTGCCGCGCAGCCTGGGGCAAAGCCGAATGCGGTCACATCAGGCAAGCCGGCCACAGCCATGGCGCCTGCCAATGCGCAACCCGCTGCTCCGGCCAAGCCCGGCGCTGCCGCCCCGGTGACAAACTCGCCCGCCTCGCCCGCGACCGCCGGCAAGCCGGGGAGACAGCAACCGCTCACGCATGCCGCGACCGCACCGAATGCAAACGTGAAGCCCGCAACGGCGCCGTCGCCGGCGAACCGTGCGACATCGGCACGGCCGACGCCGGCGGCGCGTTCGGCGCCCCCGCATGCCGCGGTGTCGCCGGCGCCGGTCTCCCGGCCCGCGCCGGCGCATGCGGCAACTCCGCCAGCGCGCGCCGCAGCCCCGCCGCACGCAGCTCCTCCACCGCCCCGCGCCGCGGCCGTTGCGCCGCGTCCGGCACCCGCACCGGCTCCGCGCGCCGCGCCGCCGCCACCACGGCCGGCGATGCAGGCGCAACGCGCAGCACCGCCGCCGCGGATCGCCGCGCCGCCAAGGCCCGCGCCCGCGCCACGGGCAGCAGCGCCGGCATGTCCTCCCGGCAAGTGCAAACACTGAGGGAAAAGACGGTTGAGTTCCTTACCGGCATCAAGCCGAAGGATTTGAATCTGGTCTAGGCTTGATCGATAGGCTCATCCTCGTCATGGCCGGGCTTGTTGCGGCAAAGACGATGACGGTGCTACTTGGCAGAAGCCAAATCCGCGATCGCCTTCATCACGGCGTTGCGGATGCCGGGATCGTAGAGGATGTGGCCGGCGCCATCGACGATGCGGACCTCGCTGCCCGGCCAGCGCGCGGCGAGCGCGTGCGATGTAGCTGGTGGGCACAGCAGATCGTAGCGGCCCTGCACCAGGATGCCGGGAATGCCGGCGAGCTTGCCGGCCTCGTCCATCAGCTGGTTCGGCCGCATGAAGCAGCCGTTGGCGAAGTAATGCGCCTCCATGAACGGCGTCGAGGGCAGGGCGCCTGATGCCTCGAGGTCGAGCCGGGTCTGCTTCGGCGTGTGCTCCGACAGCGTGCGTTCAGTGTCGTGCCAGGCGCGCGCCGCCGGCACATGCACGGCGGCGTCGGAATCGAGGATGCGGCGGTAATAGGCCGCAAGCGGCGCCGCGCGCTCGTTCTCGGGCAGGAAGTTGAGGAAGTCGTCGTAGAGGCCGGGATAGAAGCGCGGCAAAGCGCGCAGGAACACGTCCTCCAGTTCCTCGGCTGTACCGAGAAACGTCGCGCGCAGCACCAAACCGCTGACACGCTCGGGATGGGCCTGTGCATAGGCCAGCGCCAGCGTCGCGCCCCAGGAGCCGCCGACCACCATCCAGCGCGCGAAGCCGAAGCGTTCGCGGATCTTCTCCATGTCCGCGATCAGATGCTGCGTCGTGTTGTTGTGGCGGCTGCCCTTTGGCCGGCTGCGGCCGCAGCCGCGCTGGTCGAACAGCACGGCGTGGAAGCGCTCGGGATCGAACAGCCGGCGATGATCCGGCTGGCAGCCGCTGCCGGGACCGCCATGCAGGTAGACCGCGGGAATGCCGCCTTCACGCCCGACGCTTTCGACATGGAGATCGTGGCTATGGCCGACATCGAGCCATTCGGACGTCAGCGGAGCAAAGGGATCGGCGCGCCTCGCCGCCTTGCCGGCATCGGCGTCAGGCGCCATTGCGTTCGTCCTGTGGTTTGTGTTGGCGTGTGTCTTGGCGTTTTTCTTGGCGTTTGTCTTGGCCTGCGTCCGTCTCCAGCGTGCCGCCGGCGAAGTTGCGATAGAGGAAACGGTTCTGCGTGCCGGCGGATTCCTGCTCGGCCTGCTTGAAGATCTCCTCATGCCGCGGCGACAGCGCGCAGGCCGGGTCGGTGTTGCCGGCATCGCCGGTCAGCGCAAAGGCCTGGCAGCGGCAGCCGCCGAAATCGACCTCGCGGAATTCGCAAGATTTGCACGGCTCCGGCATCCAGCCCGTGCCGCGGTAGCGGTTGAAGGCCTCCGAGTTCTGCCAGATCCAGGCGATCGAATGGTTCGAGCGCACCGATTCGAATTCGAGCCCGGTGATGCTTTCGGCGGCGTGGCACGGCAGCACCTTGCCGGCCGGCGAGATGTTGAAGAACTGGCGGCCCCAGCCGCCCATGCAGTTCTTCGGCCGCAGCGCGTAATAGTCCGGCACCACATAGTCGATCGCGAGTGTGCCCTTCAGGCGCGCCTGGGCTTCCTCGACGATGCGGCTGGTTTCCTCGATCTGCTCGATCGTCGGCATCAGCGCGGCGCGGTTCTTCAGCGCCCAGCCGTAATACTGCACGTTGGCGACCTCGAGCCGGTCGGCGTCGAGATCGACCGCCATCTGGATGATGTCGGAGAGCTGATGCAGGTTCTGCCGATGCATCACCGCGTTGACGGTGAGCGGAAGTTCAACCTCGCGCGTCCATTTCGCGACTTCGAGCTTCTTGCGATGCGCGTCCTTGAGGCCGGCAACGCGATCGGCAACCATGGGTTCGTTGCCCTGGAAGCTGATCTGGACGTGGCTGAGACCGGCATCGGCCAGCGCCGACAGCTTGTCCTTTGTCAGCAGCACGGCCGAGGTGATCAGGTTGGAATACAGCCCGACATCGGTCGCGTGCTGCACCAGCTCGACGATGTCCTTGCGTGCCGTCGGCTCACCGCCGGAGAAATGGATCTGCAGCACGCCGAGTTCGGCAAGCTCGCTCAGCACTTTCTTCCATTCGTCGGTGGTGAGCTCGGTCGAGCCGCGATCGAGCTCGACCGGATTCGAGCAATAGGGGCATTGCAAGGGACAGCGGTGGGTGACCTCGAGCAGCACCGCGAGCGGGATGCCGTGGGTCTCCGCTGCCGAGCGCGTTTGCTCGAGCACCGCGAGCCCGTCGGTCGGGCCTGCTGTCGTTGTTTTGTTACTGGCGAGCGTGTCAGTCATGCCGTGCTCTCGCGCGCTTCGGTGAGAAAACCCTTGTCGGCCAGATCCTGCAGCATCGCGATCACGTCGGTCGCGATCGCCTCGCGCGGGGCTGCATATTTTTCCGCGAGCTGGTCCACCATCCCGGCGACGCTGCGCACGCCGTCACAGAGCTGCAGCACCTCGACCGCGATTTCGTCCGGCGCCAGCACACGCTCCGGCGCCAGGATCACCCAGACCTGCCGCGTCTCGTCGAATTTCAGCTTGGTGTGGCGCGGCAGTTTCGGCCGGCTGATCTCACTGACGCTGATGTTGCGGCTGGCCATGATGCTGCCTTCAACTTGTCTTCGGCACGAAGGCGCCGGGCGGAATCCGGCCGTCGACATAGGCGTGATAGAGCGCGTCGAGCTGCACCCACAGCACGTTGGTCTTGAAGATCAGCGCGTTGCAGACCGCCTCGCGCTCGGCGGGCGTCCTGGCATGCTGCTTGACGTAGTCGAGCGCAAAGCCGGCGTCGCGCGGCGCCTGGGCCAGGCGGCGGCTGAAATAGCTCATGATATCGGGGTTGACGAAGTCGTAGTGCTTCAGCATCCCCGAGATGCGCTCCTCGTGCAGGTTCGGCGCGAACAATTCGGTGAGCGAGGAGGCGATTGCCTCCAGCGGCGTGCGGTCGCGGCAGAAATGCACATAGGCTTCCACGGCAAAGCGCGTCGCCGGCAAAATGCCTTCGGTGGACTCCACATAGGCCGTGTCGAGGCCGAGGCCTTCGGTCAGCTTGAGCCAGCGCTCGATGCCACCCTCATGGCCGAGGTCACCGTCGTGATCCTCGATGCGGTGGCGCCATTCGATCCGCGTGTTGCGGTCGCGGAAGCGCGAGATCACCATCGCGTCCTTCAGCGGGATCGTGCTCTGGTAGTAATAGCGGTTCAGCGCCCAGGCCTGGACCTGGCCCTTGTTCAGCTTGCCGCCATGCAGCAGGCGGTGGAACGGATGCAGGCTGTGATAGCGCGTCGCCCCGATCGTGCGCAGCACAGATTCCATCTCCTCGGCACTGTCGAGCGTGATGCCCTTGCCGATCGAGAGCGCGGTCATTCCTGAGGTCAGCACGACATTCACAGCACGATCTCCGTTCCGTCGGAAGGAATCTGCCAGCCTGCCTGTTCGGCCGCCTTGCGTTCGGCCGAGGTCCCAAGCAGCGCCGGGTTGGAGTTGTTGATATGCAAAAACACTTTTCGTCCGATGTCGAGCCCGGCGAGGCTGGCGATCGCACCCTGATCGCCCGACATCGCGATATGTCCCATACCCTGGCCGGTCTTGTTGCCAAGGCCCGCCGCGATCAGCTCGTCGTCGCGCCACACCGTGCCATCGAAGAACACCAGCGGGGCGCCCTTGAGCCGTGATTTCAGGTCGTCGGTCACCCGGGCGCAGGCGGCCAGGAAGTAGAAGTATTTGCCGCTGCGCCTGTCCGCAATACGCAGGCCGAGCGTATCGCCGGCGCCATCGGCGCCCGCCGGGTGTGCCTTGCCCTCAAGATACCACGCACCCTTGCCCGGAACCTCGAACGGCAGCACCTCGAGCCCCGACGGCGATCCGTCGGGCAGGGCCGGTTCGAAGGCCTGGTCGACCGCGATCGGCCGGCGGTCGACGTGCTTTTCGCTCAGCACGTTGAAGATGCTGTTCGAGCGCAGGATCGCCAGCACCCGCTCATGCGCGTAGATCGCAAACGGCGAGCCCTCGCGCATCGACAACAGCCCTGCGACGGCATCGATCTCGCCATTGGTGAGGATGACGCCCGCGATCGGGCTGTGGCGCAAGGCGCCGTGCTTCGGATGCAGCTGCGGCGTCGCGATCAGCTGTTGACGGAGATCGGGGGACGCGTTGACCAGGAACCAGTGCGCGCCGTCGCCGCTGACCGCGATCGAGGCTTGCGTGCTCTGCAATTCGGGACGGTCGCTTCGCGCCGTCCTGCAAACGGCACATCCGCAGTTCCATTGCGGGACGCCGCCACCCGCCGCGGCACCCAGGACGACGACACGAAGCATGATCCGTCCCCTGGAGGCGTTCGACACAGACCCTGATGACTCGGGCCCAAAAACGTTACGAGGTGGACCCCGGATTTGAAACACACTCCCGTGCTCGGGAGCGCGTTACGCCCGGATGTCCACCTGCGCTAAAACGCTAAACGTGTATAGGGCGCTGCCGCTTACTTGCGGGTGGCGCACATATACATGTTGATTTCCATGCCGACCGACACTTCGACGATCTTCGGTGCTTTCCAGGCCATTTGGCTCTCCTTGTTGCAACCGGACGAACTTTCCGCCCTGCGCAGTAAACTACTGTGGTTGGAAAAGTTCGCCACTTAAATTTTTTGCAAGCTGCCCTGCGGAACCGCTTGCTGCACTGCGGGAGGCAAATCCGCCCACTCACAAATTTGTGCGCGCTCTTCCGGTCAAAACCCGGTGGCATCAGACCTTTTTCCTGTTGTTCGCCACACGGTGAATGGTGATGTTGGACTAGGAGACAGGGGCCACGCGGTCCTCCGAAGGTCCTGATGACGATTCTGTGCTCCCGGCGACGGGAGCAACTAAGCGAGCCGAGTTCAGCCGATGCCACGCTATTTCTTCAACACCCGTATCGGCGACGAGCTGATCTCCGACCCCGACGGCGAAATCCTGCGGGACCCCGATCGTGCGTGGGAAATGGCGCGCGCTATGATTCGCGAATTGCTGAAGACCGAAGGTGCCGACGGCGCGCTGCTTAGCGCGGTGATCGAGGTAACCGACGACGAGGGGGAGATCGTGCTGGAGTTTCCGTTCACCGAGGCGATCCTCGATCGCCCGGATCGCTCGATGACAAGGCACTGAGGGACACCGACAAGGCCGCGCCGCGGCCACAACCATGCGTTGGCCGATGTCAGCATGTTTCCGATTGCAATTGTCCGGACAAATTCGCAAGGCTATGAACGGAAAGCCGAACGGCGCCGCTGGACCTTAATGGCGCAATGAACAACGGCTTCCACCCAGGGGAGATCATCATGAAAAAAAACTCGTTCGCACCGCGCAGCCTGCTGCTCGCGGGGGCCATGCTGGGAGCGTTGACGCTCTCTGCTGCGGCGCAGCAGCCGGCCGCGCCGGCGACAGGTGCCGCCCCGGCCGCCCAGCCGCTGCCGCCGGGCTCGCCCTTGCTCGGGCGCCCGGACAATGAAGCCGCCGCCAAGCTCGCGCCGGTGGCGCCTCCGCCGCTGCCGGCCGCACCCGACAAGCTGCCGCTCGCCAAGCTCAAGGTACCGGCCGGCTTCAATGTCGAGGTCTATGCCGCCGGCATGGCCAATGCGCGCTCGCTGGCGCTCGGCGACAAGGGCACCGTGTTCGTCGGCAGCCGGCTCGTCGACAAGGTCTATGCGATCGTCAACAAGGACGGCAAGCGCTCGGTCAAGGTGATCGCCTCCGGCCTCTATCGCCCGAACGGCGTCGCCTTCAAGGACGGCACGCTCTACATCGCCGAGCTGTCGAAGGTCTCCAAGATCGACAAGATCGAGGACAATCTCGACAATCCGCCGAAGCCGACCGTCATCTACGACAAGCTGCCGAAGGACGAGGCGCATGGCTGGAAGTTCATCGCCATCGGTCCCGACAACAAGCTCTATGTCCCGGTCGGCCAGCCCGGCAACAACGTGCTGCACGACGCCGATCATGGCCAGATCCGCCGCATGAATCTCGACGGCTCCGGAGCCGAGGTCTACGCGCTCGGCGTGCGCAACACGGTCGGCTTCGACTGGAATCCCGAGACCAAGCAGATGTACTTCACCGACAATGGCCGCGACTGGCTGTCGGAGACGGTGCCGGAAGACGAGCTCAACCGCGTCACCAAGGCGGGCGAGGATTTCGGCGCGCCGTTCTGCTACCAGGGCAACATCATCGATCAGGAGCTCGGCTGGGGCAAGAATTGCAAGGACTACACCGCGCCGGTCGGCCTGATGGGCCCGCATACCGCCTCGCTCGGCATGCGCTTCTACACCGGAAGCCAGTTCCCGAAGACCTACAAGAACGTGATCTTCGTCGCGCGTCACGGCTCCTGGAACAAGTCGCAGAAGCAGGGCGGCGACGTCGTTGCCGTCAGGCTGAACAAGGACGGCACCGTGAAGTCGATCGAGCCGTTCCTGACCGGCTTCCTCGAGGACAACAAGTATGTCGGCCGCCCGGTCGACGTGATGCTGCTGAAGGACGGCTCGCTGCTCGTTTCCGACGACTGGAACGGTGCCGTCTATCGCGTCAGCTACGGCAAGCCGAAGGTCGCCAATCAGTAAGTTGAAGCCAGCGATCGGGGGCAGCATCCGCTGCCCCCGATTTTCTTTTTGAACTGCATGCAAGGATGGACCGATGCGTAAGCTCGCGATCGCCACGGCGCTGGCCGCTCTCAGCTTCTCCGCAAATGCCGAGACCATCCAGGAGCGCGCCGCGCCGTGCTTTGCCTGCCATGGCGAACGTGGCACCTCGGAAACCGAAAACACCCCTTCGCTCGGCGGCCAGCAGGCGCCCTATGCGCTGATCCAGCTCTTCATGTTTCGCGAGAAGCTGCGGGTGTTCGACCCGATGAACGAGATGGCAAAGTCGATGACCGACGACGATTTGCGCGCCTTCTCGGATTTCATCGCCACCTTGCCGAAGCCCGCGCCGCCTGCCGACGCCGGCGATCCGGCGCGGATGGCGCGCGGCGAGGCGCTGGCGCAGCAGAACCGCTGCAACAGCTGCCACAACACCGATTTCTCGGGCAAGGACAACGTCCCCCGCATCGCCAACCAGCGCGAGGACTACCTCGCCAAGACGCTGGCCGAGTACAAGGACAACAGCCGCCACGGCTACGACGCCACCATGGCGGACGTGATGCAGACGGTCGCCAAGGAGCAGATCGGCGACCTTGCCTATTACATCGCGCATGTCCGCTGAAACATCAGGCGGCGGGCCGCTGGCCTTGTTCTCCGCACGGCGCTAAAACGCCTGCGTCACACGGAGTATCTCATGCAGGATCTTTGGCGCCTGTCGGCAACCGAGCTCGCCGGCCTCATCAAATCGAAGAAGGTGTCGGCGAAGGAGGCGGCGGAGGCCGGGCTCGCCCGGCTCGACGCCGTCAACCCGAAGATCAATGCGGTGGTCGATCACCGGCCGGACGACGTGCTGGCGCAGGCCGCCTCGATCGATGCGGCAATTGCGCGCGGTGAGGTGGTCGGGCCACTTGCCGGCGTGCCAATCACGATCAAGGTCAATGTCGACCAGGAAGGCTACGCCACCACCAACGGGCTGAAGGCGCAGCGCGAGCTGATCGCCAAGGTCGACAATCCCGTGGTCGCCAATCTGCGCAAGGCCGGCGCGGTGCTGCTCGGCCGCACCAACTGTCCCGCGGTCTCCTATCGCTGGTTCACCACCAATCTGATCCATGGCGATACCAAGAACCCGCGCGATCCCGGCATCACGCCGGGCGGCTCGTCGGGCGGCGCGGGCTCCGCGGTCGCGGCCGGCATCGGCCACATCGCGCACGGCACCGATATCGCCGGCTCGATCCGCTATCCGGCCTATGCCTGCGGCGTGCACGGCCTGCGGCCGAGCATGGGGCGCATTCCCGCGTTCAACGCAGCGTTGCCGGAACGCCCGATCGGCCCGCAGATCAGCGCGGTGTCGGGCCCGCTGGCGCGGACTGTCAACGACCTGCGCATCTCGCTCGCTGTAATGTCGGCGCCGGACCATCGCGATCCCTGGTACGCGCCGGTGCCGCTCGAGGGACCGCCGCGCGAGAAACGCGTCGCGATGTGCCTCAATCCCGATGGCCTCAATCCGGTGCCGGAAGTGGTCGCTGCGGTGGTCGATGCCGGCAAGAGATTGCAGAAGGCGGGCTGGATCGTCGAGGAGATCGCCGACACGCCGTCCCTGCGCGAGGCGGCCGAGATCCAGACCCGGCTCTGGCTCGGCGACGGCTACGAGGCGCAGCTCGCCTTCGCCGAACGCGAGGGCGATCCCGGCGCGCTGGCCTGCCTGCGCGGCGTCCGCGCCAAGGTGCATCCATTCGACCTGTCGCAGGCGCTGACCCGCCGCGCGACACTGACGCGCGAATGGTTCGCCTTCCTCGATAAATACCCGGTTCTGCTGATGCCGGTCTCCGGCGAGCTGCCGTTCCCCGATCATCTCGACCGCAAGGACGAGGCCTCGTTCGCGCGGGTGTGGCACGCGCAGCTGCCGCAGATCGCGATCCCTTTCATGGGTCTTCCGGGGCTTGTCGTCTCCACTGGCCTTGTCGGACGGATTCCGGTCGGCGTGCAACTGGTGGCCGGCCGCTACCGCGAGGACCTCTGCCTTGCCGCGGGCGAGGCGGTGGAAGCCGGCGGCATGCCGTCGTCGCCGATCGATCCGGTGAGCTAGCGCATGATCCGGAAAAGTGGATACCGGTTTTCCCTCGCGACAAACGCCGAACGCGTTTGCGCGGAGATCATGCGCGCAACAACGAGAGAGTGATGGCAACCGTCTACGATTTTTCCGCCAAGTCGCTCACAGGCGACGAGGTGCCCCTGCAACGGTTCGAGGGGCAGGTGCTGCTAATCGTGAACACGGCGAGCGCCTGCGGGTTCACGCCGCAATACAAGGGCCTGCAGGAGCTGCATGCCGGACTGTCGGCGCGCGGCTTTGCCGTGCTGGGTTTTCCCTGCAACCAGTTCGGCGCGCAGGAGCCGGGCGATGCCAGGCAGATCGCCGCGTTCTGCGAGACCAACTACGCCGTGACGTTTCCGATGTTCGCCAAGATCGACGTCAATGGCGGCGGTGCGCATCCATTGTACGAACACCTGAAACGAGAGAAGTCGGGCCTGCTCGGGCCGGCGATCAAATGGAACTTCACCAAGTTCCTGGTCGATCGGGCCGGCAAGGTCGTGGCGCGGCATGCGCCGACCGCCCGGCCCGAAGGATTGAAGAAGGAAATCGAGGCGCTGCTATGAGCGACGACACCAACGACCAGTTTCCCGACCGCCTCTCGGTCGATCCGAACAGCCCGTATTACAACGCGGAGATTCTTTCGCGTGATGTCGGCATCCGATTCAAAGGTGCCGAGAAGACCAATGTCGAGGAGTACTGCATCAGCGAAGGCTGGGTGCGGGTCACCGCCGGCAACGCCAAGGACCGTTACGGCAATCCGCTGACCATCAAGGTGCACGGACCGGTCGAGCCGTATTTCAAGGATAAGGCGAAGTCCTGATCAAGGCGACGTACAGAAACACTTCATGGAGCCGTCATGGCGGGGCTTGTCCCGGCCATCCACGTCTTGGGGCGCCAGTGAAGGAAAGACGTGGATGCCCGGGACAAGCCCGGGCATGACGGGAAGTTAAGCACACGCGTCAAAGGATTGAGCACCATGTCCGTCCGCATCGTCGACGTCCGCGAGGTTACAAAACCGATCTCCTCGCCGATCCGCAACGCCTATATCGACTTCAGCAAGATGACTTCGAGCCTGGTCGCCGTGGTCACCGATGTGGAGCGCGACGGCAGGCGGGTGGTCGGCTACGGCTTCAATTCCAACGGCCGTTACGGGCAGGGCGGCCTGATCCGCGAGCGCTTTGCGCGGCGCCTGCTGGAAGCCGATCCGAAATCGCTGCTCGATGCCACCGGCGACAATCTCGATCCGGACAAGGTCTGGTCGACGCTGATGTCGAACGAGAAGCCGGGCGGCCATGGCGAGCGCTCGGTCGCGGTCGGCACCATCGACATGGCGGTGTGGGACGCGGCGGCGAAGATCGCCGGCAAGCCGCTGTTCCGGCTGCTTGCCGAGCGCCATGGCGTGAGCGCCGATCCGCGTGTCTTCGTCTATGCCGCCGGCGGCTATTACTATCCGGGCAAGGACCTCGGCGCGCTGCGCAAGGAAATGCGCGGCTATCTCGATCGCGGCTACAACGTCGTGAAGATGAAGATCGGCGGCGCGCCGCCGGCCGAGGACCGCGAGCGCATCGAGGCGGTGCTGAAGGAAATCGGCAGCGACGCGCAGCTTGCGGTCGATGCCAATGGCCGCTTCGATCTGGAGACCGCGATCGCCTACGCCAAGATGCTGCGGGAGTATCCGCTGTTCTGGTACGAGGAGGCCGGCGATCCCCTCGATTACGCGGTGCAGGCGGCGCTGGCCGAGTTCTATCCCGGCCCGATGGCGACCGGCGAAAACCTGTTCAGCCACCAGGACGCGCGGAATTTGATCCGCTACGGCGGCATGCGGCCGGATCGCGACTGGCTGCAATTCGATTGCGCGCTGTCCTACGGGCTCTGCGAGTATCAACGCACACTCGAGGTGCTGAAGACCCACGGCTGGTCGCCGAGCCGCTGCATTCCGCATGGCGGCCACCAGATGTCGCTCAACATCGCCGCCGGTCTCGGCCTCGGCGGCAATGAAAGCTACCCCGACCTGTTCCAGCCCTATGGCGGCTTCCCCGACGGCGTGCGCGTCGAGAACGGTCACATCGTGATGCCCGACCTTCCCGGCATCGGCTTCGAGGGCAAGTCGGATCTCTACAAGGAGATGAAGGCGCTGGCGGAGTAGGGAGCGCAGTCGTCGCCGCTACGTTCCCCGCAAAGACGAGGCGAGGCTTTGCCATCCTCGCCATGACCGCCGCTTCAATCGCAGACCCGCACGGTGCGGTAGCGCCAGCCGCGGGCTGTATGCACCCGGCGCCGGACCAGATAGCAGCCGCCATAGTAGGGATAACCGTAGGCTGGATAGCCGTAGTAGTAGCCGGGCGCGAAGAAGCCGGGTCCGATGCCCCAGCCATATCCGCGATAAAAGCCGCCGCGGCCAAAGCCGCCATGGAATCCGCCGCCGCGCGCCCAGGCCGCATTGGAAGCAAGCATCCCGATCGAAGCGACGGCAAACGAAACGAGAATCGCTTGGCGTACCATTTTCATGTGCGAGTCTCCCTCGCAGTCTCCCTCGCAGTCTCTCTCGCAGCCTCTCTTGCGGATCATGCTCTAGTACCCAATGCCGGGAGCGCCGAAGCGGTAGTTGATGCGGGCAGTAACGAGGTCGATATCCTGGCTGATATCTTCGTTGCGCGTGTTGACGCCGAGGTTGGCGGGAGCAACGCCGATGAATGTGTTATTGTCGGTCCCCATGAAGAGATGGTCGTACTCGACGGCCAGCGACCAGTTCGGCGCAAAGCCATATTCGAAGCCGACGCCGACGGCGCCGCCCCAGCGGGTGTCGCTGGCCGAGCCCAGTTCGATGCCCGTTGCGTTTGACCAGCCGGAATATTGATCGTCGGTGACGGCCGCACCGCCCTTCACATAGAGCAGGGCATTATTCCAGGCATAGCCGATCTGACCGGTGAACAGTCCGAATCCGTCGACCCTGCTCTGGTTCGTGATGTTCGGAAATACGAGGCTCTGGTTGGATCCGGAGAGGTCGGCCCAGTTGCCTTGCGCTTCGACGCCGAATACCCACGATGCGGACTGCCAGCGATAGCCGATCTGACCGCCGACCGTGCCGCCCGAGTTGCTGGCGCAACCTTCGCCGACGCTTGGGCTCACAGACGTGCCAAAGAGACTGGTGTTGTTCCAGCAATTCCTATCCCATCCGCCGCCACCGTTGATGCCGACATAGAAGCCACTCCAATCGTAGGCAGGCGAGATCATCGGTGGCGCCTTCGTGGGTACATATGTGCGCGGAGCGAGATCGGCTGCAAAGGCCGGCGCGCTGATTGCCGCGAAGCCAGCGACGCTGAGCAGAATTCTCTTCATGATTAGTCCCCATGCGATTTCACGACCAACCCCGCCAACGAGCATACGGAAAGCGCTGCCGATGTATCGTGAAATTGTCGCAAGCTCGATGAATGTCGAATTGTAGAACTGTTTCTCGTCGCGCGGGCTCGCGCTGTCAGGACGATGTCAGGATTCGACGGCGACGTTTGCGAATCCATCAGAAATCTTGCGCGCGTCGCTGGCGGCATTGACCTTGGCGAGCCGGACGGCCCTCGCTGGCAGCAAACGAAAATGTTCGAGACAAGCTTCGGACATGAGGACGGACGGAGAAAGGTGTTCGCGTTTGCTCGAGTCGCGTTTGCCCGAGTCGCATGTCGCGCAGCCGTCCGCCTTCACCCTTGAGCAACTTGTTCGCCGCACGCGCGGCGACCATGTCGCCATTGTTGGGACGGCCGTCGTGGCGCCGCTCGATGTCGTCGGGGCGATAGAGGCAATTGATGCCGGCAGGCTCGCGCGGACCGTTCAGCGGGAGCTCGCCGAGCCGGCTGGGCCATTCCTGCCGTGCGCGCCGTCGCACGTCCTTGCAACCGGCCGGTCCGCGCCGCCCATATGGGCTAATTGGTCAGCGCCTCGATCGCCGCGTTGGGCGGATCCCATGCCCGGACGGGGATCGGCATGACGAATTGGCGGTTCCGCTAACAACATTGTGAGCGTCGCTCAACGAATTTCTTGAACGTTGCTCATATTTCCCTATACTCATGGAAAGAGGCGCCTTTCCAGAATACCCGGAAGGCGCGGAACCGGCAGTGAGGTAGCCGCATGCCATATTCAGCGAAGGATCTCCGGGAAGCCGCGGATGCCGGGGTGATCAGTGCGCCTGATCTGGAGCGGTTGCTCGCCTTCCTCGCGAGCAGCGCAGGGCAGGGCTCGGCGAGTGACGCAAGCCCGGCCGCAAAATTCGATGCCGCGCACGTGCTCTGGTACGCCGGCGCGCTCATTGTGATCGGCGCCATGGGGTTGTTCTCGACCCTGGCGTTCACCCAGATGGGCGGCCGGGCGCTTACGGCCTGCGCAATCGCCTACGCCACCGCTTTCGCTGTGGCCGGTCACCGCCTCTGGTACGGCAAGAATCTGCGGGTTCCCGGCGGCTTGCTGATTGCGATCGCGGTCTCGATGGCGCCGCTTGCGGTCTATGGCATCCAGGACGAGCTTGGCTGGTGGGGCAAGTTCGGCAAGCCCGGAACCGTGCATGATTTCTACGTCTGGGTGAAGGGCAGCTGGATCTTCATGGAGATCGCGACGGTCGCCGCCGGCGTCGTTGCGCTGCGCTACTTTCGCTTTGCCTTCATCGTCGCGATCATCTCGGTCGCGCTGTGGTTCATGTCGATGGATCTGGCGCCGTGGTTCGGCGGCATGGATCATGCCGATTTCGAGATGCGCCGGCGGGTATCGGTCTGGTTCGGATTGGCCGTTCTCGCGGTGGCGTGGATCGTGGACTATCGCAGCCGCAACGGCGACTATGCGTTCTGGCTGCATCTGTTCGGCCTGATGGCGTTCTGGGGTGGGATCACCGCGTCCGAAAGCTCCACTGAATTGGGGAAGGCGATCTATTGCCTGCTCAATATCGGCCTGACCGCGATCGCCGTGATTCTGATGCGGCGCGCCTATGCGGTGTTCGGCGCGTTCGGCATCTGCCTCTATCTCGGCCATCTCGCCGACGTCGTCTTCAAGGACTCGCTGTGGTTTCCGTTCTCGCTGTCGCTGATCGGCATTGCCGTGATCGCTGTGGGCCTGCTCTACCATCGCAACGAGCGCGTGATCGCTGCCTGGCTCGATGCGCATCTGCCGGCGGGGCTGCGGCCGCGGTACGCGACTGCGTGACCAAAGACGTGAATGCCCGGGTCAACGCCGGGCATGACGAGATCGCAAGAGCGGCTCCTTACGACAGCCGCATATCCAGCAGCCGCCGGCCGTCGCCCTTCAGGAGCTTCTTCACCGCGCTCGAGGCGATCACCTCGCCATTGTTGGCATAGGCCTCGTGGTTCTTCTCGATGTCGTCGAGGCGGTAGAGGTAGTTGACCATCACGCCGGCGGATTCCCGCAGGCCCTTGGGCGAGAGGTCGCCGAGCCAGTTGATCCGCTCCAGCCGCGCACCGTTGCCGAGATGGAAGCGCGCGACGGAATCGATCAGCCGTCCCTTCGGCGTGCGCGCCTTCAGGAAGTAGTAGGCGGCGAGCGGCTCCAGCACGGCGCGGAGCTGCGTGGCCAGCTCGGCGTTCTCGAACCAGTCGGGCTTGCCGAGGCTTTCCAGGAGCTGGCGGTCTTCCTCGGTGAGCGGCACGTCATCGGCCTGCTTCACCCACTGCATGAAGCCCGGCACCGGCGACAGCGTCACGAAGTTGTCGAGCTTCGGCAATTCGCGGCGCAGCTCCTCGACCACCTGCTTGATCAGGAAGCTGCCGAACGAGATGCCGCCAAGGCCGCGCTGGGTGTTGGAGATCGAATAGAACACCGCGGTGCGGGCCCGCTCGACCAGCACCGGCTCGCGCTCTTCCGCAAGCAGCGGCGCGATCGCGCCCGGGATGGCCTCGGTGAGCGCGACCTCGACGAAGATCAGCGGCTCGTCGGCCAGCGCCGGGTGGAAGAACGCGTAGCAGCGGCGATCCACCGGATCGATGCGGCGGCGCAGATCGTCCCAGTCGCGGATCTCATGCACGGCCTCGTAGCGGATGATCTTCTCCAGAATATTGGCCGGCGACGACCAGTCTATCCTGCGCAGCACGAGAAATCCCCTGTTGAACCAGGACGAGAGCAGATGCACCACATCGCGATCGAGCGCGGCGAGGTCCTTGTTGCCCTTCATCAATGAAAGCAAATCCGAGCGTATCGACACCAGCTCGCCGGTGCCGCCCGGCGCGCGATTGAGCCGGCGAATCAATTCCTGGCGGCGCGGCTCGGAGGCGAAATGCAGGTCGCTGGCGTCGTCGCCATTGGTGTTGTCATTCACCTTGGCGCGCCAGCTCTCGATCGCCTGCGCCAGCTTGGCGTGATCGGGTCCGAAATCGCGGGCCAACGTCTGGAAGAACGACAGGCGGCCGGCGGCATCGAGGTGGTGGTAGCGGTCGAGCACTTCGCGCGCCATGGCGGTGCCTGAAGCCTCGCCGCGGCCGGACAACAGCGCCTCGCACAGTTCCAGAAGTTCGGAAGCGTCCTGCTTGTCGTTGGCCGGGCTGGCCCGGCCGAGCAGGACGCGGCCACGTTCGGAAATCGTCGAGAGCAGATCGGAGAAGAAGGCGTTGGCCATGTGCGGGTCGTATCCAGCAGGTCGTATCCAGTGAAGACGGACCTTACACGGGATTTAAGGTCGGGAGGACTGCAATCAAGCGCATGGATCGTACGGAAATATGTCGCAGCGCCACAACGGT
Source organism: Bradyrhizobium sp. I1.14.4 (assembly GCF_050435825.1). Lineage (NCBI taxonomy): Bacteria > Pseudomonadati > Pseudomonadota > Alphaproteobacteria > Hyphomicrobiales > Nitrobacteraceae > Bradyrhizobium > Bradyrhizobium sp. I1.14.4. The sequence continues at coordinate 434,560 of NZ_JBNDLA010000003.1, read as the reverse complement.
ATAATTCGTCATCGCTGCGCCCGGTGACAAATCCTGTTCACGTTTTCTCGCACGTTTTCTCCGCGAATGCGGTCGGTGTCTTGCCGGTGACCTGGCGGAACGCGTGGGAAAATGCCGGCACGCTGGCATAGCCGAGGTCGGAGGCGACCTGCTTGACAGAAACATTCGCGCCGGTCGACAGGCGTTCGATCGCGGCCGCGATACGAGCGCGCTGGCACCAGCTCTTGAAGGAGAGCTGCGTCTCCGCCGAGAACAAGCGTGACAGCGTCCGCGCCGAGGTGCCGACCGTGCGCGCCAGCGCATCGATCTCGTGGTCCTTTGTCGGATCGGCCAGCACGATATCGGCGGCGCGGCGGCAGCGCGGCTCCTGCGGCAGCGGGATGAAGGTCGCGGGATCTTCGGCCTGGTGCAGCTCCAGCATCACCAGCCTGATCAGGAGGTCGGTGCGCTCGCGCCCGCACGACGTGTCGAACAGCGCGAGGATCGCCTGGTGCACCAGCGGCGAGACGCGCACCACGAATTCATGGTCGAGACTGTCGCTGCGCGCTTCGCGCGCAAGCCAGGCCTGGTCGAAATACAGCGTGCGCATCTCGATATCGGCGAGCACGTCGATCGCATGCGCGAGCAGGGCAGGGACCCACACCGCGCGGTCCGGCGGCACCAGCCAGCGGCCCTTGGGCGTCGTCACCTGCATGGTGCCGGTGGCGGCATAGACCAGCTGCGCCTCTCGGTGCATGTGCGGGTCGAGGCGGACGCCCTTCTCGTAGGAGCGCGCGACCATGTGCACGCCGTCGCCGGTGACGCGCCGGTCCTTGTGGAGAGCTCTTATTGGCGGTTCAGCGATAGTCATTGGCGACATCCCGTCAGGACAAGCACCTATAACCTATTTTTCGAGCATTTGAAGAATCGCGTGAGAGACGTGCCGGTGAAAGATCTGCCCATGAATGGTCCAAGCAACAGTCCGAGCCGGGTGATCAGCTTCGTCAACGCCGCCCATTTCATCGATCACTATGCGATGCTGATTTTCGCCGCCGCCGTCATCATCATGGGCCCGGCGCTCGGCATGGCCTATTCGGAACTCCTGCCTTATGCGACGCCGGGCTTCATCGCCTTCGGCGCCGGCTCGCTGATCACGGGTTGGCTCGGCGACCGCTGGAGCCGCCGCCACATGATGGTGATCTTCTTCGTCGGCATCGGCCTGTCGATGATCTCGGTCGGCTTCGTGCAGACGCCGCTGCAGCTCGGCGCCGCGTTGCTGGCGATCGGCATCTTCGCCTCGATCTACCATCCGGTCGGCACCGCCATGATCGTGTCCTATGCCGAGAAACTCGGTGCCCAGATGGGCATCAACGGCGTCTGGGGCAATCTTGGGGTCGCCTCGTCGGCGCTGGTCACCGGCGTGATCGGTCAGTATCTCGGCTGGCGCTGGGCCTTCATCGTGCCCGGCACGGTCACCGTGCTGATCGGCATCGGCTTTGCGATGACGGTGGTGCATGAGGATCGCAAGGGCTCCAGGCAGGCCGCAGCGCAGGTGCGCGTCGCCAAGCAAGACATGTGGCGCGTGGTGCTGTCGCTCCTGATCGTGGTGATCGCGATCTCGACCACCTTCAACGCCGTGACCGTCGCGCTGCCAAAGCTGTTCGCCGAGCGGCTCGCCGATTTGACCAGGAGCCCGGCGCTGCTCGGCGTGATCGCGGCCGGGGTCTACGTGTTCGGCGCGATGACGCAGTACACCATCGGCAAGCTGCTCGACAAACATTCGCTGAAGACGGTGGCGTTGCCGCTGTCGTTCATGCTGGCGCCCTTTCTCTATCTCGCGGCGAGCCTGTCCAACCTGCCGCTGATCGTGGTCTCGATCGGCATCGTGATGGGCGCGTTCGGCCAGGTGACGGTGAATGATGCCATGGTCGGCAAGTACACCACCGAGGAATGGCGCTCACGCGCCTATGCGGTGCGCTATTTCGTCGGCTTCACCGCAGCGGGCGCTTCCGTCGGGCTGGTCGCCTGGCTGTACGACCAGGGCGGCTTCTCCATGATGCTGCGCGCCTTCGCTGCGCTGTGCCTGCTGGCGATCGCGGCCGCGATCATCCTGCCGCGCGAGATCCGGACGCCGGCCACGCAGGCGGGCTGACACAGTGGCGACTTGCCGCCCGGTTCGCCGTTGAGACAAGACCCGCCCGGCAAGTGGCCTGCTCGGCCGAAGGCGACAATCAGTGACTTGGTCACGCTTCGCGAACTTTGTTCCAACCCGAAGGTGTGGTAGGTTTAACCGGGCCTCGGGGACGAGGGCGCCGGTAGCGCCGCGAGCACCTAATTGTGGAGCAGCCTGAGCGCCATGGGAGAGATTCGCGACTTCAAGTCAGGCCGGCCGCAACCTCCCGGCAATACAATGCCGCGGCGGCTCGCAGCGATCGTTGCTGGCGATATCGCCGGCTATAGCCGGTTGATGCAACTTGATGAAGAGGGCACGCATACCCGCGTCAAGCGGATCGAGCGCGATCTCATCGAGCCCACCATTGCCGAGCACCATGGCAAGCTGGTCAAGACCACCGGCGACGGCTTTATCGCGATGTTCGATAGCCCGGTCGAGGCGGTCCGTTGCAGCATCGTGATCCAGCAGAACATGATCGGCCGCAACGCGGCGATAGCGAGAGATCACTGGATCGAGTACCGGATCGGCGTCAACCTCGGCGACATCATCATCGAGCCCGACGATATCTATGGCGACGGCGTCAACGTCGCCTCGCGCCTGGAAGGGATTGCAGCGCCGGGTGACGTTTTCATCTCGGGTGGCATCTACGAGCAGATCAAGCACAAGATGGTCTGCGGATACGAATCGCTCGGCGATCGCAAGGTCAAGAACATCACCGATCCGGTCCGGGTTTATCGCGTGCTGCCGGACGCTGCCGCTTACCAGAGGACGCGCAGGCGCCGCGAGTCCATCCTGCTCACGCTGCTCGGATTGGCGATCGCAATCATCGCGGGAGGCGTGCTGTGGTACATGCTCGCGCAACCGCGCGGCAAGCCGGCCGAATTGGCGCAGGCGCCTCCGTCACCGGCGGCGTCACCTGCCGTTCCGCAGCCGGCACCGAGCCCGGCTCCAGGCCAGGCTGCAAGTCCGATCCCGGGTGCCGCACCGACGCAGCAAGCGTCGCCTCAAGCCGTACCCTCCGCGAGTCCCGCCGTGTCGGTGCGAGAGCCCGAAATGGTCTCGCTTCAAGGTGGCAGCTTCTCGATGGGAAGCAATGAAGACCCCTCGGAGCGGCCGATCCGCAAGGTGACGGTCAAGCCGTTCGCCATGGGCAAATATCCGGTCACGGTTCGGGAATGGAATGCCTGCGCGGCGGCCAAGGCCTGTGGCTTCACGGCCAGCGGCAAGGACGACGTGCCGGTCACCAATGTAAGCTGGAGCGATGCGAAGCAATATGTGACGTGGCTCGCCGACGGGACGAAGAAGGCTTACCGGCTTCCGAGCGAAGCCGAGTGGGAATACGCGGCACGCGGCGGAACGCAATCGAAATACTGGTGGGGCGACCAGATGCAATCGGGCTACGCCGGTTGCAAGGATTGTGGCGGCGACGGTGCCGCCGATCAGCCGGTCAAGGTCGGCAGCCTCAAGCCGAATCCGTTCGGCCTCTACGACATGGGCGGCGGGGTCGATCAGTGGGTCGAGGATTGCTGGCACAGGAACTACCAGGGCGCGCCGGCCGACGGTGCGGTCTGGTCCGGCGGTGACTGCGCCTCCCATGTCATCCGCTCCGGCTCCTGGAAGAATGACGCGCGCTACGTTCGTCCGGCCAACCGCGACAATTACGACACCAACGTTCGCTACCCGACCCACGGTTTCCGGGTCGCGCTGTCTCCCTAAGAGATTATCTGCAGTTGCTGGGTTTCATGGAGGGGCTATGAAAAGTGCAGGCTTGATCATGCTCGCGGCGGCCCTGACGTTGCTCGCGAGCCCGGCCAACGCGCAGAGCAAGCCGGCAGGAAAAGACACCAAGCTGTATTTCCTCTGGCCGCACAGCGGGGTGACTCTGAAGAGCCCGTTCTGGTGCCGTTTTGGGCTGCGCAACATGGGCGTCACCCATGCCGGCGACGACTATCCGAACAGCGGCCATCACCATCTTCTGGTCGATGTGAATGAGCCGTTGAATCCGAATGAGCCGATCCCGTCGGACAAGTCTCATCTGCACTTCGGTGCCGGCCAGACCGAAACGCAGCTCGATCTGGCGCCCGGCAAGCACACCTTGCAGCTGGTGCTGGGCGACGCCAAGCACTATCCCTTCAACCCACCGGTCGTCTCCGAAAAAATCACCATCCGGGTCAGATAGGCCGATACGGATAGCTCCTTTGCGAGAACCGGCGCTTGCACAAGGCCGCGCCGTGCGGTTTGTTGCGCGCCGGCCGGACAGCAAGATCCGGCGTGGAGGAAGTCCGATGTTGTCTCGACTGCTGCGTCTGGCGGGCCTCGTTCTTGGAGTAATGACGATGGCCACATCAGCCGATGCCGACGCCTTGAAGGATCAGATCGCGCCGACCGGAAAGCTCCGGGTCGCAATCGCGCTCAGCCCGGCGGGCGGCGCGTTCTGGTCGACCAGGACCGAGACCGGCTATGCCGGCGTTCCCGTCGATCTCGGCCGCGAGATGGCGGCGCAGCTCGGTATTCCCGTCGAATATGTCGTGCACCAGAATTCGGGCCAGATCACCGATGCGGCAGCCAACAACAGCTGGGACATCACCTTCCTGCCCAAGGATCCCGAGCGCGAGGCCAGGATGACGTTCGGGCCGATCTACGAGGTCGCCGACGCCACCTACATCGTCAAGCCGGGCTCGACGATCGCGAATTTCGCCGCGCTGGACCAGGACGGTGTCAAGGTCGCTGCCGTCAACGCCACCACGACGATGCGCGGCGCGATCGCGCATCTCAAGCACGCCAAGGTCACGGGCTATCAGACCTATGACGAGATCTTCAATCTATTGAAGAGCGGCGAGATCGACGCGTTCGCATTGTCGCGCGACCAGCTCAATGCGATGGCCAACAAGATCCCGGGCACGCGCGTGCTGGACGAGACCTTCAAGCAGACGGTCACCGCGGTCGCGGTGCCGCTCAACCATCCGTTGGCTGCGGCGTTCGCCACGAAGTTCATGACGGATGCGATCGCCAACGGCACGCTGCGCAAGGCCTATGACAACAACGGGCTGAAGGGTTCGCCGGTCCGCACCGGGTCGAAGTGAAGTAGCGGCGCGTATCGACCCTATCCCCGTCATCCTGACCTGTTCCCGTCATCCCCGCGCAAAGGCGAAGCCTTGGCGTGGGGATGACGGAGATGGAGAGGCGCGCATCCCCTGGGCGACATCTGTGCAAGCTGATTAAATCCGCGCCATCGCTCCGGCCGGCTCTCGCGCACACTAGCTAAGTCGTTGTATTAAAAGGTGTTTCGAGCGAGGCGCCGGCGGCGCCGGTTGGCATGTCGATTGCTTTTGATCGCATTAGTCAACGACGACTGCCGTCCTCCGGATTGCCCAAGCCAGTGTAGGCCGAAGCAAGGGGATCAAGGCGCCCCGCGGGCGTCTCGAGCACGCGTTGAACCCCAGCTTCCCCGGACGGACGAGCATTTCAACCAACCCGCGTCGCTTCCGGCAGGCAACCGGCGCGGCCGAATTGCACAAGGGGAATTTACGCATGGCCTATCTCGCACCGTCCGAATTCGTCACCAAGATGGTCGACGCCGGCGAATCCAAGGTCTTCATGTCGACCCGCGACACCGTGATCCGCGCCTACATGGCCGGCGCGATCCTCGCGCTGGCAGCTTGGTTCGCCGTGACCATCAACGTCAACACCGGTCAGCCGCTCGTCGGAGCATTGTTGTTTCCGGTTGGCTTCGTCATGCTCTATCTGCTGGGCTTCGATCTGCTGACGGGCGTGTTCGTGCTCTCGCCGCTCGCGCTGCTCGACAAGCGCCCCGGTGTCACGCTCGGTGGTGTCCTGCGAAACTGGGGCCTTGTCTTCATCGGCAATTTCGCCGGCGCGCTCACGGTGGCGTTCATGATGGCGTTCGTGACGACCTTCGGCTTCACGCAGGATCCCGACAAGGTCGGCATGACTATCGGAAACATCGGCGAGGGACGTACGCTGGGCTATGCGGCGCATGGCGCCGCGGGCATGGCCACCCTGTTCATGCGTGGCATGCTCTGCAACTGGATGGTCTCCACAGGCGTCGTCGGCGCCATGATCTCCACGACGGTGCCCGGCAAGGTCATCGCGATGTGGATGCCGATCCTGGTGTTCTTCTACATGGTGTTCGAGCATTCGGTGGTGAACATGTTCCTGTTCCCGTCGGGACTGATGCTGCATGCGAAGTTCTCGATCATGGACTACATGATCTGGAACGAAATCCCGACCGTGCTGGGCAACCTCGCCGGCGGCCTCGCCTTCACCGGGCTTACGCTCTACACCACGCATGTGAAGACGGCGCCGAAGCGCCAGCGCCTGGCGGCTTGATCCTGACCGGCTTATGGGGCTCTCCTGTCACGGAGGGCCCCATTCGCTCTGGGACGGTCGATGCCGCGCGCGCTGAAAATATCGGTCGGGCAATTCTCTGATCAGGGCCGCAAGGACACCAATCAGGATTTCCACGGCGTCTTGATCCCCGATGAGCCGCTGCTCGGCCTGAAGGGCATCGCCGTGGTGCTCGCCGACGGCATCTCCTCGAGCAGCGTCAGCCGCATTGCCGCCGAGTCCGCGGTCAAGAGCTTCCTGACCGACTACTACTGCACCTCGGAATCCTGGTCGGTGAAGACCTCGGCGCAGCGGGTGCTGGAGGCGACCAATTCCTGGCTGCACGCGCAGACGCGGCGCAGCCAGAACCCCTACGACAAGGACAAGGGGTACGTCTGCACGCTCAGCGCCCTGGTCATCAGGTCGACCACGGCGCATCTGTTCCATGTCGGCGACAGCAGGATCTACCGTGTCGCGGGCAACAGCCTCGAGCAGTTGACCAACGACCACCGCGTCGTGATTTCCTCGCAGCAGAGCTATCTCGGCCGCGCGCTGGGCGTGAACCCGCAGCTCGAGATCGACTACCAGAATCTGACGCTGGAGCGCGGCGACACCTTCCTGCTGGTGACCGACGGGGTCTACGAACACGTCCCGGCGCGCCAGCTTGCGAAGACGATCCTGGACGGCGCCGCCGACCTCGACGTTTCAGCGAAATCGATCGTCGAGCAGGCCTATGACAACGGCAGCCCGGACAATCTCACCGCGCAGATCATCCGGATCGACGAATTGCCCAACGGCGATGCCAGTGAGGTGTTCGGCCAGCCGACCGAGCTGCCGCTGCCGCCGCTGCTCGAGGCGCGGATGCTGTTCGACGGCTACCGCATCCTGCGCGAACTGCACGCATCACACCGCAGCCACATCTATCTCGCGGTCGACGAGGAGAGCGGCACCACCGTCACGATCAAGATCCCCTCGATCGACCTGCGCGACGATCCGGCCTATCTGAAGCGCTTCATGATGGAGGAGTGGGTCGCCCGGCGGATCGACAGCCCGCATGTGCTGAAGCCGTTTCTGCCGCAGCGCAAGCGCAATTTCCTCTACGTCACGATGGAATATATCGACGGCCAGACCCTGACGCAGTGGATGATCGACAATCCGGCGCCCGCGCTGGAGACAGTACGCGGCATCACCGAGCAAATTGCAAAAGGGTTGCGCGCGTTCCACCGCAAGGAGATGCTGCACCAGGACGTCCGGCCCGACAACATCATGATCGACAACACCGGAACGGTGAAGATCATCGATTTCGGCTCGACGCGGATCTCTGGTGTCGCCGAGGCGGCGCCGGCGGGCGTCGAGGATATTCTGGGCACCCAGCAATATACCGCGCCGGAATATTTCCTGGGCGAGGGCGGCACGGCGCGCTCCGACCTGTTCTCGCTCGGTGTCGTCACCTATCAGATGCTGACCAGCCGCTTGCCTTATGGCGCGCAGATCGCCCGCGCCCGCACGCGATCCGACTTCAACCGGCTGGTCTACCGTCCGGCCGCGCATCGCGGCCGCGAGATCCCGAACTGGGTCGACGGCACGCTGGAGCGCGCCGTGCATGCCAATCCGCTCAAGCGCTACGACAGCTTTTCCGAGTTCCTGTTCGACCTGCGCAATCCCAACGCAAAGTATCTGACGACGTCGTCGACCCCGCTGATCGAGCGCAACCCGGTGCTGTTCTGGAAGTCGACCACGCTGCTGCTGGCGCTCGTCGTCATCGTGCTGCTCGCCTTCGGCGCGCATCATTTGCGGTAGGGAATGGGCATGACCCGCTCGCGAGGGAGCTGTTCTCCCTCTCCTGCTTGCGGGGGAGGGCCGGGTGGGGGTGTCTCCGCGGGTCAGAGTCTTCGAGTGGAGAAAGCCCCCATCCGCCGCGCTCTTCGAGCGCGTCGGCCTCCCCCGCACGCGGGAGAGGCGAAGCGTGCCCCGCGGCAGTACCGAATTGAGTCAAGGCGACTGCACCTAATGCGTCGCGCCGGCCGCAATCGGATCCAGCCCGCTCTTGACCAGCGCGTCGCGCGCGTCCGGCGAGGCGAGGAAGCCGATCAACGCCTTGCCCGCCTCGGGCTCCTTCGAGACGGTCGCGATGCCGGCGGAGAACACTGTGATCTTCTGTAACGGCTCCGGCAGCGGACCGACGATGTCGATGCCGGCAACGGGCTTCAGCTCCGAGATCTGCTGCAGGCCGATTTCGGCCTCGCCCTTGGCGACGATCTCGGCGACCGGGGTCGCCGGGATCATCCGCGCCTTGTCCTTCATCTGGTCGGCGATCCCGAGCTTCTGGAACATCTCGGTCGAGACATAGACGCCGCTGGCGCTGTCGGAATAGGCGATCGATTTCGCCGCCAGCAGCGCCTGCTTGACCGAGTCGGCCGAGCCGATGTCCGGCTTCGGCGCGCCTGATTTGACCGCGATCCCGATCGGCGACTTCACGAGGTCGACGCGGCTGCCGGCCACGACCTTGCCCTGCTGGATCAGGTCACCCAGCGCATAGCCGACCATGATCAGCACGTCGGCCGGTTCGCCGCGCTCGAGCCGCACCGGAATGGCATTTGTTGTGGTGCCCATCGACGGCCCAAAGGCGGTCACCACCTTGTGCCCGGTCTTGCGCTCGAACGCCGGCACCAGCGCCTTGTAGGCCGCCGTCAGCCCGCCCGAAATCATCACATGGACTTCGGCGGCGGATACGGCTGAGGTGAGGGCGAGGGCGCCGATGACGGCAAACGTAAGGGCACGGAAGCCAGTAGGCGCGCGCATGGAGTTTCTCCCTGGACGATTCTTGGGAATGGTCGTCGTGGCGGGGAGATTACCGCCTGAGGGGATGCGTGACCAGCCGTTCGCCGTCATGCAAGCGCGGCGCAGAAGCGATGAGTTACGACGTTGCTCTGTTACGAATTCACATGCACGAAATCGCGCAACAGCGGGTAGATCTCGTTGTTCCAGCGCCTGCCGGAAAACACGCCGTAATGGCCGACGCCGGCCTGCATGTGGTGGACCTTGCGATAGGTGCGAACGCCGGTGCAGAGGTCCTGGGCGGCGAGCGTCTGGCCGATCGAGCAGATGTCGTCCTTCTCGCCTTCCACCGTCATCAGGCCCATGCGCCGGATCGCCGCCGGGTTCACCGGGCGGCCGCGATGCATCAGCATGCCTTGTGGCAAGAGATGCTCCTGGAACACATCGCGCACCGTCTCGATATAGAATTCCGCAGGCAGATCCATCACCGCGAAATATTCGTCGTAGAAGGTCTTGATCAGCTCGGCCTTGTCGGTCTCGCCCTTGGCGAGATGGTCGGCGAGGTCGATGTGCTGCTTGATGTGGCGCTCCAGGTTCATCGACACGAAGGCCGTGAGCTGCACGAAGCCGGGATAGACCTGACGCAACGCGCCCTTGCACTGCATCGGCACGTAGTTGATCAGATTGTCCTCGAACCACTTGATCGGCTTGCTCTTGGCGAACGCGTTCACCTTGGTCGGCTGGATCCGCGTGTCGATCGGCCCGGCCATCAGGGTCAGCGACGCCGGCCGTGCCGGATGATTGTCCTCCGACATGACCGCGGCAGCGGCCAGCGCCGACACCGAAGGCTGGCAGATCGCCACCATATGCGCGCGCGGGCCGAGCTGGTCGAGGAAGTCGATCAGATGGTCGGTGTAATCCTCGAGCCCGAAGCGGCCCTCGCTGCGCGGGATGTCGCGCGGATTGTGCCAGTCGGTGATGTAGACGTCGTGGTCCTGCAGCAGCGTCTTCACGGTGCCGCGCAGCAGCGTGGCAAAATGGCCGGACATCGGCGCCACCAGCAGCAGGCGCGGCTGCTCCGGTCCGTCCACCTTCCTGAAACGCAGCAGCGAGCCGAACGGCGTCGCATAGGCGACCTCCTCGGTCACCTGCAATTCCCTGTTGCCGACCGTCACGCTGCCGATAGCGTAGTCGGGACGGGCATAGGTCAAGGTGGAGCGCGAGATCAGCTCGAGCGCGGCCGCGAGCCGGCCGTACACCCGGTCGGCGGCGCCCTGCGGCACCAGATTCAGGTATTTCAGCGCCGCTGCAGCCCCGGTCCGCCATGGCGCCGTGAGGTCCATGTGGTTCTGATAGGCTTGGTACATCATTGACATCATACGCATCCGCCCCTGGCCCGGCTGGATATGCAATATCGACGCCACAGAGGGGGCGGGCTGCCCGGCAAATTGGCACGTGGCTTGCTGCGAAAATGACCGGCTTCGGGGCGCGGCGGCTTGGACCGGCGCGCGGTCACCGGGAGCGGCGACGCGTTCAGGGCGTGAGGAGCGGGCATGGCGAAGGCGACACTCACCATCAGCAGCAAGAACTATTCGTCCTGGTCGCTGCGCGGCTGGTTGCTGGCGAAATTCGCCGCGCTGGAGTTCGAGGAGGTGGTCACCGCACCCGATGACCCATCGGCGCGGGCCGAGCTGCTGCTGCTGTCCTCGTCGATCCTGGTGCCCTGCCTGCGCCACGAGGGCGCGACCGTCTGGGATACGCTGGCGATCGGCGAGTATCTCAACGAGATCATGCCGCACGCCGGGTTGTTGCCGGAGGACCGGATCCAGCGCGCGCATTGCCGCTCGGTCTCGGGCGAAATCCATTCCGGCTTCACCACGCTGCGGTCCTCGCTGCCGGTCAATCTCAAGGGGCACTTTCCCGGCTTCAAGATCTGGTCGCGCGCGCAGGCCGATATCGACCGCGTCTGCACCATCTGGCGCGATTGCCTCGGCAAGTCCGGCGGGCCGTTCCTGTTCGGCGAACGCCGTACCATGGCGGACGCAATGTATGCGCCGGTCGTGACCCGCTTCATGACCTATGATGTGAAGCTCGAACCGGCCCTCGCGGTGTATGCCAAAACCATCATGGCGATGCCCGAGATGCAGGAATGGATCGAGGCCGCGAAGGCGGAGCCCGCCGATGTCGAGGAGCTCGAGGTCGAATATTAGGCAGCGCCCGGGCCGGCCTGCCTGCGCCGGCGGCTCAAGCTCCAGGCAGGCCTTGCTCAATGGACGTGCCGTCGGCGTCAGACATTGGCGCCGCGCGACGATCGAGCGCAGCACGGGCCGAACGTAAATATGTGCCATGCGCCAAATGCTTCCGCTGTGATGGCCGCGCGTGGCAAGACCGATCGCCGCAGCGCGGGCGGGCTGGCAAGGATTTCGCATAGCGATGCTGGAGCTGTGACCGCGACGATGCGACGCTGCCGAAAATTTGGACGGTGAGCCGCGCCGCGATCTCGCGAACACGAGAACCGTGGAGGCTTGAAATGAACCAGCACGCCGTCGTCAGCAAATTCTCCCACGTCAAACCCGGTGACACCGAGTTCAAGGGCGGAGGTCTGCGCGACTTCTTCCTGTATCGCGATCTCGGCATCGCCGATGCCACCGGGGGGCAGGTGATCTGCCATCTGGTCAAGGCCAATCCCGACCTGCCGCCGGAGCAGGGCACCGGCTGGCACAAGCATCTGTGCGATTTCCAGATCGTCATCATGACCAAGGGCTGGGCGCGCTTCATGTACGAGGACAAGGAGACGCTGGTCGAGGCCGGCGACGTCATCCATCAGCGTCCCGGCATCACCCATTACCTGTTCGACTACTCGAAGGACATGGAATACCTCGAGATCGTCAGCCCCGCCGATTTCAAGACCGTGGATGTGCCGCCGGCGACCGAGACGGTGCCGCCGATCACGCCGTGGAAATGATCGCACGGAGGGATCGCAAATGTCATCTGCGGAGGAATTAACCTTTGTTGTCGGCCGCTGGCTGCGGCCGATCATCATGCTCCTGTATGTGGTGCGCCGAATCGGGCTCCTGACCACATCTAGCCGTGAACAACGGAGTACGGCGCTCAATCAGTGATTCGGACGCGGTTCGTTCCATCCGCGTTCCAAATCTTAAAGTCCGGCGCGTGCGCGTCGCGTTTTGAAACAACACCCGCGCATGATCCCCGCGCAAACGCATCGCGTTGGTCGCGAGGGAAAGCCGGTACCAGTCCTCCGGATTCATGCGCGAGAGCGACGCCTCGCGGCTTCAGGCCAAGTGCTTTTCGCGCGGCATCCGCCATGCGATGACGTTGGCTTCCAGCGCGCCACCGGTCGTGTCATTGCGCCACTGGCCGTCGACGAAGCGGCAGGCGAACGGCAGCTGATACGTTCCGCTATGATCCTCACAAAGCACTTCCACGCGCTGTTCCGGCGAAGGTTCGCCGTTGCCATCGAATTGCGCCAGCCGTTTTTCGCGCGTCGCCATGTGATCTGTCTCCACTGCCCAAGGTCGAGCCAAAAGGGGTCGAACCAAACAAGTTCCGAAGGCCCCCGTCCCCACGAGTAGTCCCCGTAATGAGGTGAAGCACAGCGCTCGAATGCGGTATCAGTGTGGTATGTCTGCCTTGCTTTCAGCGTCGTGAGCACAAAACTGTGAATGACGCATTTGGTTGAGGATGCTGATGATCGCTCGTTTCGCTCTTGTCTTGCTCGTGACGCTTTCACTCGGCGTCGTCGGAACCGCGCGCGCGCAGGACGTTCCCGGCATCGAGATCTGCACCGTCGAGAAAACGATGGAGCGGCGCACGAGCTGTCTGCAGAGCAATATCGATTTTCTGCAGAAGACGATCAACAAGCTCACATCGGATCATCAGCAGAAGCTCGACGCCGCCAACCGGCAGATCGAAAGCCTGAAGAGTGCAGCCGCGGGTCTGCAGAAGCTCGTCACCGACCTGCAGGCGGCGCAAGTCAAATTGACCGAGGATATGAAGAAGAAAGCCGACGCGCCGCCGGCGAAGGATGCGACGCCTGCCGCGAAGGAAGGGACGAAGTAGCAAAGGTCGATCCGCAAATTGCCTTCCTGGCGCTGCCACTTCGCATTCGTCATGGCCGGGCTTGTCCCGGCCATCCACGTCTTTCTCACGCGGAAGCCAAGACGTGGATGCCCGGCAGCCGGCTACGCCAAGGCTTCGCCGTGCTTCCATGTCAGCCTCGCCGAAGCCTCAGCGTAGGCGGGCACAAGGCCGGGCATAAGGAGTTTGTGGAGGGATCGAGCGCAATGTGAAGGCCCTACCCGCAAGCGGGAGAGGGGGCGCGCCTCCTTCGCGGCGCGCCTTTACGCCACCCGATATTTCTCCATCACGTCGCGATCCGGCTCGTAGCCGAGCCCGGGGCCCTGCGGCACGGCGACATGGCCGTTGGCGTCGACGTCGATGCGATCGCCCCACAGGCAGGCAGGGCGCTTCATGAAGAACATTTCGATCAGCCCCGCGTCGCGGATTGCCATCAGATGCAGCGTGGCGAGGAAGCCCGGCCCGAAATAGGGCGAGTGCGGAATCACCTGGACGCCGAACTCGTCGGCGAGCACGGCCACGCGCAGGAATTCGGTGACGCCGCCGACCTTGATCACCGACGGCTGCGCGTGACTGACGGCGCCCGCGGTCATCATCTGGCGGAATTGATGCACGGTGCAGGCGTTCTCGCCGGCCGCGATATCGAGCCGGCCCTCCCTGCGCACTTCCGCGAGCGTCGCAAAATCCTCCGGCGGCCAGACCGGTTCCTCCAGGAACATCGGCGCGGCCTGCTTGCAGTCGCGGGCAAACTGAATCGCCGCCGGTCCATCTAGCGGGCAGTTCATGTCGACCATCAGCGGCACGCCGGGACCGATCGCCTCGCGCGCCGCGGCGACGGCAGGCACGGTGGTCTCGTGCAGCTTGATCGCGGAGTAGCCGAGCTTGATCGCCTTCTTGCATTCGGCGGCGATATGCGTCGGATTGCCGATCCGCATCAGGCTCGCATAGGCCGGGATCGTGCTGCGCTTCGCGCCGCCGATCAATTGATGCAGCGGCACGCCCTTCACCTTGCCGGCGAGATCCCACAGCGCAATGTCGAGCGCCGAGATCGCAAACATCGTGATGCCATAGCGGCCGAACAGATGCAGGTTGCGCTGGATCTGCTCCATCGCGGCGGGGATCCCGGCGGCGTCGGGCACCTCGAGGCCGCGTGCCTGCGGCGCGATCATCTCGGCCACCGCCGTGCAACTCGTCTTCGGACAGACATAGGCGAAGGCATCGCCCCAGCCGGTCAGGCCGGCGTCGGTCGAAACCTCGACCAGCACCATGTCGAGTGCCGAGATCGCGGAAGCTCCCTGGCGGAAGCTCGCGGGCCCTGCGTCATAGGGAATGCGGATATGGTGGGCGCGAACGTCGGTGATCTTCATTGTTGTTGTCCTTCCGATCGCAGAATGGGCCTGGGGTCGTGATGGCCGGACACTTTAGCCCGAGTGCGGCGAGCTTGAGTGCGGCGTCGGGTCCGCTCGCCCGGGTTCCGGCCGTTCCAGGTCCTGATTCCTGCAAGTCTTGCTTGTGAAAGCCTTGCTTGTGAAAAGTCTTGCTTGTGAAAAATCTTGCCCGTGAATCGTGTCGAAGACGTGGATGCCCGGCGCGAGGCCGGGCATCACGGAGCCCAAAGTTGTGGAGGAAGGCCCCTAACTGCTCTTCTCGCCGCTCATGATGGGGCCGAACCGCTCCCAGCTCTCGCCCTTGAAGCGCATCATCTGCAACTGTTCGATCGGTGCATAGTCGTCCGGCCCGGTCTTGATCTTGGTGCCGGGCAGATAGATGCCGATCTCGAAGTTGAGGCTGGCCGCCTGCTTCATCAGGTTCTCGCGGGTGAGGTTGTCGCCGCATTGCCGCAACACCTGCTCCAGTCCCTTGGCGACGCCGTAGCCGAACACGGTCGCCGCATCGTCGAGGTCGCCTTCGGGATACCACTTGGCCATGAATGCACGCCATTCATTCATGGCCGGGTCGTTCTTCCACTCGGCGTCCTTGGGGTCCTTGAGATATTGCGTGGACAGTACGCCCTGGCTTGCCTCATAGCCGGCCGGCTTCATCACGCCCCCGATCGAGGCCGAGACGTTGGTCAGGAACTGCACCGGATGCCAGCCCAGCTCGGCGGCCTTCTTGATCGCCTGCGCCGCGAATTTCGGCGTTGCGATGTTGACGAAGATGTCGGGGTTGGCGCCCTTGATCTGCACGATCTGCGAATCCACCGTCGGCGACGAGGTCTCGTAGGAGGATTCGACGATGATCAATTTCTTGGCCTGATCGCCGAGCCCGTCGTGCAGGCCGATCAGATAGTCCTTGCCGAAATCGTCGTTCTGATAGAGCACGCCGATGGTCTTGCCGGGATATTTCTGCAGGATGTATTTGGCATAGATGCGCGCTTCGACCTGGTAGCTCGGCTGCCAGCCCATGGTCCACGGGAAGTTCTTGGCATCGTTCCACTTGGCGGCGCCGGTGGAGACGAACAGCTGCGGCACTTTCCTGGCGTTCATGTATTTCTGGATTGCCGTGTTGCCCGGCGTGCCCAGCGGATTGAAGATCAAGAGCACCTCGTCGCTCTCGACCAGCTTGCGGGCCTGCTCGACCATTTTTGGCGGGCTATAGCCGTCGTCGTAGGAGATGAAGTTGACCTTGCGGCCGTTGATGCCGCCTTCGCTGTTGAGCTTGTTGAAATAGGCCGCTTCCGTCTTGCCGATCGTGGCGTAGGCTGACGCCGGGCCCGAATAGGGCATGATGTTGCCGACCTTGATCTCGGTGTCGGTCGCGCCGGGATCGTATTTCTTCTGCGCGTTGGCGGCGCTTGCGACGGCGATCGTCAAAAGCGCGGCAAGCGCCGCAGACTTGACGCAGTTGGCATAGCTCGAGCGGTGGTGGTGCATCATTGTCCTCCCTGACATGCTGGCCGCGGCTCGTGCAGTCTTGATTTCGGGCAGCTTGATGAGCCGTCGGATCGATGCAACTGCGAGTATGCACGATTGCAACGCTGTTGCCAGCGACGGCTTTGCGGTAAAATTTCGCAGAGCGGAATCAGTTTCGCCGCTGCGCAGCAAGGACTGTCAAATGGCGCGCGCGGCAGCCATGCATGATGCCCGGGCTTTGCAGGAAGGCCGTCGTCCATGAACCCAGCCCAGAAGGCGCTCTGGTACATCGAAAGCCATCTCCGCAGGTCGCTGACGCTCGATGACATTGCGAACGTCGCCGGGGTTTCGCGCTTCCATCTGGTGCGGGCGTTCGCGGAGGCGACCGGGTTCTCGGTGATGCGCTATGTGCGGGCGCGCCGTCTCAGCGAGGCTGCGCGCGAGCTCGCGGCCGGTGCGCCCGATATCCTCACTCTCGCGCTGGATGCGGATTACGGCTCCCACGAAGCATTCACCCGCGCGTTTCGCGACCATTTCGGCGTCACGCCCGAGACGGTGCGCGCGACAACGTGCCTGACGACGCTCAAGCTTCAGGAGCCGATCACCATGATCTCGACAGCTCTCGATCATCTCGATCCGCCGCGCGTCGCGACCGGCAAGGCGTTTCTCGTCGCCGGCATCGGCGAGCGCTACAACCACGCCAATGGCAGCACCGCCGGCATTCCGAACCAGTGGCATGGCTTCCATCAGCAATGCGCACATATTCCCCGCCAAGTCGGCAATGTCGCCTATGGCGTCTGCTGCAACGGCGACGATGCCGGCAATTTCGACTACATCGCCGGTGTCGAGGTCGCCGATTTCTCCGACCTGCCGCGCGAATTCGCGCGCGTCCGGATTCCGGCGCAGAGGTACGTGGTGTTCACCCACGCCGACCACATCTCCACCATCCGCCGCACCGTCAACACGATCTGGAATCGCTGGCTGCCGCAATCCGGCATGAAGGTCGCGGACGCGCCAAACTTCGAGCGCTACGACGAGAAGTTCGACAAGAACAGCGGTAACGGCGGGCTTGAGATCTGGGTGCCGGTGGAGGACTAAGATTGCTTGTCATTCCCCGGTGTGCCGGGGAGAGCACGAAGTAAGCCGTAACCCATCGCGCAGGGAAAGCCGGATTGCTCCGGTTACACCTGTGGTCCTACCCCAGAGCTTTCTACCTCTTGCCCAGTACGCCGCGGCTTCTCGGCTCAAGCACAGACGTCTCTGGAATACCGGATCATCCGCATGCGCGGGTGATGACGGTGTGTGGTGTGGCAACTTGAATCGAGAACCATCCTCAGCGTCGTCCCTGCGAAAGCAGGGACCCAACCACGAGTGGTTATTGTTTGAACACTTCGGAACGACGACTGCCGTCACAACTCTCGCCGCGGCGTATGGGTCCCTGCTTTCGCAGGGACGACACCGTCTATGATGCGCGGTAATTGCAAGCCGTACTCAATGCGATCTTGCCAGGCAGAACGCCACGACCTCTTCCAGCGCCGTCTTCATCGGCGAGGGCGGGAACAGCGCCAGCGCGTCGACGGCCATCGCGCCGTAGTGCTGGGCGCGGCTGATCGTGTCCTCGAGCGCGCGGTGC
This sequence comes from Bradyrhizobium sp. I1.14.4, assembly GCF_050435825.1. Taxonomy (NCBI): domain Bacteria; kingdom Pseudomonadati; phylum Pseudomonadota; class Alphaproteobacteria; order Hyphomicrobiales; family Nitrobacteraceae; genus Bradyrhizobium; species Bradyrhizobium sp. I1.14.4. Next base: position 416,700 of record NZ_JBNDLA010000003.1, on the reverse strand, counting down.
TTGGTCATCAGCCCGGTCGCGTGATCGAGGTCGGACGCCCCGATCTCGCCGCGCTCCAGCGCGCGGATCCAGAACTTGCGCTCGGTGTCGTTGCCGCGTCGGAACGCGAGCACGACGGGGAGCGTGATCTTGCCTTCGCGGAAATCGTCGCCGACATTCTTGCCGAGCTTGGCCGACTTGCCGCCATAGTCGAGCACGTCGTCGACGAGCTGGAAGGCGATGCCGAGGTTCATGCCGACCGAACGGCACGCGGTCTGCTCGGCTTTGGGCCGGTTGGCGATGACCGGGCCGACCTCGCAGGCGGCGGCGAACAGCTCCGCCGTCTTGCCGCGGATCACGGCGAGATATTCGTCCTCGGTGGTCGCGGTGTTCTTCGCCGCGGCAAGCTGCATCACTTCGCCCTCGGCGATGGTGGCGGCCGCTGCGGACAGAATGTCGAGCGCGCGAAGCGAACCGACCTCGACCATCATTCGGAACGCCTGACCGAGCAGGAAGTCGCCGACCAGCACGCTGGCCTCGTTGCCCCAAAGCATTCGCGCGGACAATTTGCCGCGGCGCAGCTCGCTCTCGTCGACCACGTCGTCATGCAGCAGGGTCGCGGTGTGCATGAACTCGACCGCGGCAGCGAGCTTGATATGGCCGTCGCCGGAATAGTCGGCGAGCTGGGCCATCGCCAGCGTCAGCATCGGGCGGAGCCGCTTGCCCCCGGAGGAGATCAGGTGGTTGGCGACTTCGGGGATCATGGTGACCTCGGAGCCGGTCCGCGAAATGATCGTCGCGTTGACTCGCTCCATGTCGGCGGCGACAAGTCCCACCAGCCCGTCGATCGAAGCATTGGACGGGCTTTCGAAGGGTACAATAACCGCCACGCTGGTCTCCAATTTTGCCGAATTCGCATTATGCTCAGCTATAACAATAGAAACTGCGCGGTGCAGCGGCAAGGCCATCAAGTTATTGACATGTGGCGCAAGTGCCGCACTGGCGGGACGACAGGAGAGTGTATTTTGCGGGAATTGGTACGGACCAATGACGTGGTGCTGGTCTCCGCCGTCGGCGCGCTGCTGGACAGCGCTAACATCCATCATTTGGTGCTGGACCAGAACATGAGCATCATCGAAGGGTCGCTCGGCGTGCTGCCGCGGCGGATCCTGGTGCATGAGGATGACAACCACGAGGCGCGCCAGCTCCTCACCGATGCCGGCCTCGGCCACGAATTGCGGGCCGATGAGTAATCCGGCCGCTGAGATCACCGAGGACGGTTTCCTCGGCGGGCAGTTGCGCCTGCGGCAACCCCGCAGCGGCCACCGTGCCGGCCATGACGCGATCCTGCTGGCCGCCGCGACGCCGGCGCGCCCGGGTGACCGCGTCGTCGATCTCGGCGCCGGCGTCGGCGCGGCCGGGCTCGCGGTGGCGCGGCGGGTGAGGGGGGTCGATCTGGTCCTGGTCGAAATCGACCCCGCACTGGCAGAGCTTGCGCGGAATAACGCCGATGCCAACGCGATCATGGCCGACGTGATCGTGCTCGATGTCGAGGCCAGTGCTTCCGTGTTCGATGACGCCGGCCTTACGCCCGACAGCGCCGACGTCGTGCTGATGAACCCGCCGTTCAACGATCCCAGCAGGCACCGGGCCTCGCCGGACGGCGTGCGGGAGCGCGCCCATGTCGCGACCGCGACAACGCTTGCCGGCTGGGTTCACGTGGCGCGGCGGATTCTCAAGTCGAACGGCCAGCTTGTGCTGATCTGGCGGGCCGACGGGATTGCCGAGGTGCTGGCCGCGCTGGACCGCGGCTTTGGCGGCCTCGAGATCCTGCCGGTTCACGGCGAGGCGGCGTCGCCGGCGATCCGAATCCTGGTGCGGGCCATCAAGGGCGGCCGGGCGCCGACGCGGCTGCATGCCGCACTGCTGCTCAATGAAGAGTCAGGTGTGCCCAATAAATGGGTGCAGGAGATCTTGGCTGGGAAGGGAGAATTGCCGCTGGCGCGGCGCTGACGGGCAGGGACGCTGCCCGCGTCGTACTGGCACTAAATCACTGCGAGGCCGTTTCGGACTGGCGTTCCGGCCTGGACGTGAAGCGGATCGCCGTCAGAAGTGTACCGATCAGCAAAATCAGCAGATAGATCTTCATGAGTCCCTCTCCGCCGCGAATTGCAACCCCAATGACAAAATGCAAAACGCGTTCCACGGAATCCAATGACAGTGGCGTGATAAAAAGTGGTTAATTCGAGGTAACGGCATGAGTGAACAGATAAGTGATCGCCAACGACATTCTGGAGGACGTTCAGGGTTCCTCGACCGCATGCAGGGAATGCTGCCGGCGCGCTTCCGGCGCGGCGTGACAGTCGTGCCGGTGGTGCGGCTGGCAGGTGTGATCGGTGCGGTGACGCCGCTGCGGCCCGGCATGACGCTCTCCGGCGTCGCCAAGATGCTGGAGCGCGCCTTTGGCACCCGGAATGCCAAGGCGGTGGCGCTGGTGATCAACTCGCCGGGCGGCTCCCCGGTGCAGTCGCGTCAGATCTATCTGCGTATCCGGCAGCTGGCGGCCGAGAAGAAGCTGCCGGTGCTGGTGTTCGTCGAGGACGTCGCGGCCTCCGGCGGCTATATGATCGCTTGCGCGGGCGATGAGATTTATTGCGACCCGTCCTCGATCCTGGGCTCGATCGGCGTGGTCGGCGGCACCTTCGGCCTGGAGGGGCTGATCAAGAAGATCGGGGTCGAGCGCAGGCTCTATACGGCGGGCAGCCACAAGGCGATGCTCGACCCGTTCCTTCCCGAAAACCCCGACGACGTCGCCCGGCTGAAGGCGATCCAGCGCGAGATCCATGCGATCTTCATCGCACTGGTGAAGCAGAGCCGAGGCAGCCGCCTGAAGGGGCCCGACGACGAGCTGTTCACTGGCGAATACTGGGCCGGCGAGACCGCGATCGGGCTCGGGCTCGCGGACGGGATCGCCGACCTTCGCTCCGCGCTGCGGGCCCGCTATGGCGACAAGGTGTTGACCCCGGTGATTGCGCCCGCCAGCGGTATGCTGTCCGGCCTGCTCGGCCGGCGGGCGCCCGGGGCGGGCTCGCTGGCGGCGCTGGACGGGATCGCCGCGCTGCCGGACGATCTGATCTCGGCGCTGGAAACACGGGCAATTTGGGCCAGATTCGGGCTGTGAACACGCGGATTTGAGCGCGCCATTTAGCCCCAAAACCGCGATTGCGGCGCAGGCCGGGTTGCGCGAGAATGCTGGTCATTGGGGGCCTGACCGACGTGAACGACAAGGATCGACCGATGCCGCCGCTGATTGCATTCGCAGGCGTCCTGGGCAGCTTGGCCGTGGTCCGCTGGGCTTACAAGACGGCCGTCCGGATCAACCAGGAACTGGAAGAGGCGCGACTTGCCCGTGTGGCCGAGGCCACGCGTGCGAGCGAAATCAAGACCCTGCGCCGCGACCCCGTGACCGGAGCCTATCGCCCGGGCTAGGGCTTCGGTCTCCGCAATTCGCCGCACCGGAACTGCTCTCCCTCTCCCGCTTGCGGGAGAGGTGAAGAGAGAACGCCGAAACAACTCCCATCGCCTTGATTCCATTGGCTGCCGCCGATACGGTCCCGCGCGCTTCAAAACCCCCTCGCGAGACCTGTGCTGACGATGGACGTCCTGCCTGACCACATGCGCCCGGAACGCTCGTTCCAGGGCTTCATCCTGGCTCTCCAGCGTTTCTGGGCCGAGCAGGGTTGCGTCATCCTGCAGCCCTACGACATGGAAATGGGCGCCGGCACCTTCCATCCCGCGACCACGCTGCGCGCGCTCGGGCCAAAGCCCTGGAACGCTGCCTATGTGCAGCCCTCGCGGCGGCCCAAGGACGGCCGCTATGGCGAAAACCCCAACCGGATGCAGCACTATTACCAGTTCCAGGTGATCATGAAGCCGTCGCCGCCGAACCTTCAGGAACTGTACCTGAAGTCGCTGGCCGCGATCGGCATCGACGCCGCCGTTCATGACATCCGCTTCGTCGAGGACGACTGGGAGAGCCCGACGCTGGGCGCCTGGGGTCTCGGCTGGGAATGCTGGTGCGACGGCATGGAAGTGTCGCAGTTCACCTACTTCCAGCAGGTCGCCGGCGTCGAATGCGCGCCGGTCGCGGGCGAACTCACCTACGGGCTCGAGCGGCTTGCGATGTATGTGCAGGGCGTCGACCGCGTCTACGACCTCAACTTCAACGGCCGCGAGGGCGCCGAGAAGGTCAGCTATGGCGACGTCTTCCTGCAGGCCGAGCAGGAATACTCACGGCACAATTTCGAATATGCCGACACCGCGATGCTGTTCGAGCAGTTCAGGATGGCCGAGGACGCCTGCCGCAAATATCTCGCCGCCGGCTGGCGCGAGAACAGCAATATCAAGGAACACCTGATGGCCTTGCCGGCCTACGACCAGTGCATCAAGGCGAGCCACGTGTTCAACCTGCTCGACGCCCGCGGCGTCATCTCGGTGACGGAGCGGCAGAGCTACATCGCCCGCGTGCGCGACCTGGCGAAGGCCTGCGGCGAGGCCTGGATCCACACTGAAACGGGCAGGGCGGTCTGATGCCCGATCTTCTCCTCGAACTGTTTTCCGAAGAAATCCCCGCGCGCATGCAGGCCAAGGCGGCGGACGATCTGCGCCGCATGGTGACCGACAAGCTGGTCGCCGAGGGCCTCGTCTATGAAGGCGCCAAGGCGTTCGCGACCCCGCGGCGGCTTGCGCTCACCGTCCACGGCATTCCGGCGCGCCAGCCCGACCTGAAGGACGAGCGCCGCGGTCCGCGCGTCGGCGGACCCGAGCCTGCGATCCAGGGATTTTTGAAGGCCACGGGCCTGTCCTCGATCAGCGAGGCCAAGATCCAGACCGATCCGAAGAAGGGCGATTTCTACATCGCGCTGATCGAGAAGCCCGGCCGCGCCGCGATCGACGTGATCGCGGAAATGCTGCCGGTGATCATCCGCACCTTCCCCTGGCCGAAATCGATGCGCTGGGGCGCGCGCTCGGCGAAATCAGGCTCGCTCACCTGGGTGCGCCCGCTGCACGCCATCACCGCGACCTTCGGTCTGGAGACCGAGGAGCCCGACATCGTCAGGTTCTCGGTCGACGGCATCGAGGCCGGGCAGACCACCTACGGCCATCGCTTCATGGCGCCGGGTGCGATCAGCGTGCGCCGCTTCGAGGATTACGAGGCCAAGCTGAAAGCGGCCAAGGTGATCCTCGACCCGCAGGCGCGCAAGGACATCATCCTCGCGGACGCCAAGGAGCTTGCGTTCGCGCAGGGCCTCGAGCTGGTCGAGGATCAGGTGCTGCTCGACGAGGTCTCCGGCCTCGTCGAATGGCCGGTCGTGATGATGGGATCGTTCGAGCAGGAATTCCTGTCGATCCCGGATGAAGTCATCCGCGCCACCATCCGCAACAACCAGAAGTGCTTCGTGGTCAAGGATCCCAAGACGGGTAAATTGACCAACAAGTTCGTGCTGACCGCCAACATCGAGGCGCCCGACGGCGGCAAGACCATCGTCGCCGGCAATGAGCGCGTGATCCGCCCGCGTCTGAGTGACGCAAAATTCTTCTACGAGACTGACCTGAAGACCAAGCTGGAAGACCGGCTGCCGAAGTTCGAGCAGATCGTGTTCCACGAGAAGCTCGGCACCCAGGCGGAGCGGATTGAACGGATAGAGCGGCTCGCCGCCGAGATCGCACCGCTGGTCGGCGCCGATGTCGAGAAGACCAAGCGCGCCGCGCGCCTGGCGAAGGCGGATTTGCTGACCGAAGTCGTCGGCGAATTCCCCGAGCTGCAGGGCCTGATGGGCAAGTATTACGCGCTGGCGCAGGGCGAGGATGCCTCCGTCGCAGCCGCAAGCGAGGAGCACTGGAAGCCGCAGGGGCCGGCTGACCGCGTGCCGACGGACCCGGTGAGCGTGGCCGTGGCATTGGCGGACAAGCTCGATACGCTGGTGGGTTTCTGGGCGATCGACGAGAAGCCGACCGGGTCGAAGGACCCGTATGCGCTGCGTCGCGCGGCACTGGGAGTGATCAGGCTGATCGTCGAGAACGCGTTGCGCCTGCCGATCCTGAAGGCAGCCAAATCCGCGTTGCTCGGACTGTCGGTCAAGACTGACGCCGAAACACTGCCGAACGATCTGCTCGCCTTCTTCGCCGACCGTCTGAAGGTTCAGCTGCGTGATCAGGGCGCGCGGCACGATCTTGTCGACGCCGTGTTCTCGCTCGGTGGCCAAGACGATCTGCTGCTCGTCGTCCGTCGCGTCGAGGCGCTCGGCAAATTCCTCGACAGCGACGACGGCAAGAACCTGCTCGCGGGCACCAAGCGTGCCAGCAATATCCTCGCGATCGAGGAGAAGAAGGACAAGCGGACCTTCGACGGCGCGCCCGACGCCACGCTCTACAAGCTCGACGAGGAGAAGACGCTGGCGAAGGCGATCGACCAGGTGAAGGCCGAGGCCTCCGCCGCCGTCGCCAAGGAAGACTTCGCCGGTGCGATGAGCGTGATGGCCAAGCTGCGCCCGGCGGTCGATGCGTTCTTCGACAAGGTCAAGGTCAACGACGACGATCCCAAGGTGCGCGAAAACCGCCTGAAACTGCTCAACGAGATCCGCGCCGCGACGCGTGCGGTGGCGGATTTCTCGAGGATCGAGGGCTGATCGATGGATCGCGCCACGCTCGCCGCTTACGACAGGGAAGCGGCGGCGTTTGCGCAGGATTGGCACGATCAGCCGGCGCCGGTCGATTTGCAGGAGATCGTCGCGCGTTTCTTCGTCAAGGGCGGCGCGACCGCCGATATCGGCTGTGGCAGCGGCCGCGAGGTGGCATGGCTGAACGCCAATGGCTTTCCGGCCGAAGGCTACGATGCCTCGCAGGGTCTGCTCGCGGAAGCCCGCGCGCGATATCCAAAGCTGCGCTTTGCGCATGCCGAATTGCCTGACCTCCGCGGCATCGCGGCCAACAGCTTCGACAATGTGCTGTGCGAGACCGTGATCATGCATCTCGATCACGCGCTGATCGCGCCGTCGGTCCGCCGCATGTTCGACATCGTGAAGCCCGGCGGCGTCCTCTATCTGAGCTGGCGCGTCACCGAGGGCACCGACCTGCGCGATGCTCACGGCCGGCTCTATGCTGCATTCGATGCGGCGCAGGTGCGGGCCGAGCTCAGGGCGACGAGCCTGTTGCTCGATGAGGCGTTGGTCAGCGTTTCCTCGGGCAAGAAGATTCACCGGCTGGTGGCAAGCAAGAGCGATGGGAGGCAAGCATGACGAGACTGGCGACATGCGCCTGCGGGCAGCTCCGGGTGACCTGCCACCAGGAGCCAGCGAAGATCGCGCTGTGCCATTGCCTGGAGTGCCAGAAGCGAACCGGCAGCACCTACGGCATTGCCGCCTTCTTTCGCCGCGCCGACGTGGAGCCGCAAGGCGAGGCGCGGCAGTACACCCGTATCGGCGACAGCGGCGCTCCGGTGGTGTTTCATTTCTGCCCGACTTGCGGGTCGTCGGTCTATTGGGAGCCCGGCCGCGCGCCCGACCTCATCGCAATTGCGGTCGGCGCCTTCGCGGACCCCGATTTTCCGGCGCCGTCGCAATCGGTCTACACGCAGCACCGCCACACCTGGGTCGTCGACAGGTGAGCGACCGCCTCTGACAGGTGCCCCCGGAAATATTTAGACACAGTTTGCAATTTGTTAACCATGCCCTGCGAAGGTCGCGCCGGATCAACGGTTTTTTAAGAAATCGCCCCTGGCGCCAATGCAGGGACCGCCCCGATGACCTCGATCGGCACCACGCCCAATCCCTACGCCCAATATGGTTCGGCCTATGCGCGCGCCGCGGCGACGCCCTCGCTGGCAGCGACACTGTCGGGCGACGGCTCGGCCGGCGACCTGTCGGCGTCCTCGACATCAAACGCTGCAACCAACCTGACGCTGTCGGACGCCGCCCGCGCGCAACTCGCCAAGGCGCCGCTGCCGGATTTTGCAACCGTCAGCAGCGACGCGCGCGTCACGCTCGACCGGCTCTACACGGTCGCCGGCGTCAAGGCGCCGATCGTCGACGGCAAGACCACGATCGATCTCTCGACACTGGACCGTCGCTCGCTGTTTGCGATCTCGACCAACAATGGCGGCAAGTTCACGCCGGACGAGCAGGCGGTCGCCGCCACCGAACTGAAGCAGCGCTTCGACAAGGCGCTGGCGCCGTCGCTTGCGACCACGCGCCTGACCGGCGACTACAGCGTCAGCTACAAGGCCGCACTCGACTATCTCGATGGCGCCAGCGACGAGGAGAAGGCAACCGCGACCTGGGCCAGCCAGCGCGCTGCGGTGCTGAAGGGGTATCAGGCGACGCAGCAGGATCCGAACACGGCGCCGTCAGGGATTTCCGGAGACCCGATCGCGGCCGCGCTGGCGGGAACCACATCTCCCGCAACGGGGAACACGCGCGACTTCAGCAGCGTGGCGAGCGACGTGCGCGCCTTCCTAGATCGGCAGAAGAGCGAGGCGGCGAGCAACGGCAAGGAGCTGGTCTACGACGTCAGGCGCAAAACCGGGCAGCTCGCGGACCTGTCCTCGCTCGACAACCGCTCGCTCTCGGCGATCTCGCTGAACCAGGACAAGAAATTCTCAGGCGAGGAAATCTTCGCGGCCAAGCAGGAACTCAACACGCGGACGCGCCTTGCCGTGCTCGACGCGCTGAAGCAGAGCCAGTCGGCCGGCGATCCGCGCCAGTTCAGCCTCGGCATCCTCAAGCAATATTCCTCGATGAGTGCGGAGGAACGCCAGGCGGCCAACTGGACGCAGGATTTCCAGGACGCCGCGATCAAGAGCTACAAGTCGACCTCGACGCTGCTCTCGATCCTCAAATCGTAAGCCGGCGCGACATTCAAACTTGATCGCAACGCGACAGAAAAGCCCCGCCTGGAGGGGAGGCCGGGCGGGGCTTTCTGGTCCGGTCGATCTTCGCGCACATCCGCTTGCGCGGCGCCCGGACTGTTCGTTCAGGCTATCGCGCTGACGCAGAGCTAGTCGACCACCTGAACGATCCGTCGCGAACGCGGCTCGACCAGAACGGTCTCACCATTCACGACGGTGTAGCGATAGGGCGTCGCGCCGAACCGTTGCGGCACGTCGTAATAGGTCACGCCGGCATCCGGCAGCACGGTGCCGACCACGACGCGATCCGGAATGGTGTAGTTCGGTACGCGCTCGCGCACGATATACTCGCGGAATGCCGGGCGCTGCTCGATCGCAATGCCCTCGTCATCCTCGACTGCAACCGGCGGGCCACCGCGGACAACGCCAACGGTCTGGGCCTGTGCGGCAACAGCCGGCACCGTGATCGCAGCAGCAACCGCTGCAACGGCAAATATTCTGTTTCGCATGGCTCGCTCCATTCTTTTTGCGCGCGCGCCGGCCTTCGCCGATGCGCACGGCGAGCCAATGCATCTGACGTGGTGATGTTCCGGGAAACCCGCCGCCAAATACGCGGCAATTTGGAGTAATTTTCGTGAGTTGCGGGAACTCTCAGGCCGCGACGGGCGTCTTGATGTGGGAACCCCCGCAGCGGATAAACTGCCGCTCGATTCGCTCTTCCAAAAACCGCCGGAGAACACTTCAATGGTCATCACCGCTGGGCATTTGCCGCACATTGTCGCTCTGATTGCAGGCATCCTGATCCTGATCATGCCGCGGCTGCTCAACTACATCGTCGCGATCTACCTGATCTTCGTCGGGCTCGTGGGGATGGGTCTCTTGCGCTGGCTGCACCTGTAGCGGGAAAGCGGGGTTTCGCGGCTTGCGCGGACCCCCCCAAAATGGTGTAAGGCGCGCATCTTCGACCCCTCTTTTCGGATTGTTGTCTGACATGGCCAAAGCCGTCGCGAAGTCCAAGAAAACTGCCGAGAAAACTGCAGCGAAATCAAAGTCCTCCGCACCGGCCCGCAAGGCGGTGCCACAGGCGCGCAAGGTCCTGAAGAAGAGCGCCCCGAAGGCGGCGCCGAAAGCCGCCGCCAGGCCGGCGGCAAAGCCGGCCAGCAAGGCGCCGGCGAAGGCGGTTGCGAAGAAGGCGGCCCCGGCTGCGATCAAGGCGGGCAAGTGGGTCTATACGTTCGGTGACGGCAAGGCCGAGGGCCAGGCGACCTTGCGCGATCTGCTCGGCGGCAAGGGCGCCAACCTCGCGGAAATGGCCAATCTCGGCCTGCCGGTGCCTCCCGGCTTCACGATTCCGACCTCGGTCTGCACCTATTTCTACGAACACGACAAGACGTATCCGAAGGAATTGAAAGCACAGGTTGAGAAGGCGCTCGACTATGTCGGCAAGCTGACCGGCAAGACGTTCGGCGACGCCAGGAACCCGCTGCTGGTCTCGGTACGATCCGGCGCGCGCGCCTCGATGCCGGGCATGATGGATACCGTGCTCAATCTCGGCCTCAACGACCGGACGGTCGAAGCGCTCGCCGAACTGTCCGGCGATCGCCGCTTCGCCTATGACAGCTATCGCCGCTTCATCACGATGTACTCCGACGTGGTGCTCGGCTTCGAGCATCATCACTTCGAGGATATCCTCGACACCTTCAAGGACGGCCAGGGCTATTCGCTCGACACCGACCTCACCGGCGACGACTGGGTCGAGCTGGTCGGCAAGTACAAGGAAGCGGTCGCCAGGGAGACCGGTCACGACTTCCCGCAGGATCCTCATGACCAGCTGTGGGGCGCGATCGGCGCGGTGTTCTCATCCTGGATGAACGCGCGCGCGGTGACCTATCGCAAGCTGCACGACATTCCGGAATCCTGGGGCACTGCCGTCAACGTGCAGGCGATGGTGTTCGGCAACATGGGCGAGACCTCGGCGACCGGCGTTGCGTTCACCCGCAACCCCTCGACCGGCGAGAGCAAGCTGTACGGCGAGTTCCTGATCAACGCCCAGGGCGAGGATGTCGTCGCCGGCATCCGCACGCCGCAGGACATCACCGAAGAGGCGCGCCAGGAATCCGGTTCCGACAAGCTGTCGATGGAAGCCGCGATGCCGGCCGCGTTCAAGGAGCTGACGCGGATCTACACGCTGCTCGAGAAGCACTACCGCGACATGCAGGACATGGAGTTCACGGTCGAGCAGGGCAAGCTGTGGATGCTGCAGACCCGCGGCGGCAAGCGCACCGCGAAGGCGGCGCTGCGCATCGCGGTCGAGCTCGCCAATGAGGGGCTGATCTCGCGCAAGGACGCGGTGACGCGGATCGACCCGGCCTCGCTGGACCAGCTGCTGCACCCGACCATCGATCCCGCCGCCAAGCGCGACGTGATCTCGACCGGCCTGCCGGCCTCGCCCGGCGCTGCCTCCGGCGAGATCGTGTTCTCGTCGGACGAAGCGGCCAAGCTGCAGGCCGACGGACGCAAGGTCATATTGGTCCGCATCGAGACCAGCCCGGAAGACATTCACGGCATGCACGCCGCCCAGGGCATCCTGACCACTCGCGGCGGCATGACCTCGCACGCGGCGGTGGTCGCGCGCGGCATGGGCAAGCCCTGCGTCTCCGGCTGCGGCACCATTCGCGTCGATTACGGCCGCGGCACCATGAGCGTGGGCTCGCGCACCTTCAAGACCGGCGACGTCATCACCATCGACGGCTCGGTCGGGCAGGTGCTGGCCGGCCGCATGCCGATGATCGAGCCGGAACTGTCCGGCGAGTTCGGCACGCTGATGGGCTGGGCCGACGAGGTTCGCAAGCTCGGCGTCCGCGTCAACGGCGACACGCCCGATGACGCGCGCACCGCGGTGAAGTTCGGCGCCGAAGGCATCGGCCTCTGCCGCACCGAGCACATGTTCTTCGAGGAGACCCGCATCCGCACCGTGCGCGAGATGATCCTCTCCGAGGACGAGCAGTCGCGCCGCGCCGCGCTGTCGAAGCTGTTGCCGATGCAGCGCGCCGACTTCGTCGAGCTGTTCGAGATCATGAAGGGCCTGCCCGTCACGATCCGCCTGCTCGATCCGCCGCTGCACGAGTTCCTGCCGCACACCCAGGCCGAGATCGAGGAAGTGGCGCGCGCCATGAACACCGATCCGCGCAAGCTCGCGGACCGCGCCCGCGAACTGTCCGAGTTCAACCCGATGCTCGGCTTCCGCGGCTGCCGTCTCGCGATCGCCTATCCCGAGATCGCCGAGATGCAGGCGCGTGCGATCTTCGAGGCCGCCGTCGAAGCCGGCAAGCGCACCGGCAAGGCGGTCGGTCTCGAGGTGATGGTGCCGCTGATCGCGACCAAGGCCGAGTTCGATCTGGTCAAGGCGCGGATCGATGCGACCGCCAATGCGGTGATGAAGGAGACCGGCGTCAAGCTGACCTACCAGGTTGGCACCATGATCGAGCTGCCGCGCGCCTGCCTGATGGCCGGCGAGGTCGCAGAGACCGCGGAGTTCTTCTCCTTCGGTACCAACGATCTGACGCAGACCACCTACGGCATCAGCCGCGACGACGCTGCGAGCTTCCTTGGCACCTATGTCGCCAAGGGCATCCTGGAGATCGATCCGTTCATCTCGGTCGATCGGGACGGCGTCGGCGAGCTCGTCAGGATCGGCGTCACGCGCGGCCGCAAGACGCGGCCGAGCCTCAAGGTCGGCATCTGCGGCGAGCATGGCGGCGATCCCGCATCGGTCGCGTTCTGCCACGAGGTCGGGCTCGACTACGTCTCGTGCTCGCCCTATCGCGTGCCGATCGCGCGTCTCGCCGCAGCGCAGGCCGCGCTCGGCAAGGAGATCGCCAGCCAGGCGTAGCGATCGGTCGGTTCAGAGAGTGCAGTGGCCGGGACCAAGTCCCGGCCATTTTTCTTGGTGCGCGCTGTTTAGCCACCGCGCAGCGACGGTCGCGCGCAACAGCTTGTTCACCATCTTCGTTGACCTGTTGTTTACGACTTTCCTGCGCCGCGCGTTTACCAAGGCGCATGATGCAGCGCGCGACACATGCGCGATCGCTTGAGTGTAGCGCGCGAGCAACGCCGATTAACTCCGCGGCAACCTAAACAAGTTAGCAACGGGAAAGGTCGAATTGCGCGGATGTACCGCGTTCGATTGCACTCAGTAAGCGTTGCGTGAGCGTACGATGTTTGTGTCGCGTAACCAGCCGAAGGGCGCACGTCTTGCGCTCTTCGGTCTCGGTCTTGGCATCTTCGCACTTGTGCCGACCGAGCTCGGATATCAGGATATTGCTTCGCTCCTGGCCCGGCAGCCCGGCGTCGCCGAGCGCTGGCAGAAGCGCGTTTTCGCCTCCGCGGTCGGCTCGATCCAGGTCGCGACCTACAGCTTCGGCCGTCCGATCGGAACCTCGGCGCCGCAAGATCCGCAGATCCTGCTCGCAAAGCTGGACAGTTCGAGCGTCGACATCGTCGGCACGGTGACGCGCAATCCGATCGCGGCGCCGCCGCCGCGCTACCAGGCATCGGATTTTCCCAAGGTAGATCGCACCTTGAAGGGCGATCGTCTCGTCGTCAGGCGGCCTGACCAGCTTGATCCCGCAGAGCCCGCAAACACGGCTCCGGCGAACGAGGATCCCGCGACGTCGAATTCGTCGGTCAAGGGCATGAAGACCGTGACCGCGCCGGCGGACAACGCGCCGCTCGATCCGGAATTGCAGGAAGCGCTCCGCGCGCCGCCCTTGCCGCAATATGCGAAGCCGTTGTCGCAACAATACGACGTGTCGCTGTCGCTCGAGGCCAGTCCGCTCGACGATCGGAAACCGGCGCCCGCGAAGCCTGCTGCGGCGCCCGCCGATGCAGCGCGCGAGCGCGATCCGTTTGCATTCAAGACCGTGAGCCTGTTCTTCGGCTCGTCGCTCGGCACACCCGAGAATCTCGAGCGTTGGCAGCCCGGCGAGGCGCCGGTCGTCGTGACGCCGGCAGCACAGCCCGATCCCGACATGAAGGTGATGGCATCACTGCCGGTCGATGCGGACGGCCCGGTCAAGGCCGGCGAGATGGGTGAGAGCATCGCGCCAAAAGGCGAGGTCAACGCCGACGACCAGCACACCAAGACGCCGGCGGAGCGGCTCGGCCTGTTCGACGAGAAGGCGCGCGCCAAGTCGGAGAAGTGCCTCGCGGAGGCCGTGTATTTCGAAGCGCGCGGCGAAGCGGTGCGCGGCCAGATCGCGGTCGCCCAGGTGGTGCTGAACCGCGCCTTCTCCGGCAAATATCCGGAGACGGTGTGCGGCGTGGTCTACCAGAACAAGAACCGCCACTACGCCTGTCAGTTCACCTTCGCCTGCGACAACACGCCCGACGTCGTTCGCGAGCCCGACATGTGGGATCGCGCCAGGAAGATCGCGAAGGCGATGCTCGACGGCAAATTGTGGCTGCCGGAAGTTGATCGCTCGACCCACTACCACGCCTATTGGGTGCGGCCGTCCTGGGTCAGCGAAATGAAGAAGACGTACAAGTTCGGCGTCCACACCTTCTATCGCCCGCGCGCCTGGGGCGACGGCAGCGACGCGCCGAGCTGGGGCAACCCGGCCGAGACCGCCAAGATCTCGGCGCAGCTCGCCGAAGCCGCCCAGAGCTCAGCAGAGCAGGCCAGCGCCAAGCGATAGGGTTTTCGCAGACGCGTCATTCCGGGATGGCCCGTAGCGCCACACCGCAAACCCGATGTTCCGGCTGTCACCTCGAGATTCCGGGTTCGCGACGTTGTCGCGCCCGAGACGACAGTCGCAAAATCTGCAGGGCAGCCCTGCAGGCGAATATTTTTCTCTTATTCTTCTCCGGCCCCTCTTGGGATTTTCATGCATATGCATTAACTCCCCGTAACGTTCGGCGGGACGGTTCCCGCGAAGCAGTTGCGGGGAAGACAAGATGGCCGTTACCACCGGGGATCTTCGACCGACATCGGGCACCTGGCGCGCGCCGCTCGTGATCATTGTTTGCGGCTGCGCGATCGCGCTCTTGAGCTTCGGCCCGCGTTCCAGCCTCGGCTTCTTCGTGCAGCCGATGAGCCATGAATTCGCCTGGGGCCGCAACGTGTTCGGCCTCGCGCTGGCGCTGCAGAACCTGTTGTGGGGCCTCGGCCAGCCGATCGCGGGTGCGATTGCCGATCGCTTCGGCCTGCTGCGCGTGATGGTCGTCGGCGCACTGCTCTACGCCGCGGGACTGCTGCTGATGCGCTATTCGACGACGCCGCTGTCGCTCGACATCGGCGCCGGCGTCCTGATCGGCTTCGGTCTGTCGGGCTCCTCGTTCAACCTGGTGCTGTCGGCGTTCAGCAAGCTGCTGCCGCCCGCACAGCGCGGCATCGCGCTCGGCGCCGGCACTGCGGCCGGCTCGTTCGGCCAGTTCCTGTTCGCCCCGTTCGGCGTCGCGATGATCGACAATTTCGGCTGGCAGACCGCGCTCCTGGTGTTCGGCGCGCTGATGCTGCTGATCCTGCCGTTGTCGCTGGCACTTTCGACGCCGCCGACGGAGACGAAGGATGCAGCGCCCGCCGATCAGCAATCGTTCAAGACCGCGCTCGCCGAGGCGTTCGGCCATCGCTCGTATGTGCTGCTGGTGCTCGGCTTTTTTACCTGCGGCTTCCAGCTCGCCTTCATCACCGTGCATCTGCCGGCCTATCTCGCCGACCGCGGTATTCCGACTTCGACCGGCGGCTGGGTGATCGCGGCGATCGGCCTGTTCAACATCGTGGGCTCGCTCAGCGTCGGCTGGCTGCAGAACATATTCCCGAAGCGCTACATCCTGTCGGTGATCTATTTCACCCGCGCGCTGTCGATCATCGCCTTCATCTCGTTTCCGATCACGACGTTCTCGGCGATTGCGTTCGGCGCGATCTCCGGCCTGACCTGGCTCTCCACGGTGCCGCCGACCTCGGCGCTGGTGGCGCTGATGTTCGGCACGCGCTGGTTTGCGACGCTGTACGGCTTCGCCTTCGTCAGCCATCAGGTCGGCGGCTTCCTCGGGGTCTGGCTCGGCGGCATCGTGTTCGAGCAGTACGGTTCCTACACCCCGATCTGGTGGCTGTCGGTGGTGTTTGGCGTGCTGTCGGCGCTGATCAATCTGCCGATCGTCGAAGCGCCGGTCGCGCGCCCGGTTGCGCAGCCTGCCTGATGGGTTAAACACTCCCCGAAACCAGAATTACGGGGAGTGCACATCATGGCTACGTTCAAGGCAATCAGGATCGACAAGGCGGACAAGGGTACCACCGCCGCACTCACCCAGTTCGACGAGGCCGAGCTGATGGATGGCGACGTCACCGTCCGCGTCGAATGGTCGACGCTAAACTACAAGGATGGCCTCGCGCTAACCGGCAAGGCGCCGGTGGTGCGCAGGTTCCCGATGATCGCCGGCATCGATTTCGCCGGCACCGTCGAGCAATCCAGCCATCCGGACTGGAAGGCGGGCGACAAAGTCGTCTGCAACGGCTGGGGCATGGGCGAGACCCATCTCGGCGCCTATGCCGAGAAGGCCCGCGTCAAGGGCGACTGGCTGGTGCGGCTGCCTGACGGCATCTCGGCCCGCGACGCGATGGCGGTCGGCACCGCCGGATATACCGCGATGCTGTCGGTGCTGGCGCTGGAGAAGCACGGTCTCACCCCGAAGAGCGGCCCGGTGGTCGTCACGGGCGCCGCCGGTGGCGTCGGATCGGTGGCGATCGCCGTGCTGTCGAAGCTCGGCCATCACGTCATCGCGTCGACGGGGCGGATGTCGGAGGCCGATTATCTCAAGGGTCTGGGCGCCACCGAGGTGATCGATCGCGCCGAGCTGTCAGGTGCGCCGAAGGCGCTTGCGAAGGAGCGCTGGGCCGGCGGCGTCGACAGCGTCGGGTCGACCACGCTCGCCAATCTACTGTCGATGACCAAATATGGTGGCGCCATCGCGGCCTGCGGTCTGGCGGCCGGTATGGACCTGCCGTCGTCGGTCGCGCCCTTCATTTTGCGGGGTGTGTGCCTTCTCGGCATCGATTCCGTGATGTGCCCGATCGAATTGCGCAGAATCGCCTGGCGCCGTCTTGCGAGCGATCTGGATAAGGCAAAACTGGCTGATATCACTCATGAAATCGCCTTGGACGAGGTCACGGGCTACGGGGCGAAAATCCTCGGCGGTCAGGTCCGCGGCCGGATCGTGGTAAAAATAGTCTGAGGACGTTCAGACTTTACCAACCAAGCTGCTCCAATGTTGCCACTGTTGGTATGGTAAGCAGCGGGTAAAGAGACTTGCAGCATGATCCCGGGGGGCCGGGTTTCCTCGCGCAGACGTCGAGAAGCGTTGGTGCGGGGATCATGCTCACAAGGAGCGGGTGCCCGCGCTCGTAAGTGGAGTAGCTCATGCTTGCGCGTTTGGTGTTGGGGGCCGTCACGGCCGGAGCGATGGTCGTGCCGGCGTTCGCTGGCATGATGAATGCCGATGAGGCCCGCAGGTTCGTCGCCGGCAAGGTATTCGCGTTCACCTGTTTCGATGGCACCCGCGGCGCCGGCCGCATCCTAGACGACATGGGCGCCGCAGGCTCGATCCAGTTCTCCGGCTCCGGCCCGATCCGCCACGTTCGCCTGCCGGGCAATACCTTGCAAATCCGCGGTCAGAGTGTGTGCGCTTCCCTGAAGGGCATTCCGTTCGAACCGTGCTTCAACCTCGACAAGCAGGACGAGCGCTCATTCCGCGGCTCGGTCTCCGGCATGGGCTTCGCCTATTGCGAATTCCGTCACCAGGGCGGCCAGCAGATGCTGATGGCGCGCGCGGTGGCCCGTCCGCGCTCGCTGCATCCGCGCACCCGATCCGCGGATGCCTCACAAGTATCGCGCGTCGAGACACCGCAGGTCGGAAGCGCGAAGCTCGAGCCGGTCAAGGCCGAGCCCGCCAAGGTCGAGAGTGCGCCGGAATTGCGCCGCTCCACCGACTAACGCCTCATCTGCGCGCTAGCGGGAATACCGCCCAAGCCGTAGTCATACGGATGGCGGTCGCCACGCGTTGATAGCTACTCAATACCCTAGCGTTCGCCGAGAGGCGGGATGGTGGGGACACCGATTTGAGTAGTGATATGGCGCAGTATTTTTTCCGTATCAGTGATGGCGATTACGCCGGTGCGTCCGACCACGCGACGGAATTTGAGAGCCGTGACGTGGCCTGGGCCGAGATGACCAAGGTATGCGGCAATTTCCTTGGCAGCATTTCGCGCAACATGAAGCAAGACAGTGAATGGCACATGGAGCTGCTCGACGAAAGCCGGAAGCCCGTGTTCCGGATTCGCCTGGTCGCTGAATCCGTCGACTGAGGTTCTTGCTTCAGGACAATAAACTCTAAGCCTCAGTCTGCAGCGCGGGCGAAGCTGCCCGCCTGCGGAACAGGATGCGCTGATACAGCCAGCCGATCGCGACCAGCACGATGCCAAGGCACATGAACGACAGCGCCCGGTAGACGCCTGATAGCGTCGACATGTCGACCAGGAACGCCTTCAGGATCGTGAGACCGATCACCGCAGCGGAAGCGAGCCGCGCCCGCTCCGAATTGACCACGATGCCGATGCCGAGCAGCGCGACGCCGAACATCAGCCAGGCGATCGAGTAGGTGTATTGCTCCGCGCCCGTGGTCTCGCCGCGCGTCAGCACCGGTCCATGATAGAGCCTGCGGATTTCGAACGTGACGTAAGTGAGCGCAAGCACCAGCGCGCCGGCGGCGATCGTGTTGGCGTAGCTTGCGGGACGATGGCCCGCCACCGCGTAGGACAACAGCAGCGCCAGCACGGCCGGCAATGCATAGCCGAGCAGCAGCAGATTGATGAAGCTGCCGCCGACGTCCTGCCACCACAGCATCGGGTTCTCCAGCCCCAGCAGCCCGAACAGGCTGGCAAGCCCGGCGAACGCGGTCAGCAGCACCGCGCCGACATTGTGGACGATGCTGCCGCTGCGTAGCCGCAGCCGCTCCAGCCCGATCGCCATCGCGAGCGTTACGCCGACCTGCAACGCGACCTCGGTCAGTCCAGCGCTATCGCGATAGACGTCACCGCCATTGACCGCGTGGCGGATCTCCATGAAGGCGAGCAGCACCGTGAACAGGATGGCGGCGGATTCGACCATGCGCAGCGGGACGTCGTCGCCGTTGCGGCGCAGGAAATGGCTTCCGGCCCAGAATGACAGCGCCGGAACGCCATAGCCCCACAGCAGCCAGTTGAAGATCGGCGTGGTGCCGACGGCATCGCCCGCGATCCGCGGCTCGTAGCCGATCCGTAGCACCACGATGCCGGCCAGGATCGCGGCGAGCCAGCGCAGGAACGGGATCGGCCGCTGCACCGACAGCCAGGCCGTGCCCACCGACACCAGCGCCAGTGCGATGGTGAGCCAGCCCTTGTCGAGCGCGAAGGTCAGCGCAAGCGCCAGCGAGGCGAGGGCACCGGTCGCCGACAGTGCGATCGAGGGCGACAGCTCCGGACGCTCGCCGCGCCGGGCCAGCGCTTCGGTCGCGGCAGCGTAGGCCGCGGCGAGCAGCACGGCGAGGATCGCGAACGGGATCGAGCGGTCGAGATGTGCAATGCGCGCATACAGCGCGACCAGCAGCGCGACCGGCGTGAACACGGCTGCCGCAGCCCAGGTCACCGTGATCTTCGTCGTGGCGAAACGGAATTGTGCAAGGAAGCCGGCGATGCCGAACGCAGCTGCGAAGATCGCTGCGGTGACGAGATGCAGCGAGACCGAGCCATCGGTCGCGGACGGGCCGATGCCCGGAATTGCACCGCCCGGCAGCACCAGCACGTCGACGTTGCGGCGGACGGCCCATTCGCCGAACACGATGAAGACAAAGGCAGATGCTGCGCCGATCGCACCGGTAGCCGCCGGCGCACGCCAGGCGACGAAAAGGCTGCCCGCCGTCAGCAGCGCAAAGCCGATCATCGCGATGTCGGCGTGCGCGCTGTTGAGCACGATCAGCATCGCACCAAACAGATAGGCCGCGAGCGACCCCGACGAGATCGGCTCGATCTCTTCGCCATCGCCGTCGGGGCCGAACATGAAGCCGCAGACCACGAGCAGCGCCGCCAGCACGAAGCCTGCGATGACGTGGAAGACGTGCGGCGCGACCATCTCCGGCCCGCATTGCAGACACGGGAAGGTCCACAACAACGCGAAGGCGATCGTCGTGACGGCGAGCCAGCGCCACAGCCGGATACGCGCGAGGCCGAACGCCGCCGCCGTGACGATGGCGAGGTAGATGTAGAGCGACCAGAAGTCGGGCTTGTCCGAGGAGACCAGGATCGGCGTGACGAAGGCGCCGACGATGCCGAGCCCTGCAAGCGCTGGCCCATGCAGCAGCGCGGCCGCGAGCGTGCCGAGCGCGACCATGCCGAGCAGGATAAAGGCGGTTGCCGGCGCGAGGAAGTCGTACAGCGCATAGGCGGCGTAGACGGTGGCAAACGCGACTGCAGTGCCGGCCGCGGTGAGGATCGCCGGTATGTTAGCGATCGGCAGCGCTGCGATGTTGGAGATGCTTTCCTTGCGCCGCGTCCATTCGCCGGCGCCGAGCAGCGCCAGCGCGAACAATCCGCCGAGCAATGTGCGCACGCCGGGGCCGAGCAGCCCGGCCTCGATCGAGTAGCGAACCATGAAGAAGCCGCCGAGCGCGAGCGTCAGGCCGCCGATCCACACCACCCAGCGCGTGCCGAGCGTCTCCTCGAAGCCGGGTGCCGGCTGCGGCGGGGCTGGCGGTTCTGGCAGAGGTGGTGGCGTGGCGCTTGCAGCGTCCACGGTGGGCTCTGCCTGGGCGTCCGGCTCGCCGGGAGCGGCCTCCGGGAGCGGTGGCGGCGCGATGGGAGGTGCTGTGGAAAGGGTCTGCTCGAATTCCTGGAGCGGCGCCAGCGGCGGCGGGACGGCCGTCCGCGCGACGGCCACGCCTGCGGCCTCGATTGCATCCAGCCGGCGCTGGAGCACCGAGATCTGGCCCAGCGCCTTGCGCGCGAAAATGATCGCAACAATGGCGATGACGAGCGTGAGGAAATCGAACGGCGAATCGAACATCGGGCCTCCGGCAGGGCGCGCCGGACCATCGGCCAGCCGGCCGCCCGTCGCAACCTAGTAGTGCAGCTGAGGGGACCGGAAGTTCAAGCCATCGGGTATGGCACGTTCGTGCTATTCCAGTTCGATCTGGAAGGGGCGGCCTTCGACGCTCATGCTGCCGGGACCCATCGCATCGAGCGCGCGCAGCATCCGGCCCTCGCGTCCCAGCACCTTGTCGGCGAGGCTGACGATCAGGCGGTTGGGGGACGCGATCGGCGAGGCCTCGCGGATCAGCCGGGCGATGGACATTTCGTCGCGGTGCGGATTGAGCGCACAGACGGTGGCAAATGCGCTCGCGGTCGAGCGGCTGATGCCGGCGTAGCAATGCACCACCATCGGTGCGCGGCGATCCCAGCCGCGCACGAAAGTCAGCACGCGCTCGATATGCGTCTCGTTCGGCGCAACGAACCCGTCCATCTGTTCGACGATGTCGTCCATCGACACCTTCAGATGGTTGGCTGGAAGCACGGAGGGCGGCCGCTGCACCTGGTCGACATTGGCCATCACGGTCAGCACATGGCTGGCGCCGGTGGCACGAACCGTGTCGGAGAGCGCGGCAAGCGAGCAAACGTGAAGCATGATGGTCCTTGGCTATCGGGTGTGCGGGATTATAACGGCTGCTCCCGGGTGGGCAAAGGCGGGCCGCGCCATGCCCGCTCTTCGTTTTGCGGCGCAACCGGCCGCAGGTTTCGTTGTGCCGCGCCTATGACACGTGTAATGCGCTGAAGCGTTCGAGGAACTGCTTTTCGGCCCTCGCTGCGGTCCATGGCGTCAGATAGTCGCGCTCGGTCGCTTCGGGCAATTCCGGATCGCGGCCGAACAGCCGCTTGGCCTCGGCTTGCGAAAATCCCGCCAGGCGCGTGGCCTCGAGATAGGCGGCGCCGCGATCGGCGGCCTTGATCTGCTGGGTGATCTCATCCGCCAGCGCCGCAGGCAGGCCGAAGCGGATATGAATCGCCGACAGCAGCCGCTTCTCCACCGCCTTGTATTCGCCGGCAAGCACCGCCTTGAACGGCGAGATCATGTCGCCGATGACATATTCCGGTGCGTCATGCAGCAGCGCGGCGAGACGATGGCTGATGTCGACGCGCGGCATCTGCCGGCGCATCACGGCTTCGACGAGCAGCGTGTGCTGGGCCACCGAGAAGATGTGCGCGCCGCTGGTCTGGCCATTCCAGCGCGCGACCCGCGCCAGCCCATGTGCGATGTCGACGATCTCGATATCGAGCGGCGACGGATCGAGCAGGTCCAGCCGGCGTCCGGACAACATCCGCTGCCAGGCGCGGGTTGCCTCCGTCGATTTGCGCGCGGTCATTTCTTCTTGAGCCGCGGTGTGCGGAGCTTGCCGCTGCAGATCTGGTGGCAGAAGCAGGTGACGAGGTGATCATTGACCATGCCGGTCGCCTGCATGAAGGCATAGACGATGGTGGGGCCGACGAATTTGAAGCCGCGCGCGCCGAGCTCCTTCGAGACCTTGATCGAGACCGGCGTCGAGGCCGGCACGCTCGCGGTGGTTTTGAACTGATTGACCTTCGGCTTGCCGTCGACGAAGTCCCACAGGAATTTCGAGAAGCCGGGGCCTTTCTCCATGATCTCCAGGTAGCCCTTCGCACTCGCCACCGCGCCTTCGATCTTGGCGCGGTTGCGGACGATGCCGGCGTCGTTCATCAGCGCGTGCACCTTCTTGTCGGTGTAGCGCGCGATCTTCTCGGGCTGGAAATCGTCGAAGGCTTTGCGGAAATTCTCTCGCTTGCGCAGGATCGTGATCCAGGACAGGCCGGCCTGGAAGCCGTCGAGGATCAGCTTTTCATAGAGCGCGCGGTCGTCATATTCCGGCACGCCCCACTCATTGTCGTGATAGGCGACGTAGAACGCATCCTCGCCCGGCCACGGGCAGCGCGTCTTGCCGTCGGGATGCAGTTGCGCGGTACGGCTCATGCGACGGTTTGCTTGGGTGTGGGGCGGACAACGTTGGGGTCGGCGAGGTGAAGCGACAGGCCGCCCGCGGTCAGCACAAGGCCGGCATCGAGCGCATCGGCGACGCGATCGATGCGCACCAGCGCGAGGCCGTCTTGTCCTGCGGTCGAGCCCATGGTGCCGACCTGCTTGTCGCCGGCGAGGATCGTTGCGCCGGCTTCGGGCGCGGGGCCGTCGAGGACGACCTTCACCGTGCGGGTACGCGCCGTGCCGCGGTGCTGCATGCGCGACACCACCTCCTGGCCGACATAGCAGCCCTTGTCGAAATCGACGCCGTTGAGGCGGTCCATATTGGTCTCGTGCGGGAAGGCGTCGCCATACATGAAGTCGAGTCCGCCGCGCGGTACGCCGGTCGCGATCCGGTGCGCCTCGTAGGCGCTGCTGTCGACGAGATCGGCGTCGATCAGCTCAGTGAGTTTCTGCTTCAGGTCTTCCGGGATCAGGATGCGCCAGCCGAGCGATGGGTTGCGCGGATCGGCGAAGGCGAGATCGGGTATCGCCGCCGGTTCGCCATCCCAGGCGGCCAGCACACCGAGGCTGTCGGAGAGGTTCTCGACCACGACCTTGGCGCGCAGCTTGTAGAAGCCGAGCTTGTCGGCGAGCCCCTTGGCAAGCGCGCGCGGCGCGTCGATCAGGAAGCCGCCGCCATGGCCGGCAGGTACCTCGGTGATCAGGAAATCGACGATGATCTTGCCCTGCGGTGTCAGCAGCGCGCCGAACCGGGCCTGGCCCGGCCGCAACTGTTCGATGTCGGTCGTAACGAGGCCGTTGAGGAAGTTGCGGGCGTCCTCGCCAGAGACCTTGACCACGCCTCGATCTGGAAGAAACGCTGCTTTCATTTGCTAAATCGACTCTTTTTCCAAGTTCCTTGGGAAACGCTGTCCTCGCGGATATCCCCTGCCAAGCTAAGGCGCTAGAGTGCGCCGAACAAGGCCCGCGCCACAGCAGAAAGCGGGCGCCGAGGACCGATGAATCAGCATTTCGACACCATTCTAAAATCCGGCACCGTGGTCAATCAGGACGGCGAGGGCGTGCGCGATATTGGTATCGCGGGCGGACGCATTGCTGCGATCGGCTCGCTCGCCCAGGCCTCGGCCGGTGAGGTGATCGACTGCAAGGGTCTGCACATCCTGCCCGGCGTGATGGACACCCAGGTGCATTTCCGCGAGCCCGGCTTGACGCAGAAGGAAGATCTCGAGACCGGCTCGCGCAGCGCCGTGATGGGCGGGGTCACCGCCGTGTTCGAGATGCCGAACACCAACCCGCTGACCGTCACCGAAGCGGCGTTCACCGACAAGATCAAGCGCGGCCACCATCGCATGCATTGCGACTTCGCGTTCTTCATCGGCGGCACCCGCGAGAACGTGCAGGATTTGCCGGAGCTCGAGCGCGCGCCGGGCTGCGCTGGTGTCAAGGTGTTCATCGGCTCCTCCACCGGCGCGCTGCTGGTCGAGGACGACGAGAGCCTGCGGCGGATCTTTCAGGTGATCCGGCGGCGCGCGGCATTTCACGCCGAGGACGAATACCGCCTCAACGAGCGCAAGCCGCTGCGGATCGAGGGCGATCCGCGCTCGCATCCGGTTTGGCGCGACGAGACCGCCGCGTTGATGGCGACCGAGCGCCTGGTCAATCTCGCGCGCGAGACCGGCAAGCGCATCCACGTGCTGCACATCTCGACCAAGCAGGAAATTCTGTATCTGCGCGACCACAAGGATGTCGCCTCCTGCGAGGCGACGCCGCACCACCTCACGATGGCCGCGCCGGAGTGCTATGAGCGGCTCGGTACGCTGGCCCAGATGAACCCGCCGGTGCGTTCGACCGATCACCGCGCCGGCATCTGGTACGGCATCGAGCAAGGCATTATCGACGTGCTCGGCTCGGACCACGCGCCGCATACGCTGGAGGAGAAGGCCAAGAGCTATCCGGCCTCGCCGTCAGGCATGACCGGCGTGCAGACGCTGGTGCCGTTGATGCTCGATCACGTCAACGCCGGGCGGCTGTCGCTACAGCGATTCGTCGATCTCACCAGCGCGGGACCGGCGCGGCTGTACAACATCGCCTGCAAGGGCCGGATCGCGGCGGGCTACGACGCCGACTTCACCATCGTCGACCTCAAGCGCAGCGAGACTATCACCAACAAGTGGATCGCCTCGCGCGCAGCCTGGACGCCGTATGACGGCGTGCGGGTGCAGGGCTGGCCGGTCGGCACCTTTGTGCGCGGCAGGCGGGTGATGTGGCAGGGCGAGGTCACGACGCCGTCGCTAGGGGAGCCGGTCCGGTTCCTCGAGACGCTGAAGCGGTAGATTCGCGTTTGACGCGTTTTCTTGACGCGAACCGGCGGCCCACTTCGCTCGAAAACGCTATGGTTCTACTGCCGAGCGAGCGCCAGCGAGAACTCGCCGTTGCGCACGCGCGCGGCGAGGCCCTCGGCGAACTTCGCCACCGCGTCCTCGCCATAGGTGCCGACCAACTCGGCCAGCGCGGCAAACAGGCTCGCCTGCGCGAGGCAGTCGCCGTCGACGCCGTCGTGACGCGCTTCCGCCCAGGCCTCGTTCAGGTAGCCCAGCGCGGCCTGCTTCTGCTCGTGATCGGGCCGCGGGTCGTCATGGTGATGGGGGAAGGACGCTGGATGGCGCATGAAACTCTGCAAAATGAATGCGCGCGGTTCGAGGAGCGAACCACTGCGAGGTCCGCGAGATGTATCACGCATGCGGGTACCGACTAGCCCACATCTTTCGAAAAGGTTAACGGCCGCTTCGGCATTTAAAGGGGAATTCCGGCTATCCCGGCCCGCATCAACCAAATGAGCTGTGGATATGGTCCAGCACCGCGCGCGGCGAGGCGCACAGATGGCTGGCACCGGCCGCGGTCAGCTCCTCGGGCGTGCCATAGCCATAGGTGACGCCGACCGCGCGGATGCCATTTCGCGTAGCTCCGATCACGTCGTGGCTGCGGTCGCCGATCATCAGGGCCTTCCCCGGATCGGCCCCGGTCTGCGCCAGCGCATAGGCCAGCAGGTCGACCTTGTTGACGCGGGTTCCGTCGAGCTCGGAGCCGAACACTTGCTCGAAATATCCACTGAGGCCGAAATGCGCGACGATCCGCGTCGCGAACACGTGCGGCTTTGAGGTCGCCACGAACATGCGGCCTGGCCGCGCACGCAGCTCTGCCAGCACCTCGGCGATATCGGGATAGACGCTGTTCTCGAACAGCCCGATATCGCCGAACCGCTCGCGGTAGAGCTCGACCGCGCGGTCGGCGAGTTCCTCGCCGCCGAGCAGCATCGCAAAGCTTGCCCGCAAGGGCGGCCCGATGCACCAGGTCAGGTCGTCCTGCGAAGGAACCGGCCGGCCGAGCTTTTCCAGCGCATACTGGATCGAGCCGGTGATGCCGGGTTTCGGGTCGGTCAGGGTGCCGTCGAGGTCGAAGAAGATCGCGCGGTCAGTTGGCATAGCGGGCCGTCAGGTCGCGCGAGATCTTCGAGCCTTCCTCGATGTAGCGGCGGATCGCCACGGTGGCGGCGGGGGTGCAGGTCCGGTAGGTCTGCTGGAAGCCGTTATAGCCGCGGTTGAAGCCCGCGACCATGCGGGCGCGGCGGTCGCCGGAGGGGGTTTCGGCATCGATCAGCGCCTGCATCTCATTGCGCCATTTGGTGCCCTCGTTGGAGCCGCAGATGCCGCGCAGATAGTGCAGGGCACCGAGGATCTCGGCCAGCCGCTGCAGGTCGCCGTCGAACGGCGCAGCCGCGTCCTGCGCCCGGGCGGGCGTCGCAAGGCATGCCGACATCAGGATCACAACGGCGAGAAAGGCTTTGATCATCAGGGGTTCCGGAATGGCGGTGGTATGCCCCCTCAATGCGCCCGAGGCAAGGCGGCAGAGCTCGCTCAAGCGCCCCAAACAGGCCTCAAACCAGCCGCCGAGCCGCGGCAATGACCTCGTGCAGGCCGCCGGTGACCTTGAGGTCGCCGATCTCCTCCGGAGCCAGCCATTTGAAGTCGTCATGCTCGTCGTTCAGCACCGGCTCGCGGGACGCCCAGCGCGCCGCGAATGTCATGATCATGTAATGCCCGGTGCCGGGGCCGGTCGGCAGCACCTCGCGCCAGCCGGCCAGTCCGAGAATCTCGACCCGCAGCCCGGTCTCCTCGTCGATCTCCCGGTGCAGGGCGGTGTGCAGCGTCTCGCCGAACTCGACCCGGCCGCCAGGCAGCGAATAGAAGCCCTTGCCGGGCGAGCGGGCGCGGCGGACCAGCAGCACCTTGCCGTCGCGAAAAATCGCGCCTGAGACGGCGAGCTGCGGGCGGATCGGAGGTTCGGGAGAGATCACAGCAATGGGAACCAGTTGTGACGGCGATCATGCCCGATAAATCAGGCGCCCGCCATGATGCTGTCGACATCGGCCTCTGCGGCGCCGTTGATGACACCGGCGGTCTGCATCACCAGCGGCTTGACCCAGACGATCGCCTGCTCGGCGAGCGCGACCCGGCTCCTGTCCTGCTGCAATTGCCGCATCGCCGTGCCAACCTCGGTCAGGATCTTCGTCATGCTGTCGGTGAGCTGGTCGAATTCAGCCCGGATCCTGGCATCGGCGGTCTCATAGGCCTCGATCGCGAGATCGCGCGCCTTGAAATTGGACGCGGTGAAATGCTCGGCATAGGACAATGGCTGCCATTCCAGGAAATCGCTGGCGCATTCCGGCAGGTCCGGGACCATCTCCAGCAACATGATGGCTTCGTTGAAGTGATTGAGGTAGTCGGTCGCAAGCCCGGTGCGGGGATTGATGTTGGCGGCGCGCAACAGCGCCGCCCGCGCCTCGCCGGGATACGTCGGTCGCGGGGAAGAGCCCGCTATGGCGGCCGTTGAGGTCATTGATCGCAGTCTTTAACGGTCCAAGTTAAGGCAGCATAAACGGATACCATTCTGGACGGCAAATGTGCGGACGCTTTGTCATTACCTCGCCGCCGGCGGCCTTGCGCGAGATGTTCGGCTATATCGAGCAGCCGAATTTTCCGCCACGGTATAATGTTGCGCCGACCCAGCCGATTCCGGTGGTGCTGCTGCAGAATGGCGGCCGGCATTTTCAGTTAATGCGCTGGGGCCTGATTCCGTCCTGGGTCAAGGACCCCCGGACCTTCTCGCTTCTGATCAACGCCCGCTCCGAAACGGTGCGGGACAAGCCGGCCTTCAAGAATGCGATCAAGCGGCGCCGCGCGCTGATCCCGGCCGACGGCTATTACGAATGGCAGGATGCCGGCGGCCGCAAGCGGCCGTTCTTCATCCATCGCCGCGACGGCCATCCGGTCGCCTTCGCCGCGCTCGCCGAGACCTGGATGGGGCCGAATGGCGAGGAGCAGGACACCGTCGCGATCGTCACCGCGCCGGCGAGTCCCGATCTAGCGCAGCTGCATCACCGCGTCCCCGTCACGATCAGGCCCGAGCAATTCGCGCGCTGGCTCGACTGCCTGCCCAACGACGTCGACGACGTGATGCCGATGCTGAAGGGCCCCGACGTCGGCGAGTTCGCCTGGCACCAGGTGACGATGCGCGTCAACGCCGTCGCCAACGACGATGCGCAATTGCTGCTGCCGATGACCGCGGAAGAGATCGCGGCAGAGGACGCGCCAGTGGCGAAGAAGGCCGCATCGCGCAAGGTGACGCCGCGCGAGGACGATGGGCAGGGGTCGTTGTTTTAGCGAACGTCTGCACAGCTGCGCAGACAGGATTGATCTGCACCGTTCTCTCTACGTCGTCGTCCCTGCGAAAGCAGGGACCCATACTCCGCGGCGGACGTTGTAGGCGGGACTCGGCGTTCCGACGTCGCGCAATAATTGGCATTTGTGGTTATGGGTCCCTGCTTTCGCAGGGACGTGTGTGGTACGGTCCGTAAGTCGTGCCTCCACGTTCTCGCGGCGCGATGCGCCCGAGGACTGCTGAAGGGCTTGATTGGCGACCCGTCACGACATCACCCCTTGACCTGCGCCACGCCCTCGATCTCGATCAGCATCTTCGGATCGGGCAGCGCCACCACGACGCAGGTGGTGCGCGCGGGATAGGGCGCGGGGCCGAACGCGCCGGCATAAAGGACGTTCATCGTGGCGACGTCGCCGGCGCGGGTCAGCAGCACGTTGACCTTGACGAGATCGCGCATCGTGGAGCCCGCCTCATCCAGCACGGCGCGGAAATTGGTCACGACGTTGGCGAACTGCGCCTCGAAGCTGTCGGGAAGTTGGCGGTTGGCGTCGAAGCCGGGAATGCCCGAGATGAACAAGAGATCGCCGACGCGGGCGCCGAACGAAAGCGGCGGCGCCTTGACGCCGGGCGGAGGAGGGAAGTGCTTGATCGCTGTGTTTTCTGTCATTGGGGTCACCCGTCTGCGCGAGATGGAAGGGGAGAAGTTTCGATGGCGCGCGGCGCCATCATGCGCCGGCGCCAAAGCTCGTTGCCGATCATGCCAGCCAGCATCGCGACGACGAACACCACGATCGGCAGCGAAAGCCCGGCGAGGTTGACCAGTGCCGGCCCGGGGCAGATGCCGACCAGGCCCCAGCCGACGCCGAACAGCACGGCGCCGCCAACCAGCGGCGCATCGATGTCGTTGCGGTCGGGCCAGAGGAAGCGTGCCGAGAGAGCGGGCGCGGTCCGCCGCCGCGCGATCGCAAAGCCGGATGCGGCAACTGCGACCGCGCCTGCCATCACGAAGGCGAGCGTCGCGTCCCACGCGCCGAACAGATCGAGGAAGCCGAGCACCTTGCGCGGATCGGTCATGCCGGAGATCAGAAGGCCCGCGCCGAAGATCAGGCCGCAGACGAAGCTTGCGAGAACAGGCATCGCTAGCCTCCGATCCCGTGCCTGACGATCGCGACCGTCGCGATCGCCGTCAGCATGAAGGTGATGGTGGCCACGATCGAGCGGCCGGACAGCCGCGCGAAGCCGCAGACGCCGTGGCCGGAGGTGCAGCCATTGCCCATCCTGGTGCCGAACCCGACCAAAAGGCCCGCGATCGCGATCACGACAAGGCTCGCATTCATTGCCGGCCGCGGCAGCGGTGCGCCGAACAGCGCCGCAATCAGGGGCGCCGCGATCAGCCCCGCGACGAACGCGATGCGCCAGGAGCGGTCGGCGGCGCGGTCGGCGGTATCGGGCTGGAGCAGGCCGCCGACGATGCCGGTGACGCCGGCGATCCGCCCGGTCAGCAGCATCAGCAGCGCCGCGGCGAGCCCGATCAGCGCGCCGCCGGCGAGGCCGGAAAGTGGAGTGAAATCGTGCATCGAGGCCGATCCCTGTTGCGCAAACACCTCAGCGATGGCGCAAAGCGGTGGGCGCGTATGCAGCGACCGTCGCGTGCCTGCGCAGGCGATGATAGACTCCGCAAGATCAGGAACAAGCGCAATCCCGCCTGTCTTGCTGGCATTTCAACGCTGTCGCCGTCAGCTGGATTGCCGCGATTCGCCTCGCTTTCACTTCGTCCGGAGAACTCCCCATGAGATTGTCATCCGCCGTCCGCGCCGCGCTGCTCGCGCTGGCGCTGCTCACCGGAACGTCCGCCGCACTGGCTGACGAGGGCGCGGTGACGCTCGTGATCTTCAAGGGCGGCTGGATCTTCGGCGGCTCGGCCGGCAAGGGCGTCCTGACCTTCCACGGCCAGACCTACGGGCTCACCGCCGGCGGGCTGGACTATGGCCTCGTGTTCGGCGGCTCCCAGACCACGTTGCAGGGGCGGGTGCGCAATATCCGCCGCGCCCAGGATATCGCCGGCGTCTATGCCGCGGCCGGCATGGGCGTCGCGCTCGGCGCCGGCGTGCGTGGCATCCTCTTGACCAACCAGAACGGCGCGGTGCTCGAATTGAGCGGCAAGCAGGTCGGCCTGATGGCCAATGTCGACCTCAGCGGGCTTGCGATCACGTTGAAGGAGTAAGTGCTTCGTATGATGGATAGAGCGCAGCGCTCTACCCATCCTACGATCCTGTGATCGCCTCAGCCAGCTCGCGCCACGGCCGCAATGTCCAGTGTCCGGACGCCGCGCCTGATGGCGACGGCAGCACGAACACCTCGGGAAAGCCGCTCATGTGCGGCTGCCGGCCGAGCGCGAGCGCGCTGGTCGGCGTGTTGTAAAACAGGCTCGCCGCCTTCTTGCTGGTGAAGGCCACCGTCTTCGGCCGAAACGTCTCGATCTTCATCCTGAAGCTCACGACATCGAACGTCTGCCGCGCGATCTCATGATCCATCCCGGCGCCGGTCTTGGAGAGATCGGTGAAGCCGATGCCGAGCGCGAGCAGGGCTGTGAACTCATCCGGCCGATAGCGCCGCGACGTGATCCCGGCCTCATGCAGTGCGCGCCAGAACCGGTTGCCGGGATGCGCGTAATAGTGCCCGACGGCCGCCGAGCGCGTGCTGGCGGCGGTGCCGACGAATACCAGGCGCAGATCGGCGCGGAGCTGGTCGGGGAGGCGGTGGAGATTGTTATCGGGCATCTGAAAGGAGGATTGAGTGGAGCATACACGCGCCAGCACATGACCTCACCTGGAATCGAGCGGCGGACTCCGCTTCACCTCGCCCCGCCTGCGGGGAGAGGTCGGAACGCATTGATAGATGCGTTCCGGGTGAGGGGGTACAGGTCTCACCGCGTTGCGAACTCGTGGAAGCAGCCCCTCACCCCAACCCTCTCTCCGTGAGAACGGGGAGAGGGAGCGCAGTGCCGTCGCGGTCGTCGTTCGACCAATTCCATTACGAACTAGCGCACCGGCTCCTTGATCTCGTCCTCCGTTGTCACCGCTTGCGCCGGTCCGGTCGCGCGCACCATCAGGAACGATCCGGAGAACGCCGTGCCGCGGATGCTCCAGCGCCCGTCGATCTCCGTCGCGTCGGCGTTGACCGCGCCTTCATAGTGCACCGTGTGATAGCCGTAGCCCGGCGGCTCGTAGCGTTTGACGAACGACACCGCGCTGCCGGACCGGTGACCTGCGAGCGAGGCATTATGCGTGCAGAGCGGGCAGCCCGGCATCACGCACGGTTCGGTCACGCTGCCCCCGAGCGCGCCGCCGGCGTCGATCAGCGTCGCCAGAAACGTGACCATGCCGGCACCCGGCTGAACATAGCTGCCGTCCCATACGCCGGTGAGATTGTCGGTCATGATGCCCGTCCGGATGTGCGCGTCGAATTGCAGTAATCGATGTGGTGCAGGCAGCGCCTCAACACAAGTCGCCTGACCGTAACGCACCTCGCGCGCGGTTGCCTCACCGGGCAAAAGGGTCTGTAATCCAGCCCAACAGATCAAGAAGAATTTTGGAGCGGACATGACGGGAGAGGCGAAAACCCATTACGAGGTGATTGTCGTCGGCGCCGGCGTTGCCGGCATCTACCAGATCAAGCGGCTGGTCGATCTCGGCATCGATGCCACCGTGCTGGAAGCCGCGCCCGATCTCGGCGGCACCTGGTACTGGAACCGCTATCCGGGCTGCCGGTTCGACTCGGAGAGCTACACCTACGGCTTCTCGTTCTCGCGCGAGCTGCTCGACGAGTGGCATTGGAAGGAGCGCTTCTCCGGCCAGCCCGAGAATCTGCGCTACCTCAACTACGTCGCCGACAAGTTCGATCTGCGCCGGCATATGCAGTTCAACTGCAAGGTCGAGGCGATGCGCTTCGACGAGGCGCGCGATCTCTGGCAGCTCAGGATCAGTGACGGCCGCGAGCTGAGCTGCCGCTTCGTCGTGCTGGGGATCGGCCTGCTCTCGGCGCCGACCATGCCGCGCCTGCCGGGGATCGACGACTTCAAGGGCCGCTCATTCCACACCTATTACTGGCCGCACGAGCCGGTCGATCTCGCGGCTAAGAAGGTTGCCGTGATCGGCACCGGCGCCACCGGCATCCAGGTGATCGGCGAGATCGCGGACAAGGTCGGCGAGCTCACCGTGTTCCAGCGCCGGCCGAACTGGAGCGCGCCGCTCAACAACAGCGCGATCTCTGACGAGGAAATGGCCGACATCCGCGCCCGCTATGACGAGATCTTCGCCGCCTGCGCGCTGACGCCCGGCAGCTTCGTGCACGGACCCGACAAGCGCGGTTTCTACGAGGTGAGCCGCGAGGAGCGGCTTAAGCTGTGGGACAGGCTGTACGATGAGCCCGGCTTCGGCATCTGGCTGGCGAACTTCCGTGAGATATTCATGGACGAGGCCGCCAATGCCGAGCTGTCCGCCTATATCGCCGATCGCATCCGCCGCCGCGTCAATGATCCCAAGGTTGCCGAAAAGCTGATCCCGAAAGATCACGGCCTTGGCGTGCAGCGCCTGCCGCTGGAGACGAACTATTTCGAGGCGTACAATCGCGACAACGTCCATCTCGTCGATCTCAGCGGGACTCCGCTGGTGCGCGTCACCGAGAATGGCCTGCGCACCACGGCGCGCGACTACGACTTCGACATCATCGTCTACGCCACCGGCTTCGATGCCATCACCGGCGCGTATGACCTGATCGACATCAGGGGCATCGGCGGCGAAAAACTCGCCGACAAATGGAAGCACGCGCCATCCACCTTCCTCGGCATGCTCGTCCACGGCTTCCCGAACCTGTTGATGCCCACGGGCCCGCAAAGCGCCTCCGCGTCGACCAACTTCCCGCGCGGCATCGAGAACGGCGTCAACTGGTGCACCAATCTCCTGCAATACATGTGGGACCGCGGCCTGACCCGCGCCGACGCCACGGAAGAGGCGCAGCAGCGCTGGACCGCGCATGTCGTCAAGATGTACGAGATCATGCTGATGCGCAAAGCCAAGTCGTGGTTCACCGGCTACAACTCCAACGTCGCCGGCCACGAAGAGGGGACGGTCCGGTACTTCGTCTACAACGGCGGCACGCCGAAGTTTTTGGCGATCATTAATGGGGTGGCGGCGGAGGGGTATCGGGAGATTGAGCTTGGGGCAGGGCCCAACGTAAAGGCGGTGGCGGTTAGCGCGTTGGCATAGACTTTCGTCTATCAGTGGCTTGATTCCGTTGCTACCCTCATTCGGGCCGCGCTTGCTGTATAAATAGGTTTTTGTGGCGCAGGACGGAGATTAGATCGGTCCTATCAACCGTCTCTGTATTGCGTTCTCTGCTCATAGGGTGTTCATTTAAAAGTAGTTACATGTCTAACCGCAGCTATGGCGCGAGCAAAGTGCAACGAAAAGCAACCTTCCAATCCCTGTCCTGGCTATGGGATCTGTATAACAGGAACCTTCTAGAAATGGATCCTCCCTATCAACGGAGGAGCATCTGGAATCAACCCTACAAGGATTTCTTCATCGACACCGTTCTCAATGAGTATCCTTGTCCAGCTATATTTCTTTACGAGGATATCGCTCCAGAAGGTGTGGCAAAGTACAGCGTTGTCGATGGTAAACAGCGGCTGCTCACTCTATTCGAGTTTGCCGGGAATCAATTTCCCGTCTCCTCCGAGGCGTCGATTGCAAAACATCGCGACAAATACTTCAAAGATTTGGATGACGACACAAAGCGCGGTTTCTGGAGATATCAATTTGCTGTCGAATTCATTCCATCGGAGGATGAAAACCTCATTAATACGGTGTTCGATCGCATTAATCGAAACGTTGCCAAGCTGACTCGTCAAGAGTTGCGCCACGCAAAGTTTTCGGGGTTGTTTATTTCCAAGGTGGAGGAATTGTCGGAATGGACCTTCGCGACTCTCCTAAGGAATTTTCCGTTTATCCAACCTGCATCGCGAAAGCAGATGCGAGATAGCGAATTCATCGCCCAACTCCTGTTGTTGATCGAAGAGGGACCCAAGTCTTATTCCCAAGACGATTTGGACGCCGCGTTTAGCGGTCGCGACCCGGAATGGGAGAAGATGGAAGATACAGTGGGTGAGTATCGACGAGCGATCCAGAAGATAGATGAAATCGTGAGGAGTGATAATTCGGGCGATCTGGCACGTACTCGACTCAAGAACCAAGCCGATTTCTACTCGTTGGTTGGAGCCGTATGCTCCTTATCTAGATCGGGTCATGCTTTGCCAGAGCGGAATGTTGACTGGTCCTCTGCAAAAATACTCCTGCCACGTAACCGAGCAGTTGGTGCAACTCTTTCCTGAAGTGCGCGCTCTCACGCCAGTTTTTAAGTACGACAAGAAAAATTAGTAGATGACGGGCGCGTGCTAGTGGCCGGGTGATGGGTCTGTCCTTCCGATCAGACCTTTTCCTCCATGAGCGGCTTCTTCGTATAGCCGCTTGCAATGCACCACTCGCTGAATGTCGTAAAGTGTGGATGGTTTGTTTCGTAGGTGCCGATGTACTTTTGTATTGCGCGGACGATCGTTATGACGACTTCCTGTTGGCTTATCTCTGCGCCGTCCGGACCAGATGGGTGTTTGAGCCAATGTATGAAGGCGTTAGCTTCGTCCGAACTGAACTTCTTCAGGATTAATCGAAATAGGTGATCTGTGATCTTTCTTTCACTTGCCCTTCGGCTGCGCCTGCGAGCGTTATCGCGCACTCATAGTCCTTTTTATGCAGGTGTTCTATCGCTGCGACGATTTGACGATAAGCCGCTATTTGCTTGGTGGTCTTTATCATGGCGCGCCCATTTAGACAGGAACGTCCTCTGATCGATATTTTGTCGCCCGGAGTGTTAGTCGGTGCAACAAAGGTGTTCGGACCTTAAGGGGTGAGCACTCCATGGTGGCAGCGACGCCGTGCAAGCCGGCGTCGCTTCCGACTCCTCACAACACCCGATTGCTCTCCTTCACCTTGTCCGCGTCGAGATACAAGTTCTCGCCCATCTCTTTGAACTTGGCGCTCATCTGCGCCATGCCGTCCTCGATGGTGCCTGAGATCGACGCCCCGACGCCGGTCGGATCGTTGAGCGTCGCGGCGTAGTCGCGGACGTCCTGGGTGATCTTCATCGAGCAGAATTTCGGGCCGCACATCGAGCAGAAATGCGCGACCTTGTGGGCTTCCTTCGGCAGGGTCTCGTCGTGGAAGTTCTTCGCGGTCTCGGGGTCGAGGCCGAGGTTGAACTGGTCCTGCCAGCGGAAGTCGAAGCGGGCGCGGCTGAGCGCGTCGTCGCGCAGCTGGGCGGCGGGGTGGCCCTTGGCGAGATCGCTGGCGTGAGCCGCGATCTTGTAGGTGATGACGCCGACCTTGACGTCGTTGCGATCGGGCAGGCCGAGATGCTCCTTCGGCGTGACGTAGCAGAGCATGGCGCAGCCGAACCAGCCGATCATGGCCGCGCCAATGCCCGAGGTGATGTGGTCGTAGCCCGGCGCGATGTCTGTCGTCAGCGGTCCCAACGTATAGAACGGCGCCTCGCCGCACTCCTTGAGCTGCTTGTCCATGTTGATCTTGATCTTGTGCATCGGCACGTGGCCGGGGCCCTCGATCATGACCTGGCAGCCCTTGTCCCATGCGATCTTGGTGAGCTCGCCGAGCGTCTCCAGCTCCGCGAACTGCGCGCGATCGTTCGCATCCGCGATCGAGCCGGGGCGCAGGCCATCGCCGAGCGAGAACGAGACGTCATACTTGCGCATGAGGTCGCAGATCTCGTCGAAATGGCTGTAGAGGAAGCTCTCCTTGTGATGCGCCAGGCACCACTTCGCCATGATCGAACCGCCGCGCGACACGATGCCGGTGACGCGGTTGGCGGTGAGGTGGATGTAGGGCAGCCGCACACCGGCGTGGATCGTGAAATAGTCGACGCCCTGTTCGCACTGCTCGATCAGCGTGTCCTTGTAGAGCTCCCAGGTCAGCTTGACGGGATCGCCTTCGCACTTCTCCAGTGCCTGGTAAATCGGAACGGTGCCGATCGGCACCGGCGAGTTGCGCAAAATCCATTCGCGGGTGGTGTGGATGTTGCGCCCCGTGGAGAGGTCCATCACGGTGTCGGCGCCCCAGCGGATCGCCCACACCATCTTGTCTACCTCCTCTTCTACAGACGAGGTCACCGCCGAATTGCCGATATTGGCGTTGATCTTGGTCAGGAAGTTGCGGCCGATGATCATCGGCTCCAGCTCGGCATGGTTGATGTTGGAGGGAATGATGGCCCGTCCTCGCGCGATCTCGCTGCGGACGAATTCCGGGGTGATGAAGGCCGGGACCTCCGCGCCGAAGCTCTCGCCGTCGGCAAGCGCGGCTTCCGCGCGCTCCAGTTGTTGCTTGCGGCCGAGATTCTCGCGCTCGGCGACGTAGATCATCTCCTTGGTGATGATGCCGGCGCGGGCGAACTCGAGCTGCGTGATCTTGTGGCCGTCGAGGCCGCGCAGCGGCATGTGGTGCGCGGTGAACGCCTTTGCCGCGTGCGAGGCGCCGACATTGCCGTTGTCCTCCGGCTTGATGCTGCGGCCCTGATATTCCTCGACGCCGCCGCGTTCCTTGACCCAGGCGAGCCGGTTGCGCGGCAGGCCGCTGTTGACATCGATCGTCACGGCG
The DNA here is from genome assembly GCF_050435825.1 of Bradyrhizobium sp. I1.14.4. Taxonomy (NCBI): domain Bacteria; kingdom Pseudomonadati; phylum Pseudomonadota; class Alphaproteobacteria; order Hyphomicrobiales; family Nitrobacteraceae; genus Bradyrhizobium; species Bradyrhizobium sp. I1.14.4. The sequence continues at coordinate 379,297 of NZ_JBNDLA010000003.1, read as the reverse complement.
GGATCGGTGTAGGGGCCCGAGGTGTCATAGACCGGCAGGTTCGGCTCGCCGGCGCCTTCCGACAGCATGATCTCGCGCAGCGGCACGCGCAGGTCGGGCGCGGCCTCCGGCGTCGCAAAGATCTTGCGCGAGGCGGGCAGCGAGCCGGTGGTGACGGCGGGGAGCGTGGTGTCGGGGTTGGAGCGAATGTTCATGAGGGATCCTCCTTGCTTCAATTCGTTGGCATTGCTGCGCGAGAGATGAGTACCGCTGTCATCCCCGCGAAAGCGGGGATCCAGTATTCCAGAGGCTGCGGCGGGATACGGAGAAGCCGCGGCGTACTGGATCGCCCGGTCCAGCCGGGCGATGACGGCAGAGTCGGCGGGGCGAACGTGCGCATCATGCGGCCTCCGCGCTGAGGCCGAGCCACTGCCGGACCCGCGCGTCGGGGTCGGCGTTCTGGGTGACGTCGCTGACGACGGCGATCGAATCGGCGCCGGCGGCGAAGATCTCGGCGGCGTGCTCGAACTTGATGCCGCCGATCGCGACAAGGGGGATGGAGCCGATGCGCTTCTTCCACTCGGTGATCTTCGGGACGCCCTGCGGCTCGAACCGCATCGACTTCAGCGTGGTGAAGAAGATCGGGCCGAGCGCGACATAGTCGGGTTTGGCCGCGAGCGCGGTGGCGAGTTCGGCGTCGTCATGGGTGGAGACGCCGAGCGTCAGCTTCGCTTTGCGGATCTCGGCAAGGTCGGCTCCCGCGAGGTCTTCCTGGCCGAGATGCAGATGCTCGGCGCCGGCGACGATCGCCGCGCGCCAGTAGTCGTTGACGACGAGCTTGGTCGGCGTGCCCTTGGTGACCGCGAGCGCATCGCTGACGATCTGCAGCGCCCCGGCATCGTCGAGGTCCTTGGCGCGGAGCTGGATGGTGCCGACGCCGAGCTTGGTCAGGCGCTCGACCCATTTAATGCTGTCGACGACGGGATAGAACGGATCAGGATACGGCATGCCAGAACGGAGTCCCAACGACAGGGGTGGACGGGGAGGCGAAGTCGCGGGCTTCCATCAGCCCGGCTTCGTAGGCGGTGCGGCCGGCCTCGACGCCGAGGCGGAAGGCGTTGGCCATCGCAACGGGGTCGGCGGCTTTTGCAACCGCGGTGTTGAGCAGCACGGCGTCATAGCCGAGCTCGAGCGCCTCGGCGGCATGCGACGGCGCGCCGAGCCCGGCGTCGACCACCAGCGTGATGTCGGGCAGGCGGTCGCGCAAAAGCTTCAGCGCGTCGCGGTTGGTGATGCCCTTGGCGCTGCCGATTGGCGCTGCCCACGGCATCACCACCTTGCAGCCGGCCTCGACCAGGCGCGTGGCGACGGAAAGATCCTCGGTGCAATAGGGGAACACCTCAAAACCGTCCTTGACCAGGATGGCGGCGGCCTCGACCAGGCCGACCACGTCGGGCTGCAGCGTGTCGTTGTCGGCGATCACCTCGAGCTTGATCCACGGCGTGTCGAACAATTCACGCGCGAGCTTTGCGGTGGTGACGGCCTCGCGCACGCTGCGGCAGCCCGCGGTGTTCGGCAGCACGGTGACGCCGAGCTCGCGGATCAGCGCCCAGAACGCATCGCCGGTCTTGCCGCCCGCCGCCTCGCGCCGCAGCGACACCGTGACGATGCTGGCGCCGGAGGCGCGGATCGCGTTCTGCATGATCGCAGGCGATGGATACAGCGCGGTGCCGATCAAGAGGCGGGAGGGGAAGGATTTGCCGTAGAAATTCACCATGTCCGAGGTGTCTCCTCAAATGTGGTCGTCATCCCCGCGAAAGCGGGGATCCAGTATTCCAGAGGCCATGCCGTGAACCGAGAGGCCGCGGCGTACTGGGTCGCCCGGTCAAGCCGGGCGATGACAGCGGAGTAAATGGTGCGATGGCGCATCCCATCACCCTCCCTGCCGCGGCGTGATGATCTCGATCTCGTCGCCGGCCTTGAGTGCGGTCTCGGCCCAGCGGCTCTTCGGCACCACGTCGTAGTTCAGCGCGATCGCGAAATGCGAGCCCTCGTAGTCGAGCTCGGCCAGCAGCGCATCGACGCTGGAAGCCGCGATCTCGCGCTGCTCGCCGTTAACAATTACACGCATTGGACGATCACGCGCATTGCATCACCTCATTGTCGATTTCGCCGCGCGCGAGATAGGCGAGCGTCAGCTCGGCCAGCGCCGGCGCGAGCAGGAAGCCATGACGGTAGAGTCCGTTCACCGTGATGCGTTCCTGCTCGATCCTGATTTTCGGCAGATTGTCGGGAAAGGCCGGGCGCAGGCCGGCGCCAAATTCGACGATGCGCGCTTCGCCAAAGGCCGGATGCACGACGTAGGCGGCCCCGAGCAGTTCCAGCGCCGAGCGCACGCTGACGCCATTGTCCTCGGCCTCGATCGAGGTCGCGCCCAGCATGAAGCGGCCGTCGCCGCGCGGGATCACGTAAAGCGGCCAGCGCGGATGGATCAGTCGCACCGGGCGCGACAGCTCGACCTCCGCGGTCTCGATGATGATCATCTCGCCCTTGACGCCGCGCAGCGTCGGCTCGCGGTCGCGCGCGGCGAGGCCGCGGCAGTCGATCACAATGCCGTCGAGATCACGGGCCTCGGCTTCGCTGCCAAATTCGATGGCGCCGCCGGCCCTGGCGATCGCGGCATGCAGCCGCGGCAGCACGCGGCGCGGCTCGACATGGCCCTCGTCGGGATAGAACAGGCCGTCACGGAAGCGGCCCTCGAGCGACGGCTCGAGCGCGCGAACGCCCTCGGCGTCGAGCCTGATGTGGCCGGTGGTGAGGCGGGCAAAGCGCTCGAAATCGGCCCGGTCGCGCGGATGCGCCACCACCAGCGAGCCGTTGAACGCCGTTTCCGGAAAATGCTGCCGCCACAGGTCGAGCGAGCGCAGGCCAAGGCGCGAGATCACCGGCTCGGAGGCCTCCGCTTCGCACCAGGGCGCCAGCATCCCGCCGGCCCAATGGCTTGTGGATTCCGTCATCGCGGCGTCACTGCGCTCATGCAGGGTGACCGCACGTCCGGCCTCTGCGAGCAACAACGCATGCCAAGCGCCGGCTATGCCTGCGCCGATGATGGAGACGGGGGAATCCCCCCGCAGTCGTGACGTCTGATACATCCCTGTCCCTTCGCCGGCATGACCCGGATCAGGTTCAAAGGGTCACCGCGGTCCCGGACTGATCGCCATATTGGCTAAGCCCAAGCTTGCGGTATCTCAGCTCCTCCTTCGGAGCACCCCTCGGAACGCCCCTAATGTAGGCGGATGGGCTTGTGTGTCAACGTGTATGCTGGGCGCCGGCGCGCCGAGGTGCCGCAGCCGCGCGCAAGAGGTGCGCTGCCGAATGATCGCATGATTTGCGGTGAGGGGGCGCGTCGAGGACAGCGGGGGCTGTGCCCTGCGCGCCCGCGGGGTGAACGCGATCGGCTTTATTTTTCGGCCTGTTCCGGCTTCGGCTCGGCGGTGTCGGCCGACATTTGGTCCGACAGTTGCCCCTGTCTGGCGAGCTCTTTCGGTGGTGCACCGGCGCCGCCATGCATCGCCTCCTTGAGGTGACCCCCGCGCTGGCGCTTTGCGACGTAGTAATACCCGCCCGCAAAATAACGCACGGCTCGGTCGTGATCGCCATTGGCGGCGCGATAGGCGCCGGAGAGGTATTTGACGCCGTATTTGAGGTTGGTCCCGGGATCGCGCAGACCCTCGGCGGTACCGGTGTAGCCGAGGCCGCGCGCGGTGCCGAGCTTGATCTGCATCAGCCCGATGGTGCCGCCGCGCCCGATCAGCTGCGGATGGTACTTGCTTTCACGGACGATGACGCGATGCACCAGCTCTTCCGGCACCAGGTTTGCCTGGGCCTCGGCCGCCACCATCGCCTCATATTGCGCCCGCGATTGCGCCTGCGCACTGGCGCAGGACGCCAGCACCGCGATGGCGGCCAGGAAGCTAAGGCTCTGAACGGTCTTCATCTCGGTTCGCCCGGGTGATCAAACGCGCGTCGGTTCTGCGGTCTCATTGGTACGGCGAGCGGGCAGGAATGTGGCAAAACCTTCGCACAAGCGAACGATCTGCGTTCGTGATTGTCCGGATGTCGGCGAACCGGGCGACGCAATTGCGAGATGCTGCAAATTGTTCGCTTCAATCGTCTCAGCCGAAAATTGTCTGCCGCAAATTTTCTGCTTCAGTTTTTTTGGCCGACTTTGCCGCACGCCATCCATACCGGTTTGTCGTGCAAACGACTCAGTGAAGGTCTACACTCCGTTTGATGGCAGCGTTTAGTCAGCGCGCCTGTCATTCCAAAGCACGCAAGAAACAACATTCGGGAGATGCGCCATGGTCCGTCAGGACACCGGCTATATGCCTCGCGAAAATCCCTGCGCGCAATGCGGCAAGCCGATTGCCCGCCCCGATTGGGTGGAGCACGGCGAAGGCCGCACGTCCTATCTGTGGAATTGCCGCGCCTGCAATTACCGCTTCGAGGCCATCGCGATCTACGAGGAAGCGGAGCTTATTACGCCGCTCGCCGCCTGACGCCTTAGTTATCAGTCAGCTTCGTCGCCGATCGGCTTGGCCTGATCAGGCCGCGGATTTCTGCAACGGCTGCTGTCGCGCCGGCAATTCGATCCGGACCACCAGCCCGTGCGGCTTGCGATCGTGCAGCGACAAGGTGCCGTCATGCGCGAGCACGATGGCGTTGGCAATCGACAGGCCAAGTCCGAAGCCCTCGGCCTCATCCATGTTGCGCGCCTGGTCGCCGCGCACGAACGGCTCCAGCACGCTTGCCTTGTGCGCGTCCGAAATGCCGGGGCCATCGTCCTCGATGTCGACGACGAGGCGATCGGGCCCGACGTCGAGGCGGACGGTCACTTCGCCGCCGAAGCGCGCGGCATTGTCCACCAGATTGGTGATGCAGCGATGCAGGTCGGCGGGCCGCGCGGTCGCCATCGCGTGCTGCGGGCCTTCGTAGTTGACCTTGTGTCCCATGTCGGCGAACTGGTCGGTGACGAGGTGCAGTGTGCTCGCGATGTCGACCAGCGTCATCTCCTCGAGCTTGCGGTCGTTGCGCAGGAACGACAGCACCGATTCCAGCATCGAGCGCATCTGGTCGAGGTCGCGCAGCATGCGGTGGCGATTGGTCTCGTCCTCGATGAATTCGGCGCGCAGCCGCATCCGCGTGATCGGCGTGCGCAGATCATGGCTGATGGCGGCCAGCATCTTGGTGCGATCGTCGATCAATGTGGTGATGCGCTCGCGCATCCGGTTCAGCGCCTTGGCCAGCGAGCGGATCTCCTCGGGGCCGCGCTCCGGCAGCGGAGCCGCGGCGCCGTTCAGGCTGAAGGTCTCGGCGGCCTTGACGAAGGATGACAGCGGCGCGGTCAGCGCCCAAGCCGCCCACAGGCCGAGCAGGGTGACGCTGATGACGGCGAACAGCACCGTCATCATCCACGGCCCGCCCCAGAACGGCCGCATGTGTTGATCCGGCATCAGGTTCGCGGCGAACATCGCGCCGTCCGGCAGGCGGATCGCGACGCGGCGAGTCTCGCCGTCATGCGGCGGACTGCCCGCCTCGCGCGGCAGCAGGAATACGCGATAGCCGGCGCCGAGCCGGCGCAGCGCGTGCAGGCTCGGGCTGTCGGTCTCGGTGAGCGCACCGCTATCGGCCGGCAGGTCGCCGATCGCAAGTTGTGGGAAGGTGCGGGCAACGTCGGCCTCGAGCCGCGGACGCTCCGATGCCGGGGAATGCCCCAGGAGTTGCGCGGCGGCGGCGAGCTGGGTGTGCCAGCGATCCGGAGGCTCCGACCGGTCCGGGCGATGGATCAGGAAGGTGGCGGTGATGATCAGGTGCAGCGCGACGATCGAGACGACGACCAGCGCCGCCATCTGGGCGCCGATCCCCCGCAGACTCAGCACGCGCAGCAGCTTCATCGTCAGTTGCTCGTGGCGGCAACCGCCTCCACCCTCGGAGTGAACACATAGCCGCCGGAACGCACCGTCTTGATCATGGTGGCCTCCTGCGGATCGGGCTCGATCTTGCGGCGGATGCGGCTGACCAGCACGTCGATCGAACGCTCGAACGAGCCGGCGCTGCGACCCTGCGTCAGGTCGAGCAGGCTGTCGCGCGACAGCACGCGGCCGGGCCGCTCGCAGAAGGTCCGGAGCAGGTCGAACTCGGCGCTGGTCATGGCGACGCGCGCTCCATCCGGGTTGCGCAGCTCGCGCAGGCGGATGTCGATGCGCCAGCCGAGGAAGGTCAGCGTGGTCGCACCCTCGATCGCGCTGGCGTTGCGTGCGGCGGCTTGCCGGCGCAGCACCGCATTGATCCGCGCCAGCAGCTCGCGCGGGTTGAACGGCTTTGCCAGATAGTCGTCGGCGCCCATCTCGAGGCCGAGGATGCGGTCGACGTCCTCGCCGCGGGCCGTCAGCATGATGATCGGCGTCTGCGACTCCGCCCGCACCTTGCGGCACAGGCTGAGGCCGTCCTCGCCGGGCAGCATGACGTCGAGCACCAGCAGATCAACGCGGTGGTCGGTCATTGCCTTTGCCATCTCGCGGCCGTCAGAGGCGGTCGTGACATGACAGGAATTGGTGCGGAGATATTTTGCGATGAGGGACCGTGTCTCGCGGTCGTCCTCGACGACAAGGATATTGGGCGCAGCCTGGGTCATACCGATCTTTTGTCCGTGATTCGGGGAAAGCGGCTCAGGAATTTTGTTTCAGTGCATTTCTGGAATCTTGCCCGGCAGATCGGGTTAACAGGTCGCCACCGCAGAGAATAGTTATCGTTCTGTCATCAAGCTAATGCGTTGAAATTCGGGCCGAACTCTTCCGGCCGCGCCCCCCGGAATCGCCAAGACCACGGCGGCCCGAAAAGGGAAGGCTGGTTGTCATATCCGGGGCGGAACCCGTTCCCCCGGCGGCGCGTTGTTTCCCTTTCAGGTCAGGAGGGTGAGATGACCGTCGATGTCAGGACCAGACCGCATCAACTCATTGCGAGCGACCGGGTCGAGGGGACGGCGGTGCGCCGTCCGAATGGCGACATGATCGGCCATATCGAGCGGCTGATGATCGACAAGATCTCGGGCAAGGTGTCATACGCGGTGCTGAGCTTCGGCGGCTTCCTCGGTATCGGAACCAACCTCATTCCGCTGCCGTGGGGCCGGCTGCACTACAACCCGAAGTTCGAGGCCTACGAGCTCGACATCGAGGACGACGAGCTGAAACGCGCGCCGTCGTTCCGCGCCGACAAGGATTTCGATTGGGGCGATCGCTCGCAGGAAGTCGAGCTGCATCGCTTCTACGGCGTGCCGCCCTATTGGGGCGGTTTCTGATTGCGTGGTGATCGGCGCCCACGATCGACGCGTGTCGATTGATGCTGCGTACGGGGGCGAGCGCCGGCTTGTGCAGCGCGGTTCGCCGGGACGACTTAGTGAGCCAAACATCGTCACATCAGGGACTGCGCGTCCGGCGCAGTCGTGAGGCTCAACCGCAGCGTACTTGAGAGGTGACGATCGCTTTCGTCAAGCACCGTAACGCTCCATGCGTTGGAAAGGGGGCGCGCTTGGGCTTGCCGCATCGCTTCCATGGCGTTCCTCTGCATTGGAGCGGCTTTTGGGCGCGCGTTCGGTTAGGAACAGTTGCGAAGGTGACAGGTTCTCCCTGTATCGATTTTACGAGAGGAGAGCCATCAATGTTGGTCAAATCCATCATCGCCGGCTTCGCCGGCACCGCGCTGCTTGCAACCGTCGCCTTTGCGCAGACGCCAACCGACAAGGGCGACAAGATGTCTCCGGGGGCGTCGACCTCGACCACGTCAACCACGTCGCCGTCCTCGTATAAGGGCAACTGGCGCGCGTCCAAGGTCGCCGGCCTCAGCGTGTACAACGATAGCAACGAGAGCGTCGGCTCGATCAACGATCTCTTGATGGACAAGAGCGGTGCCATCAAGGCGGTCGTGATCGGCGTCGGCGGCTTCCTTGGTGTCGGCGAGCATCTGGTTGCGGTTCCGTTCGACAAGGTGAAGTTCGTCAGCGAGCCGATCGCCTACACCGGCGCCTCGAACACCGGCGCCGACAGCACCAGCAAGTCGACGACCACGGGCGCGGCGCCGGCGGCAGCCGCGTCGAAGCCGAATCCCTGGTATCCGGATCACGCCGTGTTCAGTTCGACCAAGGATGAGCTGAAGGCGATGCCTGAGTTCAAGTACTCGACCGACTAACGCACATCGCGTTGCGTGAGAGACAAGCGCGCCCGGTTGCTGCCGGGCGCGCTTCTTGCTGGCGAGGTGGATAAAACCCGAGCCCAGGGTATAAGGATTGGGTCAGGCAAAGACAGTTTTGGATATTGCCTCCACCCTTGGTGTGGTGAGGTCCGCGAAGCGACCCGTTGCCATAATCAAGCCTCAACGAATTCGGCTTAGGTACTCATTCGTCACATGGCTGAAAAACCTGATGAATGAAACGGATCGAGATGGCGGCAATCCCGCGGTAGCCCGGATTCGCGGCCGCTACCCGCAGTACACGCGGCGCCGGTTGGAGCTGTTCGCGGAGCGGCTGCAACAGAAGACTCGTGCCGACCGCGTGCCGGTCACCTCGCTCGAACTCGCCGGTCCCACCGAGCGAATCAGCCTTGGGGAGGCGCTCGATCTCGATTATCGGCCGGTCGCATTGGGCGAGACGCTGGGGCCGCTATGGGCGACTTATTGGGTGCGGGTCGTGGCCGAGGTGCCGGCGGCCTGGGCCGGCTCGCGCGTGGATCTGTATTGGGACAGCCGGTCGGAAGCTCTGCTTTGGCTCGACGGACGCTCGTCGCAGGGGCTGAATCCCGGCCGCCATGTCGCGCCGCTCATTCAGTCGGCGCGCGGTGGGGAGACCGTAGGCTTCCATGTGGAAATTGCCTGCAACGGTCTGTTCGGTGCGTTCTGGAGCGACCCGCAGGCCTACGCGCTGGCGGCGTGCGAGCTGCGCCGCTGCGATCCCGAGGCCTCCGCGTTCTATTTTGATTACGACGTGCTTCGTCAGCTCGAGGCCGATCGGGACCCGACGACAAAGAGCAGGTCATACGGAGCCGTTGGCGAGACAGCGCAGCCGGCGCTGGATCGGACCTGGGCGGGACGCCTGCTGCACGATCTCAACCGTGTCTGCAACATCGCCGATCCCGACGATCGCGCGACATGGCCGGCAGCGCGGGAGATCCTCAACGGCTTGCTGGCGGCGCGCAACGGCACCATTGCCCACGAGATGTCGGCGATCGGCCACGCCCATCTCGACACCGCGTGGCTGTGGCCGCTGGCGGAAACCCGCCGCAAGGCGCAGCGCAGCTTCTCCACGGCCGTCGCGTTGATGGACCGATATCCCGATTTCAAGTTCGCCTGCTCGCAGGCCTATCAATATGCCGTCATCGAGCAGCACGACCCTGATCTGTTCGCACGGATCCGCGCCAAGGCCGAGGCGGGTCAATGGATTCCGGTAGGCGGCAGCTGGATCGAACCGGACTGCAACCTGCCATGGGGCGAGTCGATGTGCCGACAGTTCCTCTATGGTCAGCGCTATTTCGAGCGAACGTTCGGCGCACGCTCCACTGTGTTCTGGAATCCTGACGTGTTCGGCTACGATGCTCAGCTGCCGCAGCTGATGCAGTCGGCGGGGATGTCACGCTTTCTGACCCAGAAGCTGTCTTGGAACAAGTTCACCTCGCCGCCGCATCACAGCTTCCATTGGCGTGGACTGGACGGCAGCACGGTGCTGGCACATTTCCCGCCGGCGGACACCTACAACGGATCGGCGCAGCTTGCGGAGCTCCGCTATCACGCCGCCAACTACAAGGACGCCGATCGATCACCCGATGCGCTCTATCTGTTCGGATATGGCGATGGCGGTGGCGGCGCCGACGAGACGATGCTCGAAACGTTGCAGCGGACCAAGGACCTGCAGGGGCTTCCGCGGATTCAAATCCGTACCGCCGACGAATTCTTCGACCGCCTGGCGATGTCTGCGCAGGATCTGGCGACGATCGAAGGCGAGCTCTATCTCGAATATCACCGCGGCACCTACACCACGCAGGCCGAGACCAAGCGCCTCAACCGCGCCTGCGAGGCTGGCCTTCAGGCACTCGAATTCGTGACCACGGTTGCGAGCGCCTGGCAGCAACCGGCGCCCTCCGCGCAGGAGATCGAAGGGCTGTGGCGTACGCTGCTGGTCAACCAGTTCCACGACATCATCCCCGGCAGCAGCATTCGCGAGGTCTATGAGCGGGCGGAGGTCGAACTCGCCGGGGTGGCGGAGGAAGCCGGGCGCCGCACGCAAGCCCTGCTGGCGGCGCTGTGCGATTCCGAATCGCCGTGCGATTCCGAATCGCCGCGCGATTCCGAAGACGCCGGTTGGACGCCGGTCAACACGCTGGGCCGTGCGCGCGCCGAGATCGCGTCCGATCCCGATGGCGTGCTGCGCCATGTCGTCGCCGCGCCGTTTGCGGCGGGAGAAACCACGACGACCGCTGAAGTTGTTGCCGTCTCCGCCGATCCGGACGGCTTCGTGCTGTCGAATACGCGGCTGAAGGCGCGAATTGACCGCACTGGACTCGTCCGATCGCTGCTGCATGTACCGACCGGCCGCGAGACGTTCGCATCATCGGCGGCGCGCCTGCTGCTGCTCGATGACAGGCCTCTCGACTTCGAGGCATGGGATATCGATCCATTTGCGCTTGAGACCGCGCGCGACGTGACGGGGGAGGTGAGTTGCGAGGTGGTGTCGGATGGCGGGCTGCGCGGCGAGGTGCGCTTCGAGCGCGGGCTCGGACGCGCCAGCCGGCTCTGCCAGGTGATCCGCCTCGATGCCGGCGCGGATCATCTCGAATTCGAAACGACGGTCGATTGGCAGGAGCGCAAGACGACGCTGAAGGTCATGTTCCCCGTGGCCTGCCGGGCATCGAACGTCACCTATGAGACCATGTTCGGCGCAACCGAGCGGCCGACGCATGCCAATACGGATGCCGATGCGGCCAGGTACGAAGTGCCGGGTCATCGCTGGGCCGATATGGCCGAGCCGGATTTCGGCGTGTCATTGTTCAGCGATTGCCGTCATGGCTATTCGGCCTTCGGCAACCAGCTCGCGCTGACGCTGCTGCGCGGCGCAGAGTTGCCTGATCCGCAGGCCGATATCGGGCGTCACCGGATGCGCTATGCGATCTATCCCCATCAAGGCGATTGGCGTGCCGCCGACACGGTCGGGCGCGCCTTGTGTTTTGAGCGTCCGATGCTCTGGACCGGGGGAGGCCGGCCCGCGCCGTTGCGACACTCGTTCCTGACGGCGTCGCCGGCCAACGTGGTCGTCGATACGATCAAGCCCGCTGAGGGCGGCGAAGGCTGGGTGGTGCGGCTCTATGAGAGCGCAGGCGTTCGCGCCGCCGCGATGCTCGATTTCGGCGTCGACATATCGTCGGTGTGGATGAGCAACACGCTGGAAGACCGCATCGAGGCCTTGCCGACGGCAGCGCGGGGCTGTCGTTTGTCGCTGCGTCCGTTCCAGATCGCAACGCTGCGGGTTTTCCAGAAGTGATGCAAGCGCGCCCGGCGATGCCGGGCTCGCCTTGTTATGCCGAGCACGAAATCCGGCTTGCGCAAGCCTGCGCCCGGCTCGTTTTGCGTCGCCGGCGTCACCAGCCCAGTTCACGCAGATAGCTGGCGCGGGCGGCAATACCGGTGTGGGTGAAATCCGTGAAAACCCCATCCACGCCGAGACGGAAAAATTTCAGATATTCCAGGCTGGGATCGCCGCGATAGTCGGCGGCCAGGTATTTCTTCTCGTTCCGGAACGTGAAGACATGCACGAACAGGCCGAGCTTGTGCGCATCGGCAATGACGCTGGTTGCGTCCTGGGTTGTGGCCTCCGCCGTCGATCCCTTGGTGGGCTTGCCGTCGGCGTTGCTGTCCTTCCAGGGTGAGACCTTGAACGGCACGATATAGGCCTTCCACGGACCGATGCCGTCGGCATAGGTCTTGATCTCCGCGAGGCCTTCGGGTGTCAGCATCGCATCGAAGGTGCGGGAGTCACCGGCAACCGTCCAGTCGTACGGACGGGAATTGGCGATGTTGTTGAGCAGGACCTTGCCGGTCTTGAAGTCGACGCCGTTGCCGTCGATGAGCTGGACCTGCCGCGTTTCCAATCCGCGGCTGCGCATATATTTCAGGCTGCCGGGCTCAAAGCTCTGCACGATGATGGGAGCGTCCTTCGCGTTGAGGCCGTTGTCGTTGATGATCTTGATCAGGGCATCCTCGAGCGGGTGGCTGCCGGGCGCGCCGCAGCCGTTGGCGATGGCCTGGGCATTGTTCCAGGTCGGATTCTTGGTTTCGGGATAGACCGCGATCGAACGTCCCGTCGCCTTGCTCTTGGCCTTGGCGATATCGATGATTTCCTGGAAACTGACGATCGGAAACTTGCCGTTGAACAGCTTGGGTCGCTCATTGGCCGCATCATAGGTGGTGCCGGCGATCCAGGTCTTCAGCTCGGCCATGGTGAAATCCGTGATCGACCAATCATTGGTATGGTCGTCGCCGTCGACGATCAGCGCTTTCAGCACCGATTTTGGGTCGGCCGGATCAACGAGGTCGGTGGGGTATGCAGCCGGCCCGCCGGCGGGAGTTTGCGCCCATTTCACCTTGACGAGAACGCCCGGCACCGTGCGCTTGCGGGCCGCAACCGCGGCATTGGTCTTCGCCACCTCGGCAACGTTGGTGTTGTCGCTCAGCCAAGGATTGTGACGTGCCACCAGCACGCAATCCTTGGTCAGGTGCAGGTCCTCTTCGAGCGCGTCCGTTCCGAGATCGGCGGCCAGCTCGTACGATGCCTCGGTCTCCTCGGGCACCAGGCCCGGCACGCCGCGATGCCCTATCACAAGTGGCTGCTTTCCGTCGACGGTCAGGAAGGGCTTGGCGCCGGCCGGCGCCGAGCCGGTTTGCGCTGATGCCATCGACGGCAGGTGGACCGCCAAGGCCGCCGCACCGAGCAGCATCGCTGCAACATGTCCCTTCCGTCGTGAACGAATGTGCTTCACGGTCAAGCCTCCCTCTCTTGTGTCGTATCGGGCCGAATGCCCGGAAGCGTCGATCCGAAAAAGGCCGACGCTGTTGTCTTCTTGTCGCAATCTGCTGACAGTCGGATGACCGTTAGGCGGAGCGGGCCGACAAAAGCCTCCAAGATGCCCCGGGGCGGCGACCGAGCGTCGCGCCCTTTAATGTTCGATCTGGACGGTCATGCCGGGCTCGAGACCAGCTGTGGCCTCAGGGTCGAGGCGCAGACGCAGCGTATTGCGATCATGATCGCCGATCACGCGCTCGGCCTGCCAGGTGGCGAAGACCCCAAGCGGCCGCAGCTCGCTGACCTGCGCCTTGGTCGCGCCGCCCGCCGCATTCCGTATCACGTTCACGGTCTTTCCGATGGCAAGACCGTTGAGATGGTCCTCGCGTACGTTGAACGAGAGCCATTGCTTGCCGGCGGCCTCGATCGCGAGAATCGGCTGACCTGCGCGAATGTTCTCGCCTACCTCCGCGGCAACGACGCTGACCATGCCGTCGACCGGCGCACGCAGGACCATCTTGTCGAGCCGGCGCTCGAGCACCGTGACGGCGGCCGCGGCGGCCTGCACCTGCGCGTCGGCGATGGCCCGTTCCTCCTTGGTCGGACCCGCCACCGCGGCGTCGTAGTTCGCCTGGGCCGCCGCCTCGCCGGCGCGTGCCGCGGCGACGTCATTCTCGGCCTGATCCAGTGCCTGCTGTGTTTCAAAGCTCTGGCTCGCCAATGTGCTGATCCTCTTGAGCTGGGTCTCCACATATTCGAGGCGCGAGTTGGCCTTGGAGATTGCCGCCTTCAGCGAATCGACCTGCTCGCGGCGAACGCCGGCATAGACATTGTTGCGGCTCGCCACCGCGGAGGCGAGCGCAGCCCGCGCCTGGTCGGCCTGCGCGGTCAGTTCAACTGCGGAGAGCCTGGCGAGGACATCGCCGGCGCGTACCTGGGCACCTTTCCCCACTGCGATCGACAGCAGCTGGCCGTTCACTTCCGGCTCGATCCGGACCTCGGTCGACCGTACGACGCCGACGATCGCGGGCGCCGACCTGGCGCGGTTCTCGGAATAGATCAGCGCGCCCGCGACGAGCACCAGCGGAACCGCAATCATGGCGATGCGCCTAGCCTTGGGCATATTCTTGGGCATGTTGCCGTCCTCCCTTGAGCAGCAGCGCGGAGACGACGGCAAGTGCGAAATAGCCGATTGCAAGACACCACAGCCAGAGCCAGTCGTGTCCGACCTCCCAGATGCTGGCGCCCAGCTGGTTGATGCGCACGATCCCATCGATGGCGGAGTCGGCCGGAAACAGCCGTCCCAGTGCGGTGGCTGCGGCGGGAATTGCCTCGCGCGGCCATGCGAAACCGGCGGTGAAGAACTGCGGCAGGCTGGTGGCCAGCAGCAGGATGGTGGCGTTTTCCGGTCGCGTGAACCAGGCGCCGATCGCCTGTCCCAGGAAGCTCGTCGCCAGTACGAAGACGGTCGCGAGCGCGAAGAGCTGCGGCAAATGCCCGAGCGCCGAAAAACCATAGACGCGCGGCAGCACGATCAGGTAGAGCGCGAGCGCCGGCAAATAGATGGTCAGATGAGCAATGCCGCGCCCGAACACGCCCGCGAATGCGCCGCCGGGACTCGCCAGCGCCGTGCCGGTCAACATCGCCGCTCCGATCAGGAGCGTCTGTTGCAGGATCAGGATGAACGCCGCCGGGACGATGTAGCTCGCATAGCCGCCGACCGGATTGAAGATCGGCTGCAGCAGCAGGTTGGCCGGGCTGAGGCTCGCCAGCTTCGCCTTGACGAGACTTCCGTCGGAGCGGCCACCCCGCGAAACCAGCTCCGACGTTAATGTGCCGATCGCGGTTGCGACGCTGCTTGCGGTCGATCTGAAGACGAACAGGTAGGTGGCGTCGGCGTAGACCGGAATATGAGCGGTAACTCCCTTCAGCACGTCGCGCTCCGCGCCGGGCGGAATCTGGACCGCGGCAAACGCATCGCCGCGATCGATCGCGGTGCGCGCCTCCGCAAGCGTGCGGGCGCGAACTGTCACGCTCAATGTGCCGCTGGCATCGAGCGTCTCGACGATCTGCCGGGAGAGATCGCTCAGATCATCGTCGACGACCGCGATCGGAAGCTTGCGCAGGATCTGGTTCAGATAGGGTTGCGGATAGTAGATGCCGTAGATCAGGGGAGCCAGGAACAGCAGGGTGAAGGCGCTGCGGGTTCCGAGCACGCGCCGCCACTCCGCCATGAAGGCGCCGCCGATGCCCGGCGGTGTCCGCTCGCTGACCGGCGGATCGGCAGGCCGCGCGATCTCGAACCAGCCCCTGCGCGTGAGGCTTGCCATGCGCAGCCATGCGAGGCCGGCAAACAGCAGTGTGAGGCCGGCGAGCGCGGCGAAGGGAATCGCGGATTCCGATACCGGCAGTCCGCGCGCCGCCTGGCCCATCAGCACCGCCATGTACCAGCGCAGCGGCAGGATCGCGCTCCAGACCTGCGCAAACGTATTCATGCCGATGGTCGGAAAGCCGACGCCGGCATAACCGAACGCGGGGGAGGCGATCAGGCCGGCAAGTCCCAACCCCGTTGCGAGGTCGCCGACCAGAAGCTGCAAGAGCGCGCCGATCGACAGATAGGCGATGATCAGGAGTGAACCGGCGGCGATCATCAGCAGCGCGTCGCCCTTGAAGGGTATCTGCAGGACGCCCTGCAGCACGAACGTCTGTGCCAGCATGATCACGACGAAGATGCAGAACAGCGGCGCCAGCTTGCCGGCCAGTGCGGCGACCGGATCGCCGCCGGCGCTTGCGAGCCACTCGCGGGCGTTGCGGCGGCGGAATTCGGAGCCGACCGAATAGCCCGCGGCGAGCGTGATCACGACATGGATGATGGTCGGCAGCAGCGCGCGCAACAGGAATTGCGCGTAGTTCTTCTGCGGGTTGACCAATGCAATGGTCTCCGCGCTCAGCGTGCCCATGGAGGCCGGCGCCGGTGCCGCGCGCTTGGCCGGAGCGGCCGTGTTCGCCGCGGCAGTCAGTGCATCGTTCAGCCCCGAGGACGCGATGCCGGCCGCCGTCAGGAATTGCTGGTTGTAGAAGCCGACGACCTGCGGGCGGCGATCGGCCTTCAGGTCGCGCTCGAAATTCGGCGGAACAAAGATCGCCGAAATCGCCCTGCCGGACCGGATGTCCTGCACGGCGGCCGACAGCGAACCGGGGTCGTCCACGATTTTCAGGCTTGGGGACGCCGCGACACGCTGCGCCAGCGCGCGCGAGGCATCCGACTTGTCGGCGTCGACGATCGTCACGCCGAGCCCGCGGATCACCGGCTGGCTGAACACGGTGGTGAGCACCACGAACGCGAACAAGGGAACGCCGAAGATCAGGAGCAGCGCAACGCGATCGCCGAACAGCCACTGGAACTCGCGCTGCGCGACCAGCCAAAATCCGGGCTTCGACGCCAGCCTCATTGGCGCGACCGCCAGTCGAGATAGGCGCTCATTCCCGGCCGTAGTTCGGGCACCGGCTGAACCGGGTAGGCGCGGATCGAGAATGTCCGTAAGTCGAAATCGCCGGTGGCGCGCGTGGCGCGCCAGCTCGCATATTCGCCCTTGGTTGCGATCAGCTTGACCTCGACCGTGACATGACGGTCGTCGAGCGCCGGAATGCGGACGTCGAACTTGTCGCCGACCTTCAGACCCTTGACCAGATCCTCGCGCAGGTCGAAGTGGACCCACAGATCGGCCAGATCGATCAGGGTCACCAGCGGCACGCCCGGCGAGACATATTCGCCCGGCTCGACATTGCGCTGATAGATCTGCGAGGCGACCGGGGCGTAGACCGCGAGCTGATCGATGATCGACTGGACACTCTGAATGTCCGCTTCGGACTTCTCGACATTGGCCTTGGCGATCGCGCGCTCTTCCTTGGTGTAGCCGTTGACCGCCTGCTCATAGGCGGACTTGGCCTGATCGAGCCCGCGTTCGGCCTCGTGCAGCGCGTCGGTGGTCTGGTCGAGGCGGGCTTGCGGAGCGTTGCCCTGCTCGGTCAAGGTCTTGGCTCGATCAAACGTCTTCTGCGCCAGCACCAGCGCGGCTTCGGCGCGCTCCATCTCCGCCTTGCGCGCAGCGACGGTTTCGACGCGCGTTCCGACCATCACGTTGGCGAGTTGCGCTTCGGCGACGACCTTGGCCGCCTTCATTTGCTCTTGCTTCGCCAGTGTTTCGGGATTGTCGATCCGCACCAGCACCGCGCCCGTAGCGACGTCTTGACCGCGTTCGACAGGGATTTCCTTCACCCGGCCGTCGACGCGCGCGGCGATGTCGAGCCGCGTCGCATCGACCTCGCCCTGCACGAGCAGCGGCTCCGGCCGCAGCAGGTAGTACGCGGACAGCCCGGCGACGACCGCTGCAACGATGCCGACGATGATGGCCGGTGTGCGTGTTGCAGCGGGCGCATTCTGCTGGCGCGCGGCTTGTGGCGGTTCCGACGTGCTTCGGTTCTCGTTACCTGAAGGTGACCCGTCCATAGCTGACCCCACATTGGCTCATGACCAGGATAGTCGTTCACTATGGCGTGGATGTTAAACCCTGCCAACCTCGGCCGCGTGTCCGATCTTGCTCGAATTTGACCGGTTCGAAAGCACGCGCATCCGGCGCTGCCGAGGCCATCTCGTTCCGATGTTTCGCATCGGTCTGCACATGCGATCGCCAGCGCGCCGGCTGACGCGACCCGGGCGTCGGCCGCGCTGTGCGAACAGGCCGGCCTTGCCGGCCGGGCATGGCATCGCGGATCACACGGACATTTGAAGCCCTGCGCCCGAATAAATCGCATCCGATTAAATCGGGATACTTGAAGACCGGTCGTGCTGTGACTTTATCAGGCGCGAGCGAATTAATCGTATGCGATGTAAATCGCCGGAGCGTTACCATGACTACAAGGATTATGACTACAAGGATTTCCCCACGTCGCCGGAACGTTCAAAACCATCGCGCTGGCTGCGGCGCTGTCGGCCATCACGGCGACGGCGGCCTCGGCCCAGGCCGCGATCTCCGAGCCGGCCGCTTACCAGGCGCTCTATCCCTATCGCGACGTGCTCAACAACGGGGCGCCGACGCCGGCGGCGAGGCTGGTGCTGGAGCCGCCGGCGGTGCTGCAGGCGCTTCAGGCCCAGGAGAGCGGCATCGGCATCGTTCATGTGCCGCGCCACCGTTCACGTCGTGTCGGCCGATAGAGCCAGTGCTTCCAAAAACGGAGGAGATCGATTGCGCGATCCGGGTGATCGCGTGGTCGAAGTTGTACACGGTGCTGGCGCGCCACCCTGCACGCTGATTGGTGCGGCGCATCCTATCAGCCCGGAAATCCCGATGTTAGGTTGATCGCGGCAGGAGCGTTTGCGTCCTGCGTGACAACAACGGGAGGACGACATGGCTGAGAGCGTCTACAAGGTTATCGAGCTGATCGGTACCAGCAAGGACTCCTGGGAAAAGGCGGCCGCGGCGGCGGTCAGCAGGGCCGGAGAGTCCCTGCGCGATTTGCGGGTCGCCGAGGTCGTTGAGCTCGATCTGCAACTGGACGCCGCGGGCAAGGTCGAAGCTTACCGTGCCAAGTTGAAAGTCTCATTCAAGTTCGAAGGTTCGTAAGCGCGCGCAAAGCCGCCCCCACGAATTCGCGATGGCGCCTAGAGCAATTTCGATTCTGATCGAACCAGAACCGAAGCTCTAGTTTGTGCTTTGATGCGCGTTTTCTTCACGCGAATCGCTGTCCATTTCGCTCGAAAACGCTCTAAGGCGCGACCAAGTGGGAGTCAGATTGACCGGTCTGGCGACAGCTTCGATGCACCCCTCCCGCTTGCGGGAGAGGTGCATCGAAGGATGCGACGCGGGCGAGGGGTCTCTCCCCACGAAGAGCGCGACACGTGGCGAACGGGGCTAGTTCGACTTCACCAAGGGGCAGCCGCCCTTGTCGAGTGGGCGGAAGGCTTCGTCGCCGGGCACGGTGGCGATCAGCTTGTAGAGATCCCACTCGCCCTTGGATTCCTCGGGCTTCTTGGTCTCGAACAGGTACATGTCGTGCACCATGCGGCCGTCGATGCGGATATGGCCGTTCTTGGCGAAGAAGTCGTTGACCGGCGTCTTGCGCATCTGCTCCATCACCTTCGGCGCCTCGTCGGTGCCGATGGCCTCGATCGCCTTCAGGTAATGCATGGTTGCCGAATAGAGGCCGGCCTGAATCATGGTCGGCATGTGGCCGACCTTCTCGTTGAAGCGCTTCGAGAAGGCGCGGGTCTCGTCGTTCATGTCCCAGTAGAACGCGTCGGTGACGATCAGGCCCTGTGTCGCCTTCAGGCCCAGTGCATGGGTGTCGGTGATTTCCATCAGCAGCGCGATCAGTTTCTGGCCGCCCTGGGTCAGGCCGAACTCGGCGGCCTGCTTCAGCGCGTTGGTGGTGTCACCGCCGGCATCCGCCAGCGCCACGACCTTGGCCTTGGAGGCTTGTGCCTGCAGCAGGAAGGACGAGAAGTCCGACGAGTTGAGGGGGTGACGCACGTCGCCGAGCACCTTGCCGCCGGTCTCCTTGACGACGTTGGCGGCGTCGCGCTCCAGCGCCATGCCGAAGGCGTAGTCGGCGGTGACGAAGAACCAGGTGTCGTCGCCGCGCTTGACCATCGCCTTGCCGGCCACGTTCGACAGCGCGTAGGTGTCGTAGGTCCAATGGACGGTGTTGGGCGAGCAGGCGGTGCCGGTGATGTCGGATGAGCCGCCGCCGGAGTTGATGTTGATCTTGTTCTTCTCGCGCGTCAGCGCCGAGATCGGCAGCGCGACCGACGAGGTGGGCACGTCGAGGATCGCGTCGACCTTGTCGTTGTCGTACCAGTTGCGCGCGATGCTGACGCCGACGTCAGGCTTGTTCTGGTGATCGGCCACGACGACCTGGATCGGCTTGCCCTTGACCTTGCCGCCGTAATCGGCGACCGCCATCTCGACGGCGGCGACCGAGCCCTTGCCGGTGGCGTCCGCATAGAGGCTCGACATGTCGGTGAGCACGCCGAGCTTGACGACGTCGTCGGAGATCTGGGCGGTGGCTGCGGTGCCGGAGGCCGCAAGCGCGAGGCCGGCCGCCGCTGCGGCCAAGAGCGATTTCATCGTGTTCTCTCCCTGATTATTGCTTTGGGGGTTGCTTCCACGGGGCACCTTCTATCCGGTGCGGCAAGGTGTCGCAAAGACGACTTTTTGGGCATGGCGCCCCGTGGATCGACGATCCGCAGCCGCAATCGCAGACACCGGCCCGGTTCTCCTGTACAGAGCTGATCGAGAGCGCGGCGCGAACAGCCCTCTTACGTCGGGTATCCCCGAACCATCAGTATTTTTCGATGCAGACGAGCAGCCGTTGGAACGTCCCCGTCTACCTGCCGCTGCTTGCGGTCCAGATCGTCGGCGTCGTTGTTTTCGTCTGTCAGCAATTGCCCGAATTCGGGCAGGTGGTCGTGAGCCCGGGACGACAACTCCCGCATGACGATGCTGCTGACCTCATGACGCTCGGCATCCTCTGCATTATGCAGATTGCGTTCTGGTACCGGTTGCGCCGCGTCCCGATTCCGTTTCGGCGTCCGAACATGATGCTGTATCATGTGTTGCTGTTTTTCGGCCGCCTCAGCTTTGTGTTTGGCAGCGCTCTGTTCTCCGTCATTGTGTTCAGGCACCTTCCGGAGTTGGGGCGGGACATCGACCTTCCGCTGGTGGTCCGCCGGGGAATACTGCTGATCGGATGTCTGTTCGCGCTGTTTTGCGCCAGCCTTGAAGTGGAGCGGCTGGGCCAGGCCTTCGACGGCAATCGGAATTGAGCCTTCGCGCGAACGGTCGTGTGCACGACTGGCCTTGATGCGTTGCACCAGACGCGTTGCACCAGACACTTGAGGCAACCCTGGGCTTGCCAAGCTCCAGCGTTGTGCAAGGATGGAACTCTCGGCCGACGCCGGCGTCGGCCCAATTTCACCGCCTCTGCCTTTTGGGATGGAGCAGCCAGTGAGCGACTCACTTCATCCAAGTGCGCCACATCACCTGCCAGGCTTCATCACGGCTCCGGGCGATACCGATGTCTTGATGGTGATGGTCGGCATCTTGCTGATTGCCGCAGTCCTGGTGGTCGGCAATCTCTATCTGCATTTGCATACGCTGCCCGAACGGATGGCGCACAAGTCGCAAAAGCTGCAATTCGAGATCGTGGCGGTGTTGGGCCTGTTGGCGCTGTTCACCCATGTCCACTTATTCTGGGTCGCCGGCCTGCTGCTGGCGATGGTCGATCTGCCGGACTTCAGCACGCCACTGCGCCGGATCGCGGGATCGGTCGAGAAGATGGCCGGCGTTCCGCCCCCGGACGATCCGACCGAGGCACCGCACCAAGCTGCCGCTCCCGCCGCCCCAACCGATGACGCGTCCAACATCGGCGCCGCCAAGAATGGGGCGCAGGGCCATGCTTGAGGTGCTGCTTTGTTCGCTGGTGACGATCTTTCCGGATTATCTCTATCGCCGCTATCGGCAGGGAAAACGGTTCGGCCATGAGATCACGCTCTACTCGGTGTGGTTCGAACTGAGATGGGGCATCGTGACCTGTCTCATGCTGACGGTCGCTTTGATCACGATGATCTTCTACTTTCATCCGTCGACCACGTCGGCGACGTTGTACTATCGCACTATTCCGATTGTGCCCGAAGTCGCCGGCCGGGTCGCGGAGGTTCACGTCGATGTCAGCGCGGCCGTCAAGCAAGGTGACGTGCTTTTCAGACTCGACAGCGCCAAGCAGGAAGCAGCGCTGCTGACAGCCAGGCGCAAGATCGCCGAAGTCGATGCCGCCATGCTGGCGGCGGACGCCGATATCCTGAAGGCGGAAGGCCAGCTTCAGGAGGCGAAAGGCGCGCTGCAGCAGGCAACGGACGAACTCGACACCAAACGCGAATTGCAGAAGCGCAACCCCGGCATCGTTCCGCAACGCGACATCGAAAAGCTCGAAGTGGCCGCCGCGGGTCGCCAGGGCACTCTCGACGCTGCGACCGCGTCCAAGCAATCCGCGGCGACGCGACTGAGCGCTCTGTTGCCGGCGGAGAAGGCAAGCGCAGAAGCGGCGCTGGCCGAAGCGCAGGTCGATCTGGACAAGACCTTCATTCGCGCCGGTGTCGACGGGCGGGTCGAGCAGTTCGGACTGAGGCCGGGAGATATCGTCAATCCAATGATACGGTCGGCCGGTGTTCTGATTCCGGAGGGTGCGGGACGGCGTGCCCTGATGGCCGGGTTTGGTCAGATCGAGGCTCAGGTCATGAAGGTCGGAATGGTGGCCGAGGCCACCTGCATTTCCAAGCCGTGGACGATCATTCCGATGGTGGTGACCAATGTGCAGGACTATATCGCGGCGGGCCAGTTCAGGGGCGGCGAACAACTGATCGAGGCTCAGCAGGTGGCGCGTCCAGGCACCATTCTTGTTTTCATGGAGCCGATCTACAAGGGCGGACTGGAGGGCGTGACGCCCGGCAGCAGTTGCGTCGCTAACGCCTACACCAGCAACCACGAACTGATCTCGTCAGGGAAACTCGGTTCATTCAAGAGCTTCGGGTTGCATGTCGTCGATGCCGTCGGGCTTGTGCACGCGATGCTGTTGCGGATTCAGGCCCTGCTGCTTCCGATCAAGACGTTGGTGCTGAGCGGGCACTAAAATCCCGTCCAGACGCGATCGGCCCCGCAGCCGAAGCGTGAAGATCCGGCTCAAAGCGCCGGCAGCGCGGTGACGGCGGCCTTGATGGTGCCGTCGGTTTCCACGATCACCCGGAGCGTCTTCGAATCGAAGGTGATGCCGGCAAGGCGGATGCTGTTGACGTCGGCGTCGACGCGGATGCCTTCCTCGTTCTTCTGCAGGTCGGCGATGGTGGCGGCGATCTTCCGCTGCGCGTTGGTCGCGAAGGGCTTCAGGTCGACGACCAGGCGGTCGTTGAGGGCCTGCTGCATGTGCGGGATCGCGGCGCGCGCGGCGGCGCCGAGCAGGCCGAACGCGGCTTCGGATTCGACCGCCAACTCGACGTCGGTCAGCCGCAGCGTCTGCGCCTGCTGGTCGAGCCGCGGCCGGCCCCAGACGTGCACGGTCGCTTCGGCGCCAAAGCCGAAGAAGCTCTTCTTCTCCTTGGCGTGCACCAGCAGCGAAATCAAAAGCCGGTCGCCGGAGGCGGCGATGCTGGCGCTCTTGACGGTCACGTCGACCGGGCCGGAACCGTCCTCGGGGAAGGTCTTGCCCTTCAGCTGCGCCTCGACGAGCTGCGTCAGCGTGGTGAAAGACAGGTCGACCGGCAGGCCGACCGAGATCTGGCTCGGCATCGGCGGAACGATCGTGAGCTTGTCGGGGAACGGGCAGTTCGGGGTGGTCTGCGTCTCCGTGATCCGCGTCTCGGCCTCGATCCCCATCGTCAGGATCAGCGAGGACGCATCGACCTTCGGCTGCGCGGCGATCGCGCGGGTCGGCCGCAACTCGAGCCACATCGGCGGCATCGACGCGGTGCCGCCGGTGCCTTGCAGCGGAATCGAGCGGCAGGCCTTGGTCCATTGCGCGCGGGCGTTGTTCTGGAACACCGGATCGTTGTGCAATCGCTCCTCGACCGCGGAAATCTGGTCGGCGACCGCCTTGTCGATCACCGGCTTGACCTGGGCCGGCACGCTGATGCGGACGCCGGCCGCCGACAGGCTGGTGTCGCCGAGATTGACCTGCGCCTGCAGGTTCGGCTCGATCCGCCAGGACGCGCCGAGCTTCGGCCGCGCGGTCAGGGTGACGCTGCCCTTGATGTCGGCGTTGGCGTTGATGTTCTTGATGTTCACGGCGCCGATCTGCTTGGCGACATTGCCGCCGAGCAGGCTGCCGAGCGCGTCGGTGACGGCGCCGGTCGCCTTCGCGGACAGCGATCCGGTGACCTTGAGCGTGCCGTTGATCGGGGTCGTCAGCGTCAGCACGTCCTGCGCGCCGGTGGCCGCGATCGGCCCGCGCGACGCGGTCCAGCCGATGTCGGCATTCTGCAGGACTTGCTGGACCGGATTGTCGGCCTTGCCGCCAAAGGTCTTCGGCGCGCCGCGTTCGGCGGCGTCGCGGATTGCCGATAGCGCGACGGAGACCTGCGCCACGATCGTCGAGGAGCGCGGCGCCTGCGGCAACGGCGGCAACTGTGCGAGCGGCGGCGTCTGAACCGTGACGCTCGGCGCGAGCCAATCCATCGCCTTGAGGCTGATCACGAACGAGATCGCCACCACCGTGAGCCCGAGCGCGATCGTCCTTGGATGCATCGGTAGACGCATCGTCCCCCCGGATGAAAATCAACTTGACGGTTGTACAGGCCTCCCGACGAGGGCGCCAGTGTGGCGGGATCAAGCTGCTTCGAGGGCGGAAGCGGATCGGTCGCCCGAGATCACCTGGACGTTAACGATTATGAACACAACGAAGGCCCCGGCTGATGCCGGAGCCGTCGTTAATGTCTGAATGTGTCGGGCTCAGCGGACGGCCGAGCCGAGGTCGGCACGGCGGTCGGTCATCGGCAGCACGATCACCTTGGTGCCGACGCTGACCCGCGAATAGAGGTCGGTGACGTCCGCATTGGTGAGGCGCAGACAGCCGGAGGACACGTGGGTGCCGATCGTCTCCGGCGCATTGGTGCCGTGGATGCGGTAGATGGTGCCGCCGAGATACATGGCGCGGGCGCCGAGCGGGTTGCCGGGGCCACCGGCCATCTGGCGCGGCAGATAGGGCTGGCGGGCGATCATTTCCGGCGGCGGGGTCCAATCCGGCCACTCCGCCTTCTTGGTGATGGTCTGGGTGCCCGACCAGGTGAAGCCGTCGCGGCCGACGCCGATGCCGTAGCGGATGGCCTGGCCGCCTCCGAGTACGAGATAGAGATAGGTGTGCGGGGTGTCGATGATGATGGTGCCGGGCGCCTCGCGCGTCGGATAGGCAACGACCTGGCGGCGCAGGCGGGCGGGCAATTCAACGGAACGGTCTTCCTCCTGCGCCTGCGGCATCGACTGCGCCGGCGGCTGCACCGCCTCGGTCGGCGGCGTCAGGATGAACGGGAACATCGGCAGCGGAGCGGCCGCGGCGGAGTTCGAGAAAGCGACGGTGCCAATCGCCAGCGCACCGAAGGCGGCGGCAGCGAGACGTGCGTTCAGCTTGATGGAATTGAACATTGTCGACCCCTGTTGTTTGCGCCCTGCGCGCCAGTTCCGGCGCGTCGTTGGGTCAAACCAGTACAGGTGAGGCGTTTCAGGACGTTTGCACGAAACCGCCAAAATGGTTTCGTGCCGTTAGGGAATTGTTTCGTGCGTGTTTCGTCGCACGGTTAAGGGCGGGTTGCCGGGGAGGGCTGTCCCATCCGAAGACATCGATCCTGGCACGGCGCTTGCTGTCCGAAGGCGTTGGTTCGGAATGGAGTGGAAATGATGCCAGCGCCTTCGATCGGGAGCATGCTGGATCAGCAAAAAGGCTTTGGTCCGGGGTTCGATTTTCTGCGCATTGCGCTCGCGATCTCCGTCGTCGCGGGACATACGCCGTATGTTGCTACCGGCGCCGGCGAGTCCGATCCGATGTGGATCGTCTGGTTTCCGCAATTTGCGATCCTCGTGATGTTTTTCGCACTGAGCGGATTCCTGATCGCCGCAAGCGGGTTGCGGCTCAGCCTGAAGGAATTCCTGATCAATCGCGGAATGAGGATCATTCCCGCACTTGCGGTCGAGATCGTGCTTTCGGCGCTGATCCTCGGACCGATCTTCACGACGCTGCCGCTCTCGAACTATTTCACCAACGCCGGCACCTACAAATATTTTACGAACATCGTCGGCCTCGTCAATTACACCCTGCCGGGCGTGTTCAGCGGCAATCCGGCGCCGGAGGTCAACAGTTCGCTGTGGACCGTGCCATTCGAATATGCCTGCTACGCGGTGATGGCGGTCATCATGACCATGGGGCTGCTGCGCAAGCCGGCGTTGATCGTCCTCAGCGTTGTCGTCCTGGTGGGCGTCGGCTTTGCCGTGCAGGTCACGGGGCATGCCGCCAATCCGTCACAACTCCCTCCCGGCGTCGCGGGCACGCTGCATGACAAGATCTTCAGCACGGCGCTGTTCCTCGGGCGCGGTGCAAAACTGCCGGTCGCCTGCCTGCTCGGGATCGCAATCTACCTTTACCGCGACCGCATTCCCTATGACGGGCGCATTCTCGCCGCCTGCTGCGTGCTCTGCCTCGGAGCCGCATTGCTCGGGCCGGCAGCCTGGATCACCCAGCCCGTCCTCAATGCCGTCATTGCTCCGGCGCTGGTCTATGTCACCGTGTTCCTCGGCGTATCGAAGCTGCCGCGGCTGCCTCTGTTCTCTAGGGGCGACTATTCCTACGGGATCTATCTGTACGGCTTTCCGATGCAGCAGGTGGTGAAGGTGTGGCTGCCGAACGCTTCGCTGGTTGTTCAGTTTGCCGTCGCGCTCGTGCTGATCACGATGTTCGCGGCGCTCTCCTGGCACTGGATCGAGAAGCCGATCCTGAAGCTGCGCAGCCGCTTTTCGTTCGTGGCGCGCAAGCGCCTCGAGCCGGAGGATATGGTCGGAATGCCTGAGGGGATCGGGCCGCTGGCCGTGACCGTGAGCGGCAGCCGGAGCAAGCGATCTTCCTGACGAGAAGCAGGAGCGACGTCGGTGCTCAAGACCGGATGTATCCGGCCAGTCCGTCCCACAGCAGCTTTGCCGCGGTGATCACGAGAATGGCGTAGCAGGCGCGGTACAGCGCGCGCTGGTCGAGGCGTTCGTGCAGCCGCCATCCGGCCCAGACGCCGGCGGGCACCGCTGGCAGGCACAGCGCCATTAATAACCACAGGCTTCTCGAGGGTGTCGCGAGCACGAGCCACGGGCCGGCCTTCAGCAAATTGCCGACCGTGAAGAACAGGCTGGTGGTGCCGGCGTAAAGCGCCTTCGGCATGCCGAGCGGCAGCAGGTACATCGCAAGGGGTGGTCCGCCCGAATGGGCAACCATTGTGGTGACGCCGGAGGCGAGGCCGGCGAGCGTCGCCTTGACCGTCGAGCGCGGCCGCGGCTTGATCTCGCCGCCGCCGACAAACCACAGCGCGGCGAACGCCAGCGTCACCACGCCCATCACGATCTCGACGGCATGCCGGTCGAGATCGCGCAGCGCGAAATAGCCAAGCACGATGCCGGCCACGAGCGCCGGCAGCAGCATCGCGAGGTCGACGCGCGACCACGTGCTCGGGCGCCAGAAACGCAGCGCCGTAAGGTCCATGACGATGAACAGTGGCGCAAGCAGCGCGCCGGCCGCAATGGGGTCCATCGCCAGCGAGAGCAGCGGAATGCCGACGATGGCAAAGCCGCCGCCGAACGCGCCCTTCATGAAGGAGATCAGGAAGACTCCGGCCAGGGCGACCGCGAGCACGAACGCCGAGGGCAGGTCTGCGATGAGGGATGCGATCATTGCGTGGCGCAGCATGGGGGCGTACGCATGCAGGCGCAATCCAAACATTGCTCTCGGTGCAATAGAATTGGTGTGCCCGAGCGGGCTAGCTTGCGCGCATCCTCGGCAGGCCCGGCCTGTCGCCGTTGATCACGGCGCGGCGGTCGGAGACGGCGTGATGGAATTGCTCGAGCGTCAGCCCGATCACCGAGAGGTCGCCTTCCTCGATCGCGCCGTCGTCGTAGCAATCGAGCGCCTCGCGCAATAGCGCATCCGCATCGCCCTGCATCGCCGCGAGCTGTTCCGGCGTCTCGGCGCCGCGCGCCCGCGAGATCAGCATCAGCAGATTGTCGCGGTGGGTGATGTAGTGCTCACGCTCGTCGCGCTTCATGTAGTGGCGCAACCAGGCGCCGGCCGAGCCGAGGCCGGAGATCAGCAGGATGCCGCCCCAGATGTAGTCGGAGTATTTTTCGAGGAAGGTGCGCTCGGTGCCGTCGATATAGGCGGCCGCGCCCTGATGCGCCGGCAGCGCGGCATCCTTGTCGGTGTCCGGCTTCTCGATCTTGGCCGCCGCCGGCAGGTCGCGCGCGACCTGGAGCCGCAGCGTGAACAATTGCCGGTCGAGTGCGCCGACGGTGGCTTCCTCCAGCGCATGCTGCGCGATGACGAGGTGATTGACGCTGACGGTCTCGACCTTGTCTTCGGGGCGCGCCGGCGACGACGAGAAGATGCTGCCCGCGATCTCCTCGGATTCGTATCGCGGATGTTTTTGCGCAATCGCTTCCGAAACGTCGATCGGAAGGAATTTCGGCTCGCCGCGCGCCGCCGCCGTCGCCGCGATCGCCTCGGACGTGATTTTGCTGTCGAGCGGACCGACAGTCATGTAGGCGTCGAGCGAGGGATCGCGCGCGAGGTCGGCGATCTTGTTGACGGCGAACTGGCTGACCGTGACCTTGTCGGGGTTGACGCCGGACTCGGTCAGGATCACGCGCAGCAGCGTGACGTTGGCCTGGGTGCTGCCGACCACGCCGACCTTGTGCCCGGCGAGATCGTCGATGCTCTTGATCTTCGCGGCGCGCCGCTTGCCCTTCGCGCCCGAGGGCGCCCACAGCACCACGACATTCTTGCGCAGGATCGCAACCGACTCGGCACTCGCGGGCAGATCGAGATCGCCGCGCACCACCGCGAGGTCGACCTTGTTCGCCGTGAACAGCGCGATGCTTTCAGCGGCGCCCTGCGTCGTGACCGGCTTCAATCGCACCGAACTGCCGTCGTGCGCAAAGGCCTGCGCGAAGCCCTGGATCAGCTTGACGTCGTCACTGCCGGTCGGGCCGACCGCGATCGAGAGCGTCACCGGACGCAGCGCGTAATACAGCGCGCCGGCGGCGAGACCGAACACAAGGATGCCGGCCGCAAGGATCAGCAGCGACGAGTTTCGCCGTCTGAGCCTGCGGCGCGTGGGGCCGGGATTTTCACTTTGCTCTGACATCTGGTTGTCATCTTACACGAGAAACCGGCGGTTTGCCGTGAAAAACAACCTAACATTTCGATGACGTCATACGTTTGAAACATCCATGTCAGAACGTCGTGCGAGCAGAATCAAGATTAACGATTTGGATCTCCTGCGATGCGCATACTCGTTGCGACCGATGCCTGGCATCCGCAAGTCAACGGCGTGGTCCGGACGCTGACGTCGCTTGCGCGCAGCGCCGCGACCCTCGGGGCCGAGATCGAATTCCTCACCCCCGACGGCTTCCGCTCGGTCGGCGTGCCGACCTATCCGGGCCTGAGGATGGCGCTGCCGAACCGGCGCGAGATCGCGCGCCGGATCGAGGAGGCCGCGCCCGAGGCGATCCACGTCGCGACCGAAGGGCCGATCGGCTGGGCGGTGCGCGGTTATTGCCAGCGCAACAAGCTCGCCTTCACCACCTCCTATACAACGCGCTTCCCCGAATATGTTTCAGTGCGTACCGGCATTCCCGACAGCGTCGGCTATGCCGTGCTGCGCCACTTCCACGCGGCCGGTTCGATGACGATGGTCGCGACCGACTCGCTGCGCACCGAGCTTGCCGAGCGCGGCTTCCGCAGGCTCGGCTTCTGGACCCGCGGCGTCGACACCAGGATCTTCAATCCGGATCAGCCGGCCCTGCTCGATCTGCCGCGGCCGATCTTCATGACGATGGGCCGTGTCGCGGTGGAGAAGAACCTCGACGGCTTCCTGTCGCTGGACCTGCCGGGCTCCAAAGTCGTGGTCGGCGACGGCCCGCAAAGGGCGGCGTTGGAACAGAAATATCCCGACGCGATTTTCCTTGGCGAGAAGAAGGGCCAGGATTTGACCTCGCACCTCGCCGCAGCCGATGTCTTCGTGTTCCCGAGCCTGACCGACACCTTCGGCGTCGTGCAGCTCGAGGCGCTGGCCTGCGGCACGCCGGTGGCGGCGTTCCCGGTCACCGGTCCGAAGGATGTCATCGCAGATCATCCGATCGGCGCGATCGACAATGACCTGCGCAGCGCCTGCCTGCGCGCGCTGACAATGTCGCGCGCGGATTGCCGCAATTTTGCGTTGGAGCGTTCCTGGGAAAACAGTGCGCGTCAGTTCATCGGCAATCTGGCCACGTTGCAGCCGAGCCGCGCGCCGCGGCCCGCCCGTCGCGTTGCCGGCCGCAGTGCGGTTCCGAATTAACAGCTCAATCGAACGAAAGACGAGAGACTCTCTATGGCTGAAATCATCAAGCTGGGCGCCGACCGTTCCATGGACTTCGACCGCGAGACGGTCGAACAGGCCTATGATCGCTGGGCCCCGATCTACGACCTCGTGTTCGGCGGCGTGTTCAGCAAGGGCCGGCAGGCTGCGATCCAGGCCACCAACAAGATCGGCGGCCGCGTGCTCGAGGTCGGCGTCGGCACCGGCATCTCGCTGCCGCTCTATAGCCAGAATGTCCGCATCTTCGGCACCGACATCTCCGAGGCGATGCTGGAGAAGGCCAAGAAGCGGGTCACCGAGCAGGGCCTGAAGAATGTCGAGGGCCTCGCGGTGATGGACGCCGAGAAGCTCGAATTCCCCGACAATTCGTTCGACGTCGTGATGGCGCAGTACGTGCTGTCGGCGGTGCCGAATCCGGAAGCCGCGCTCGACGAGTTCGCCCGCGTGGTGCGTCCGGGCGGCGAACTGATCATCCTGACCCGCGTCAGCGCCGATGCCGGCGTCCGCCGCTTCATCGAGCAGAAGCTGCAGCCGGTGGTGCGCCCGCTGGGGTTCCGGACCGCCGAATTCGCCTGGTCGCGCTACACCAAGTGGCTGGCGGGCGCGCGCGGCATGGAACTCGCCGAACGCCGCCTGATCCCGCCGCTCGGTCATTTCTCCCTGGTCCGCTTCCGCAAGGCCGACGTCGCCAAGGCCGCGTAAGAGGGGCCGCGTAAAAGGGGCCGCCTGAGGCAACCCTAGCCTCGATCTTCCCGGGTGAGGTCGCGCACAGCGCGCCCTAGACCGGGAGGCTACGATCTCCTCCGCCTCATCCCCGCAAACCTGTTCGGGATGAGGCGAAACCCTTCTCCGGTTGCGTCAAGGCGTCGCTTCGCATTGTCATATGTCATTATGATGATGTCACACGCGATACATCGAATCCCTGTAAATCCTGTCCCGAAAGATGTTGGGGGAACCAATGATCAAGAACTTTCTGCAAGAGCTGCGTACCCAGCGTTGGGATGACCATCGCTTCTACCATCACAGCCGGATCAACCAGAGCCTGCACTTCGTCAGCGCGCTGAGCTTCCTGTTTGCCTATGTGATGCTGTTCTTCGATCCGGTCGTGTCGGCACTGGTTGGCTGGCTGGTCTCGATGACCTCCCGCCAGGCCGGTCACTTCTTCTTCGAGCCGAAGGGCTATGACCACGTCAACCAGGCGACCCATGAGCACAAGGAAGACATCAAGGTCGGCTACAATCTGCAGCGCAAGGTCGTGCTGATGGCGATCTGGGCGCTTTCGCCGATGGTGCTGTACTTCGATCCGACGCTGTTCGGCCTGTTCAAGCCCTGGGTCACGATGGGCGACTTCACCCGTCAGGTCGCCAAGGTCTGGCTCGCGGTCGGCATCGGCGGTCTGCTGTTCCGCACCATCCACCTGTTCTTCATCCGCGACATCGAGACCGGGCTGGTCTGGATGACCAAGATCGTCACCGACCCCTTCCACGACCTGAAGCTCTATCACAAGGCGCCGCTGTTCCTGATGAAGGGCGAGCTGATCGATCCGGGTCTCGAGAAGCACGTCAAGCACGCCTGATCGTTGATCCCAGCGTCTTCAAACCGCGTCATGCCCGGGCTTGTCCCGGGCATCTACGTCTCAAGGGCTACGGCGGATAATCACTTGTTGAGCGCTTTCAACTGCGCGCGCACCTCGCCTCGCCCCGCTTGCGGGGAGAGGTCGGATCGCATCGATAGATGCGATCCGGGTGAGGGGGGCTCACCGCGAGTCCGTCTGCTACCGATTTCGCGGATGCAGCCCCTCACTCCAACCCTCTCCCCGCAAGCGCGGGGCGAGGGAGCAGAGGGCCGGCGCGCTATCTCAGCGCTTGAACCTCACGGCGACCATCTCCTTCAGGATCTGGCGCTTGATGTTCTTGTTGGTGAGGCCGGCCTTGTGCCACCACCAGCCGTCGCGCTTCATCTTCTCGCAGGCCGCAACGAATCGATCGGTGACCTCGGCGAAGTCGGCGTCGGTGTAATTCAGGGTGAAGATCAGGCGGCCGGTGCCGACCCAGCTCAGCGCCAGTCCCTCGGCCCGCAGATAGTATTGCAGCATCCAATTGTAGCGGGATGGCTCGGTGTAATAAACCGTCCAGATCGACGAGAGGTTGCCGACGCGAACCGGCAGGTCTTGCGCGATGAGGCGGTCATTGAGCGCCTTGGCGCGGCCGTTCCAGGTCTCGTCCAGCCCGTTGTAGATCGAGCGGAAGTTCGGGCTGGCGAGCCGGCTCAGGAACTCGTCCATCGCCGTCATCACATAGGGATGCGAGTTGAAGGTGCCGCGGGCAAAGCAGATGTCGGCCGGACGGTCGTCGCGGAAGCGGCGCATCAGGTCCTTGCGGCCGCAAACCACGCCGACCGGCAGGCCGCCGGCAAGGCTCTTGCCGTAGGTCGCCATGTCGGCCTTGACGCCGAAATATTCCTGGGCGCCGCCGGCGGCGAGGCGGAAGCCGACGAATACTTCGTCGAAGATCAGCACGATGCCGCGCTCGGTACAGACCTCGCGCAGCTTTTTCAGCCACTCGGTGTAGGCGGCCCGGTCGTAACGCGAGGAGCGGGAAGAGTCGACCAGCGCGGAATCGCCGGGCGCGTTGGAATTCGGATGCAGCGCCTGCAGCGGGTTGACCAGCACGCAGGCGACGTCCCTGCGGGTGCGCAGCACGTGCAGCGTCTTCTCCGACATGTCGGCGAGCGTGTAGGTCTCGTGCGGCGATACCGGATTGCCGACGCCGGGCTGCACCTCGCCCCACCAGCCATGATAGCTGCCGGCGAAACGAACCAGGTACGTCCGTTTGGTGTGGTAGCGCGCGAGCCGCACCGCCTGCATCACGGCTTCGGTCCCGGACATGTGGAACGAGACCTCGTCAAGGCCGGAGAGCTCGCAGAGCCGTTTGACGTTGTCGGTGATAACAGGGTGATAGGGGCCGAGCACGGGGCCGAGTGCGCGCGCCCGCTTCTCACCCTCGGCGATGCACTCCTTGTAGAAGTCGTTGCCGAAGATGTTGACCCCGTAGGAGCCGGTCAGATCGTAGCACACATTGCCGTCGACGTCGGTCACGGTGACGCCGCTGGAGGCCTCGACGAAGGCCGAGGTGCCGAGATGTTCGCGCACCAGGCGGCTGTACTGGAACGGCACGCGGTAGGTTTCGGTGAACTGCAGGTCGGAGATGCGTTCCGTCACCTCTGCGGTGAGCGCGCGGCCCTTGGGGTAGCGACCCCCGTAGAGGCCGGCGAGGCGGAAGAAGCCGTCCTGGCGCTGCATCGCGACCTCGGAGGGCGCGCCGTCGGAGCGGAAGAAGTCGTCGATGTCGAATTCGTAGTGCGGCACCATGCGCGCGACCATCTTGGACATCTTGGAATGTCCGGTCAGCGAGCGGTGCTTGGCACGCGACAGCGCGAGGCGGGCCTGAATTTTGGGGAAAGCTGCGGCGGCGCCGGCAAGGGCGGCGGCGGACAGCGAGAGAATCGGAAGGGATGTTTCCATGACAGAAGCGCTAGCCTCGGCACCTAACAGATTCATGACGGTCAAGGGCCTGATCTCGGCATTCACCCAGCAGGAGGACCTCAATTTCCTGCTAACCAACCGGATTCCGCGGGCGGCGGCCACCCGCTTAATGGGCTGGTTTTCCAAGGTCGAAAATCCCCTGGTGCGCGACGCCTCGATCGCCTGCTGGAAGCTGTTTTCCGATCTCGATCTGTCGGAGGCGAAGAAGACCGAGTTCAGGAGCCTGCATGACTGCTTCACCCGCGAGCTGAAGCCCGGCCTGCGCCCGGCGGCGGCCGACCCCGCCATCATCGCGAGCCCGTCGGATGCGATCGTCGGCGCGCATGGCCGGATCGAGGACGGGCAATTGTTCCAGGTCAAGGGCGCGCCGTATTCGCTGCTCGATCTGGTCGGCGATCCCGCGCTGGTGGAGCAGCACCGGAACGGCCGCTTCGTCACGCTGCGGCTGACCTCGAGCATGTATCACCGCTTCCACGCGCCCTACGACCTCACGATCGACAACGTCACGTTCATTCATGGCGACGTCTGGAACGTCAATCCGATCGCGCTGAAGCGGATTGAGCGTCTGTTCTGCAAGAACGAGCGCGCGGTGCTCCGCGCGAAGCTTTCAACCGGCGAAGCGCTGACGCTGGTTCCGGTCGCCGCGATCCTGGTGGCCAGCCTTCGCCTGCATTTCCTCGACATCACGTTGAATGCGCAGAGCGGGGGTCCGGTGGATTTTCCCTGTGACGCGCATGTGAAGAAGGGCGATGAACTCGGCTGGTTCGAGCACGGCTCGACCATCATCGTTCTCGCGCCCGACAACTTCGAATTCTCTGACAATGTCGCGGAGGGAACGCGCATCAAATGCGGCGAACCGCTGCTGCGAAAACCCGTGATGTGATCTCGCCTGTTCGATCGTGGTCATTGTTTGAGCATGATCTCCGCGGAAAACCGGTTTCCACTTTTCCGGATCATGCTTTAGGATGGCGGCGATCGTCGCGGGACGATCCTAAATCGCAAACCTGATGGACACGAGATGGCGCGGACGCCTGTTCTGGCGGCGGGGGGCATTGTGCTGCGGCGGGACGCTCCGCAGCACTTCGCCGTCGTGCGCCTGCGCAAGCGCAATGAGTGGGTGTTGCCGAAGGGCAAGCTCGATGACGGTGAGACGGCGCGCGCCGCTGCCGAGCGCGAGGTGCTGGAGGAAACCGGCCACGCCGTCGACGTGCACGAATTCCTCGGCACACTGGTCTACGAGTCCGGCGGGCGCTCGAAGGTGGTGCATTACTGGCGTATGGATGCCGGCGGCAAGGCGGTGCACGAATTGATGAGCGACATCAGGGAAGTCGACTGGCTGCCGCTCGACGCGGCGCTCGACCGCCTGTCGCGCAGCTATGAGCGCACGTTCCTGGAGAATGTCGGCCCGATCGCGTTGCAGGCCGCGGCGAACGCCGAGCGCAAGCGGCGCGTACGTTTGCGGGCTGCTGCCGCGGAGCGACGGCGCGCGCGCCTTGCCACCGACGAGCCGGTCGCTGGCACGCCCGTGGTCGTCGATCCGCCTGCGGTCGCTGGAATGACCGTGGGTGCCGAGACGCCGATCGTCGTTGGCACCCTGGCCCCCGACGAGATGCCGGACATGACCGATACGCCTGATCTATCGGAAACGCCGGCGGTGGATGCCGAAGCGGATCAGCCCGCCATCGCGCCGGAGCATACCGCTGCGGATGCCGGCGAGGTGGTCGAGACCGCGCATGCCATGGCTGCGGCTACGTCCGACGAGCCGTCGTCACCTGTGCGCGAGATCGAACAGGTTGCTTCGGCCGTTGAGCCCGCTCCGCGCAAGAATCTGATCGAGCGCGTGCGCGACTGGCTGCGCCGCGCGGCATGATCAGCGGCACATGACTTGATGTCGCATGGCCGGAGCCTTGGCCGGCTGCCAAACGTCGATGTCATGCTGCAAGGCAAGGCAGTCAGCACCGAGCTTGGGTGAACCCAGGTCCCTTGCCACGAGTTGCGCTGCGTGGACCTCGGCCATGGCGCCGCGAACGTCGCCGCGCTCCAGTTGGAGCCTGGCAATCTGAAGCCTCAACCGCACGATCTGAACCCGCCCTTCGATGCTGGACCACAGTTGGCGGGCGAGATGGAGATGCCGCATGGCTGCTTCGTCATCCTGCCGCCAGAGCGCGAGGATTGCCTGCGCTTCGTTGGTGAGCGCGCGGATCGAGGGCATCGGCCAGCGATCCGGGCTTCCCGAAAGCTCGCAGATCAATGCCTTTGCCCGACCGGTCCGATGCGTGTGTGCCGCAACCAGCGCCAGATGCGCGAGCAGGATTCCCCGGCGTTGCAGTGTCCACCAGGTCTTGCCGATCAAACTGCGTTCGAGGCTTGCATAGGCGGCTTCCGCTTCGCCTCTTGCGAGCAACAGCATGGCGCGGCCCGGCTCCGGGCACCAGCCCAGCGTGTAGGCTCTGTCGTAGGCTTCGAGCGCTGCGTCGTCGTTGCCGATCGCAGACAGAATATCGCCCAGCACCCGGTTGGCATCGCCTATCGACCATGGCGCATCGCTCGCCAGGCGCGCGAGCGCGTCCTGAATCCGAGCCAGCGCTTCGTCGAGCGAGCCCCGGATGCCGAGCACTTCGGAGCGATGCAGCTGGCATGAACCTGTCAATTCCATGCCGCTGCCCGAGCAGAAATTCTGGTAGCTCCGCGTCCACTGGTCGGCCCGTGCCCAGTCTCCGAACATCCGGGCTGCCCAGAGAATGTTGCAGTAGAGGTTGCCGCCCATGATCGGGTCCAGATTGGTGCTGGACAGTGCAACCGCGGCGGCATGGTCCTGATCGGCCAGTCCTCCATGGGTGTCGCCGAGGCATAGCCGATAGAAGCCGCGATAGGCCAGGCTCAGAGCTTCGATGTTGAGCGCATCCTTGTATCTGACGGAAGTGTAGGCAGCGTCGGCCAACGCGAGTGCCTGTTCCGGCTCTCCATTGAATGCAGCCAGTTTCGACTTCATCCATAACAGCAGGGCAGTCGTCGGAGCATCGTCGAGCCTCGAGGCCCAATCTTCGGCTCGCGCGAGCCAGCCTTTTCCGATCGCGGCCTGACCGCTCTCGAAATGCAGGCCCGAGAGCGCGATCGCGTCGACCGCGGCTCCGCCAGCATCGCCGGCCTCGCTGCGCGCGGCGACCGCGCGAACCAGAATCGGAATGGCCGCCGCGGCTCTGCCGAGGCATTGCAGGGCAAGCGCCCAATCGCGCAAATCAGCGGCGCTGAGCGGACCGTCTTCATCCGCGCTCTCAAACAGGTTTGCTGCCTGCAGCCATAATTGTGCGGCCGTTGCACGCCGGCCAAGTCCGATGGCACCGATCGCGCCGTCGACGTGGTTGTGGCCAATGCGTTCCGGCTGCTTGACCCCGGACTCGAGGAGGAGTCGATATCCTTTGCCCGGCAGGTTTCGGATCGCCTCGTCCATGCCGCCCTTGCGAAGCGCGGCGCGCAACGTACTGACCGCACGCTGAAGCGAGTTGTCGGTGACCGTAACGTCAGGCCAGACGGCTTCGAGGAGTTCTTCCTTGGAGATCACCCGGTCGCGGTGGCGAACAAGGTA
Source organism: Bradyrhizobium sp. I1.14.4 (assembly GCF_050435825.1). NCBI lineage: Bacteria > Pseudomonadati > Pseudomonadota > Alphaproteobacteria > Hyphomicrobiales > Nitrobacteraceae > Bradyrhizobium > Bradyrhizobium sp. I1.14.4. Next base: position 341,937 of record NZ_JBNDLA010000003.1, on the reverse strand, counting down.
AACCAGCAAATCGAACACACGCGGCTGCAATGCGACCTCTTGCCGCGCGCACAGCAGAACGCGGCCGGCTTCATCAAGCTCGAACAGTCCAAATGCAAAGGCCATTTTGATGAGTCCGCGCAAGGCGGAAAAGGTTCAGGCAAAGATTAGACCGTGATCAGACAATAATCAGCCCGCGGTAAGGACAGTCAGCGTCGAGGGCGCCTATAGCTCCTCACGGCTCGCGATCACCGCGGCCTGCTGTTCAACAGTCGCAATTGAGGAGATTTCGATGGAACTCTATGTCATTCGCCGTCCGAGCGCCTGGGCAAACATGAGCGAGCTGGAGCTCGCCGGCGCAACGTCCGCCAGGATCGGCGACGAGCAGATGCCGGACCGGGTCCGCTGGATCCGCAGCTATGTGGTTCATGAGGCGGATGGTCGCATTGGCACTTTCTGCATCTACGAGGCGCGTGACGGTGACTCGATCCGGGAGCATGCGCGCTGCGTCGGCATGCCGGGCGAGGAATTCTACAAGGTCGCGACAACCGTGGTGGTGCGTGGTGATCCCGTCGAACCGCCCATTGCAGCCGAATGACGCCTGCGAGGCGTCGCATGGCGCATCACGGCCAAGCCATTTTCCGGAGCGCCACCAATATCTCGATCAAGGAAACGATTATGCCGATTTCATTCATGGAGTCCGTGTCAGGTTCGGTGCGAAGGCATTTTTCCTTTTTGCTTTTGCGCTTCCGTCGAATCGTCAATCAATCGGTTGCGGGTATGCTTGCGAACCGCGAGCGGCAGGCCAGTAGCCTGATGCCGCACGAGCCCGGCGGCCGGCGGTCGAAGGACGCCGACAACCGCTGCTCTCGACCGATCATTCGAAGCGCGGTCCTCGGGCTGATGATCGCGGGTTTGTCTTCACCCGTGTTCACCAGAGCGAAGGAACCTGTCGTTCCGGAGCATGGCGCAGCTCTCGCGCAGCACGCCGCCTCGCCTCAGCGTAGCAAACACGGCTGCAGGCACCGCTCGGATTGGAGCATTGTTGCCGCATCTGCCATCCCGGTCCTTCTCGACCGTCGCACCTAGCTCGCAGCACATTGAAGTCATTGCACGACGCCCTTAGCGCAACTCGCGGACTTCAGGCGAAGCCAGCGGCTTCGCCGCGAGCCGCGCGATATTTTCCAAAGGAGATACACATGAACGTTCAGACCGAAATGCCCACCGTCGATCTCGCCGCCGTCAAGGCACGCCAGCAAGCCACCTGGAGCTCGGGCGACTACGCGATCGTCGGCACCACGCTCCAGATCGTCGGCGAGATGCTCTGCGAGGCAGTCGACCTGCGCAGCAGTCAAATGGTGCTCGACGTCGCCGCCGGCAACGGCAATGCGACGCTGGCGGCGGCGCGGCGCTTTGCCGACGTGGTCTCGACCGACTACGTCGGGGCGCTGCTCGAGCGCGGCCGCGAGCGGGCGGCCGCAGAACGCCTGCAGGTGACGTTCCAGGAGGCGGACGCGGAAAGGCTGCCGTTTGCGGACGCCAGCTTCGACGTCGTGCTGTCGACATTCGGCGTCATGTTCACCGCCGACCAGCAGCAGGCGGCGAATGAACTGCGCCGCGTCTGCCGCATCGGCGGCAAGATCGGCCTTGCGAGCTGGACGCCGGAGGGTTTCATCGGACAGGTGTTCAAGACCATCGGCAAATATGTGCCGCCGGCCCCGGGCGTGAAATCGCCCGCGCTGTGGGGCACCGAGGCGCATCTCGCCGCCTTGTTCGGTCCGCAGGCGACGGTTGATGTCAGGCGCAGGCACTTCAATTTCCGTTACAGGTCGCGCGAGCATTTCCTCGAGATCTTCCGCACCTATTACGGCCCGGTGCTGAAAGCCTTCGGGGCGATCGATGCCGTCAAGCAGCAGTTGCTCGCCGCCGACATGTTCGGCTTGATGGACCAGTTCAATGTCGCCACGGACGGCACGCTGGTCATCCCCGGCGAATATCTGGAGGCCGTGATCACCAGGCAGGGCTGATCTGCCGCTGCTCGTCGATTTCAGCGCGGCGCCGGCGTTCTCGCCGGCGCCATTCGCTCGTTCGCGGCAGCTTGTCGGAGAAGCTGGAGCAATTAATGCGACCGCTCAGTTACTGGCGCTTGTCCCTCGGCCGCGGCTTTGCCGCGCGGGGCGGCGGCGCGCGCCGTTGCTGGAAGCCGGGGCGCGCCGGCACGGCGGGCCGTTGCACGCTTGGGCGCCCGCCGGGTGCAGCCTGCTGAATGCCGGGGCGCGCCTGGCCGGGTGCCGGCGGCAGCGGCTGCGCCGCGCCCTGTCGCGGCACGCCCGGTTGACCCGGCTGGCGCACGCCGCCCGGCGCCTGTGTGCGGCCGGGCTGCAGGCCGCCTTGACGTGCAGGCGACTGTTGTCCGGCGGGCTGCGTCGCACCGCCTTGACGTGCGGGGTCTTGGCGCGCGGGCTGTTGTCCCGCGGGTCGTTGTCGGGCTGGCGTCTGGACGCCCGGCGCGTGCGGCAGCGTCGCGCCGCCGGGTTGGCCGGGCAGCGCGTGCTGCGCGCCTTGCTGCTGCGTGCCCGGCTGTTGAGAGCCTTGCCGGCCAGGCGTGCCCGGTCGCTGCGGCTGGCCGGGACGGTTCGGCTGACCGGGCTGCTGCAACTGGCCCGGACGGTTCTGCTGACCCGGCTGTTGCGGGGCATTGCGATTCTGGCCGGGCAAGCCGTTCTGGCGCTGCTGATTGGGCTGCACCGGCTGGCCGCGGTTCGGATAGGGCGCTGCCGGATTGGCTCTGCGGAAATCGGGATTGGCGCGGCGGAAGTCGCGCTGCTCGGTCACGACCTGGCGGCCCAGCGTCTGTGCGCTGTGGACCTGGCGCACAAAGCCCTGGTCACGCGTCATCTGTTGCGGCGAGATCGTCAGCGGCACCGCGGCGAAGCGCGCGCCACCGGTGCCCGGACGAATCGCAAAACCACTCGCACCGCGCGTCAGCACGCCGAGCGAGGTGCCGCTGCGATCGTTGACCTCGATGCGGCCGACATGTCCGTCGGCGTCGGGATAGAGCTTGATGCCGACATTGTTGCTGGTTGCGGTGGCGCCTTCGGGCACTTCGACAAGGCCGGTGGTGCCGCGGATTCCGAGCGTCGCGGTCGGGGTCGAGATTTTCATGTCGCCGGTCTTGGCGACGGCGGCGGCGACGAAGGCCGCCGTTCCCTTGGCGACGTTGAACAGCGCGCTGTTCTGCGGGCCGCCGTCTTCGTAGACGTAATTGTCGATCGTGATCTTGGCGTTGGCGCGCAGGTTGAAGGTGGTGCCGTCGTTGAAGGTGATGCCGAGCGAGGAGGTCGCTGACGTGGCGACCTCGTCATTGGCAAAGATGTCGTCGCGGATCTGCAGCGGCGTCGCGGTGTTGTTGCGCGTGACCGTGGCGGTTCCGGTCAGTGTCGCGACGTTGCCGATCGGCTCGGGCGCTGCGGCCTGCGGCGTGGCAGCCGGAGCGGGCGCAGCAGGCGCCGGCGTTGAAGGCGTCGCACTCGGCGACGGGGCAGGCGAGGGCGCCTGTACAGGCTGCGCTTGCGCGAGCTGTGTCAGGTCCGGTGCGGCATTGGCCGTTGCATGCCAACCCATGACGCCGACACCAAGCAGAAGCGCGAAGAGAAAGGTGCGGCGCATCACCATCGATTCCCGGGAGGCAGTGGGGATCGGCAATTGAGCCGCGTCAGGCTGAATGCCGAATGAACGGTCCTGCCTTGTTGTCATGGCGGACCAAAACGATCAAGCACCGCGCTCCGGTGCCGGAGGCGCGGTGCTTGGTCGCTGTCGGGAGGGATTTCGTCAGCCGCGCTTGTGCGGGGTGATGTTGGGCGGCTTCGCCAAAATGGCTTCGTCGCGCGCCCGCTTGTTTCGTCAATCACACGCGGCCGGGCAACCCTTGCGCTTACGGTGTGGCGGTGGCCGGAGCCCCCTCGAGCGCCAGCAGGGCCTCGCGCTGGGCCTCGGGCATGGCGCGGATGCGGCGCCTGGCGGTGAAGCGGATCGCGGCAAAGCCGCCGAGAAACACCACGACCTTGCTCACGATGCCGAAGGTCGGCATCACGAGGGCCCATGTCGCGATTTCGCAGGTCAGCGCGACGAATGCGTTCACGGCGGCCGAGACGAACATCAGGGCCGCCCAGGCGTAGCCGACCTTGACGGCGACGTCGGGCACGACGGTTTGTGCGACCTCGGGGAGATAGCGGTTGAGCCAGCCGGGCTTCAGCATCACGGCGCCGACGATTGCGTAGATCACGCTCGGCTTGAACAGCACGAAGCGCGCGTCATTCGTGAGGAGCGTCGCGGTACCGGCGGTGACGACCAGGAACAGGCTCAGCCATTCCATGGTTTCGATCCGCTTCCGGCGCGCGATCTGGATGCCGATCTGCGCTACGCCGAACGCGATGCCGAGGCCGACCGAAAGCGCGGTGTTGTGGGTCAACAGGAACACAACAAGAAAGACAAAGGTCGATGCCAGGTCGAGCGCCAGCAGCCTGGCGGCGGTGAGGAAATGCTTCATCGGTCGTTGCGAACTCCGCTTCCTTGGTTACACGGCGAGCATGCCGAGCCGGCGATGCATGGATGGTTTGCCGTCTTGAAATCCCGGCGATCTTGCCGCTCCGCTATCAGGAGAAATATCCGGGATGCAACGCGGGTGCGAACCGGCTGATCAAAGGCAGGATCAGCAATGGCTGCGCGTTGAAAAGAAGATGGGTGAGCCAGGCCGGCGTGAGGGAATCGTAGCGCAAGCGCAACGCGAACAATATCGCGCCGAGCCCGACCATCACGATGCTCCAGACAAGGCCGAGCGGAATAGCATGATTGGCTCCGAAGAGCAGGCTGCCCGCCAGCCAGATCGCGGGCTTGCTCCAGCCGATGCGGCGCAGCGAGGCAACCAGCAATCCGCGATAGAGAATTTCCTCGCACAGCGGGGCGGTGAGCACGAAGAGCAAGACGTAAACAGCGGCTGAGTGCGGAGCATGGAAATCGACCCGCGTTCCTCCAGGACCGGCGCTACCGGTCACGTGAGAAAGCCAAGTCGTCATGGCGGGCGCCGCATACATCGCGACCACGAAGCCCACCAGGCTCGCCGCCAAGGCCGGCCGGGTCAGTGGACGAAATATGAACACATCGCGGCGCAGCCCGCGGCGCGACGACCAGAACCAGACCGCGGCCACCGCGATCCAACTGCCGGCGACATAGGACAGCATCCCGAAGAGCTGAAGATTCGCGCGCGTTGGCAGCTCAACGGGGAGGCCCCACACAATCTGCCAGCACGCGATCGCCAGGACACCGCCAGCGGTCATCAAGATAGCCAGTCCGACAGGAGCCAGCACCATTGCGAAAACAAGAATGCCATCAGGCCAACGCCCCGCGACGGGCGAAGCATCGATGTCCGTGACGCTCGAGTTGGTCATAGCGGGTGAACCGTCGGCCTGTATGACATAGCTGCCTCGCAACGCGACGCGCACGGCCGGCGGCGGTGTCGTCACAGCACAGCTAGGCAGATTATGGGGCTGCCGGCCTATCGATTTCTGAAATCGAGGAGCGAATTGTCACTCCGAACGGGCGATGTCCGCCGCATCCGCCGTTTGCCCCGCCCTCCGGCGAAATTCGGTCGGCGTCAGCCCGGTGTCCGCCTTGAAGGCGCGGTTGAACGGCGCCAGCGACTGGAACCCGGCATCGAGCGCAATCGTCAGCACCGGCACCTCGGCCTGGCTGGTATCGGCGAGCGCCGCCTTGGCCTCGTCAAGCCGATAGCGGTTGAGGAAGGCGTTGAAGTTGCGGTGGCCGAGCCCGTCATTGATGAGCGTGCGCAGCCGGTATTCCGGCATGCCGAGCTTGACCGCCAGCACGCCGATGGTCAGCCCCTCCTGCCGATAGGTCCGCTCGGTTGCCATCAGATGTTTGAGGTGACTGAGCGATGCGCGATCCTGGGGCGACGGGCCGTCGGGTGCTAACGATCCGGGAATCCGGCTGGCTCGGCCGCCGGAGCCTGTACCGGCCACGGCCGGCTGGCTCTCGGGCGGATCGAACAGCATCATCCAGATCGACATCAGCGCAAATGCGCCAAGACCGAGTGCGCCGCTCAGGCTGATGGAGGTGTTCGGAATTGCGGCGAGCCCTGCCGCGGCGGCGAGCATCATCTGGAGGCCGATGCCGACCACCAGCGCGATCAAGATCCGGCCGCGTGCCGTTGTCACGGCGATGCGCCATCCCTTCGGGATTTGCACGATCCCGAGCACGGCGAAGGCGATCGTCGCCAGCGCCAGCAGGCGGCCGCACGCCGCGGCAAGATTGGGCCAGCTGCTCCAGCCGTTGTAGGTCACGAGGCCGATGCCGGCCACGCACGCCCATAGTGCCGCATTCCAGCGCCGCAGCACAAAATGCTCGTCGAAGATCGCGCGCGCCCATAGCCAGAAAATGACCGGAGAGCCCATCGCGAACGCGACGATCGGCGAGCTCCAGCCGAACGACCATGTGGGAAAGAACGGCGCCGTCGTGATCGCGTAGGCCGCGCCGGCCGCACCCAAGGCGGCGCCGAGGTAAGCGGCGCGATGGACCGCCGCGTAGCGCAGCAGCAGCACCGCGCAGACCACCAGGAACAACGCGACCACCGCGCCTCGGAGACCAAGCTCAAGAGCTGTCATCGCCATCGCAAGCCGCCCGCGGGTTCAACCCAACCTCGACACTGCTGCTCTTATAGCGCGTCCGACGATCGACATGAAGCGACCGTCGGGCCGGTCCGAGCTACCAACTGTGATCGTGAGACAAAAAAATCTGCTGTCCGCTTGCCATTCGCGCGGCAGCGGACATCAGGTCGTGTCGAGCTTGCGTTCTAGCTGACCCGCTTCCAGGTCTGGCCGCCGCAGAACATGCCGCCGAAGGCGCAGCCCTACACGCGCATCGCATTCGGGCCCTTCATCGCGATCGTCGAGTCGTAGTTGCGGCCGGAATCGGGATCGTGGATGCGGCCGCTCCACTTGCTGCCGTCGGGCGTCATGTTGATCAGGATGCGCTCGTTGCTCTTGACGGAATAGCCGCAAAGGTTGGCGCCGCACGCTTCGACGCGGACGTTGCCCTTGCTCTCCTCGGTGGTCCAGACGCTGATCGGTCCGGTCGGCGCCGGTACCGGCGCGGCGGCAACTGGAGCGGCTTGCGGCTGCGGCGCAGGCGCAGCCGGAGCGGCGTCAACCGGCGCGGGGGCCGCGGTTGCAACTGTTGTCGGTGGCGCAGCGGGTGGAGCCGGCGGCGCGACAGTGGCGACCACTGGCGCGGCCGGCTGCGGCGCGGCGATCTGAGCCGGCGCCGGAGCGGGCGCAGGCGGAGGCGCGGTCGTCGACGCGACATCGTCATCATCGTCGGACTTCGAGCCGAGATTCTTGCTGATGCCGCCGATCGTGCCGTTGTAGCCCGGCGCCGAGATGCGGATGCAGGACAGCGCGCTGCAAATGCGCGGCGCCTCGACATGGATGCGCTGGCCGTCGATCTGGAAGGTGATGCCGGTGCCGCCGGCATGCGCTGATGTGGTGGCCATCAGCAGCGCGGCGATCGCAACGAGCTTCTTGGGGTTCTCCCTGGCGTTGAGCGGGGTTGCATCGATTGGTCCGGAACGCTACGCGGCCTCGGGGGCCGGTTCTGTGATGCGCATCACGCTGGCGGGCGCGGCCGAATGGCCGGTCTCGGTGACCGAGATCACTGCGCCGCGAGCACCGCGCCCTTAAGCGTCATCGGATGTCTTGGAGGCTTCGATGAAGCGCTTCTGTCTGTTCGTTGCGCTGCTGCTGTTCACGCCGTTCGCCCATGCCGGCGAAGGCATCTCGTTTTCGATTGGCGGCCACCGCGTCCATCTCGAGTCCACGCGCTGCCGCTCGCTGTCCTGCGTCTCGGTGTCGGGCACGCCCAGACGCGATGACGCGATGACGGCGCTGGCAACGGCCGCGCGCTGAAGCCGACGCCCGCGACGACATCTGCAAGCACGCCGCCGGCAGCTGTGGCGGCTGCGCCTCCCGTGCCGCCTCCGGTCATCGTCTATGAGCCCGCTGCCGCGGTGCCGCCTGCTGCCGCACTACCACCGTCAGCGCCGCCGCCGCGCGTGATGACGCTCCAGCCACCGCCGGCCATCACAGCTCCGCCTCCGCCGCCCGCACCGGCAGCCGCGATGCCAGCAGCACTTGCGCGCCCGAAGCGGCCTGTGGAGCATGTCTCGCGCGAGCCCGACGAACCGGACGACGGTCCGATCGGCGACTGGCAGACCGACACCAACAACCTGGTGCGCGTTCGTCGCTGCGGCATGGCGCTGTGCGGCTATGCGCTCGACAAGACCACGCGCGATCTCGGTGAGGCCATCCTCATCAACGTGAAGCCGAAGAAGGACGCGCGCTGGAATGGCAGCGTCTACAACCAGGACAGCGGCAACGTCCACTACGGCACGATCGAATTGAAGGGCGCGGACAGGATGCGCGTCGAGGCCTGCGCGCTCGGCCGCTTCTACTGCAGCGCCGCCGACTGGGTCGGGGTCTCGCACTCGCGGGCGCGGGCGATCACGCAGGGGCAGACCCAGGGCAAGCCGCGCTCGTGAACGCAGGGATGTTCAGCTTGTGATTGAACGCCGTCGGACCGGACGCTTCGTTGCGGCACGTGGCCGGCGCAGAACAGCAAAGCGCCCGGCGGGGGTGGCCGCCGGGCGCTGAATTCATGCCACGTCGAATGTTCTAGAACACGCCGAGAATGATGGCGCCGACGAAGGCTAACGCGATGTACGCGGCCACAATGCTCAGCTTGCTCAGCAGAGGACTCGCGAAATCCATTGGGAAACTCCCTCGGTTCACAACGCTGCCCGCATTAACACCGAAGCTAGCAATGGGTTCCCGGCCGAAAAAGTCAGTCATGCTGTCGGGCTCGATGTTCTCACGTGATGCCGCATTGCGATGCGTGGCTCAAACAGGCGCCGAATCAAGATGTTGGAGCGCCTGCAAATAAATTCCACGGCTTGCCGGTTGCGGACGGGCCACCCGTCCGGATACCGTCTGTCATGTCTCAGTAAGATTGTTGTGTTTAGAAATACAATCGAAAGGTGAGTGACGCCCGGCACAGGATGTCGAACTCCAATGCATTCTCGATCACAACAGTGCGGCGCGATTACCTCGCTGCGACGTTGATGCAGAGCATTCGCCACAGTTGGTGACACAACGAGATCGATGCGGTAGCGCGCGTTGCCCTGCCGGGTTCCAATGCATGGTTAAAAACGCCTGAAGTCAATCCGTCGAAATGCGTTGAAGAGTCTTTAATCAAATTCGCAGAACCTCCGCGCCATGACGCGTGGAGTTCGTTTGTATCTCGTCGGCTCCCTTGTCCTTGTGTCGCTTGCTGGTTGCGGCCGCGGTCTGTTTCAGACTGCCGAGCGCGAACCGTGGCGGGCCGAGGCTGAGGCGGCATGCCTGAAATCGGGCGCGGTCAAGGAGAGCCCCGACCTCGTCCGCATCGATCCGATCTCCGGCCCCGGTGTCTGCGGCGCCGAGTTCCCGCTCAAGGTCGCCGCGCTCGGCGAAGCCGGCTCCGCCTACGGATTTGCCGACGACAGCCTGCGTCCGCCGGCGTCGGTCGGCAACCAGCCGCGTTGGCCGATCAATCGGCAGCCGAGCCCGCCGCCCGCGCAGGCGCCGTATTCCGATCAGGCCGTCGGCCAGCCGAACTATGGCAGCCAACCGAACGGGCCGGTCTTGCTGTCGGCGCCCGGCGTCCCGCCGCAGCAAGGCGAGATCGACCTGCCGCCGGAGGGCTCGCCCGACGCAAGCGGCGAGCGACCTTATTATCCGGGCCTGCCCTCTAATCCGCAGCGCGAGGGCGCGGCCGCGCCTTATTCACCTGCGCCTTATTCCCAGCAGCCCCGCGACGCGGCACCGCCGCAGCGGCTCGGTCCGTCGACCGGCAGCCCGGTGACGACGGTCGGCCCGGTCGCGGTGAAGCCGGCGGCAACGCTGGCCTGCCCGATCGTCTCGGTGTTGGAGCGCTGGCTCGCCGATTCCGTGCAGCCGGCGGCGCAACGTTGGTTCGGTGCACGCGTCGTCGAGATCAAGCAGATCTCGGCCTATTCGTGCCGCGGCATGAACGGCAATTCGCACGCACACATTTCCGAGCACGCCTTCGGCAATGCGCTCGATATCGCGGCCTTCACGCTCGCCGACGGCCGCCGCATCTCCGTGAAGGACGGCTGGAAGGGCCTGCCGGAAGAGCAGGGCTTTCTGCGCGATGTCCAGGCCGCCGCCTGCCAGCAATTCACCACGGTGCTGGCGCCGGGGTCCAACGTCTATCACTACGACCACATCCATGTGGATCTGATGCGCCGGGCCAGCCGGCGCCTCATCTGCCAGCCTGCCGCCGTCTCCGGCGAAGAGGTCGCGGCGCGTGCCGGCGGCCGTAGCCCCTATGCAACGCGCGAACCTTATGTCACAGGATCGCTCGGCGGCAGAAAGCCGGCCCCGCGGGGCAAGGCGGGGGTCAACGAAGAAGACGAATTCGCCGACGAATAGGGACGCGTCTGATATCCGTATTTTTACTGGGTGACACCGCGCAAACGGTAGCCACTTTTGTTGCATAGGCTCGCTGAGTCGGGGCGTACCCGGCTGATTGTTTGGGGGATGGCTTTGCAAGACGCGCCGATCATTCTCGTCATTGAAGACGATCGTGATCTTCAGATGATGGTGGAGGATGCCCTGAGGGACGGCGGCTATGAGCCGGCGATTGCAGGCTCGGGCGAGGAAGCGTTGACGCTGCTCAAAGCGTTCCGGACCAAATACAGCGCGCTGGTCACCGATATCCGCCTGCTCGGCCGGCTCGACGGCTGGCGCGTGGCGCGCGGCGCCCGCGAGATCGATCCATCATTCCCGGTGCTCTACATCACCGGCGGCGGCGGTGACGAGTGGCCGACCAGGGGCGTGCCGGACAGCGTGCTGCTGAACAAGCCGTTTTCGCCCGATGAGCTGGTTGCGGCCGTGGCCAAGCTGCTCAAGGATGGCGCGCCGGCGTGAGCGATCGATCGCTCCGCAAAGAGGCGCGTGTTGTGCGGGACAAAATGTGGCTGCTAGGCCGGCATGAATGACTTCGCACAGTCGATCACGGCGGCCGTATCACTTATAGCCGATCGCGATCCGGTGTTGCTTGGGATCGTCGCCCTGTCGTTGCGCGTCAGCCTGTTGGCAAGCTTGCTCGCGCTTCTGATCGGCGCGCCGATCGGCGGCTGGCTTGCGATATCCAGATTTCGCGGCCGGCAGATCGTGATCGTGCTCGCCAATGCCTGTCTCGGCCTGCCGCCGGTCGTGGTCGGGCTCGGGCTTTATCTGCTGCTGTCGCGATCGGGACCGCTGGGCTTCGCCGGCCTGTTGTTCACGCCGACGGCGATGGTCGTGGCGCAGATCATCCTGGCCACGCCGATCGTGGTTGCGCTGGTGCATCGTCCGGTCGCGCTGCTGTGGGCGGAATATGCCGACCTGATCCGCACCGACGGCCTGTCCCGTCTGCGCAGCCTTGCGCTGGTTTTCTCGCTGGGTCGCACCTCGCTGCTCACGGCGTTCCTCGCCGCCTTCGGCCGTGCCATCGCGGAGGTCGGTGCCATCATCATCGTCGGCGGCAATATCAGCGGCTATACGCGAACCATGACGACCGCGATCGCGCTCGAGACCAGCAAGGGCGAGCTGGCGCTCGGTCTCGGCCTCGGTGTGATCCTGCTTGCACTGAGCGTCAGCGTCAGCACGATCGCGTTTCTGCTAGTGCGCGGCGTTGGGGAAAAATAGCTGCTCGCCGCCGACCTTGTAGCCGGCGATGGCCGACTGCCCGGCCGGCGAAATCAGCCAGTCGATGAAGGCCTGTCCGTCCGCGGCCTTTACCGTCGGATGCTTCGCCGGATTGACCAGCATCACGCCGTACTGATTGAACAGCCGCCGGTCGCCCTCGGTGAGCACGGCAAGCTCGCCGCGATTGCGAAACGACAGCCAGGTGCCGCGGTCCGACAGCAGATAGGCGTTCGACGCCGCTGCCATATTGAGCGCCGGACCCATGCCCTGGCCGATCTCGCGATACCACTGGCCTTTTGCGGAACCGAGATCGATGCCGGCATCTTTCCAGAGCCGCAACTCGGCCTCGTGCGTTCCGGAGTGGTCGCCGCGCGAGATGAAGGCCGATTTCGCCGCGGCGATCTTGCGCAGGGCGTCGGCGACATCCTTGTCCCCGGCGATATGCGCCGGATCGGCCTTCGGGCCGACGATGACGAAGTCATTGTACATCACGTCGTATCGCCTGGTCGCAAAGCCCTCTGCCAGGAATTTGTCCTCGGCCACGCGATCGTGCACGAACACGACATCGGCATCACCGCGCCGCCCGATGTCGAGCGCCTGTCCGGTGCCGACCGCGACCACTTTCACGGCAATGCCCGACGCCTGCGAGAAGCGCGGCAGGAGATAGCCGAACAGGCCGGATTGCTCGGTCGATGTCGTCGAGGCAACAATAATGGAGCGGGTCTGCGCGAGGGTGGGACCGGCGAACAGCAGCACGGCCGCGGTGACGAGGTGTCGAAGGAGGGATGTCATGTGGTCAGGATCTGATGCAGGGACAGCGGTCACCATGCCTCAATTGATCCGGTGACGCAAAGCGGACCGGATGTCGCGCCGCGCGATGGCTGATGATAGACCTTGCGCCAGGTTCGTCATCAATGGGGATATCGGTCATGGCTTTGGAGAAGGTCGCACTCGTTACCGCAGGCGGCAGCGGCATGGGAGCGGCGGCGGCGCGCCGGCTTGCCGCCGATGGCTTTCGCGTAGCGATCCTGTCGTCGTCGGGCAAGGGCGAGGCGCTGGCCGGCGAACTCGGTGGCATCGGCTTCACCGGCTCGAACCGTTCGAACGATGATCTGAAGCGCGCCGTCGACGGCGTGATGGCGCGCTGGGGCCGTATCGATGCGCTGATCAACAGCGCCGGCCACGGTCCGCGCGCCGGCGTGCTGGAATTGACCGATGAGCAGTGGCACACCGGTCTCGACGTCTATCTGATGAACGTGATCCGTCCGACGCGTCTGGTCGCACCTCACATGCAGGCGCAGAAGTCGGGCGCGATCGTCAATATCTCCACCGCCTGGGCATTCGAGCCGAGCGCGATGTTTCCGACCTCCGCGGTGTTCCGCGCCGGGCTCGCCGCGTTCACAAAACTGTTCACCGACAGCTACGCGGCCGACAATGTCCGCATGAACAATGTGCTGCCGGGCTGGATCGACAGCCTTCCCGCAACCGAGGAGCGCCGCGACAGCGTGCCGATGAAGCGCTACGGCAAGGCGGAGGAGATCGCAGCGACCATCAGCTTCCTCGTCTCCGACGGTGCGGGCTACATCACCGGCCAGAACATCCGCGTCGATGGTGGCTTGATGCGCTCGATCTGACCAATTGCGTCTACGCGCTGCGCGTTTCGCTCCAGGCCGCGTGCGTCACAATTGCGGCGACCTCAGATTGCGTTTGTCGTGATGACAAACTGAAAGCGCCGGACTAGCCTTCCGTCAAATCAAAACATACGGGAGGAATGGCATGCCAGACGCAGCAGTTGCAGCACGCGCTTCGGACTCCACCCAGAGCGGCACCACGCAGCAAGTCGACGTCGCGGTCGTCGGCGCCGGTTTCGCCGGTCTCTATCTGCTGCATCGGCTGCGCAAGGCGGGCTTCTCGGCGGTTGCGCTCGAGGAGGGCGCTGATGTCGGCGGCACCTGGTACTGGAACCGGTATCCCGGCGCACGCTGCGACATCCAGACCATCGATTACAGCTACACCTTCGATCCCGAGCTCGACCAGGCATGGACCTGGTCGGAGAAGTACGCGACCCAGCCGGAAATTCTGCGCTATCTCGGCTTCGTCGCCGACCGCTACGATCTGCGCCGCGATATCAGGTTCGGCACCAAGGTCACGCAAGCGACCTGGGACGACGCAACCGCGCGCTGGCTGATTTCGACCAACAACGGCGCCAATGTCTCGTGCCGCTACTACATCATGGCGACCGGCTGCCTGTCGTCGCCGAAGCCGCCGGAGATCGACGGCGTCAAGGATTTCAAGGGCGAGATCTATTTCACCGGCCGCTGGCCGCATCAGGACGTCGATCTCAAGGGCAAGCGCGTTGCCGTGATCGGCACCGGATCGTCCGGCATTCAGTCGATCCCGTTGATCGCCGAACAGGCCGCGCAACTCACCGTGTTCCAGCGCACGCCGAACTTCGCGCTGCCGGCCGGCAACGGCCCGGCGCCGGAAGATCGCAAAACTTTCTTCGAGAGCGACCGCGCGGCCTATCGCGAGCAGGCGCGCTGGTCGATGGCCGGCGTGCCATATCCGCAGCAGACCGTGGTGAGCTGGCAATTGAGCGATGCCGAGCGCCGCGAGCGTTTCGAGAAGGCGTGGGCGGCGGGTGACCTCGTCCACATCCTGACCCAACTCTGGGCCGACCAGGCGGTCGATGTCGACGGCAACCGGCTGGTCGCCGATCTGATCCGCGAGAAAATCGGCGCCGTGGTGAAGGACCCGGAGATCGCTGCGGCACTGGCCCCGTATGACCATCCGTTCGGCGCCAAGCGTCCCTGCCTCGATACCAATTATTACGCGACCTACAACCGCCCGAACGTGACCCTGGTGAATCTGCGGCAGGAGCCGATCAAGGCGATCACGGCCGGCGGTATCTCGACTGACAAGCGCAGCTTCGATGTCGACGTCATCGTGTTCGCCACCGGCTTCGATGCGATGACCGGTGCGATCATGGCGGTGCATCCGATCTCCGGCCGCGGCGGCAAGTCGCTGTCGGGTGTCTGGGCGCATGGACCGCAGACCTATCTCGGTGTCACCGTCGCGGGCTTCCCCAATCTGTTCATGATCACGGGTCCCGGCAGCCCGTCGGTGCTGTCGAACATGGCCGTGTCGATCGAGCAGCATGTCGATTGGGTGGTCGACCGCATCGCCGCGCTGCGCGACGCCGGCTTCACCGCGATGGAAGCAACCGACACCGCGCAGGCCGGCTGGGAACGGCACATGGCCGACTGCGCAACGCTGACGCTGCATCGGCTCGCCAACACCTGGTACACAGGCGCCAACGTGCCCGGCAAGCCGCAGGGGGTGATGCCTTATACCGGCGGCGTCGGTCCGTATCGCAGCATCTGCAACGAGGTGGTCGGGCGCGGCATGCTCGGCTTCAAGCTCAGTGGTCCCGGTGTTGCCGAACAATGCAATGACGGCGAGGTGGTGCGGCTGCAGCCGGATGTACGGCTGGTTCTCGGCATGTTGGCGGAGATGAACCTGCCGCCGATCGAGACCATGGGCGCGCAGGGCGCGCGCGACTTCCTCAACGAGTTCAACAAGGGCCGTCCTGCCGGACGGCCAGTCGGCGAGGTCGGCACCGGCATGCTGCAGGGCGCGGACGGTCCGCTGCCGTACAAGCTCTATCGGCCGGCGACGCCGGGGCCGCATCCGATCGTGGTGTATTTCCACGGCGGCGGCTGGGTGCTCGGCGACGAGCTATCGGACGATCCTTTCTGCCGCGATCTGTGCCGGCGCACCGGCATGATCATCGTCAGCGTCGGCTATCGCCACGCGCCCGAGCATCGCTTCCCGGCTGCGGCCGAGGACGGCTATGCGGCGACGCGCTGGATCGCCGCCCACACCGCCGAGCTCGGCGGCAGGGCAGGTCCGGTGCTGGTCGCGGGCTGGAGCGCCGGCGGCAATATCGCGGCCGTCACCTGCCAGCTCGCGCGCGATCGCGGTGGGCCCGAGATCGCAGGCCAGCTCTTGATCTGCCCGGTCACCGACTCGACCTTCGAGCGGCAGTCCTATGTCGACAACGCGGCCGGCTACTTCCTGACGCGGGGCCTGATGTTCTGGTTCTGGGACCTGTACTGCTCACCGGCAGACCGCACCGATCCGCGCGTCGCGCCGTTGCGCGGCAAGCTCGAAGGCCTGCCGCCGGCGTTCATCGCGACCGCGGAGTTTGATCCGCTGCGCGACGAAGGCCGTGCCTATGGCGACGCGCTCGCCAAGGCCGGCGTCAAGGTCGAGCAACTCAAGGCGCACGGCCACTTCCACTCGTCGTTCGTGATGGTCGACGTCATCATCACCGGCGTCAGCGGCCGCGTGAAGATGGCGAAGGCGCTGCGCCGCTTCGCCGGACTGCCCGAGGAGATCGAGCAGGACAACGTTGCCGCGCCGGAGGTCAACGCGGCGGCGAACTAGATCTGGAGTTTCTAGCCGAGCTCGAACGTCGTGACGCCGAACACGCGATCGATCCGCAACGGCCGGATCGCGCCGGTATACATCCGCGCGGTCTCGAACACCGGGGACAGTCCGAGGCCTTGCGCCAGCGCGACGGCGTCGTGGTTGACCGCGGGGACGTCGAGGAAGATCTCGCCGCTGCCTGCGCTCGCAAGCAATGTCGCCAGAATGGTTTCGGCGCCGGTGCGGTCATCGGCAATGAGCGGACCGATCTTGCGGCCGGTCCGGCATGGACGGATCACGCCCCAGCCGGCCAGCCTGCCATCGCGCATCAGCGCGCGCCCCATGTGTCCGGGCGCGTTGATCCAGGCGCGCAAAAATGCCGGCCGTGGCGCCGGAAACACCGTGGCATCATCGGCCTCGATCAGTGCGGCCGGCACATCGGCCAGCGCGACGATGCGCCCGTTCGGCGCCGGCGGTGCGGCGACCGTGCCGCCGTAGCGCACATTGGCATAAGCGAGTTCAAAGCCGGACTTTTGGTAGTTCGCCTGCTGCGCCACCACGCCATCGAGCCCGATCACGCGCGGACGCGCATGCGCGATGGCGGCATTCCATATCTTCAGGCCATGGCCGCGGCCGCGCAGATCCGGACGCACGATGTAGAAGCCGAGGAAGGAAAATTGCGCGCCGTAATTGACGCAGGAGATCACCGCCGCGGGCCGGCCATCGAGCTCGCCGATGTAGAATCCCTGCGGGTCTTCGGCGGCAAAGCAGGGCGCATCGGCGAGACCGGGATTCCACCCCTCGGCCGCGGCCCAATCCACCGCGAGCGCGATCTCGTCCGGACGCATCGGTCGGATGCTAAGGTCGTTCATGGCGGGTGATCACCTCGAATTGGCGTCGGTGACCGAGCGTAGCGCGCCAGGCTCGTCGCGTCATTCACGGCAGGGCGAGGCGTGCAATGATGTCCGCGAGATCAGTTCGCCTGCTTCGGCCGGTACGCCGCGAAGAACACGCGCGTCGCGCTGTCGACGACGGTCGCGATCCGCTCCGGCGAGGGCGACGGATTGGCCTGGAAGATGAACGCCTGGAACAGCGTCGCCTGGCACATCTGCATGAACTGCCAGGCGGCGAGCTGATAGTCGTCGATCACGAGCTCGCCGAGTGCGGCGCGCGCCTCGAGATAGGCGGCGAAGCGGTCGACGGTGTGGGCGATCACGTGGGTGTAGAACCGGCTGCCGAGTTCGGGCATCCGCTCGGCGATCGCCATCACGGTGCGGATCGCCGAGCCGCCGCCGGGCCGGCACAGCACCGCGACATAGGCGCGGCCGAATTCGGGGAGAGTGGTGTCGACGTCGCGCGCCGGATCGAAGTTGAAGGCGACCTTGCCCTGCTCGAGCTTCTCCTCCTCGACGATCGCCGCGAACAGTCCGGCCTTGTCGGGGAAATAGACGTAGAGCGTGCCTTTGGAGACGGCGGCGGCGCGCGCGATCTCGCCCATGCTGGCGCCGTCGAAGCCGAGCTCCAGGAACACCTTGCGGGCGCCGTCCAGTATCTGGCGGCGTTTCGATGATTCCTCGTCGCCGACGGACTGGGGAGAGATTCGAGGCGCTGCAACCATTGATTTAGCTTCTCGCGAAGGAACTCAACCCAGAATGGGAGAGGGAAGAATCGAAGCCTTATAATCTACGTTGCGGAATATAGATTGACCGAACCGTTCGGTCAATGGTATCTATGCGATGACGATGCACCGCACGGCGCTTATTCCGCCAATGCGGGCGTCAAGATTTTTTTGTGGGGAGCCTCGGCTATGGCCGCAGCACGAGATCAGGCTGCACGCGTTGTTCGTTCCGAGCCTGAGATGGCCGAGGACGCGACGGCGCGCGACGCATCCGCCGATCTCGGCGAGCAGGGCCGCGCTGACGAAGCCAAGGGACCAGGCGACAAGCGTCAAGTCGATATGCCGCCCGCTTCTGCGCCCGAGCAGCCGGCAACTTCCGTCGCAGCAGCGCCGAAATCCGGCAAGCGCAGATTCGTGTTGATGGGCATCGTCGGCCTGCTTGCGCTCGCCGCCGCGAGTTATGCCGCCTATTACGTGATGGTCGGGCGCTTCTATGTCTCGACCGACGACGCCTATGTCCGCGCCAACAACACCATGCTCGGCGCGCGCGTCGCTGGCCATATCGCGGCCATCCTGCCCGGCGACAACGCGGTTGTGCGGGCAGGCGATGTGATCTTCCGGATCGATGACGGCGACTATCGCATCGCGGTCGACGCCGCACGAACCCGGATCGGGACCCAGCAGGCGACGATCGAGCGTATCGGCCGTCAGGTTGCGGCCGCGGTGAGTTCGGTCGAGCAGGCGCAGGCGCAGCTGGTGTCAGCCCAGGCCGGCTTGAAGCGCGCCGATCTCGATTTCGACCGCCAGCAGGCGCTCAGCACCAAGGGCTTTGCCTCGCGCGCCACCTTCGAAGTCTCGGAAGCGGGCCGCGACCAGGGCGCGGCCAGCGTACGGTCCGCGCAGGCGGCCTATGATGCGGCCAAGGACAATGTCGAGGTCACCAGGGCGCAGCAGGCCGAGGCCCGTGCCCAGCTTGCCGAATTGCAGACCCAGCTCGCCAAGGCCGAGCGCGATCTCGATTTCACGCAGGTGCGCGCGCCGGTCGACGGCACCTTCTCCAACCGCCTGGTCAATACCGGCGACTACATCAATGTCGGCCAGCGGCTCGGCAATGTGGTGCCGCTCGACGGCGTCTTCATCGACGCCAACTACAAGGAGACGCAGCTCAAGCGTATCCGCACCGGTCAGCGGGTGACGATCAAGGTTGACGCCTACGGCTTCCGCAAATTCACCGGCATCGTCGACAGCATTTCGCCGGCGGCCGGCTCGGTGTTCACGCTGCTGCCGCCCGACAACGCCACCGGCAACTTCACCAAGATCGTGCAGCGCCTGCCGGTCCGCATCCGCGTGCCGAACAGCGTCGCGAAGCAAGGGATGCTGCGCGCCGGCATGTCGGTCTACACTACCGTCGACACACGCGAGGGCGCGGCCGACGCCGACGCCGATACCGACCTCGACGCGCCGATGATGATCCATCCGCAGTGATGCCTTGAAGTTTCGAACTGCGGGTTCGAAGCGCGGAGCTTGATAAGCCCATGGCCGACGCGACCACTGCTTCCCCCTCGATGATGACCGGCGCTTCGGAGTCGGAGCGTCTCCAGCCGAAACGGGTGGTTGCGTTCATCATCATGGTGTTCGGCATGTTCATGTCGATCCTGGACATCCAGATCGTCTCGGCCTCGCTGTCCGAGATCCAAGCCGGCCTGTCGGCGTCTTCGACCGAAGTGTCGTGGGTGCAGACCGCCTATCTGATCGCCGAGGTGATCGCGATCCCGCTGTCCGGATTCCTGTCGCGGGCGCTCGGCACGCGGCTGTTGTTTGCGATCTCGGCGTTCGGCTTCACGGCGTCGAGCCTGCTCTGCGGCTTCGCCTCCTCGATCGAGCAGATGATCCTGTGGCGCGCGCTGCAGGGCTTTCTCGGCGCCGGCATGATCCCGACGGTGTTCGCATCGGCCTACACGATCTTCCCGCGCTCGAAGTTCTACATCGTGGCGCCGATCATCGGCCTCGTCGCAACACTGGCGCCGACCGTTGGCCCGACTGTCGGCGGCTACATCACCGATCTGATGTCGTGGCACTGGCTGTTCTTCATCAACATCGTGCCCGGAATCATCATCACCATCGGCGTGCTGGCACTGGTCGATTTCGACCAGCCGAACTTCGCGCTGCTCGATCGCTTCGACTGGTGGGGCCTGATCTTCATGGGCGGCTTCCTCGGCTCGCTCGAATATGTGCTGGAGGAAGGTCCGCAATACGAGTGGCTGCAGGACACCTCGGTCGCGGTCTGCGCCGCGGTCTGCTTCGTCTCGGCGGTCGCCTTCTTCTGGCGGGTGCTGACCGCGGAGGAGCCGATCGTCGATCTCTATGCCTTCTCCAACCGCAACTTCGCGGTCGGCTGTGTGCTGCAGTTCTGCATCGGTATCGGGCTCTACGGCCTGACCTACGTCTATCCGCGCTATCTCGCCGAGATCCGCGGCTACAGCGCGCTGATGATCGGCGAGACCATGTTCGTCTCCGGCGTCACCATGTTCTTCATGGCGCCCGTCGTCGGCCGGCTGATGCAGAAGGTCGATCTGCGCTACATCATCGCCTTCGGCCTCGTCACCTTCGCGCTCGGCTCCTGGCAGATGACCTGGATCACCCGCGACTATGATTTCTACGAGCTGTTGCTGCCGCAGATCCTGCGCGGCATCGGCATGATGTGCGCGATGGTGCCGACCAACAACATCGCGCTCGCCACGTTGCCGCAGGACCGCGTCAAGAACGCCTCCGGTCTGTTCAACCTGATGCGCAATCTCGGCGGCGCGGTCGGGCTCGCCGTCATCAACGAGGTGCTCAACGATCGCACCGACCTGCACATCTCGCGGCTCCACGACCGCGTGACCTGGGGCAACACCACCGCGGTCGAGACCCTCAACATGTTCACCCAGCGCATGCAGGGCATGGGCGATTCCGCCATCATGGCGATGAAGCAGCTCTCGCAGATCGTGCACCGCCAGGCCGCGGTGATGGGCTATGGCGACGCCTTCTTCATGCTGTCGCTGTTCTATGTCGCGCTCAGCCTTTTGGTGCTGTTCGTCAACAAGCCGCCGCCGATGACCGCAGGCGGCGGCGACGCGCATTGAGCGCATCGCGTTCGCGCGTGGCGTGCGCCCGGTCGCGTGAATAGCTGATATCGCCGACACATTGACGCACTCACGCGCTTGTCATCTTGCCAATCGCGCGTGATGCATTTATAAGCACCACATCGTTTCACGAACCGGGGAGATGCACATGATGTCGTTTGTTTCGCAGACCGTGCGCCCGCGTTCGATGCTGCTTGGCGCTCTTGCGCACTAGGTCCCAGCGCTGATCGGGCCTGATCCCCGATCATCAAAGCTTCCCAACACGTTATCGACAATTTCCTGCGACGCTCGTGGCCGGATTCCGCCCGCACGTCGCTTCAGATGGAGCCGGCCGGCGCGACACAAGCGTGGCCGGAATGTGCCATGACTTCTTTGACGACCAAGCGACCGGCCGCGATCCGGATCGTGCTTCCGTTCGTGTTTCGCCATTGGCTGGAGCAGCCGCACCGCGCCTCCGCCGTGACCGCGGGATTCCTCGGCGCGACCGCGGCCGACCTGTTCATGCCGGTATTTTCCGGCCATCTGGTCGACGCGCTGACCGCGGGCGCCACCGATGCTGCCGCGCGCCATGCGGCGATGCTGGCGTTCGGCGCCATCGTCGGCCTCGGTGCGCTGTCGCTGATGCTGCGGCTGGTCGGTATCCAGACCATCGTGCCGTTCACGCTGAAGACGATGTCCGATGTCGGGCAGCAGGCGTTCATGCGCGTGCAACGCTTCTCGACCGACTGGCACGCCAATTCGTTCGCCGGCTCCACCGTGCGCAAGATCACGCGCGGCATGTGGGCGCTCGACCTGTTGAACGACACCATCCTGATGGCGCTCTTGCCGTCGGTCGTCGTGCTGCTCGGCTCGATGATCCTGCTCGGGCTGCACTGGCCATCGCTCGGCGCGGTCATTGCCGTAGGCTCGGTGATCTATGTCGCGATGACCATGGTGTTCCAGGTGCGCTACGTCGCGCCGGCCGCGCGCGTCTCCAATGCGTGGGACACCAAGGTCGGCGGCACGCTGGCCGATGCCTTGACCTGCAACGCGGTGGTGAAGTCGTTCGGTGCCGAGACGCGCGAGGATATCAGGCTTGACGGCGTCATCAGCCGCTGGCGCCGGCGGGTGCGGCGGACCTGGTTCCGCTACAACCACACCTCGACGGCGCAGCTCCTGGTGCTGCTGTGCTTCCGCGCCTCGGTGATCGGCGGCGCGATCCTGCTGTGGGCGGCCGGCCACGCCACGCCGGGCGACGTCACCTATGTGCTGACCAGCTACTACATCATCCATGCGTACTTGCGGGATGTCGGGATGCACATCAACAATTTGCAGCGTTCGGTGAACGACATGGAGGAACTGGTGCAGATCCATGGCGAGCCGCTCGGCATTGTCGATGCGGTCGATGCCGGGACGATCGATATCCAGGGCGGCGGCATCGTGTTCGACGACGTCACGTTCCACTATGGCGGCCATCGCCGGCCGCTCTATGACGGGCTGTCGGTCGACATCGATGCCGGCGAGCGCGTCGGCCTGGTCGGGCGCTCCGGCTCCGGCAAGACGACCTTCGTCAAGCTGGTGCAGCGGCTCTACGACGTCTCCGGCGGCAAGATCCTGATCGACGGTCAGGATATCGCCAAGGCGACGCAGCAATCGCTGCGCAGCCAGATCGCGATCGTGCAGCAGGAGCCGATCCTGTTCCACCGCACGCTGGCGGAGAACATCGCCTATGGTCGGCCGGGCGCCAGCATGGAGGCGATCGAGCAGGCGGCGCGGCTTGCAAACGCGCACGACTTCATCATGCGGTTGCCGAAGGATTACGGCACGCTGGTGGGCGAGCGCGGCGTCAAGCTGTCGGGCGGCGAACGGCAGCGCGTGGCGCTGGCGCGCGCCTTCCTCGCGGATGCGCCGATCCTGATCCTGGACGAGGCGACCTCGAGCCTCGATTCGGAATCCGAGGCGCTGATCCAGCAGGCAATGGAGCGGCTGATGAAAGGCCGGACCTCGATCGTGATCGCACACCGGCTGTCGACCGTGCGCAGCATGGATCGCATCCTGGTGTTCGATCGCGGCGAGATCGTCGAGCAGGGCACGCACGAGGTGCTTGCGGCGCGGCAAGGCGGCATCTACCGCGGCCTGTTCGAGCGTCAGGCCACCGAGTTCGGCCAGGCTGCGGCGGCGGAGTGAGCAATGGCGCGTGGCTGACGGATTGACCTCCGGCAGCCACGCGCCGACGTCTTATCTTGGTGCCAGCCCGTTCCACACCAGCGCGACGCCGGACAGCAACAGCAGCAGCAACACGACGTCGGAGAAATTGCGGTCGCTGAGCGCGTGATAGACGCGCGAACCGAGCCAGGCGCCGAGCAGCGTCCCCGGGAACGCGCACGCAACCAGCCAGATCAGTTCGGGTTTCACCAGGCCGCTTGCGATCTGCACACAGAGCGCGGCCGCCAGGATCGTGAAGTTGAAGACCTGGAACACGCCGCGGCGCTGCGCCTTGCCCCAGCCGCGCACGCTCGCCCACAGGATCGGGAGCGGGCCGGACAGTCCGGCGAGGCCGCCGAGGATGCCGCCGGCAAATCCGATCGCGCCGTCGGCCCATTTGCCGCCGAAGGCGATCGACATCGGCTTGCGCTGCAGGAACAGCAGGGTCGGAAACACCAGGAGGAAGACGCCGATCGTCAGCTTGAAGACCTCAGGGTCGGCCCGCGCGATCAGCAAGATGCCAATCGGTACGCCGGCGAGGCCGCAGCTGACGAACGGCCAGACCAGGCGGAAATCGATACTCTTCCAGATCGACGGCAGCGTCGAAACCTGCGCGATCACCGAGCACACCAGCACCAGCGGCACCGCGAGCGTCGGCGGCAGCACATAGAGCCAGATGCCGAGCGCCATCAGCGCGGTGCCGAAGCCGGCGAGGCCGGAGACGAAACCGCCGGCAAGCGCGCCGAAGAACAGGACCGCGTAGCCCGCCGGGTTCATCCTCATCTCGTTCTTATGATCGTTGCCGCGACGTTTACACGACGCTGGCGGCGGGTACACTTCAAAATCGCGGCTCATCAACGACAATCGGAATGGAAGCATCCCCATGACTGCGAATTCGCAAAAAACCTTTCTGGTCTGTCACGGCGCCTGGTCGGCAGGATGGGCGTGGAAGAAGATGCATCCCCTGATGCAGGCGGCCGGGCACCGTCTGGTCACGCCGAGCTACACCGGGCTCGGCGAGCGCGCGCACCTTGCGCATCAAGGGCTTGACCTGGAGGCGCATATCCAGGACGTGCTCAGCGTCATCTCCTACGAAGATCTGCGTGACATCGTGCTGGTCGGCCACTCCTATGGCGGCATGGTCGCGACCGGCGTCGCCGATCGGGTGCGCGAGCGCATCGCGCAGATGATCTATATCGACGCCTTCGTGCCGCGCGACGGCCAGTCGCTGTTCGATCTCAACGAGGTGGCGATCGACAAGATGCGGGAGGTAGCGCGCAACGGCGACGGCTGGCGCATTCCGCCGATGCCGACGCCGCCGGATACGTCTCCCGCCGACGTCGAATGGCTGGCCGCGCGTCGCGTCGACATGCCGATCAAATGCTTTGAGCAGAAGCTGAAGCTGCGACATGGCGAGACCAGCCTGCCGCGCAGCTACATCTACGCCACCCGCATCACGCCAGCAGATACGTTCGGCCAGTTCGCCAGGCGCACGAAGAACGAAGCCGGCTGGCGCAGTTTCGAGATCGACGCCAGCCACTCGCCGAACGTCACCGCGCCGGAAGCGCTGATGGCGATGTTGCAACAGATCGTCGCCTAGGGTCCGAAGACGACGACATCTACTCTTCTGCGCCGTTGTCCTTGAGTTGAATTCCCTCGGCTCGCAGGGCCGCAAAGAGCGCCGCGATATCATCGGACTCCATAGTGTTCGGGCACAAGCCGTTGAGTTGTTCGGTCGTGATCGTGCCGGTGCTCTTGGCGATATCTCGTGCCTTCGCCATGATCTTCTGAAGGTCCATCTGCGTTCCTCCGCGAGGCAGGTATTCTAGCAAATGAGATGCAATCGTAGTGGCGCAATTGGCGAGGGGCCCGGCGTGTTGCGCCGAGCCCCTCATGGACCAAAAATATCAGCCGGCCTGTAAGCCGGGTTCTGTAGGGCACCTTTCTTGCGAATGGTGCGCGACGGCCATTCCTCTGGGACAAGATTTACATCTTGCCTCGGGCAACCTACCCGGACAGCGGGCCTGACATCGCCCTGCGGTGTTATCGCGCATGCGCGAACTAACCGCGTTGCCGTCCCTATTCGGTTTTGCTCCCGGTGTGGTTTGCCATGCCGTCTCCGTTGCCGGAAACGCGGTGCGCTCTTACCGCACCTTTTCACCCTTACTTCCTCCGAAGAGGGAGCGGTTCGTTCTCTGTGGCACTTTCCCTGGGGTCGCCCCCGCCGGATGTTATCCGGCACCGCATGTCGATGGAGCCCGGACTTTCCTCCCCCGCGGCCTTTCGGCGCTTGCGGGAGCGGCCGTCCGGCCGACTGACCCCCACGGCATGGGCGTTTTCGCCCGATCCGTCAAGCAGATAACGGCCGCCAAAGCGGCCAAAATAATTTATCCTGAAGATGTCGTTTGACCTGTCGCCCGTTCGACTGGGTGTCGGCGATCCAGCCGATCAAGAGGAGAGACGAGATGCAATATTTGCTGCTGATCTACCGGAGCGACGCGCAATACGCCCACATGACCGCCGAGGACCGCAAGGCCTTGTCGGCGGAATACGGCGCCTACACCCAGTCCATCATCCAGAGCGGCCACTTCAAGGCGGGTGACGGGCTGCAGCCCGTGTCGACGGCAACCACCGTGCGGGTTCGTGACGGCAAGACGCTGACCACCGATGGGCCGTTCGCGGAAACCCGCGAGCAGCTCGGCGGCTACTATCTGGTCGAGGCCAAGGATCTCGACACCGCGCTCGGCCTCGCGGCGCGGATTCCCGGCGCCAGGGACGGATCGATCGAGGTCAGGCCGGTGATGATCTACGACAACCCGCGATGACGCCATTATCCCATCACGAATGCAGCGGCCGCGTCGCCTGGCGCGGCCGCTGAGTGACGATTGATGGCCATGACCCCGAGCCAGATCGAGAAAATCTTCCGCGACGAGGCGGGCCGGGCGCTCGCAACGCTGATCCGTCTCGTCGGCGATTTCGATCTGGCCGAGGATTCCCTGCAGGACGCCTTCGCGGTCGCGCTGCAGCGCTGGCCGATCGGTGAATTTCCGGCCAATCCACGCGCCTGGCTGGTCAATGTCGGCCGCAACAAGGCGATCGACCGCGTCCGCCGCGCGGTTTCGTTTCGAGGCAAGCAGCAGGAACTGACGCATCAACTGTTGTTGGATGCGGAGGCGTCGCCGGAACCGGCCGATGCGACGCTCGATGACGATATGCTGCGGCTGATCTTCACCTGCTGCCATCCGTCGTTCGCCGCCGAGGTCCAGGTTGCGCTGACCTTGCGCACGGTGTGCGGTCTGACGACGGCCCAGGTCGCGCGCGCGTTCCTGGTGAGCGAGGACGCGATGGCGCAGCGCCTGTTGCGCGCCAAGCAGAAGATCAAGCTCGCGGGCATTCCCTATGAGGTGCCGGATCGTGAGGCGCTGGAGCCGCGCCTCACCGGCGTGCTTGCGGTGATCTATCTCGTCTTCACCGAAGGCTATGCCGCGACCGCCGGCGAGGACCTGATGCGGCCCGATCTTGCGCGCGAGGCGATCCGGCTGGCGCGGCTGCTCGATGCGCTGATTCCGGCGCGCGGCGAGATCAAGGGCCTGCTGGCGCTGATGCTGTTGCATGATGCGCGCCGCGCCGGCCGCCAGACCGCAGGCGGCGACATCGTGCTGCTCGAGGAGCAGGACCGTTCGCTGTGGGATTTCCAGCAGATCGCCGAGGGAGTGAGGCTGGTCGAGGAGGCGCTGCGGATGCCGGGCCGGCCGCAATCGTACGCCGTGCAGGCCGCGATCGCCGCGCTGCATGCGCGGGCGCCGAGCTTTGAGGACACCGACTGGCCGCAGATCGCCGGACTTTATGAGGTGCTGCTCCGCATCAGCCCGTCGCCGGTGATCGAGCTCAACCACGCTGCCGCGGTGTCGATGGTCGACGGTCCGGCGCGCGCGCTCGATCTGATCGACGCGCTGGACGCGCGCGGCAGCCTGAAAGGATACGACCAGCTCCCCGCGGTGCGCGCCGACCTGCTGCGCCGCCTCGGCCGCACGGACGAAGCGCGACATGCATATCTCGCCGCAACCGCCGCGACGCAACTCGAGCCGCTGCGGCGGCTCTACGCGCGGCGGATAGCCGAGATGGGGTGACTTCACCTCATCTCGTGTGCGGCCCGTGAGGCACGCCTCCAGAGCCTCTTCCGTTCCGCTTTACCCGGAATGGGGCTCTGGATTCTTGTTCTGACGCGTTTTCTTCACGCTCGAAAACGCTCTCGCATCAACGATCGTCAGCGTGCCGCGCGGCGTCGAATGCGCTCAGTACCCTGTCTTTGCCTTGGCGCCGCCGGTCGATGTCCCGGTCGTCGTTCCACTCGACATGCCGGTCGTGGTGCCGGGTGCCATCTTTTTCTGCGCATGATGGACTTTGTGGGTCTTGCTGTGGGTCGACATGGTCTTGTCATGGGTCGACATGGCAACTGCGGCTGCCGGAGCGACGACGAGGCCGATCGCGACAGCTCCCGCGATGAGTGCTTTGAACATGGACCAATCTCCTCGGACTGCCCCGCTTAATCAAGGCGGCACATAGGGAAAGGTTCCATTTTGCACATGCACACTCGGCCGGAAAACGACCTCGCGGCACAACATGGATTGCTTCGCTCCTTGCAATGACGGCGGAGAGGCGATCGCCAGCCTAGCGCGTCGCGACCGCGGGCGCGTTCGCCGCATCCGGCGGCAGGCTTTCGAGCAGCGCGTGCAGCGTCGCCATGGTGGATCGGTCGGCGATTCCGTCGACGCGTTCGGGACGGAAATGACGCTGGAAGGCGGTGACGACCTCCATGGTCGGGCCGTCGAACTTGCCGTTGGTCGGGATGTTGTAGCCGTAGCGCCGGAATGCGGTCTGCATTTTGGAGACGCCGTCGCTGATCGCGCCGAGCTGCAGCGCATCGCCGCGCACGATCGACGCCGGCTGCACCCAATGCCCGACGCCTGAATTGGCCAGCGAGTGCCAGGGGAATTTCTCGCCGGGATCCTTCTTGCGCCCCGGCGCCACGTCGGAATGGCCGAGCACGCGATGCGAGACCACCTTGCGGCGCAGCATGATGCCGCGGCACAGCGCGATGACCGCCGCGATCTGGCGCAGCGGGAAATCCGGATAGCCCCAATCGTGACCGCGGTTGACGATCTCAACGCCGATCGAGCAGGAATTGATGTCGTCCTCGCCGGCCCATACGGCGACGCCAGCGTGCCAGGCGCGCTTGCTCTCCGGCACGCATTGCACGATGCGTCCGTCCTCGAGCACGATGTAATGTGCCGAGACCTCGGTGCCGGCAGTGCAGAGCTGGGTGATCGCGCCCTCGACGTCGGGCATCCCGGTGTAGTGCAGCACGATCATGTCCGGCTGCCGGCCATTGGCACGCTCGCCGAAATTCACCGACGGGATCACGTCGGAGGCGATCGAGGAATCCGGCGTGAACGTCTTCACGTCGGCCACTCCCTTTGGAACGGGAAGGACGCGCTGACGCTTCGAATCAGCGTTGCCGGACGAGGACGAACCAGAAGCCATACGAATCACTCAAACCCGAACTGGAGAACAGCATTTTGACATATCGATAAACAAATAGGCGTTTACTATTCCTTTACCCTGCCGGCCTCGCAATCGACCCGCCGGTTCCAGGGGGGCGCATTATGACCGAGGTGAGAGCCGGGAGCATCACTCGAATACGGATCAAAGTCGCGCGATTGCGCTAACCGATCATCAACGTTTTCTTAACGTTAAGTGCCGTTACTGAGAGGTGAAGTGCCGAACCGGTTTCGGGGGACGGCCAAGGTCCGCTGTTGCGCGAAATCCCATGGAAACCCTCCCAATTCCGGTCGGATATCAGGATTTGCGGCCGAGGACGGGAGTTGGCGCTGGCATCACGCAGCGGCTTTTTCGCCGGAACGGCCAGCGCGAGGATTCGAGACGCGATGAGTCGGCGCGCAGCCAGCTTGCATGCCAGTTACGCGGCCCTTTGCGGGGACCGCGCATGAGCGAGCGTGCGCCGCGTCACATTTCCGTGCTGGGCCGCGAGGCGGTCGCGTATCTCGATCCGCGCGCCGGCGGCATTTATGTCGACGCGACCTTCGGCGCCGGCGGCTACAGCCGCATGCTTCTCAACGTCGCCGATACGCGCGTGATCGGCATCGACCGCGACCGCACCGCGATAACAGGCGGTTTCGATCTGGTCGACGGCGCCGGCGGCCGCCTTACGCTCGTCGAGGACCGCTTCTCCAATCTCGCCGAGGTCTGCGCCGCGCAGGGAGCGGAGACGGTCGACGGCGTCGTGATGGATGTCGGCGTCTCCTCGATGCAGCTCGACCAGGCCGAGCGCGGCTTCTCGTTCCGTCTGGGCGGTCCGCTCGACATGCGGATGGCACAGAGCGGCCCGACCGCGGCCGATGTGGTCGCGACGGCCTCCGAGAAACAGCTCGCCGACATCGTCTATATCTTCGGCGAGGAGCGCCATTCGCGCGGCGTCGCACGCGCCATCGTCGCCGCGCGCAAGGACGCGCCGATCACGACCACGGCGGCGCTTGCCGACATCGTCGCGAAAGTCGTGCGCGCCAAGCCGAACGAGATCCATCCGGCGACGCGGACCTTCCAGGCGCTGCGCATCTTCGTCAATGAAGAGCTCGACGAGCTGCACCGGGCGCTCGCGGCCGCGGAGCGCGTGCTGAAGCCGGGCGGCCGGCTCGCCGTGGTCTCCTTCCATTCGCTGGAAGACCGTATCGTCAAGAATTTCCTCACCGAACGCGGCAAGGTTTCCGGCGGTTCGCGGCACCTGCCTGAAGTGGCGCAATCCGCGCCGAGCTTTCAGATCCTGACCAAACGGCCGGTGACGCCTGGCGAGGCGGAGATATCAATCAATCCGCGGGCACGCTCGGCCAAGCTGCGCGCGGCCGAACGCACCGCGGCGCCGGTGCATGCGGACGACGACCTGCCGTCATGGCCGCGGCTGTCCGACCTGAAGCGGGGAGGGTGACGATGCGCCTTCTCCATCTCCTCGTCATCGGCATGCTGATCTTCGCGGCGTCCTATGTCTACCGCATCAAGATGGAATCGACCGCGCGCGTCGAACGTGTGCTGCAGCTCAATGCCGAGATCCGCGAGCAGCGCAACGCGATCGCCACCTTGCGCGCCCAATGGGCCAAGCTCGATGCGCCGCTGCGGCTGCAGGGGCTTGCCGATCGCCATCTGCCGCTGAAGCCGATCAACGCCAACCAGTATGATTCCCTGAAGAACCTGCCGGAGCGGCCGCCAAGCTTCACGCGGCCCGGTTCGCGCGATCCGATCGGCGCGATGATCGACACCATCGAGGCCGCCGCGGCGCCCGACAGCACGACCGGATCGATTGACAAACCGGCGACCGACCAGCCGGCCGCCGACCAGCCCGCGCCCGAGGACTCCGAGCAGGGCGGGGGAGATCAGCAATGACGGGACCAGCCATGACCGATCCGGCACCCGCCAATAGACCCGCCGGGAAATCCGCTGAGCCCTGGAGCCAGCGGCTGATCCGTACGCTGCTGTACGGCAGCAATGTCGACCGTGCTGCGAAGGCGCGCGCGCGCGTCGGTCTTGCGATCCTTGCTTTCGCCGCGGTCTATTGCGTGCTGGCCGGCCGGCTGGTGCTGTTTGCCGTCGGTGCCGACAGTCATGGTGCGCGGCGCACCGCCTCGCAGGACGCTATCGCCACCGCGCGGCCTGACATCATCGACCGCAACGGCGAGATTCTCGCCACCGACGTCAAGGCGCCGAGCCTGTTCGGCGAGCCGCGCCGCCTCATCGACAAGGACGAGGCGATCGAGCTTCTGACCGCGACCTTGCCCGATCTCGACACCGCCGAGGTGCGCGACCGCCTGTCGTCGCGCAAGGGCTTCGTCTGGCTGAAGCGCGAGATCACGCCGAAGCAGCAACTCGACATCCACCGCCTCGGCATTCCCGGCATCGGCTTCCTGCGCGAGAACAAGCGGGTCTATCCGACCGGCAATGAGGTCGCCCACCTGATCGGCCTCGTCAACATCGACAACCAGGGCATCGCCGGCATGGAGAAGTGGCTGGACAATAACGGTCTGGCCGATCTGCATCGCGCGGGCTTCGCCACCGACCGGCTGCAGCAGCCGGTGGAGTTGTCGATCGATCTGCGCGTCGAGCACGCGCTGCGCGACGAACTGCTCAAGGCCAAGGAGAAGTTCAAGGCCAAGGCTGCGTCGGGCATCATCTCCAATGTCAGGACCGGCGAAATCGTTGCGATGGTGTCTCTCCCGGATTTCGATCCGAACAATCCGAAGGAGGCACACGATCCCGAGCGCATCAACCGCCTGACCACCGGCGTCTACGAGATGGGCTCGACCTTCAAGGCGTTCACGCTGGCGATGGCGCTCGATTCCGGCAAGATCAACCTGAACTCCATGTGGGACGCGCGCGGAAACCTGCACTACGGCAAATTCACCATTCATGACAGCCATCCGTTGGGACGTTCCATCAACACCAAGGAAGTCTTCACCTACTCCTCCAACATTGGCGCAGCGCGGATCGCGCTGTCGCAAGGCGTCGAGGCGCACAAGGCGTTCCTGGCCAAAATGGGCCAGTTGACGCGGCTGCGCACCGAGTTGCCCGAGAGCGCGGCCCCATTGGTGCCGCGCCGCTGGAGCGAGTTGAACACAGTGACTATCGCGTTCGGCCAGGGCCTGTCGGTGGCGCCGCTGCAGGCGGTGATGGGCATCAACGCCCTGGTGAACGGCGGCTACCTGATTCCACCGACGTTCCTGAAGCGAACCGAAGCTGAAGCGGCGGCGATGGCCAAGCGGGTGGTCAGGCAGGAGACCAGCGACAAGATGAGGTACCTGATGCGGCTCAATGCCGAGATCGGCACCGCCAAGTCCGCTGACGTCAAGGGCTATTATATCGGCGGCAAGACCGGCACATCCGAGAAGGTCATCAACGGCCGCTATGCCAAGAAGCGTGTGCTCAACTCCTTCACCGCGATCATGCCCGCCGACGACCCGCAGTATCAGATTCTCATCATGCTGGACGAGCCGCAGACGACGCCCGAAACACATGGTTTCATCACTTCGGGCTGGAATGCGGTGCCGACCGGGGGCAAGGTGATCGCCCGAATTGCGCCGCTTTTGGGCGTCGAACCGCGATTCGACCTGCCGCCGTCCGACCGCCTTATTCTTGCGGCATCCAGAACAACCCAGTAAGGCGTAGATGAACGCGGCGCCAGAACAGCGCCGGCCAGACTGGAAGATCATGAGACTTCGCGACCTCTTCAGCGATGACGCCACGATCGATCCGAGTGCCTCTTCTGTCACTGTCGGAGGGCTTGCGGTCGACAGCCGTGCGGTGAAGCCTGGCGACCTGTTTTTCGCGCTGGCCGGCAGCAGGACCGACGGCGCCCGCTTCGTCGATGTGGCGATTGCCGCGGGCGCGGTCGCGCTCGCCAGCGACCATCTGCCGCAAGGTCACGCCCGCGTTCCGTTCGTCATCACGCCAAATCCGCGCCGCGCGCTGGCGCTCGCTGCGGCAAAATTCTATCCGCGCCAGCCCGCGACGATCGCGGCGGTGACCGGCACCAGCGGCAAGACCTCGGTCGCGGCGTTCACGCGCCAGATCTGGCAGCGGCTCGGTCATTCCTCCGCGAGCATCGGCACCATTGGCCTCGTCTCGGACAAGCGCACGGTGTACGGCTCGTTGACCACGCCCGATCCGATCGCGCTGCATCGCCAGCTCGACGAGATCGCCGGCGACGGCGTCACGCATCTGGCGTTTGAGGCGTCGTCGCACGGCCTCGACCAGTATCGTCTCGACGGCGTGCGCATCGCCGCCGGCGGCTTCACCAATCTGTCGCGCGACCACATGGATTATCATCCCGACGTCGCGCATTACCTGAACGCAAAACTCCGGCTGTTCCGCGATCTCGTCGCGGCTGGCGGCACCGCGGTGATCTCGGCCGATCATGATTGCTCGGCCGAGGTGATCGATGCGGCGCGCGCGCGCGGCCTGCGCATCATCACCGTCGGCCGCAACGCCGATGCGGGCGAGGGGATCAAGCTCGCCGAAGCCGCGATCGAAGGTTTTGCCCAGAACCTCGTGATCGAGCACCGCGGACGCAAATACGCGATCCGGCTGCCGCTGGTCGGCGAATTCCAGATCGAGAACGCGCTGGTTGCCGCGGGCCTCGCGATCGGCACCGGCAGCGACGCCGATGCCGTGTTCGGCTGCCTCGAACGTCTCGAAGGCGCAAAGGGCAGGCTGGAATTCGTCGGCGAGCACAATGGCGCGCCGATTTTCGTCGACTACGCTCACAAGCCCGATGCGCTCGCCAAGGCGCTGCAGGCGCTGCGGCCCTATGCGAAGCGCAAGCTCGTGGTGATCTTCGGCGCCGGCGGCGACCGCGACGCCGGCAAGCGCCCGATCATGGGCGCGATCGCGGCCGAGAATGCCGATCACATCATTGTCACCGACGACAATCCGCGCAGCGAGAAGCCCGAGGCGATCCGCGCCGCGATCATGGCGACGGCGAAAGGTGCGCGCGAGATCGGCGACCGCGCCGCGGCAATCCGGGCCGGAATTGCGAGCCTCGAGCCGGGCGATGCGTTGGTCGTCGCCGGCAAGGGCCACGAGGTCGGGCAGATTGTCGGCAACACGACGCTGCCGTTCAGCGATCATGAGGCGGTCGCGAATGCATTGGCCGAGGAGGGCGCATGAGCACGATGTTGTGGACCTCGGATGCGATGGCGACGGCGATGCGCGCCGCCACGCAAGGCACGCTGCCGGACGGCGTCACCGGCCTCTCGATCGACAGCCGCACGATTGCGCCGGGTGATGCGTATTTTGCCATCAAGGGCGACGTCCATGACGGCCATGCGTTTGTCGAGGCAGCGCTGAAGGCCGGCGCCGGGCTCGCCGTGGTCGAGACCGCGCAGCGCGACAAGTTTGCCGCTGACGCGCCGCTGCTGGTGGTCGACGACGTGCTCGCCGGCCTCGTCGAGCTCGCGCATGCCTCGCGCGCGCGGCTCAACGCGCAGATCATCGCGGTGACAGGTTCGGTCGGCAAGACCTCGACCAAGGAGGCGCTGCGCCGTGTGCTGTCGGCGCAGGGCGAAACCCATGCGTCGGTGGCGTCGTTCAACAATCACTGGGGTGTGCCGCTGTCGCTGGCGCGCTGTCCAGCGAGCACGCGCTTTGCGGTGTTCGAGATCGGCATGAACCATGCCGGCGAGATCACGCCGCTGGTCAAGATGGTGCGGCCGCATGTCGCAATCATCACCACGATCGAGCCGGTGCATCTGGAATTCTTCGCAGGGCTCGAGGCGATCGCCGACGCCAAGGCGGAGATCTTCGCAGGGCTGGAACCCAATGGCGCGATCGTGCTCAACCGCGACAACGGGCAATTCGCCCGGCTGCAGAAGCAGGCGAAGAAGGCCGGCATCTCGCGCATCGTCTCGTTCGGCGCCGACAAGCGCGCCGAGGCGCGGCTGATCGACCTCTCGCTGCACGCGACCTGCTCGGCGGTGCATGCCGAAATTCTGGACCATGACATCACCTACAAGATCGGCATGCCCGGCCGGCACATGGCGATGAACTCGCTCGCGGTGCTCGCGGGCGCCTCGCTGCTCGGCGCCGACATCGCGCGCGCGGCGTTGTCGCTGTCGCAGCTCGAGGCGCCGACCGGCCGCGGCTTCCGCCGCACGCTCGAGGTCGGCCATGGCGAGGCGACGCTGATCGACGAGAGCTACAACGCCAACCCGGCCTCGATGGGCGCCGCGCTCAATGTGCTCGGCCAGGCCAGGACCGGGCCGCATGGCCGGCGTATCGCGGTGCTCGGCGACATGCTCGAACTCGGGCCGGCCGGACCCGAACTGCACCGCAGCCTCAACGAGACCGTGACCGCCAACCGCATCGACCTCGTCTATTGTTGTGGTCCGCTGATGCGGAATCTGTGGGATGCCCTTTCCACCGGCAAGCGGGGAGGCTATGCCGAGAGCTCGGCGGCGCTCGAAGCGCAGGCGGTTGCCGCGGTCCGTGCCGGTGACGTGATCATGGTGAAGGGCTCGCTGGGATCGAAGATGAAGGTCATTGTCAGCGCGCTGGAAAAACGCTTCCCCGACAAGGCCGCGCACGAAGAAGCGGTATAGGACTTCCTGAATGTTCTACTGGTTGATCGAATTGTCCAACACCGTTCCGGGGTTCGCGGCATTCCGCAGCGCATTGAACGTATTCCGCTACATCACCTTCCGCACCGGCGGCGCGATGGTGACCGGCGCGCTGTTCGTGTTCCTGTTCGGCCCCTGGATCATCGATCATTTGCGCCTGCGGCAGGGCAAGGGCCAGCCGATCCGCACCGATGGTCCGCAGTCGCATCTGATCTCCAAGAAGGGCACGCCCACCATGGGCGGGCTGATGATCCTGTCGGGACTCGTGGTGTCGACACTGCTCTGGGCCAACCCGCTCAACCCCTATGTCTGGATCGTGCTTGCGGTGACGCTCGGCTTCGGCTTCGTCGGATTCTATGACGACTATTTGAAGGTCACAAAGCAGTCACACAGCGGCTTCGCCGGCAAGCTGCGGCTGCTGATCGAGGCGGTGATCGGGCTCGCCGCCACCTATGCGCTGGTTCGGCTCGGGCGCGACGTGTCCTCGACCTCGCTCGCGATTCCGTTCTTCAAGGATCTCGTGATCAATTTCGGCTGGTTCTTCGTGATCTTCGGCGCCTTTGTCATGGTCGGCGCCGGCAACGCGGTGAACCTGACCGATGGCCTCGACGGTCTTGCGATCGTGCCCGTGATGATCGCCGCCGCGAGTTTTGGCATGATCTCGTACCTCACCGGCAACGCGGTGTTCTCCGACTATCTGCAGCTCAACTACGTCGCCGGCACCGGCGAACTGGCGGTGCTGTGCGGCGCGGTGCTTGGCGCAGGCCTCGGCTTCCTCTGGTTCAACGCGCCGCCGGCCTCGATCTTCATGGGCGACACCGGCTCGCTCGCGCTCGGCGGCATGCTCGGTGCCACCGCGGTTGCGGTGAAGCACGAGATCGTGCTCGCCGTGATCGGCGGCCTGTTCGTGCTGGAGGCGGTCTCGGTCATCGTGCAGGTCACCTCGTTCAAGCTCACCGGAAAACGCGTGTTCCGGATGGCGCCGCTGCACCATCATTTCGAGCAACAGGGCTGGACCGAACCGCAGATCGTGATCCGGTTCTGGATCATCTCGGTGATGCTGGCGCTCGCCGGCCTCTCCACCCTCAAGCTGCGCTGAGCGTTACCATGATCCCGGTCACCTCCTTCGCTGGCAAGACGGTCGCAGTCTTCGGGCTCGGCGGCTCCGGGCTCGCGACCTGCCACGCGCTGAAGGCCGGTGGCGCGGAAGTGATCGCGGGCGACGACAATGCCGACAACGTCGCCAAGGCGGCGCAAGCCGGTTTCACAACCGCTGACCTGCGCACCGTGTCATGGGCGAATTTCGCCGCGCTGATCCTGACCCCCGGCGCGCCGCTGACCCATCCGGCGCCGCACTGGAGCGTGCTGAAGGCACGCGACGCCGGCGTCGAGGTGATCGGCGACGTCGAATTGTTCTGCCGCGAGCGGCGCCGTCACGCGCCGAATGCGCCGTTCGTCGCCATCACCGGCACCAACGGCAAGTCGACCACAACGGCGCTGATCGCGCATCTGATGAAGGTTGCAGGCTACGACGCCCAGATGGGCGGTAATATCGGCACTGCGATCCTGTCGCTGGAATCGCCGCGGATGGGCCGCGTCCATGTGATCGAGATGTCGTCCTACCAGATCGACCTCGCGCCGTCGCTCGATCCCTCGGTCGGCATCCTGATCAATATCAGCGAGGATCACATCGATCGCCACGGCACGCTGGCGCATTACGCCGCGGTGAAGGAGCGGCTGGTCGCGGGCGTGCAGGCAGGTGGCACCGCGATCGTCGGCGTCGACGACGGCTGGTGCCGCGACATCGCCGACCGGCTCGATCGCGCGGGCAAGCGCGTGGTGCGCATCTCGGTGAAGAATCCGCTGCCCGACGGCCTCTATGTCGAGCACGAGACCATCGTGCGCGCGTCGGGTGCGGCGCGCAGCGAGGTGGCACGGCTCGGCGGCATTGGCTCGCTGCGCGGCCTGCACAATGCGCAGAACGCAGCCTGCGCCTCGGCCTGCGCGCTGGCGATGGGGATCGCCACCGATGTGTTGCAGAACGCCCTGCGCAGCTTCCCGGGTCTTGCCCATCGCATGGAGCAGGTCGGCCGCCGCGGCAACGTGCTGTTCGTCAACGACTCCAAGGGCACCAATGCGGATGCGGCCGCGCATGCACTGTCGTCGTTCGCCGACATCTACTGGATCGCCGGCGGCAAGCCGAAGGCCGGCGGCATCACGGGCCTCACGGGCTATTTCCCGCGCATCCGCAAGGCCTATCTGATCGGCGAGGCGGCGGCCGAATTTTCCGGCACGCTCGGTGACCGCGTGCCGCACGACATGTCCGGCACGCTCGACGTCGCAATCGCCAGCGCCGCGCGCGACGCGGAAGCGTCGGGGCTGGCGGAAGCCGTCGTGCTGCTGTCGCCGGCCTGCGCGTCGTTCGACCAGTACCGCAATTTCGAAATCCGCGGCACCGCCTTCCGCGATATCGTCCAGGCACTGCCCGGCGTCAAGCCGGTGGTGTGACGACGGAGGCGTAGGGCGGGTAGAGCGGAACGAAACCCATCAATCCCGATCCGCGGAAGCGCGATGGTTTCGCTGCGCCTCTACGCATCCTACGGTTGCTCGGACCGGTGTTGCCTATTCGACACGACGGGCAACTCGGCCAAAACCTGTCAATCCTGCAAGTCAAAAAAATTCGCTTTATCCGAAGTGCAACTCAGTGTATGGTCTGCCCGTCTCACCCGATCGAGGGGCGCTTCGCGGTCGTCACGAACGCGGCGTGGGATGCGGTGGACGCCGATTGCGCAACTGACGAGTGGGCATGAAGCGGACGGTGAAGTCGTGCAGGCCTGACGCCCTAGTGGCAGGTGTCCTCTCGCAAGATGCGAAAGCATCTTGCGAAAGCGGTGACAACAAAGCCCAGTCTCGCCGGGGAGAGCAGTATAAGCCGTAGCCCATCGCGCAGGGAAAGCCGGATTGCTCCGGTTACACCTGTGGTCCTACCCCCGAGCTTTCTACCCATTGCTCGGGGCCCATGGGTGCGATCGGCACCCGGCTTTCCCTGCGCCCTCTGTTCGAAGAGAGAGGGCGGAACGAAGAGCAAGGCTCGGACAATTCATGTCGCGAGAATGCGGACGTTTGAATCATCGGTCGCGCAACAAAAATCGGTGTCGTTCCTGCGAAAGCAGGAACCCATAACCACCGACGTCGATTGTTGCGCGACGCCGGAACGACGAGTCCCGTTCACAACATCCGCTGCGGGGTATGGGTCCCTGCTTTCGCAGGGACGACATCCGTGCATGGGCCCAACCCACCTCCCTCAAAAGTTACCGATCCCGTTAACCCCTTGGAAACCGTCCTGCGCCACGAATGGACGTTATCTCTGCCATCCTGGGGACGCCCATGCTCGCCCGTGACCAACGCACCCCGTTCTCGGACTGGTGGTGGACCGTCGACAAGCTGCTGCTTGTGGCGATCGCCGCGTTGATGCTGGCCGGCGTCATCCTGTCGCTGGCGGCGAGCCCGCCGGTCGCGACCCGGATCGGGCTCGATCCCTTCCACTTCTTCAACCGCCACGTCCTGTTCCTGGTGCCGTCACTGATCGTGCTGATCGGGGTGTCGTTCATGACGCCGCGGCAGATCCGGCGCACCGCGCTGGTCGTGTTCGCGGTCTCGATCGTGCTGATCGTGCTCACGCTCTTGGTCGGGCCCGAGGTCAAGGGCTCGCGGCGCTGGATCACGCTGCTCGGCGTCAACATCCAGGCCTCCGAAGCCGCAAAGCCCGCCTTCGTCATCGTCGCGGCCTGGCTGTTTGCGGAATCGACCAAGCGGCCGGAGATGCCGGCGACCTCGATGGCGCTGGTGCTGCTGCTGACGCTGGTGACGCTGCTGGTGATGGAGCCCGATTTCGGCCAGACCATGCTGATCCTCACCGTCTGGGGCGCGCTGTTCTTCATCGCGGGCATGCGGATGATCTGGGTGTTCGGGCTCGCCGGAGCCGCCGGCGCCGGCCTGTTCGGCGCCTATCTCCTGGTGCCGCACGTCGCGGGCCGCATCAAGCGCTTCATGAATCCCGCCTCCGGCGACACCTTCCAGGTCGACACCGCGATGGAAGCGTTCTGGAACGGCGGCTGGTTCGGGCTCGGGCCGGGCGAGGGCATCGCCAAGCGCAGCCTGCCGGACAGCCACACCGACTTCGTGTTCGCGGTCGCCGCCGAGGAGTTCGGCATCATCCTCTGCCTGATGCTGGTCGCGCTGTTCGGCTTCATCGTGATCCGCACGCTGACCCGCGCCTATGCCACCGAGGACATGTTCTCGCGCTTCGCGGCGTCGGGGCTTGCGATCCTGTTCGGCGTGCAGGCGACGATCAACATGGCGGTCAATCTGCAATTGATCCCGGCCAAGGGTATGACGCTGCCGTTCATCTCCTATGGCGGCTCCTCGTTCGTCTCGCTCGCCTATGGCGTTGGCATGATGCTGGCGCTGACGCGGCAGCGGCCGCGCACCGAGATCGAATCGATGGAAGGCGCCAGCGCGCAGCGCGCTTACGCGTAGGTGACCCTTGTTGTCATTGCGAGGAGCGAAGCGACGACTTGTCCGCCGAAGCCTCGGCGAAGGCGGAAGCAATCCATCCAGCCGATGTGCGGCGCTATGGATTGCTTCGCTTCGCTCGCAATGACGATGTAAAAGGCGGCCATGGACAACGCGCCCTTGATTCTGCTGGCGGCCGGTGGCACCGGCGGCCATCTGTTCCCGGCCGAAGCGCTCGCCGTGGAATTGATCAGGCGTGGCCTGCGCGTCCGGCTCGCGACCGACGGCCGCGCGCTGCGCTATTCCGGCCTGTTCGGCCGGGAGAGCATCGACCTGGTGCCGAGCGCGACCGTGCGCAGCCGCAATCCGGTCTCGCTGGCGCGGACCGTGCTGATGCTCGGCTACGGCACGCTGGTTGCCACCAACCTGGTGCGCCGGCTGAAGCCATCAGCCGTCGTCGGTTTCGGCGGTTACCCGACCTTGCCGCCGCTGATGGCGGCACGGATGCTCGGCGTCCCCGGCATCATCCACGATGCCAATGCGGTGCTCGGCCGCGCCAACCGCTTCCTCTCCGGCCGCGTCAACGCGATCGCGACTTCGCTGCCCGGCGTGCTCGATCGCGATCCCGCGCTCGCCGGCAAGGCGACCACCGTGGGCACGCCGATGCGGCCGGCGATCCTGGCGGCGGCTGCGGTCAAATACACGCCGCCCGAGGCGAATGGGCCGCTGCGCCTGCTGGTCGTCGGCGGCAGCCAGGGCGCGCGGGTGATGAGCGACATCGTGCCGCCGGCGATCGAGCAGCTCGCGCCCGCGCTGTGGAGCCGTCTGATCATCACCCAGCAGGTGCGCGAAGAGGATATGAATCGGGTGCGCGAGGTCTATGACCGGCTCAAGATCAATGCCGAGCTCGCGCCGTTCTTCGCTGACCTACCGGCACGCCTCGCCTCGAGCCAGCTGGTGATCTCGCGTTCCGGCGCCGGTACCGTCGCCGAGCTCGCCGCGATCGGCCGGCCCGCGATTCTGGTGCCGCTGCCGGGCGCGATCGATCAGGACCAGTTTGCCAATGCCGGCGTGCTGTCGCAGGCGAACGGCGCGCTGCGCATCACGCAGAGCGACTTCACGCCCGAGCGGCTCGCGGCCGAAATCACGGCTTTCGCCGCGGAGCCTGCGAAATTGACTGCGATGGCGCAGGCTGCGCGCGGCGTCGGCCGGCTCGATGCCGCTGAGCGGCTCGCCGATCTGGTGACGAAAGTGGCTGGAATTTAGGCCGCTTTCGAAGAGTTTTCGGCCTTGGGACGCCACGGCCGGGCTTGTCCCGGCCATGTCAGCCTTTAATAAGTCGGAGAATTGCCGGATGAGTCCGGGCACGATGAAGGTGTTAGCAACATGAGACTGCCGCGCGAGATCGGACCCATTCACTTCGTCGGGATCGGCGGCATCGGCATGAGCGGCATCGCCGAGGTGCTGATCAATCTCGGCTACACCGTGCAGGGCTCGGACGCGTCGGACAATTACAACCTCGACCGGCTGCGCAAGAAGGGCGCGAAGGTCTCGGTCGGCCACACCGCCGAGAATGTCGATGGCGCCGACGTCGTCGTGGTCTCAACTGCGATCAAGCGCGATAATCCCGAACTGATGGCTGCGCGTGCGCAGCGCATTCCGGTGGTGCGGCGCGCCGAGATGCTGGCGGAATTGATGCGGCTGAAGAGCTGCGTCGCAATCGCCGGCACCCATGGCAAGACCACCACGACCACGATGGTGGCGACCTTGCTCGATGCCGGCGGCCTCGATCCGACCGTGATCAACGGTGGCATCATCAATGCCTATGGCTCCAACGCGCGGTTAGGGGCCGGCGACTGGATGGTGGTCGAAGCCGACGAGAGCGACGGCACCTTCCTGAAACTGCCGTCCGATGTCGTCATCGTCACCAATATCGATCCCGAGCATCTCGATCACTTCAAGACCTTCGAGGCGATCCAGGATGCATTCCGCAATTTCGTCGAGAACGTTCCGTTCTACGGCTTTGCGGTGATGTGCACCGATCACCCGGTGGTGCAAAGCCTGGTCGGCAAGATCGAGGATCGCCGCATCATCACCTATGGTCAGAATCCGCAGGCCGATGCGCAGCTGTTGGATCTGACGCCGATGGGCGGCGGGTCGAAATTCAAGGTGGCGATCCGCGATCGCAAGTCCGGCGCCGTCCATGTGATCGCCGATATCATGCTGCCGATGCCGGGACGCCACAACGCGTCGAATGCAACGGCAGCGATTGCGGTTGCGCACGAACTCGGCGTTTCCGACGACGTCATCCGCCAGGCCATGGCCGGCTTCGGCGGCGTCAAGCGGCGCTTCACCAAGACCGGCGAGACCAACGGTATCACCGTGATCGACGATTACGGTCATCATCCGGTCGAGATCGCAGCCGTGCTGAAGGCGGCGCGGGAATCCACCAACGGCAAGATCGTCGCCGTGGTGCAGCCGCATCGCTTCACCCGTCTGCAATCGCTGTTCGAGGAATTCTGCAGCTGCTTCAACGACGCCGACGCGGTCGTGGTCGCCGAGGTCTATCCGGCCGGCGAAGCACCGATCCCAGGCATCGACCGCGACCATTTCGCCGCCGGGCTGCGCGCGCAGGGCCATCGCCAGGTGGTGCCGCTTCCGAACGCGGGGGAGCTTGCGAAGATCGTTCACGGCCTCGCCAAGTCCGGCGACCTCGTCGTCTGTCTCGGCGCCGGCAACATCACGCAATGGGCCTACGCACTGCCCGACGAATTGAAGGCGTTGGGGTGATGATGGCCTCGTATCCATCCACGTCATGGCCGGGCTTGTCCCGGCCATCCACGTCTTCACTGCGCTATCGTGTCGTACAGGTCATCCCAGTTCGGGTTTGCTGCAATGATCGTGCGAATGTTCCAAGCGCGTGGCCAATGCTTGATGGTGTGTTCGCGCTGGATAGCCGTGCGGATGTCGTCAAATTGCTCGAAGTAGACCAACCGCTTCAAACCGTAGCGCTTGGTGAATCCATCGACGAATCCAGAACGATGCTCGAATATCCGGCGGACGAGATCGCTGGTTACGCCGACGTAGAGCACGCCGTTCGGACGGTTGGTCAGAAAATAGACGTATCCCCCTGCCATGCGGAGATACTGCAAGACGTGGATGGCCGGGACAAGCCCGGCCATGACGGATGGGGAGGTCACGCATGACCTTCCCCGACATCACGCCCGACCTGAAAGCCGCGATGCCGGAGCTGCGCGGGCGGCTGCTGGCGAACCAGTCGCTGGCCGAGCTGACCTGGTTTCGCGTCGGTGGTCCGGCGCAGGTGCTGTTCACGCCGGCTGATGAGGACGATCTCGCCTACTTCCTGAAGCGCCTGCCGCGGGAGTTGCCGGTCTATGTCGTCGGCGTCGGCTCCAATCTGATCGTGCGTGATGGCGGCATGCCGGGCGTCGTGATCCGGCTCGCGCCGCGTGCGTTCGGGGAGACCAGCGCGGCCGGCGATGTCGTCACCGCCGGTGCTGCGGCGCTCGACAAGCGCGTGGCCGAGACGGCGGCGGCTGCTGATATCGGCGGTATGGAATTCTTCTTCGGCATTCCCGGCACGGTCGGCGGTGCGCTGCGCATGAACGCCGGCGCCAATGGCAGCGAGACCAAGGACGTGCTGGTGGAGGCCACCGGCATCGGCCGCGACGGCGTGAGGCACACATTCTCCAATGCCGACATGAAGTTCGTCTATCGCAACAGCGGCGTCGATCCGTCCATCGTCTTCACCTCGGCGCGCTTCCGCGGCAGGATCACCGATGCCGAGGCGATCCGCGCCCGCATGACCGAGGTGCAGACCCATCGCGAGACCGCGCAGCCGATCCGCGAGAAGACCGGCGGCTCGACCTTCAAGAATCCACCCGGCAACAGCGCCTGGAAACTGATCGACGCCGCCGGCTGCCGCGGCCTCAGGGTGGGCGGCGCGCAGGTGTCGGAGATGCACTGCAATTTCCTGATCAACACCGGCAACGCCACCGGGCACGACATCGAGACCCTCGGCGAGACGGTGCGTGAACGGGTCAAGCAAACCAGCGGAATTGAGCTGCACTGGGAAATCAAGCGGATCGGAAAAAGCTGATGCAGGTGACCATTCTGTTCGGCGGCACCAACAAGGAGCGGCTGGTCTCGGTGGCGAGCGCGCAGGCGCTGCACCGCGCGCTGCCCGACGCGGACCTCTGGTTCTGGGACGTTGACGACACCGTGCATGCGGTGACGTCCGAGAAACTGCTGGGCCACGCGCGCCCCTTCGAGGTCGACTTCAAGCCCGACGGCCGCGGCATCGCACTCGACCAGGCGCTCGACCAGGCGGGCGCCGAGCAGCGTGTGCTGGTGTTCGGCCTGCACGGCGGCCGCGCCGAGAACGGCGAATTGCAGGCGATGTGCGAGATGCGCGGCGTCGCGTTCACCGGCTCCGGCTCGGCGTCGTCGCATCTGGCGTTCGACAAGCCGTCGGCGAAACGCTTCGCTGCAATCGCGGGTTTGAATGCGCCGCAGGGCATCGGCGTCGAGCAGATCGACGACGCCTTCGCGAAATACGGCAAGCTGATCGCGAAGCCTGCCAAGGACGGATCGAGCTACGGGCTGATCTTCGTCAATGCAAAGCAGGACCTCGTCGCAGTCCGCAGTGCCGCGAAGCATGAAGAGTATCTGA
Source organism: Bradyrhizobium sp. I1.14.4 (assembly GCF_050435825.1). NCBI lineage: Bacteria > Pseudomonadati > Pseudomonadota > Alphaproteobacteria > Hyphomicrobiales > Nitrobacteraceae > Bradyrhizobium > Bradyrhizobium sp. I1.14.4. The sequence goes on along the minus strand of NZ_JBNDLA010000003.1, from coordinate 297,391 downwards.
TCGAGCCGTTCGTGTCGGGCGTGGAGGCGACCTGCGGCGTGCTTGAGCAATCCGACGGCACGGTGTTCGCGCTGCCGCCGATCGAGATCGTGCCGGCGGAAGGGGGCTTCGACTACACAGCCAAATACCTTCTGAAGTCGACCCAGGAGATCTGTCCTGGCCGCTTCGCGCCCGAGGTCAGCGCCGCGATCATGGACCATGCGCTGCGGGCGCACCGCGCGCTGTCCTGCACGGGCTATTCGCGCAGCGATTTCATCGTGTCGCTGAGCGGGCCGGTCTACCTCGAGACCAACACGCTGCCGGGCCTCACCGCCGCATCACTGTACCCTAAGGCATTGAAAGCACAGGGCATCCCCTTTGCCGACTTCCTGAATGACCAGATCGAGCTGGCCCGCCGCCGCGTCAGAAGTTAAGGCCGATCGGGCGAGAACCCACCCGACCCGGCCGGATGGAACCGGGCGCTGTTGCTAAAATGCTAACGGGTTCGCGGCAAAGTACTCACAGCGTTGATCAAAACACGCTCCAGGTGGGTCTCGTTTACCGTTTGTTTACCAGGAAGCCCGAAGGTTAACGCTGGCGGCGCATGTAGCGCTTGGCTGCCGGGGCGTGAGCTGTCGCGGATTTCCGCTTCGAGGATCGCAACCAGGGAACAGGGGGCCACTCTAATCCCACCGGTCTTGCCGAGACGTGATTTGTGCTGGGACCCGCGGGGTTTGCGGGACAACACGTAACGAGCTCGTGCAATGGATGGTGCAGGACGCCTCACTCGATCGCTGCGATCGCTGGGGCCTCAAGCTGACCTGAGAGCAGCCGCTATTGGAGCGGTGGTGCTGTTGCGCGAGTATGTCGGTGTCCATCTCGCGCGCCGCCGCCGGCGTCCCGCCAAGCGGCCGCAGGTGATCGATCGCGAGCCGCGGAACCGCTACATCCTGCTGGTCGAACGCTACCTGCCGCGCCGCATCGGCCTGGTTGCGACGCTTGCGATCCTGTTCGGCAGCCTGGGCTTCGGCATCGTCAGGGGCGGCCATGCCGAGGAGTTCACCACGGCACTGAGCGACACCCGCAACGCGCTCGCCAATGCCGCAGGCTTCCGCATCACCACCGTCGGCATCAACGGCCGCAAGCAGCTGAGCCAGGACGAGGTGCTTGCGATCGGCGGCGTCAACGGCCGCTCTTCGCTGCTGTTCCTCGATGCCGATACCGTGCGCGCCAAGCTGAAGGCCAATCCCTGGATCGCGGATGCCACGATCCTGAAGCTCTATCCCGGCCGGCTGCAGATCGACATCGTCGAGCGCACCGCCTTCGCGCTGTGGCAGCAGAACGGCCGCCTGTCGGTAATCGCCTCAGACGGCGCGGTGCTCGAACCCTACGTTTCGCGCCGCTTCCTCAATCTGCCGCTGGTGGTGGGCAAGGGCGCCGATACGCGCGCCCAGGACTTCCTGGCGCTGCTCGACCGCTATCCGCAGGTGCGCTCGGTGACCAAGGCTGCGATCTTCGTCGGTGAGCGGCGCTGGAACCTGCGCCTGAAGGATGGCCTCGACGTTCGCCTGCCCGAGAACGACGTCGGCAATGCACTCGCCGCGCTCTCCAGGCTCGACAAGGACGAGAAGCTGTTCTCGCGCGACATTGTCGCCGTCGACATGCGCCTGCCCGATCGCCTGATCGTGCAATTGTCCGAGGAAGCCGGCAAGGCGCGCGACGAACTGTTCAAGGACAAGAAGTCCAAGAAGAAGGCCGGTGACTCCGCATGACCGGCCTCGATCGCAATCTGACCCCCAAGACGCGTCCGATGTCGAGGCGCACCGCGATGGTGGCTTCGCTCGACGTCGGCTCCAGCAAGATCGCCTGCATGATCGCGCGGCTCAAGCCGTCGCCGCCGAACGAGGCGTTGCGCGGCCGCACCCATGCGGTCGAGCTGATCGGCTACAGCCAGATCCAGTCGCGCGGCGTCAAGGCCGGTTCCGTCGTCGATCTCGCCGAATGCGAGAAGGCGGTGCGCCACGCCGTGGCGCTGGCCGAGCGCATGGCCAAGGTCCGTGTCGAGTCCGTCCTGCTGTCGGTCTCCGGCGGCAGGCTGCATGGCCAGCTGGTTGAGGCTGCAGCCGATATCCGCGGCGGCTCGGTGACCTCGGACGATATCAGCCGCGTCACCTCGGCCGGCATGCGCCACGCTGCCGGCGCGGGCCGCACCGTGCTGCACGCGCTGCCGGTCGGTTACGCGCTCGATGGCGTCAAGGGCATCCGCGATCCGCGCGGCATGGTAGCGCGACAATTCGGCGTCGACATGAACGTGGTCACGTCGGATGCGACGGTCGCAAAGAATCTCATGTTGGTGGTCGAGCGCTGCCATCTCAACGTCGAAGCCATGGCGTCGAGCCCTTATGTCGCCGGCCTGTCGGTCCTGACCGACGACGAAGCCGATCTTGGCGCCGCCGTCGTCGAGATGGGCGCAGGATCGACGACGATTGCGACTTACTCCGGCGGCCGCCTCGTGCACGCATCCGGATTTGCGCTCGGTGGGCAACACATCACGATGGATCTTGCGCGCGGCATCGGCGCGTGCATTGCGGATGCCGAGCGAATCAAGACTTTATACGGCACGGTGCTGACCGGCGGTTCGGACTCGCGCGAGCTGATGTCCGTTCCCACTGCAGGCGATGATCGGGAGACTCCGCAAATCGTGTCCCGCGCCACGATCGCGAACATTGTCCGGCATCGCGCCGAGGAGATATTCGAAATGGTCCGTGACCGGCTCGCGGATTCCCCCTTTGCGGCAGAGCCGAGGGCGCGTGTCGTGCTGAGCGGCGGTGCGTCGCAGCTCACCGGCACCATCGAGCTTGCCACCCGCATCCTGAACCGTCAGGTCCGCATCGGCCGCCCGCTCGGTTTCGGCCGGCTGCCGAACGAGGCGAAGGGCGCCTCGTTCTCGGTGCCGACGGGCCTCTTGGTCTATCCGCAATACGCTCATCTTGAACATGTCGAACCGCGGCGTACGCGGCAGCTCAGGACAGGGACAGACGGTTACTTCGGAAAGGTCGGACGATGGCTTCGCGAAGGCTTCTGATGACCGCACCCCGGCTCATTGCATTTTCACCAGCTCCCGCGGCCAGCGGCCGGGACGAACCAACTCGCGCATAATCGAGAGAGGCAACCATGGCACTCAATCTGACACCCCCTGACATCAGCGAGCTGAAACCGCGGATCACCGTCTTCGGCGTCGGCGGCGCGGGTGGTAATGCCGTCAACAACATGATCACCGCCGGGTTGCAGGGCGTCGACTTCGTCGTCGCCAACACCGACGCGCAGGCGCTGACCATGTCGAAGGCGCAGCGCATCGTGCAGATGGGCACCCAGGTCACCCAGGGCCTCGGCGCCGGTTCGCAGCCCGATGTCGGTGCTGCGGCCGCGCAGGAAGTCATGGACGAGCTGCGCGATCATCTCACCGGCGCCAACATGGTGTTCGTCACTGCCGGCATGGGTGGCGGCACCGGCACGGGTGCTGCGCCCGTGATCGCCAAGGCCGCCCGCGAGATGGGAATCCTCACCGTCGGCGTGGTGACAAAGCCGTTCCACTTCGAAGGTCAGCGCCGCATGCGCACCGCCGAGCACGGCATCGCCGAGCTGCACAAGGTGGTCGACACGCTGCTGATCATTCCGAACCAGAACCTGTTCCGGGTCGCCAACGAGAAGACCACCTTCGCCGACGCCTTCGCGATGGCCGACCAGGTGCTGTACTCGGGCGTCGCCTGCATCACCGACCTGATGGTCAAGGAAGGCCTGATCAACCTCGACTTCGCCGACGTCCGCGCCGTGATGCGGGAAATGGGCAAGGCGATGATGGGCACCGGCGAGGCAACCGGCGAGAAGCGCGCGCTGACTGCCGCCGAAGCTGCGATCGCCAACCCGCTGATCGACGATAGCTCGATGAAGGGCGCCCGCGGCCTCTTGATCTCGATCACGGGCGGCAAGGACCTCACTTTGTTCGAGGTCGACGAAGCCGCAACCCGCATCCGCGAAGAAGTCGATGCCGACGCCAACATCATCGTCGGCGCCACCTTCGACGAATCGCTCGACGGCGTGATTCGCGTCTCGGTGGTCGCAACCGGGATCGAGCAGGCCGCGATCGCTTCCCGTGCCCAGGCTCCCGCCGCGCAGCAGTCGGGCGGTTCGCCGGAGAGCCGGCTGGCCGATCTGACCGCCCGTCTGCGCGCCGACAATCAGCGCATGGCCGAGCGTGCCCAGAAGCTGGAACCGCCGACCGGCGTGACGGTCGCTCCGATCGCCGCCGCGCCCCAGGGGCGTCCGGCCGTCGAGCGTGCGGCGCTCGCGGCGATCGCCGCCGCGGTTGCCCCGGACAGCGCACCGGCTGCTCAGGCGCCGATGCAGCCGGCCTCCTACGGTGACGTCACGGTGCGGCCGATCGCCCAGAAGCCCACGTTGTTCCCGGACCACGAGGCAGCCAGGGCCGAGCAGCACGAACCGATGCCGCCCGAGACCTTCATCCCGCAGGCGGCCGAGCGGTCACCGGTCCGTGCCCCGCGGATGCCGAAGTTCGAGGATTTGCCGATGCCGGCGCAGGCCGAAATCCGCCAGGCCCATGGTGACGGCGAGGCGGAGCACCCGCAGAAGACCCGGCTGTCGCTGCTGCAGCGGCTGGCCAATGTCGGTCTCGGCCGTCGCGACGAAGAGACCGAGCCGCCGATCGCGGCCCGGGCCGCCGGACCGGCGATGCCGACAATGCCGCCGCTGCCCGAGCGCAAGGCGGCTCGCAGCGTCGCCCAGCAGATTTCGGCCAACGAATTGCCGGTATCAGAATATGCGAAGCGCCCGGCACCGCAGGGACTGGACGCTCATGGCCGCCAGGCGCCTGTTGCCCCGGCGCCACAGGGCGACGACCATCTTGATATCCCGGCCTTCCTGCGCCGGCAGGCAAACTGAAGTTTGTTACAACCTTGGCGACAAACAAGGCCTCGGCGGGGAACCGCCGGGGCCTTCTCCTTTTGGCGGGCAGGTGGTTGCATCTGACAAACAAGCAACTGATTTTAAATCATTAATTATTCTTTCGATGGTCAGATGGCCGCCCGCCAAGGACCGTTTTCGCTGCCGCAAGTTGGTTAACCTTGGGCGTGAATGCGGCGGAGATGGGGTAACAATCGGTAAAGAAGCGTGAGTTGGCGAGGTTTAGGAAATCACTATGGTCTGCCGTGACTTGGGGAGCTCAAGCGAGTCGGCCTTGGGGAAGTTTGGCCACTTGAATTGAGCGAAGTCGGGTAGTGGGCATTATCGAATGAAGTTCAGCCGTCAAACAACGCTTCGGTCGCAAGCCACCGTGACTGGCGTAGGCGTTCATTCCGGTCTTCCTGTCAGTCTCACGCTGGGACCTGCACCTGTCGATGCGGGCTTTATCTTTGTCCGCACCGGTCTTGACGGTGCCGACCGCGAAGTCACGGCCACCGCCGATGCCGTGATTGCTACCGAATTTGCCACGGTATTGGGTGACCGCGAAGGGCCGCTGGTTTCGACCGCCGAGCATGTGCTCGCGGCGCTGCGCGGCATGGGCGTCGACAACGCCACGATCGAAGTCGACGGGGCGGAAGTTCCGATCATGGACGGCAGCGCCGCGGCGTTTGTGGCAGCCATCGATCAGGCCGGCATCGTGACCCAGCCCGCCGTCCGCCGCTTCATTCAGGTGCTGAAGCCGGTGCAAGTCAAGATTGGCGATGCGACCGGCGAGCTGCGTCCGTTCGCCGGCGGGTTCCGCGCCGAAGTCGAGATCGATTTCACCAACAAGGTGATCGGTCAGCAGACCTACTCTTTCGATCTTTCGCCGGAGGGTTTCCGCCGCGAGGTCGCTCGCGCCCGCACCTTCGGCTGCATGAGTGACGTGGCGCGGCTGTGGGGCGCAGGCTTCGCGCTCGGCGCTTCCTTCGACAACACGGTGGTGTTTGACGAGGCCCGGCTGCTCAACGCCGAAGGCCTGCGCTACGCCAACGAGTGCGCCCGCCACAAGGTGCTCGACGTGATCGGCGATCTCGCGCTGGCCGGCCTGCCGCTGCTCGGCAGTTATCGTTCGGTACGGGGCGGTCACAAGCTCAACAACGCGGTGCTGAAGGCGCTGCTCGCCGACCGCAGCGCCTGGCGGGTGGTCGAATCGGAGACCGCTCGGCGGCCGGTCCGCGGCCATGTCGAAGCCGGTGCAGGCACGGTGGGCGGTCTCGTCGCCCCGGCCTACGGCCCGGACGTGTCCTGATCGCCGCAGGCGGTCGGGCCTAATTTCCGTAGTAACCACAGCAGGGTGTGAGCTTCGTCGGATCGCCTTATTCCCGGCGGATTGGCTCCGTATTCGGTTGGTCCACGGTCATTTTTCGGTTAAACAGGCCTGCGGTTGCGAGTGACGGCAGCCAATGGCACGGGAATTATTGCATCCATGACCGCGGTTCATGGGTGGAGTGGGGTCGCCGTTAACCGCATCAAAGGCGTCAGGTTTTACAATTCATGTCGGCAATGCGTATGGCGCTCGAACCACGCGAATCTTCTGACGTCTCCGGCCTGACGAAGGCCGCGCGCACGCTGCGTTTCGCGGCGGGCCTGATCGTGCTGGCACTGCCGCTCTCAGGCTGCGGCACCGGCGCGCTGTGGGACAAGTTCATGGCCAAGGACGACACCTTCGTCGATGAGCCCGCAGACAAGCTCTACAATGAGGGCTTGTACATGATGAATGAGAAGAAGGACCTGAAGGCCGCCTCGAAGAAGTTCGAGGAAGTCGACCGTCAGCATCCCTATTCGGACTGGGCGCGCAAGTCGCTCCTGATGTCGGCCTATTCGTTCTACCAGGCCGGCGACTATGACAGCTGTATCGGCTCCGCGACCCGCTACGTCACGCTGCATCCCGGCAGCCCGGACGCGTCCTACGCCCAGTACCTGATCGCGGCATCGCATTTCGACCAGATCCCGGACATCTCGCGCGACCAGAGCCGCACCGAGAAGGCGATCGCGGCGCTCGAAGAGGTGGTGCGTAAATATCCGACCTCGGAATACGCCACCCAGGCCAAGGCCAAGATCCAGGCTGCGCGCGACCAGCTTGCCGGCAAGGAAATGGCGGTCGGGCGCTACTACATCGAGAAGCGCGACTTCACGGCCGCAATCAACCGCTTCAAGACCGTGGTCACCCAGTACCAGACCACGCGCCATGTCGAAGAGGCGCTCTACCGGCTTACCGAGGCCTATATGGCGATCGGCATCGCCGGCGAGGCGCAGACCGCGGCTGCGGTGCTCGGCCACAATTTTCCGGACAGCCGCTGGTACAAGGACGCCTATAATCTAGTAAAGTCCGGCGGTCTCGAGCCGAGCGAGAATCAGGGTTCCTGGATCAGCAGGACTTTCAAGAAGATAGGTCTCGGCTAGGAATTGTCCTCGCATGCTGGCGCGTCTGTCGATCCGTGACATCGTCCTGATCGAACGGCTCGATATCGAATTTTCCCGTGGCCTGGCGGTGCTGACCGGCGAAACCGGTGCAGGCAAATCCATCCTGCTCGATGCCTTTGCGCTGGCGCTCGGCGGCCGCGGCGATGCCGGACTGGTGCGTCATGGCGCCGAGCAGGGGCAGGTCACCGCCACGTTCGATGTCCCGACCGGGCATCCGGCGGCCAGGATCCTGGCCGAGAACGGCCTCGACGACACGAGTTCTGAACAAGGTTGCGAAATGATCCTGCGCCGCGTGCAGCTCGCCGACGGCCGCACCCGCGCCTTCATCAACGACCAGGCAATCAGCGTGCAGACCCTGAAGGCGGTCGGCGCCGCTCTGGTCGAGATTCACGGCCAGCATGACGAGCGCGCCCTGGTCGACGCCTCGACACACCGCCAATTGCTCGACGCCTTCGCTGGACACGAGAAGGACGTCGCGGCGCTGGAAGCGTTGTGGGAAGCCCGGCGGACCGCAAATGCAGCACTCGACGAGCATCGCGCCGGCATGGAGCGCGCCGCGCGCGAGGCCGACTATCTGCGCCATGCGTCGCAGGAGCTGAAGACGCTGGCGCCGAAGCAGGGCGAGGAGACCGAGCTCGCCACCCGCCGCACCACCATGATGCAGGGCGAGAAGATCGCAACCGATTTGCGCGAGACGCAGGAGGCGATCGGCGGGTCGCATTCGCCGGTGGCATCGCTGTCCGCCGCTGTACGGCGGCTGGAACGGCGCGCCGCCAATGCGCCCGGACTGATCGAGCCTGCCGTCAAGGCGATCGACATCGCGATCAACGCGTTGGAGGAGGCCGACCAGCACCTCAACGCCGCGCTGGCGGCAACCGATTTCGATCCGGCAGAGCTCGAGCGCATCGAGGAGCGGCTGTTCGCGCTGCGCGCCGCTTCGCGCAAATATTCGACACCGGTCGACCTGCTCGCTGCGCTGGCGAGCCAATACGCCAACGACGTCGCGTTGATCGATGCCGGCGCCGACCGGCTCAAGAAGCTGGAAGCGGCCGCCGGTGAAGCCGACAACCGCTATGCTGCCGCTGCGGCAAAATTGTCGGCGGCACGCACCAAGGCGGCCGAGAAACTCAACAAGGCCGTCAATGCCGAGCTCGCGCCGCTCAAGCTCGAGCGCGCAAAATTCATGACGCAGGTCGAGAGCAACGCGGCCTCGCCGGGTCCGCAAGGCATCGACCGTGTCGAGTTCTGGGTCCAGACCAATCCGGGCACCAAGCCGGGACCGATGATGAAGGTCGCCTCCGGCGGCGAGCTGTCGCGCTTCCTGCTGGCGCTGAAGGTCGTGCTGGCCGATCGCGGCTCGGCGCCCACCTTGGTGTTCGACGAAATCGACACCGGTGTCGGTGGCGCGGTGGCGGATGCGATCGGCTCGCGGCTGGCGCGGCTTGCCGGCAAGGTGCAGGTGATGGCGGTGACGCATGCGCCGCAGGTCGCGGCCCGCGCCAGCCGGCATCTGTTGATCTCCAAGGATGCGCTCGACAAGGGTAAGCGGGTCGCCACCCGTGTCAACGCACTCGCGGCCGACCATCGCCGCGAGGAGATCGCACGCATGCTGGCCGGTGCCGAGATCACCGCGGAGGCGAGGGCGGCTGCGGAACGGCTGCTCAGGGCGGCGAGTTAATTTGCCCATGGCTGCCAAGGCGAAGAAAGCGCTCGTCGACGTCGACAAGCTCACCAAGGCACAGGCCAGGGTCGAGCTGACCCGGCTTGCGCTCGAGCTCGAGGGCCATGACAAGCGCTACTATCAGGACGATGCGCCCAGCGTCACCGATGCCGAGTACGACGCGCTGCGGCAGCGTTACAACGCGATCGAGAAGCGCTTCCCTGAATTCGTCACCGCGGAATCGCCGTCTCAGAAGGTCGGTGCCGCGCCGTCCGGACGCTTCAGGAAGATCCGCCATTCGCTGCCGATGCTGTCGCTCGACAACGCGTTTGCGGAGGCCGACGTGGTCGACTTCGTCGGACGTATCACGCGTTTCCTGAAGCTGCCGGACGATAAGATCGATTTCTCGGCCGAGCCGAAGATCGACGGGCTCTCGATGTCGTTACGCTATGAGGGCGGCGAGCTCGTCACTGCGGCAACCCGCGGCGACGGCGCCGAAGGGGAGGACGTCACCGCCAATATCCGCACGCTCGAGGACGTCCCGCAGAAGCTGAAGGGTCGCAACGTGCCCGAGATCTGCGAGGTGCGCGGTGAGGTCTACATGACCAAGAAGGCGTTCCTGGCGCTCAACGAGCGGCAGAAGGCCGAAGGCAACACCATCTTCGCCAATCCGCGCAATTCGGCGGCCGGCTCGCTGCGGCAGAAGGATCCTGGTATCACCGCCTCGCGACCGCTCGGTTTCTTCGCCTATGCCTGGGGCGAGATGAGCGCGATACCGGAAGACACCCAGACCGGCATGATCCACTGGTTCGAGCGCTGCGGCTTCAAGACCAACCCTCTGACCAAGCTGTGTCACTCGGTCGAGGAGCTGATCGCCTTCCATCGCGAGATCGAGGAGCAGCGCGCCGAGCTCGACTACGATATCGACGGCGTCGTCTACAAGGTCGATCGCATCGACTGGCAGGAGCGGCTCGGCTTCGTCTCGCGCACGCCGCGCTGGGCGATCGCACACAAATTCCCGGCCGAGCGCGCCATGACTGTGCTGCGCGACATCGAGATCCAGGTCGGGCGTACGGGCTCGTTCACGCCGGTCGGCAAGCTCGAGCCGGTCGGCGTCGGCGGCGTGATCGTGCAGAACGTCACGCTGCACAATGAAGACTACATCAAGGGCATCGGCAACAAGGGCGAGGTGCTGCGCGAGGGGCGCGACATCAGGGTCGGCGACACCGTGGTGATCCAGCGCGCCGGCGACGTGATCCCGCAGGTCGTCGACGTCGTGATCGACAAGCGGCCGAAGAGCGCGAAGGAATTCCACTTCCCGAAGAAGTGCCCGTGCCCGCTGCACACCGATGTAGTGCGCGAGGAGACCGCGACCGGCGAGGAGGGCTCGCGCGCGCGCTGCACCGGCGAGTTCGCCTGTCCCTATCAGAAGATCGAGCATCTCAAGCTGTTCGTGTCGCGCCGGGCGTTCGATATCGACGGCCTCGGCGAGAAGCAGCTGCAATATTTCTTCGATGAGGGATGGGTTAGGGAGCCGGCTGATATCTTCACGCTGCAAAAGCGCAACGCGAAGCTGAAGCTGGAGGACATCGAAGGCTACGGCGAAACTTCGGTGCGCAATCTGTTCGCCGCGATCGACAGCCGCCGCAGGATCGGGCTGGAGCGCTTCATCTATGCGCTCGGCATGCGCCATGTCGGCGAGACCACCGCACTGGCGCTGGCGCGCGGCTACGGCTCCTGGGACGTGTTCCACGAGGCTTGCCTCAAGGTCGCCAAGGGTGACGAGGAAGCCATCGCGGACATGGATGCGCTCGACCAGATCGGCGACACCGTGATCAAGAGCATCGCGGACTATTTCGGCGAGAGCCACAATCGCGGCATCGTCGAGCGGCTGACCAAGGAGCTCGACGAGATCATCGACGCCGAGAAGCCCAAGAGCAATTCGGTGGTGGCTGGCAAGACCGTGGTGTTCACCGGCTCGCTCGAAAAGATGACGCGTGATGAAGCCAAGGCGACGGCAGAGCGGTTAGGCGCCAAGGCGGCCGGGTCGGTGTCGAAAAAGACCGACTATGTCGTTGCGGGGCCCGGCGCCGGCTCGAAACTTGCCGAAGCGCAGAAGCATGGCGTCCAGGTGCTGACCGAAGATGAGTGGCTGAAGCTGATCGGGGAGTGACACGCGCCGTCGCGCCATTCTCAGCTGTCGTCACCCACGAAGGCGGGTGACCCAGTATCCCAGAGACGGCGATGCTTCACTCGATGGGCCGCGGCGTACTGGATCCCCGCATGCGCGGGGGACGACGAGTTGAGGGTGCGGCGCGCATGCCTCACATCATCCCCTGCTCATCCTCCTCGGCCTGCGCGATCAGCTCTTCGCTCACCACCAATTTCCGCCGCGGCACGACGAAGATCATGGTGCAGGCGCAGGCGATCGAGATCGCTGATATCGCCGAGGTCAGCGGCAGCGTGGTCGACGAGTGGCCGCCGAGATAGGCGCCGAATTGCGAGATCAGCGAGCCGATGCCCTGCTGCAGGAAACCCATGGCGCCGGAGGCGGTGCCGGCGGCCTCGGGCCGGATGCTGATGGCGCCGGCGGCCGAATTGGCCATCACGAAGGCGTTGGCGACCATCACGATCATCTGGGTGCCGAACAGCCAGAGCGGGGCTTGGTTCAGCCCCGCAAGACTCCAGATCAGGTTCAACAGGCTGCCGCCGACCTGCAGCGCGAGGCCGAACCAGATCAGCCTTTCCAGCGAGTGCCGCGGCGCGAAGCGCACGCACAGCAGATTGCCGACAAAGTAGCCGAACCCCGTCATCGCAAACCAGGCGCCGTATTCGGCGCTGCTGCGGCCCATCTGGGTCACCACGATATAGGGACCGCCGCCCGCGAAGGCGAAGATGATCTGCGACGCCAGCACCTGGCACAAGAGATAGCCGACGAAGGCGCGGCTTCGCATCAGCCTGCCGAGATCGCCGCGAAAGCTCGAACTGTCGGCGCGGTCGCGACGGGTCTCGGGCAAGGCCAGCGCGATGAAGATCGCGACGGTCAGCGACGCCGCGGTGATGAAATAGAGGATCGCGCGCCAGCCGACCGTGGTCTCCAGAAGACCACCGGTCAGCGGGCTCACCATCTGCGCGATCATCAGCGCGGCGACGACGAGACTGATCATGGCGCCGACCCGCTCGCGCGGATAGAGATCGCGGATCATGGCGCGGCTGATCACCATGCCGCTGGCGCCGCCGAGCGCCTGGAGGAAGCGCGCCGCGATCAGCTGCGGCAGGGTCTCGGCAAACACCGAGCCGACGCCGGCCACGACCATCAGGCCGAGGCCGGCGAGCAGCACCGGGCGGCGGCCGAACTTGTCGGACAGCGGCCCCATGATCAGCTGCGAGAGAGCAATGCCGACCATGTAGAGCGACACGGTCATCTGCGCGATCGAGATATCGCGGCCGAACGTGGTCGCCAGCACCGGCAGTGCCGGAACCAGCATATAAAGCGAGATCGGCGCGACGCCCGTCATCACGACGAGCATCAGCAGCATGACCTTCGATGTCGCGATGCTGTCCTTGTTGTCTTGGTTGTCTTGGGCCGCGCCGGGCGGCTTCCCCGTCACGCCGTGCATTCAGGTCCGATCCAGCATTGTGGAAAGACTGTAGCGTGCCCGTCCGCGCGGAATACGGGTGTTTCGGCATACGCCCATGCGATTTCAGGAGGTGCAGCGCTGATGTTTCGTCTCGCGCAACATCTCCTACTGTCGTCCTCCGCGAAAGCGGGGGACCCAGTATTCCAGAGGGCGGAGTTTTTAGCCGATCGGCCGCGGCGTACTGGATCCCCCGCTTTCGCGGGGGATGACACCGATAGCGGGGATGACACTGAGTGTGCGGATGCTTGCGCCCGCCGCTACGTCAGCGCCGCGGTCGCCTCGTCCAGCCACAGCTTGGTGGCGTTGTCGTCGAGATGCGGACGCACCACACGCGCGACGCGGGCGTGATAGTCGTTGAGCCAACTCAATTCGCCTTGGCTCAGCATGCTCACCTCGATCAGGCGGCGATCGATTGGCGCCAGCGTCAGGGTCTCGAATGCGTTGACCGGCTTCTCGGCGCTGGCAATGTCGGTGCCGATCACGAGCTCGAGGTTCTCGATCCGGATGCCGTAGGCGTCGGTCTTGTAGTAACCGGGCTCGTTGGACAGGATCATGCCGCGCTTCAGCGGCGTGGTGCCGAGCTTGGAAATCCGCGCCGGGCCTTCATGGACGCTGAGATAGCTGCCGACGCCGTGGCCGGTGCCATGCTCGAAATCGATCCCGGCCTGCCAGAGATATTGCCGCGCCAGCGTATCGAGCTGTGCGCCGGTGGTGCCGTCGGGGAATATCGCGCGGGCGATCGCGATATGGCCGCGCAGCACGCGGGTGAAGCGATCGCGCATCTCGTCGGACGGCTTGTCGATCGCGATAGTGCGGGTGACGTCGGTGGTGCCGTCCTGATATTGCGCGCCGGAATCGATCAGCAGGAGATCGCCAGGCTCGATGCGGCGGTTGCTCTTGCGCGTCACGCGGTAATGCACGATGGCGCCGTTCGGCCCGGTGCCGGCGATGGTCGGAAACGAAACGTCCTTCAGCGCGCCGGTCTGGCGCCGGAAAGTTTCCAGCGCCTCGACGGTGTCGATCTCGGTGAGGTGGCCTGAGGGCGCCTCGCGGTCGATCCAGGCGAGGAAGCGCGTCAGCGCCACCGCGTCGCGCCGATGCGCCGTGCGCGTGCCTTCGATCTCGGTGAGGTTCTTGACCGCCTTCAGCAGGCTGACCGGGTCGCTGCCGCGCACCGGCTTGCCGCCGGCGCCCGTGATCAGGCGGCTCAGCGCATCGGCGGCGGTCGCACTGTCGAGCGCGACCGAGGCGCCGCGCTTGGCGAGCTCGGTGAGTTTTGGCGCCAGCGCCGCCGGCTCCTCGACATCGGCCGATTGCTCGAGATGGTCGCGGGTCGCGTTGGACAGCTTGCGGTGATCGATGAACACCAGCGGCCGGCCGTCCTTCGGCACCAGCGCATAGGACAGCGGCAACGGCGTATGCGAGACGTCGGCGCCGCGGATGTTGAAGGTCCAGGCCACCGCGTGGCTGTCGGAGAGCACCAGCGCATCGACGCCGAGCCGGTTGATTTCGATCCGGATGCGCTTCAGCTTCTCGGCCTCGATCTCGCCGGAGAACTGCGCGCCGTGGACCGTGACCGGGCCGAGCGGCGGGGCCGGCCGTTCGTGCCAGATCGTGTCGACAGGGTTGCTGTCGACGGCGACCAGCTCGGCACCGGCCTTGGTGCAGGCGGCCGCCAGCCGTTCGGCTGCCGCAGAAGTGTGCAGCCAGGGGTCAAATCCGAGGCGGTCGCCGGCCGCCAGATGCCGGGTCACCCAATGCTCCGGCGGTGGCTCGACCAGCGGCTCGACCTGCCAGGCCTTGCGGTCGACCTGCTTGGCGGCCTGCAGCGTGTAGCGGCCGTCGACGAACAGGGCGGCTTCCTTGCTCAGCACGATCGCGAGTCCGGCCGATCCGGTGAAGCCGGTCAGCCAGGCAAGCCGCTCCTCGGACGCGGCAACATATTCATTCTGCTGCTGATCGGCGCGCGGAACCACAAATCCCGTCAGCTTGCGCCGCGCCAGTTCCTCGCGCAACGCGCTCAGCCGTGCGGTCAGCGCCACGCCGCCTTCGGGCTCTTCGAACGTCTGGAAATGGGCTTCGAACATCACTGTCGCACTCTCTTCGGATGGAGCATGATCTTCGCGCAAGCGCAGTCAAGCGTGACCATATTTTTGGCATAACTTATGCTTGAAACATGACATAGTAGAACTGGCCGGACGATGTCCACTACGCGTCATCGGTCAAGCGTACGGGGAGTGTCCAGGAGTGTCTCAACTCAACGGTGAGGAGATGCACGATGCCTGCATTCACGTTTGAGAAGATCTCGCCGCCGGCCCCCCGCGGCCCGATCGCTCCGATCGAACAGAAGCAACGTGGCGTCATCGTTCAGATGCTGGACCGCTTCGCCGAAGCGCGGGCAAGGCGCGGAGCAAATCAGGGCCGCGCAGCCGGTCAGGACAAGGTCGAGACCGCCGGCCGCGATTCCGACGCGCCGAAATAACCTGCAGATCGCGTTTACTGCCCGAGGTCGGACACCTTCACCACGGTCACACCGACGACCTTGGTGCCTTCGAGTTCGCGCACGATCCGCTCATCGGAGCCGACGATACCCAGATCGAAGTCGCGCTCGGGCGTCAGCAGCGTCATGCGCTGACCGACGATGACGACGATGGTCATGTCGAGCGTCTGGCCGGATATCGCCCATTCCTTGAGCTCGTTGCAAAACGGCTGCCTGCGCCAGGCGTCCGGGAAGCCCGGATCGCATCTGACCTCGAGGCCGTCTTCGGATGTGGTCAGGACAAGCTTCGATCGGGAGGGCTTCCAGTGCTCCTCCAAAAGCTCGTTGACCAGCCAGACGCAGCTGAACGAGCGGCATTCCGCCGGCCGGCTCGGGTAGGTCCGGCAGCCGCGTCCCGGCTCGCAATGCGGACACCATGCGTTGGCGGGCTTTGCCAGCTCCTCGATCGCCATCACCTTGCAGCAGAGCGTGCAGTCGCCGCACTGTCTGCCGGTCGCGGTCATTTCACGGAACGCAGCAGCAGGCTGCTCCAGCCCTCGATCTTCAGATGCCGGAGCGGCACCAGCCCGCGGGCCCGATAGGCGGCGATGACGGCCGGCGCCTGGTGCGTCAGCAGGCCGGAGAGAATCACCTGCGCGAACGAAGCGAGGTGGCGCGCCATCGGCCCGGCCAGCTGCCGCAGCGGATTGGCGAGGATGTTGGCGAGCACGAGATCGAACGGACCATCTTCCGCAAAGCGCGGCGCTGCAAATCCGGTGGCGCGGATCACGTCCACAAGATGTCCTGCCCCGTTGAGCCGGGCGTTCTCCGCGGCGACCCTGACCGACGGCGGGTCGATGTCGCTGGCCAGCACCTTGCCGTGCAGCGCCTTGGCGGCGGCGATCCCCAGCACGCCAGTCCCGGTGCCGAGATCGAGCACGCGGCGGGGCTGGTATGCCTTCAGCACGTGGTCGAGCAGCAGCAGGCAGCCGCGCGTGGTGCCGTGATGGCCGGTGCCGAAGGCGAGCGCCGCCTCGATCTCGATCCCGAGCTTGTTGGGCGGTACCTTGAGCCGGTCATGCTGGCCGTGGACGATGAAGCGGCCGGCCGCGACCGGGACAAGGTCCTCCAGGCTGGCCTTGACCCAGTCCTTCGCTTCCACGGTATCAAATACCAAAGTCGATGCGACATCCTGCCGCACCACCTGTCCGACCAGCTCACGGAGTAAGGATTGGTCGTGCGCTTCGGCAAAATGGACCGTGACGTCCCAGCGGGCATCCGGCCGTTCGAAAGCCGCAAAAGCCGCCTGATCCTCGAAAAACAGCTCGGAAAGCGCGTCTACCACGCGCTTTGCGGTCGATTCGTCGGAAAGGGTGATGCTGGCGCGGTGTGTGGACGGGGTCATCGGACGCCGGTAGCGCGGTTTTTGTTAAAATTTCAAGCCAGATTCAATCGAATATCGCGAGAATTGATAGGTTCGCGATTCAGACAACCTTAGATACCGCCGTACTACTACGGTGGAGGAACTCGGGAACACCGTTCGTTCCAAGGCATCACAACCAACGGCAGGGCAGCAATGAAGGCTTTTATCGTTAGATTCTTGCAGAATGAGTCCGGCGCGACCGCCATCGAATACGGACTGATTGCCACCGGCATCGCCATCGCCATCATCGCCGCGGTGAATGGCGTCGGCACGAATTTGAGCGGGACGTTCAGCACGATTGCCGGCTCGCTGAAGTAAATTTCGCAGACGGCGTTCTCAGGGAAACACCGGGTGATCCGTCGCCCGGTGTTTTCTTTTGGCAGCTTGTCCACAGAGTCTCACGCGACCTGTCAAGAAGACATCAAGCGCGTTGTCCCGGGGTTGTCCCCCTTCGCTGCACAGCCGGTCCACCGTGATGTCCACCGGCTTTCGCGTCAAAGGCACCGGGTCCGCCCACCGCAGATCCACAGCTTCTCAACAAGCCTGTCCACAGCTTGCCACGCCATCGGTGCGCGTGATGCGTCGTCCGCTCTATGAGAACAGCGCGCGATGGTCGGCCAGGATAGCTCGCGCGGCGTTGTGCCCGGGGGCGCCGGTGACGCCGCCGCCGGGATGGGCGCCAGACCCGCAATGGTAGAGACCTCGGAGAGGCCCGCGGTAGTCGGCATGGCCGAGCATCGGCCGCGCCGAGAACAGCTGGTTTAGCGTCAGCGCGCCGTGAAAGATGTCGCCGCCGAGCAGGCCGAATTGCCGCTCGAGGTCGAGCGGCGACAGGATCTGGCGGCCGACCACGGTGCCCGCGAAGCCGGGCGCATACCGGTCGACGGTTGCGATCATCAGATCGGCGACCTCCTCGCGATGGTCGTCCCACGATTTGCCGTCGGGCAGTTGCGGCGCGACGTGCTGGCAAAACAGGCTCGCGACATGCTGGCCCGGCGGACTCAGACTGTCGTCGAGCGTCGAGGGGATCAGCACCTCGACGACGGGCGCGCGGCTCCAGCCGAATTCGCGCGCATCGCGCCAGGCGCGATCCATGTAGCCGAGACTTGGGGCGATGATGATGCCCGCGGTGAGGTGATCGCCTGGGCCGGGCAGCGCGCTGAACGAGGGCAGGGCGCTCAGCGCTACATTCATCCTGAATGTGCCGGACCCGTTCTGCCAGCGTGAGATGCGCGCGAGGAATTCGCCCGCCAGTGCGCCCCCCGGCACCAGGCGAGTGTACAGCAGCTTCGGATTGACGTTCGAGACGACATATTTGGCGCGGACGGTCTTGCCATCGTCGAGGATGACCCCGGTGGCGCGATCCTTCTCGACGATCACCTCGCGGACGGGCGCATCGGTATCGATCTCGACACCATGGCTGCGCGCAGCGCTTGCCATCGCCTGGGTGATCGCACCCATGCCGCCGATCGCGTGGCCCCAGACACCCTTCTTGCCGTTCACCTCGCCAAACGCATGATGCAGCATCACATAGGCTGAGCCCGCCGCGTAGGGGCTCGCATAATTGCCAACGATGGCATCGAAGCCGAACAGCGCCTTGACGAGGTCGTTCTCGAAACGCTCGTCGAGTATCTCGCCGGCCGATCGCGTGAACAGGTCGAGCAGGTCGCGCTGTTGTTCCAGCGATAGCCGCCGCAGGATGTTGGCGGTGCCAAGCGCATTGAAGGCCTCGCTCATGGCGCCGATGCCAAAGCCCTCGACGAGGTTCGGCGGCGCGCGCAGCACGAATTGGCGCAGGACGTCGGCGATGGCTTCGAGTTCCCTCGAGAACACGCCGATTGTGGCTGCGTCGCGCTCGCTGAGCTTCGCGACCGACTGCTGGGTGCGGCCTTCGCCGGTCAGCAGGTAACTGTCGTCGGGCGCGGGAAGGAAGTTCTGGGCGCGCCGCTCGACGATCTTGAGGCCGTGATCGGCAAGTTTCAGGTCAGAAATGATTTGCGGGTTGAGCAGGCTCACCGTGTAGGCGGCGACCGAATTGCGGAAGCCCGGACAGAACTCTTCGGTGACGGCGGCGCCGCCGACCACCTTGCGGCGTTCCACGACCTTCACCCGCAACCCCGCCATCGCGAGATAGGCTGCGCAAGTGAGGCCGTTATGCCCCGCACCGATGATGGCGGCATCATATTCTCGATTGGACATGGCGCTTCTATAGTCCGAATGTCCGTATCTCACCACAGCGGGCCGCGTCGGGTCACAAAACCGTACCGATCCAGATACGATAGTTCGACGGCGATTGTGCGGGGCCGCAACTTGTCTGCGAGAAATGGTCGGCTCATGTCCCGCCCCCGAAGCCGTGGAGCACCCATGCCGTTTGTTTTCGATCAAAGCGATATCGAGTGGTCGGACGACAATTCCGATCCACCACCGCCGCGCGCCGACCAATTTGTCTACCTGCCGGCGCCGGGATACGGCGGGGTCCACGGTCCCGTTCACTTTTCTCTGGACGTCCCGCCCGAACCGCCGGCTCCCGAAAGGGTCCCGTTTCCGCGACCGAGCCTCTGGGATCGCCTGCGCGGCCGGAGACCTCCGGCCGCGCAAAACGCGCAGGCGGTCGCAGCCGGGCATGGAGCGCGCGCCGCGCACGCCGCCTTTGCCCGGCAGCGTCTGCTCGCGGCCGCGGTACCGGTGCTCCGCGATCTCGGCGTGCAACGGCTCTACTGCCGCTATGACGGCGGCAATGACGAGGGATTTACCTGGCTCGACAGTGCCACGCCTCGCGACGGAACGCGCATCGACGCGGACACGCTCGTGGAGCAGCTTGTCGAGCGCAAGCTGCTCGATCGGCTAGTCGCCCGCGGGGTGACGAGCCGGCACGACGGCGCCAGCGAGCGCAACCAGATCGCCTCCTTTGTTCGCGATTGGTTGTGCACGGAGTTTGCGACGATGCTGCTCGGCAGCGGCTATGGCACCGGCGAACATGTCCTCTATGGTGCGTTCACAGTCGATCTCGACGCCTGCACCGTGATTGACGACCCTGGCGCCGATCCGGTGACCTGCAATATCGAGATCGTGAGGTAGCCTGCGATGGCGCATCCCTATCATCATGCAGTCCGCTCCGCGCGCCTGTTCGGCGGAACACCAGAGGATTATCTCCCGATCCACGACTGGTTCGACGAGAGCAAGGCGCATCTGGCCGACGTGCGGCATCGTGCGCTTCGCCACCACAGCGAAGGTATCTTCTTGTGCGAAGCCATCTTCGGCGCAACGTTGACCAACAGCGCCGGCAAGCAGGTGCCGGTGCGCACGGTCGGCGAGCAGCACGTCAAGGACGATCTCGGCTGGATTCCCTCGGTCAAGGATTGGTTGCAGCATCTTGAGATTCAGCCCTGGATGGGACGTACGCCGTTCCGGCCGCAAATGGACGCCCCCGGTACGGAAGGCGCCGCCGACGCCCGTGTCACCTGAGCAGTTCAAGCGATTGGCATCGGTGCCCGTGTTGCCCGGTGCATGCCCCTATGATTCAATACATGGCGCCCGGTGTTGATCTGCCGGACCGTCCGCCTCCGGCGCCCGCCGGATCCATGCCGGAGCTTTCATGACATCTGAGCCGACCGCTTCGCGAAACCGGCTGGTGCTGGTTGTCTACACCGCCGCGATCTTCGTCAGCGCCCTGTTGCTGTTCTCGGTGCAGCCGCTGTTCACCAAGATGGTGCTGCCGCGGCTCGGCGGCTCGCCGGCGGTGTGGTCGGTGGCAATGGTGTTTTTCCAGTCGCTGCTGCTCGGCGGCTACGCCTACGCGCATCTGCTGATGAAGCTGAACAGCCGTGTTGTGCCGATCGCTGTGCATCTGGTGCTGCTCGTCGTCGCGCTGCTGACATTGCCGCTGTCGATCCGGAGTGGCTGGGGCGAGCCGCCAACCTCGGGCTATGCGATCTGGCTGCTCGGCCTGTTCGTAGTCTCGATCGGCCTGCCGTTCTTCGCGCTCGCCGCCAACAACCCGCTGCTGCAGGCCTGGTTCGTGCGCACCGGGCACCCCGACGGCCCCGACCCGTATTTCCTCTACGCGTCGTCGAACATCGGCAGCTTCCTGGCGCTGCTGTCCTATCCGGTGCTGCTGGAGCCGATGTTCACGTTGCGCACCCAGAACCTGATCTGGACCGGCGGCTATGGATCGCTGATCGTCCTGATCTCGGGTTGTGGCGTGCTGCTGTTGCGGTCGCCGGCCAATGCCGCTGCACGCAACATGCAAGTCGATGATGCCAACGCGCCGGCGCCGTCGTGGGCGCTGCGGGCGCGCTGGATCTTCCTGGCCGCGGTGCCGTCCGGCCTCCTAATCGCGGTGACAGCGCATATCTCGACCGACGTCGCGGCGGCTCCCTTGCTTTGGGTGCTCCCGCTGTCGCTGTATCTCCTGACCTGGGTGCTGGTGTTCCAGTCGCGGCCGTTGCTGCCGCACAAATGGATGCTGCTGGCACAGCCGCTGGCGATTGCCGGCGTCGTGATCCTGCTCGCGGTCGGCGGCGAGCAGAACCTGCTGTTGACGCTCGGCGGCCATCAGCTCTGCTTCTTCATCATCGCGATGGCCTGTCACGGCGAACTCGCACGCACCCGCCCGGCGGCGAAATATCTCACCGGCTTCTACGTCGCGCTGTCGTTCGGCGGCATGCTGGGCGGCCTGTTCGCGGGGCTGATCGCGCCGTTCACGTTCTCATGGGTCGCCGAATATCCGATCCTGCTCGCGCTTGCGGCGCTGTGCCGTCCGCCCGGCGGCGCGGAGCGGCTGCCGCGCTGGAGCGCCTGGTACTGGCCGTTCCTTGCGGTGCTGGCGGTGGCGTTGATCGCGCCAAGCCATTCGGCCGGCGATATGTTCAACTGGTTCGACGACCACCGGGTCTGGGTGATCGGCGCAGTCGGCGTGCTCTCGGCGCTGCTGGCGCTGACGCTGAACGCCAACCGCTGGAAGATTTTTGCGACCGTCGTCGTCGCGCTGGTGGTGCTGCGCGCCTATCCATCCGACCATGGCCGCGTCGAAACCGTGCGTAGCTTCTTCGGCGTCCACAAGATCGTGGTGACGACGAACGGGCAGTATCACGTGCTGATGCACGGCACCACGATCCACGGCGCCGAGAAGTTCAGGAACGACGACGGGACGCCGGTTACCGGGCGGCCGGAGCCGATCAGCTACTATCACAAGGATGGCGGCATCGGGCGGGCGATCACCGCGATCCGCGAGCGCAAGGGCGCGCCGCTGAAAGTGGCGGTGATCGGGCTCGGTTCGGGGACGCTGACCTGCGCGTCGGCCCCCGGCGAGGATTGGCGATTCTTCGAGATCGACCAGTCGATGGTCGATACCGCGCGCGACCCGAAATACTTCACCTACATCCAGAATTGCGAGCCGAAGCTGAAGCCTGTGATCGGCGACGCGCGGCTGACCTTCGCCAAGGAGCCGGACGGTGTCTACGATCTCATCATCGTCGATGCCTATTCGTCGGACGCGATCCCGATCCATCTCGCGACCGAAGAGGCGATGGCGATCTACAAGGAGAAGCTGGCGCCGGAGGGCGCGGTCGTGATGCACGTCTCCAACCGCCATCTCGAACTCGCCAGCGTCGTGGTCGGCATCGCCGATGCCAACGACATGAAAAGCTGGGTCTACAGCGAGGATTCCGGCCGCGACAACGAGTACATCTTCTCGACCTCTGTCGTGGTCTCCGCGCGCGAGGAGGCCGATGTCGGCACGCTCGCATCGTCGGACGTCTGGACCGAGACCGACGCCGACGAGAAGCAGCGGGTCTGGACCGACGACTATTCGAACGTGCTGGGTGCGGTCTATCGGCGCTTGCGTGACGGCGAGCAGTAGGTCTGAGCGGTCTCGTTGTCGCCAGACCCTGCAAGCCGAGCGAAGCGCCGGATGACGGCTCCGGCCCTAACCGATCATCTGTTGACGACTTTCGCCCCGACAACTCTCTAAAGCGCGATGCGATTGGGGTGAATCGTCATCGCGCCTTAGTTCATTGTTTGAGCATGATCGTTCCGGAAAACCGCTTCGCACTTTTCCGGATCATGCTCTAGCAGTCCGGTACCAGCAACTTTGCAATCTGGGGTTTGACGATCGCGACAAACAGTCCGGCATCGTCGAAAGCTCTCGCAGAGAGCATTGCTCCATGGACCGATGCCATCAGCATTTGGGCCTCCTCTTCCGGCCGCTTCTCCAGCCGGAACAGGTGCTGTGCCGCTCCAGCCTCTAGCACCGACGTAAGCCATCGTGCGAGATGATGGAAATAGGCGCGGACGCGAGATGCGACCTCTTCCGGCAACATCGGCATCTCGCCGGCAAGCATCGCGCAGACGCAGAAGGGCAACGAGGCGTCTCGAATGCAGGTCTGCCAGAAGTTCACATAAGACTGTAGTTGGCCGGCCGGGCTAGCGAACTGCTCTTGAAGAGCCTTCAGGCCCAGCTCCGTCTGCTGCCTGTAACGATCCACCAGCGCCGCGACCAATTCGGCCTTGGTCGGGAAGTGGTGGTGGATGCTCGCCTTCCTGATGCCGATCGTATCCGAGGTGTCGGCATAGCTGAATCCGTTATAGCCTCCCGCGACGATGAGAGACTGCGCGACATCGAGAATCCGCTCTGGCTTTGGCGCGTTCTATTTCCTGGTTTCCGCAATCTGGCTCGTTGCCATAGGCTATCGCAACGTGCATGCGTAGGTGCTGCGTGGTCGCGCCGGAGCGCGCCAGCTCCACGTCGGTCACCTCGACAAGCTATTTCGTCTCCGCCGGCGTTGCATTCGCAGACGTGGACGCCGAAGCGGCCAGCAGCGGCATCGCCGGCGTGCTCTCGCCGGTGTCCTCGTCGAGGAATTGCTGCACGCCGGCCTGGATCGACGACTTCGCGCTGTCAGGGCCGCGGTCGCTGAGGTCGTTGTGCTGGAACTCGGTTCTGATCACCTTGATCCCGGCCTTGGCGCAGATCTCGTCGTCAGGAACGACGCCGGGGTCGGCCTTGAAATGCGGATCCCTGGATCGGAACGAGAGGATCTTGATCTTGCCGTCGGTGATGAAGGGGACGCGCAGATTGTCCAACGTCACGACCTTCTTGACCAGGTCGGGATGCTGCTTGGCGAAGAACATCGAGATGTCGCCGCCGTTGGAGTGACCGATCAGCGTCAGGTGACGATAATCCGCATTCGGATAAAGCTTCTTGATGTCGTTGATCGCAGCCATGATGTTCAAGACACCGCGATTGTATTGCATGCGGCGGCCAACATATTCCTCGCCGACCTTGGTCACCATCGGTGCATCGGTATCGAGATCATGCTGAACGCTGATCACGAGGTAGCCGCGCGAGGCGAACACATTGGTGAGGAACGAGTACTCGGTGTTCTTGACGGTGTTGCCGTGGCTCAGGATCGCGACCGGCAGCTCGACCATCTCGGCAACGGCCTGCATTTCCCGGTCACGACGGATCGCGATCTCGACCGCCACGCTGCGGTCGTCGCGCAGGATATCATTGAACGTCACCGTTACGTGACGGATCGCCCATTTGTCCGTCGTGTAGTAGGCGGCCATCGCCACGATGCACAGGCAAAGGACAACGATGCCCCGTTTCATTTTGACCTCTGAACTTGCGTACGTGACCCGCGCTTCTGGCCCTGATTTCATGGGGGCATTCCGCGTGAATCGGCCCTTCCGTGGCGAAGCGGGCGCCATTGCCGCCGAATACCGGGCTAATTTTACAATCAGATGACGACGCGGCGACGGGCCACGGCGCATGACGTCGCGGGCCCTTTAAGACGGTCACAAGCCGGTGAGGAGGCCTTCGGAGCTGACGGCGCGCGATGGCGCCGCCGCCAGCGGATCAGGAGCGCGTCTCAGTCCTGATAGCTGTTGCCGTAGAAGCTGCGCTGCTGCTGGTAGTACGGACGCGGCTGATAGTAGCCTTGCGGCGCCGGCGCGTAGCCCTGGTTGCCGTAATACTGCTGCTGGCCATAGGCCTGCGCGTCGTAGACGCGGCGGCTTGACGGCGGCGCCGGGTAGCGCTGCGCGGTCGAGCTGCCGTCGGCCGGATAGATGTAGCCGTCATCGGCGCGGGCCTGCGCCGGATATTCGCGCGGCTGCGGCGTCAGCACGACGGGGTCGCCAGCGGTAGCGGACTGCTCGTCATATTGCTGCGGCGCGCGGCGGGCGACCGCGGTGCCGTTGCGCCCGCGCGGATTGCGCGCCAGCGCGACCTGGGACGAACCGGTCAGCGTGACCGAGGTGTTGAGCACGCCTTCCCTCTGGACCAGCGCGTAGAGCGTCGTTGCGTTGTCGCGCGACAGCCGCACGCAGCCATGCGAGGCCGGCGTGCCAAGGCGGTTCACCGAGTCGGTGCCGTGAATCGCGTGCCCGATCTTGGTGAAGAAGATCGAATGCGGCATCGGCGCGTCGTCGAATTCCTTGGAGTAGTGATCCTCTTCCATGCGGAAGGCGCGGAAGCTGCCGCTCGGCGTTTCGCGCGAGGGGATGCCGGTCGAGACCGGCCAGTGATAGCGCGCGACGCCGTCGACTGCGACGGTCATCTGCTGGTTGTCCTTGTCGATGGTGATATCGACCTTGGCCTGCGCGGCGCCGGCCGTGAACAGCATCACGGAAGTGAACGCAATGAGGAACGAACGCATTTTACCTTTGGCCTCCAGGCCTGACCGCGAAGCCGCGGCTCTCCGTCCCCGGCAACCAATATGCACGGAATCCGAATTTGGTTCCAGTAGCGGGCCAAGGCCATCGATGAGGGCCTATCGTTGATCCCGGGCGCGGCGCAAACAAGGCCGAAGCCGGGCCTGCCGGTCACGCCGTG
The DNA here is from genome assembly GCF_050435825.1 of Bradyrhizobium sp. I1.14.4. Taxonomy (NCBI): domain Bacteria; kingdom Pseudomonadati; phylum Pseudomonadota; class Alphaproteobacteria; order Hyphomicrobiales; family Nitrobacteraceae; genus Bradyrhizobium; species Bradyrhizobium sp. I1.14.4. The sequence goes on along the minus strand of NZ_JBNDLA010000003.1, from coordinate 271,927 downwards.
CTGACTTTTTCGCGAGCAGGCCGCGACAACCGCCGCAATTGGCCGGGAGCATGATCCGGAAAAGTGCGCAGCGGTTTCATGCTCAAACAATAGATCATCTTGGCGCAACCATTTGGCCGCATGGGCGTTTCACAATGCCGTCCGGCGGCGCAATCGCGTCGCGTTTTAAGGAATCCAGATGAACAATACCAAGGTTAAGACCGCGGCCGTCGTCCGAGCCGGCCTCTCCGCGCGGGTCCCGCTTGCAGTCGCAGCCTTCGCTTTGGCGCTGGTCGCAGTCCCTCATGCCGGCCGTGCCCAGGGTATCGTCCGCGGGGCCCATGAGGGCGCCTATGAGGGCAACCGGATCGGCGGCCCGGTGGGCGGCGTGGTCGGAGGCGCCGTCGGCGCCGGCGTCGGCGGCGCCATGGGCGCGGTCAAGGGCGTCTTCGGCATCCCGGATCGTGGCTACCGCCGTGGCCACCGCTGCCGCGGCTATTACCGCCACGGCCATTTCCATTGTTACTGATGATAGGCGCGTAGCCCGGCTACAAGCGTCAGTTCTTGAGCCGGTAGCCGGTCTTGAAGATCCACGCCACGATGGCCATGCAGGCCACCAGGAATCCGATCGTCATGCCGAGGCTCAGCGGGACGCTGACATCCGCGATCTCGTAAAAGCTCCAGCGGAAGCCGGAGATCAGGTAGACCACGGGATTGAGCAGCGTGATGGTGCGCCAACCCGACGGCAGCATGTTCACCGAGTAGAAGCTGCCGCCGAGGAAGGTCAGCGGCGTCACCACCAGCATCGGGATCATCTGCAGCTTCTCGAAGCCGTCGGCCCAGATGCCGATGATGAAGCCGAACAGGCTGAAGGTGACGGCCGTCAGCACCAGGAAGGTCAGCATCCACACCGGATGGGCGATATGCAGCGGCACGAACAAGCCGGCTGTCGCGAGGATAATCAGGCCGAGGATGATCGATTTGGTGGCGGCGGCGCCGACATAGCCGACCACGATCTCGAAATAGGAGATCGGCGCCGACAGGATCTCGTAGATCGTGCCGACGAATTTCGGGAAGTAGATGCCGAACGAGGCGTTGGAAATGCTCTGCGTCAGCACCGACAGCATCACGAGCCCCGGCACGATGAAGGTGCCGTAGCTGACACCCTCGACCTCTGTGATGCGCGAGCCGATCGCGGCGCCGAACACCACGAAATAGAGCGATGTCGACACCACCGGCGAGACGATGCTCTGCAGCAGCGTGCGCCAGGTGCGCGCCATTTCGAACAGATAGATGGCCCGGATTGCGCGATAGTTCATGGCGCCCTCACGATGCTGACGAAGATGTCCTCAAGCGAGGATTGCTTCGTATCGAGATCGGAGATCCGGATGCCGGCATTGCGCAGATCGTTGAGCAGGCTGGTGATGCCGGTGCGATCGCCCTTGGTATCGTAGTCGTAGGTCACGGTGCGGCCATCGCCGGACAGTTCGAGATTGTAAGCGGACAGAACTGCGGGAATGGCCTCAAGCCTGTTCTGCAATTGCAGCGTCAGCTCCTTCTTGCCGAGCTTCTGCATCAAGGTCGCCTTGTCCTCGATCAGGATGATCTCGCCCTTGTTGATGACGCCGATGCGGTCGGCCATCTCCTCGGCTTCCTCGATGTAGTGGGTGGTCAGGATGATGGTGACGCCGGAAGCCTGCAGCGTGCGGACCACTTCCCACATGCCTTTGCGCAATTCGACGTCGACGCCGGCGGTGGGCTCGTCGAGGAACAGGATCTGCGGCTCGTGCGATAGCGCCTTGGCGATCATCACGCGGCGCTTCATGCCGCCGGACAGCGTGATGATCTTGTCGTCCTTCTTGTCCCACAGCGACAGGTCGCGCAGCACCTTTTCGATATGGGCGGGGTTCTTCGGCTTGCCGAACAGGCCACGGCTGAAGCTGACGGTTGCCCAGACCGATTCGAATGCGTCGGTGTGCAGTTCCTGCGGAACCAGCCCGATCATCGACCGCGCCGCGCGATAGTCTCCGATGATGTCGTGCCCGCCGATCGTAATGCGGCCATCGCTCGGATTGGCGATGCCGCAGATGATGCTGATCAGCGTGGTCTTGCCGGCGCCGTTCGGCCCGAGCAGCGCGAAGATCTCGCCTTTGACGATATCGAGATTGATGCCCTTCAGCGCCTTGAAACCGGAGCCGTAGGTCTTTGAAAGATTGGATACGGAAATGATCGGCGACATGGAGGATCGGAAGCGTGAGGGAGGGGGACTCGCACGGATTGGGGCCCGGGCGGGGCGCGATGCGGGGTCAAGCGCAGATAGGAACGTACGGTCCGTTCTTCAATCGCCCGGCAAGGGAGAAATTTATTCTGCGGCGTGGGCTCTCCGGCTTGCGGGCTTCTGCAACTGACGTGTCCACGTCATGGCCGGGCTATCGAACGAGGCTGATAGCCTGCCGTGGCAGGGGCGCACTGCCAAAATATCGAAAACAACCCCATGCAAAGGAGTCGGCGGCTGCCGGTGGACACGGCAACTTGACTCGTCGGGCAAATCAGTGGTCCTCTTCTATTATCCCGAAATCGTAGAGGCGCCCCTCGCCCGATGCCATCGCATATGGCACTTGCGGACTTCTGCGACTGACGTGTTGTCATGGCTGGGCTATGGGCTCTGGCCGATAGCCGTATGCGGTAGCCCTGCCAGCAAGCGGGAGAGGCGACGCAGTTCCAACGTCCGTGCTACTCAATCGAATCAGTGCCGCTTCGCCGGTTTCGCCGGCTTCTTGGCCGCCGCCGGGGCGGGGTGCGCGGGCGGCACGCTATCGGCGACCTTCGCGACCAGCATGATCTGCACCTGGTTGTTGACCGGCGCATTGGCGCGGGCGGGATCGAGCAATTGCTCTTCGCCAAGTCCGACCGATTGCAGGCGCTTCGCCGTGATCTTGAAGGTGTTGACCAGGATGTCGCGGATCGCGTCGGCGCGGCGCTGGCTCAGCAGCACGTTGTTCTCGCGCCGTCCCGTCGATTCGATGTGACCGACGATCAGGAAGGTGTACGGCAGCAGCGAGGCGTGCGTCAGCGCATCGGCGATGCGCCCGACGGTCTGGTACGACTCCGGCATCACGATCGGCGTGTCGACGTCGAACCGGATGTCGACATTGAACGTCGGCAGCTTGGTCAGGTCGGGGGCGATCGGCGGGCGGCTCGAGGGCGGTGGCTCGTTCCTCGATCGCGACCGCGATCGTTCGAGCACCTGCTGGCGCAACGCGGGGACGTCGATCTCGGCATCGGTCTCGAAATGATTCAGCTTGGCGATGACGTCGTCGCGTGTGATGGCGGTTTGCGCATGCGCCGGCGCGAGCGGCATCGCCAGCAACACCAGCGTGCCGAGCAGGCCCAAAAGGCCGGGATCGCGCAGGCCTCGCCTCGACGGCCGCATCATTGATACCCCGCGTCATTGATCGCCTGGGCGCAATTGCGGCTGAGGCCCTTGGCGCTGACGAGGCAGGGCACCGATTTGCTGGTCTCCTTGGTCGAGCCGCCGCAGACCTTGACGATCTCGCGGGCGCACGCATTCGCAACAGTCACGCGCGCCGCGATCCGCTTCTGGATCGCATCAAGGGTGGAGAAGTAGCTCTCCTTGCACTGCGGCGAGATCACGTCGCGGTTGCGCGACAGGCATTCCTTGAGGCGGTTGGAGTCGAGGTTGACGCCGCGGCAGTTCGCGGTGATGTCAGCGCCGCAAGCCTTGGCGAGCTGCGCTGCAGAATCGCCAAAGCTCATCGTCTCCGCGACCGCCAGCGACGGCGCAGTGAGCACGACGACTAAAAGGAAAAACCCACCCCGGACCATGGGGCCATCTCAACCCATGAATTCAACTGGGGTCAAGGGCTACGAACAGAGAAGGCCTCTCTGTCACGCCCGTTCCACAAAGCTGTCGACCACCTTCTTCTCGCCGGCCTTTTCGAAGGCGATGGTCAGCTTGTTGCCGTCGATCTTCACCACATGGCCGTAGCCGAATTTCTGGTGAAACACCCGGTCGTCCGGCGAAAATTCCGACGTCGTGCCGGTGGATTTCGCCACCAGCTCGCCCTCGATGACCATCGGGCCGCGCTTGGTCCGATTGAAGGCATCGGACGAAAAGGAGGATTGCCGCTCCTCGAAGCCGCCACTACGTCCCCCGCCGCCGCGATTGCGGTTGGCCTGGGCGCGTTGCCAGCCCGGGGTCGAATAGCTCGAGCCGAATGATTCGAGGTTGTCGAAACGCGAGGCGCCGTAGCCGCCGCTGCCGCCCCAGCCCGATCCGCCCTTGGATTCGGTGATCTCGACATTGTGCGCCGGCAACTCGTCGAGGAAGCGCGACGGGATCGTGGTCGACCAGGTGCCATGGATGCGGCGGTTGGTGGCGAAATAGATCTTCGCGCGGCGGCGCGCGCGGGTCAGCCCGACATGGGCGAGGCGGCGCTCCTCCTCGAGCCCGGCACGGCCTTGTTCGTCCAGCGTGCGCTGGCTCGGGAACAGGCCTTCCTCCCAGCCCGGCAGGAACACGTTGTCGAATTCCAGGCCCTTGGCCGAATGCAGCGTCATCAGCGACACCGCCTCGTCGCCGGCGTCGCCGTCGCGGTCCATCACCAGCGAGATATGTTCGAGAAACCCTTGCAGGTTCTCGAATTCCTCCATCGAGCGCACCAACTCCTTGAGGTTGTCCAGCCGGCCCGCGGCGTCCGCCGAGCGGTCCTTCTGCCACATCTCGGTATAGCCGCTCTCGTCGAGCACGATCTCGGCGAGCGCGGTATGCGAGATGACTTCGCGCTGGGCGCGCCAGCGGTCGAACTGCATGACGAGATCGCGCAAGGACCCGCGCGCCTTCGGCTTCAGCTCGTCGGTCTCGACCACGGCGCGAGCCGCCTCGAACAGCGGAATGCGGCGCTTGCGGGCATGGTCGTGCAGCATCTGCACGGTGGCATCGCCGAGCCCCCGTTTGGGCACGTTGACGATGCGCTCGAAGGCGAGATCGTCGGCCGGCGAGTTGATGGTGCGCAAATAGGCCAGCGCATCGCGGATTTCGGCGCGCTCATAGAATCTGGGGCCGCCGATCACGCGGTAGGGCAGGCCGAGCGTGACGAAGCGGTCTTCGAACTCGCGCATCTGGAACGAGGCGCGGACCAGAATCGCGACGTTGTTGAGGTTCTCGCCTGATCGCTGCAGCTCCTCGAGCTCCTCGCCGATCGCGCGCGCTTCCTCTTCCGAGTCCCAGGAGCCGGTGACGGTGACCTTCTCGCCGTCGACATCCTCGGTACGCAGCGTCTTGCCGAGCCGGCCTTCATTGTGCGCGATCAGATGCGAGGCGGCGGCCAGGATATGGCCGGTGGAGCGATAATTGCGCTCGAGGCGGATGACCTTGGCGCCGGGGAAATCGTGCTCGAAGCGCAGGATGTTGTCGACCTCGGCGCCGCGCCAGCCATAGATCGACTGGTCGTCGTCTCCGACGCAGCAGATGTTCTTGAGCGGAGCTTGGGAAGTCGCTGCGGCAAGCGCGATCTGCTCCCTCGCTCCGCCCTTCGCGGGGAGAGGGTCGGGGTGAGGGGCTGCTTCAGCGAGCACGGTCTGCGGAGAATCCCCCTCACCCGGATTGCTTCGCAATCCGACCTCTCCCCGCAAGCGGGGCGAGGTGGAGGAAGACGGCGCCTGCGACAGCAGGCGCAACCACAGATATTGCGCGACGTTGGTGTCCTGATATTCGTCGACCAGGATGAACTTGAAGCGGCTCTGGTACTGCCGGAGAACGTCCGGATTCTCACGGAACAGCCTGATGTTCTCGAGCAGGAGATCGCCGAAGTCGGCGGCGTTGAGAATCTTCAGCCGCTCCTGGTAGGTCGCGTAGATCTTGCCGCCCTTGCCGTTGCCGAACGAGGCGGCCTCGCCCGCCGGCACCTGCGACGGCGACAGCCCGCGGTTCTTCCAGCTGTCGATCAGGCCGGCCAGCATCCGCGCCGGCCAGCGCTTGTCGTCGATGTTCTCGGCCTGCAGCAACTGCTTCAGCAGCCGCACCTGGTCGTCGACGTCGAGCACCGTGAAGTTGGATTTGAGCTGCACCAGCTCGGCATGGATGCGCAGGATGCGGCCGCCGATCGAGTGGAAGGTGCCGAGCCACGGCATGCCCTCGACCGCCTGGCCCAGCATCTGGCCGAGCCGCAGCTTCATCTCGCGCGCCGCCTTGTTGGTGAATGTCACCGACAGGATTTCTTGCGGCCGCGCGCGGCCCTGGCTCAGGATATGCGCGATGCGCGTGGTCAGGACCCGCGTCTTGCCGGTGCCGGCGCCGGCGAGCACCAGCACCGGGCCGTCAAGCGTCTCGACCGCCTCGCGCTGCTCCGGATTGAGGCCGTTGAGATATTGCGGAGCGCCCGCCGCCGCCCGCGCCCGCGCGGCGATGCCGCCAGCCACCGGCTGGTGCTCGGGAACGCCGTGATGGGGCAATTTGCTCGGCTCGGTCATTGGCGAATCGTCTCGGCCCCACGATGGCACCGCGGGACGGTGAAGGGGAGCCTTCTTAACAGGGATTGAGGGCCATATAGGGCCTGATCGGCCGTTTTGACAGGTTTTATCACGGCCGACAGGAACGGTTTTGGCAGCAGCGCGCCCCCGGTTTGGTTCCTGAAATCGGCGAAAATTTCGCGGTTTCACGCTCAGGAACCAGCGATTTCCCGCAGGATTGTTTCAACAGGTGCGGCGCCGGGCAGAAGTCCGCGCAAGGAAACGAAGCGGAGTTTTGATCATGCTGAGCTGGGTCGTCACGTTCCTGGTCATCGCCCTGATCGCGGGCATTCTGGGCTTTGGCGGCATCGCCGGCGCCTCGGTCGAAATCGCCAAGGCGATCTTCTTCATCGCCGTCATCCTGTTCCTGGTGTCGGCGGTGGTCGGCTTGGTGCGCGGCCGCACAAGGGTCTAGCGAGGCCGCGGCGCTTTGTCTGACGCGTTTTCTTCGCGCGAAGCGGCGGCTATCCCGCATCACGTGCGGGACAGCCTTCGTATGAAACCGCTTCGCTACTTCGAGGGCATCGCCACGTTGCGGCCGATGCCCTCGGGACGCGGCACGCCTGCATAGCTGTCCACGATTGCTTGCGCCCGGGCGCGGATGTCAGGCGGAAACGGCGCCACCTTGCGCGCCTCCATGTCGATGTGCAGCGTGAGGTTTTCCGAGGTCGACGACAGCCAGCTCTCGGTGGCGTGGCGCAGTTCCTCGAACGTGTGCAGCCGCTTCTCGTCGGCGCCGAGCAGGTAGACCGAGACCTGCACGGGGTCGCCGAGATGGATTTCCCTGAGATAGCGGACGTGGCACTCGGCGGTGAAGGTCGAGCAGTGCCGCGCCTTCATATAGGCCGGCCCGATGCCGAGCTGCAGCCACATCTCGTCGATGGCGCGGTCGAACATCACATTGTAATAGGCCATGTTGAGATGACCGTTGTAATCGATCCATTGCGGCTCGATCTGCATCACGGAAGATTTGAATGGGGCGGGCGGAATCGGCGTCTCGCTGGCGGCAGTCACTGAAGTCATTCTCCATCCCCGGTTCGTTGGCGTTCGAGCATGAACTTTTCTGTGACTCCGGCGTCTACTTTTTCAAGTCAGGCTCTCTTGACCCCTTATACAAGCTTTGCCACGGTCGGCTAAAGCCGGGAGGAAATTTGACGTGGCGACAACGATTTCGGGCAATGTGACGCGACCTGAGCCGCAGGCCCTGAAGCGCGCGATTGACGCGCTGGCGGCGCGGTTCGGCAACCGGCTCGTCACATCGCAGGCGGTGCGCGAACAGCACGCCCATACCACCACATGGCTGCCGACCCAGCCGCCGGATGCGGTCGTAATGGCGCAGGAAACGGCCGACATCCAGGACGTGGTGCGAATCTGCGCCGCAAACCGCGTGCCCGTCATTGCGTTCGGCACCGGAACCTCGCTCGAGGGCCAGGTCAACGCGCCCGCAGGCGGCATCTGCATCGATCTGCGCGACATGAACAAGGTGCTCGAGGTGCACGCGGAGGACCTCGATTGCGTGATCCAGCCCGGCGTGACGCGGAAGGCGCTGAACGAGCATCTGCGCGACCAGGGCCTGTTCTTCCCGATCGATCCCGGTGCCGACGCCTCGCTCGGCGGCATGACCTCGACCCGCGCCTCCGGCACCAACGCGGTGCGCTACGGCACCATGCGCGAGAACGTGCTGGCGCTGAAAGTGGTGCGCGGCGACGGCGAGATCATCACGACCGGCACGCGCGCCAAGAAGTCGTCGGCCGGTTACGACCTGACGCATCTGTTCGTCGGCGCCGAAGGCACGCTCGGCATCATCTCCGAGCTCACCATCCGCCTGCGCGGCATTCCGGACACCATCGCTGCCGCCGCCTGTTCGTTCGAGACCGTGCGCGGCGCCTGCCAGGCCACCATCCTCGCGATCCAGACCGGCATCCCGGTGGCGCGGATCGAGCTGCTGAACGCCGAGCAGGTGAAGGCCTGCAACAGCTATTCAAAACTGTCGCTGCCGGAGACGCCGCTGCTGCTGCTGGAATTCCACGGCAGCGAGGTCGAGGTCGCCGAGCAGTCGAAGAATTTCCGCGACATCGCCGCCGAATGCGGCGGCGGCGATTTTACCTGGACCACCAAGCCGGAAGACCGCACCAAGCTGTGGCAGGCCCGGCATGACGCCTATTGGTCGGTGAAGGCGCTGCGCCCCGGCGACAGCATCGGCGTGGTCGCGACCGACGTCTGCGTGCCGATCTCGCGGCTCGCCGACTGCGTTACCGAGACCGAGGACGATCTGAAGCGGCTCAATCTGCTGTCGCCGATCGTCGGCCATGTCGGTGACGGCAATTTCCACTGCTCGCTGGTCTGCGACATCGACAACAAGGACGAAATGGCGCGCGGCGAGGACTTCATGCACCGCCTGGTCGAACGGGCGCAGGCCATGGGCGGCACCTGCACCGGCGAGCACGGCATCGGCCAGGGCAAGCAGAAATATCTGAAGGCCGAGCTTGGCCCGGAGGCGCTCGACGCGATGCGGGCGCTGAAGCACGCGCTCGATCCACAGAACATTTTCAATCCCGGGAAGATCGTTCCTGCGGCCTAATTCTTCGGATCTTCCGACCACAGGATCTGGCGATGTCGTGGTTCAGCAAGGCCAAGCGGACGGATATCTGGGACGATCCCGTCGAGCAGCCGCTCGGCGACATCGAGGCTGCGCAGCGAATCCGTGCGATCTGCCGCGATGCCGCCGGCTGTGCCGAGGCGGTCGGCTCACCCAACAAGCGTTCACCGAAGAATCAGCTGATCGAGCGTGATCGCTACGAGCGAGCCGCCAAGGCCGCGATGGAGACCGCGATGAAGATCTCCGACGAGCTGGTGCGGGATTCCGCGGTGCGCGAGATCGTCGGTCTCTGCATGAAGGCCAACAACATCAAGACGGGGCGGGCGCTGTTCCGTGCCATCCACGCGGGCTCGATCAAGGCGGAGGTGCTGAAGGAGCATCCGACGCTCGAGGGCGAGCAGGCTTGAGTCGCTTTACCCGAGCGGCTTGAAGTCAGGTTCGATCGGTCTTGCGACACGTTCGGCGCGCCTCTCCCGCTTGCGGGAGAGGGAGCACAGCGCCTTCGCGGCGACAATCAAGCCAATCCTTAGCTCTGCCTGCCGAGCGTGCGGACGGCTTCATCGACGCTGTGGAAGACGTGGTCTCTCGGCAGCACATCGTAGAGATCGAAGCGCTCGAATGCGTTCTGTGCGCGCGCGGATTCGAGCCGCGCCACCGCCACCGTGACACCGTCATCCCGGCATTCGCGAAACAGGTCGCGTAGCGCCTGCGCCGCCGTGAAATCGATCTCGATCATGCCGCTGGCCTCGATCACCAGCAGGCGTGGCTTCGGCGTCGCTCCGCCGATGGTCTTGAGCACGCTGCTGTGGAAGCCTTCCGCGTTGAGGAACGACAACGGGGCCTGCAAGCCGACGACGGCGATGCCGGGCTTGCGCTCGCCGGTGACGTGCGGGCCCGTCGGCCACCAGATCGTGGTGCCGGGCACGTGGACGAATTCCGCCAGCTGGCCGCGCGTCGTGGTCCAGATGCCGTGCAGCAGCGACAGGGCGATGCCGACCGCGACGCCTTGCTCGATCGGCAGCACGATGATCGCAGCTGATGTCGCCACCACCAGCAGGAATTCGTAGAACGATTGGTGGTAGATCGCGGCGATCTGCTTCACGCGGATGATGCGCAACGCCACGAACAGCAGAACGCCACCGAGCGCCGCGTCGGGCACGTGCTGCAGCAGCGTTGCGCCGAATGCGAGCAGCGCGAGCACGATGGCCGCGGCGACCAGCCCGGCGAGCTGTGTGCGTCCGCCGGTCTCCGACACGATGCCGGTCCGCGGCGGGCTGGCGTTGACGGGAAAGGCGCCGAACAGCCCGGATAGAAGGCTGCCGGCACCGGCGCCGAGAAAGTCGCGATCGACGTCGGCCGGCTGGTCCGGATCGGACAGGAACGAGCGCGTCGTCGCCGCGGTCTGCACCATGACGACAACAGCGATCAGGATCGCCAGCGACAACAGCTTGACCCATCGCTCCGGCGCGATCTCGGGAAACGAGGGCGCCGGCAACGTCCCGGGCACGATGCCGACCACCTTGACGCCCTTGCTTTCGAGATGGCCGGCGATGACTGCGACGGTCGCTGCGACAAGGCCGATCAGTGCGCCCGGAATGCGCGCGCTGATCGTCTCCGATCCGGCGACCAGCGCCAGCACGCCAAGCCCGATCACCAGCGTGTAGAAGTTGGTTTGGCCGATCTCCTCGGCGAGAACCCCGAGCTTGTAGAGTGTCGGGCCGTCCGGCGTGGTCAGGCCGAGCACGCCGGGCAGTTGCGAGACCAGGATGTGGACGGAAATGCCGGCGAGAAAGCCGACCGTCACCGGCGTCGACAGCAGGTTGGCGATCCAGCCGAGCTTGAACAGGCTGCCGGCGATCATGATCACGCCGACCATCAGCGCCAGCGCCATCGCGAACGCCTGATAGTCGGGCGAGCCCGCCGTCGCCATCAGTGCAAGCCCGCCGGCGAAGATCGGCGTGATCGTGGAATCGGCACCGCAGGACAGGAATCGGTTGGCGCCGAACATCGCAAAGCCGAGCGAGCCGGCCATGAAGGCGAAGAAGCCGATCTGCGGCGAGAAGCCGCCCAGTCGGGCGGTCGCCATCTGCTCCGGGATCGCGATCGCGGCGAGCGTCAGTCCGGCGATCAGGTCGCCGGGGAGGTTGCCGGGCTGGAACGCCTTGAGCGAACGGAAGATCGGCCAGTTGGCGCGTGTCGGATGAACTTCGGTCATCGGTCTCGACTCAGCTGGCGGTTGCGATGCTCGCGGAAATAGTCCGATATCGCTTGGCCAAAAGCCAGCGGACACGCGCCTGTGCAGGTGCGAAGGGCTAGCCGATGTTCTGCAGCGCCGGGAATGTTTCCAGCAGCCAGACGCTGACACCAGACACCGCGCCGGTCAGGAAGCCGATGCCGGTGATCACCATCAGCACGCCCATCGCGCGCTCGACCGTATCAAGATGACGCTTCATCCGCGTGAACAGCGAGGAGAACTGCTTGACCATGAAGGCGGCAAGCAGGAATGGGATCCCGAGCCCGGCGGAATAGACCGCGAGCAGGCCGGCACCTTTTGTCACCGTGGCCTCCGCGGCTGCCATCGAGAGGATCGCGGCCAGAATTGGCCCGATGCACGGCGTCCAGCCGAAGGCGAACGCGAGGCCCATGACATAGGCGCCCCACAACCCGACCGGCTTGGGCGCGGTGAGCCGTCCCTCGCGCATCAGGAGGCCGATCCGGGTCACGCCGAGGAAGTGAAGGCCCATGATGATGATGACGATGCCGGCCAGGATCGAGAGCTCGGCCGACCAGGCGCGCACCAATCCGCCGACGAAAGACGCACTGGCGCCGAGCGCGACGAACACGGTGGAGAACCCAAGCACGAACATCAGCGCCGCCGTCATCACCGCGCGCTTGGAGGCCGCGGTGGCGCCGTCCTGGTTGACCTGCTCGATGGTTGCACCGGTCAGGTAGATCAGATAGGGCGGCACCAGCGGCAGCACGCAGGGCGACAGAAAGCTGACTAGGCCGGCGATCAAAGCCGCCGGGATCGAGACGTCGTGCATCAAAGAACCTTCGCAGAATAGCGCTTCTGTCTTGGCGTCTACGCAGCCAACAATCCAGAAGTTTCGTCAAGTTGGACTTCAACTATGGTCACAGGCCCGTGTCCTGGCGCGATCGATCGCCTTCGGAGGCCGGCCCCGGGAAGGAACCTCCCTTCCGTGGCTGCTTCGTCGCGCGCCACTCTCCGGATTGCCCGGCGACGGCAGACCCAACTCAGGTGTTCAATCTGCGCGTCTCGATTCAAGCACTGGCGTCTCTGGAATACTGGATCACCCGCATGCGCGTGTGATGACACCGAACAAGTGGCTTGACGGTTGAATCAGAACTCACTCCGTCAATGCGGCAGACGCTGCGACCGCGCCATGAACGCAGGACACCGATCATCTTCCGCAGAAGGGCTGGACAAGACCTTCACATCCGGATCAAACTTGTGCTTGCAAAACCGCGGCCCGTGAGCGCGCGGACAATCAATGAACGGACGTCCCGCAGCCAAACGACGGGTGCCGAAAAGGAAAAAGGGAGTGCATCACATGGCCATTTCACGCCGTGACGTTTTGTTGGGCAGCGCCGGTGCACTGGGCGCTGCGTCATTCTCCTTCCCAGCTCCTGCTATCGCACAATCGGAACCAATCAGGATCGGCTGTCTCGCGGCGATCACCGGGCCGAGCTCGGCGCCGACCGTCGGCTTCAACCGCGGCGTCAACTTCGCGGTCGACGCCATCAACGGCGCCGGCGGGGTCAAGGGCCGCAAGATCGAGCTGGTGATGCGCGATACCCAGGGCGACCCGACCAAGGCGGTGAACGCCACGCAGGAATTGATCAGCCAGGCCAAGGTTCACGCGATCTGGGGGCCGCTGAATTCGGGCGAGGCGCTGGCGACGACGCCGATCATGGCGCGCGCCAAGATGCCCGATTTGCACCCCTGCGTCGTCGAGACCCTGATCGATCCGGTCAAGTTCCCCAATGCGTTCCGGATCGCGCCGTCAAACAATCAATGGGACGACGCCGTGCGCAATTATTGCCTCAAGATCCTCAAGGTGAAGAAGGTCGCCGTGATCGGCGACACCACCGGCTATGGCGTCACCGCGGTCGGCGCCTCCGTCGCGGCGTTCAAGAAGGACGGCGCCGAGGTGGCCTATCAGGCCAACATCGACGCCACGCAACCCGACATGACGCCGGACATGCTGCGCGCCAGGAACGCCGGCGCCGAGGCGATCGTGGTGTGGAGCGTCTCGACCGGCATGGAGGCGCGCATGTTCAACACCCGCGCCGCGATGAGCTGGGACGTTCCCTTCGTCGGGCATCCCTCGATGGCCTCGGGCGAGCTCGCGAGCCTGGTCGCCAAGCCTGAGAACTGGAAGAAGGTCTATGCGATCGGCTACAAGAGCTGCAGCTATGACAGCGCCGGCAAGCTGCCGCCGAAGAGCGCGGACCTGGTTGCGCGCCTGACCAAGGTCAACATCGCGCTCAACGATACGCTGTTGTGGTGGGTCGCAGGCGGCATCGACTGCATAGAGCTGATCGCCAAGGCGGTCGCGGAAAGCGGCTCGACCGACGGCGCCGGCATCGTCAAATACTGGAGTTCGCTGTCGAGCTATCCGGGCTATTTCGGCAATTATCGCTTCTCGCCGACCGAGCATAACGGCTATTTGACCGAAGAAATCGTGATGTCGGAAGCCTCTACCGCCAAGGACGGCAGCTTCGCGCTGGCGCCGGGGTACACATAGAAGGGCGAGGGCGCAGCCGATGCTGGCCTCGATCCTTGCATCCGGTCTCGCGGCGGGCGCGATCTACGCGCTGGTCGGCGTCACCTACAACACGATGTTCTCGACCTCGCGGGTGATGAGCTTCACCGCGGGCCAGCTTGCGATGCTGGGCGGCGTGTTCGGCTCGATGTTCACGCTGAAGCTCGGCCTGCCGATCGCTGTCGGCTTCGTGCTGACGCTGCTGTGCTGCGCGGTGATCGGGATCATCACCGAATTCGTCGCGGTGCGTCCGGTGCTCAAGAGCCTCGACCAGCATCTCTACGTGCTCTCGACGCTCGCGGTCGCGCTGATGATCCAGCAGGTCACGGCGATCAAATGGGGCACCGAGCCGCAGCCGTTCCCGCGCATCGTCGGGCTCGGCGAGGGCATCCTTGACGAAAAGTTCTGGCTGCCGGTCGCAGCCTGTGCCGTCACCATCATCGGCCTCGAATATCTCTACCGCCGGACGCTGGTCGGCCGCGCGTTCCTCGCCATCGCGGAGGACAATTTCGCCGCACGGGCGCTCGGCCTGCCCGAGCGCAATCTGCGCGTCGCAAGCTATGCGCTCGCCGGCATGGTCGGCGGCATCGCCGGATTTTCCGGCGGGCAGTTGCTGCTCGCCTTCTTCGCCAACGGCGCGCTGCTCAATTTCTACGGCTTCGTGCCGGTGGCGCTCGGAGGGCTCGGCAACAATCGCGGCGCGATCATCGGCGGACTGGCGCTCGGCCTGTTCCAGCAGGCAGCGAATTTCCTGGTCGGCGGCATCTTTTCCTCGGTCGCGGTGTTCACGCTGTTCATCGTGGTGCTGCTTGCCGCGCCGCAAGGGTTGTTCGGCGCCTCGACCGCGCGGAGGGTGTGATGACCTCGCTCGCAGCCACTCCGCCCCGAACCGACAGCGGCGCATGGCGCGCTGCGCTGCCGCACATCCTTCCGTTCTTCGGCATTCTCGTGCTGGCTCTGCTGCTGCCCTTCGTCAGCAACGATTACTGGGTGCTGATCGGCACCCGTATGGCGATCTACTGGGTGCTGGTGTCAGGCCTCAATCTCGTGGTCGGCTTTGCCGGCCACCTTGCGATCGGCTATGTCGCGCTGCTGGCGCTCGGCGCCTATTCGACCAGCGTGCTGGTCGCCGGCAATGTGATGCCGGCCATTCCGGTGTTTGCCGCCTTGCCGGTCGCAGGCCTCATCGGCGCGATCTTCGGCGTCATCGTCGGCCTGCCGGCCTTGCGCCTGCGCACCTTCTACTTCGCCATGTCGACGCTGGGATTTGCGACCATCGTGACCCAGATCGCGTTGGCCTGGCAAAGCGTGACCGGAGGCGGCATCGGCATTGCCGGTCCCGAATTCCCGGCGCCGTTCAACACGCCGTGGGGTTTTTACGCCCTGTGCATCGCGTTCGCCGCGTTGACCACCTGGATGAGCGCCAATGTCGCGCGCAGCCGCTTCGGCCGCGCCCTGATCGCGGTGCGCGACGCCGAGGTCGCGGCCGAGGCCAGCGGCATTTCCAAGCCGAAAATGCTGATCGCGATCTTCCTGTTTGCCGGTGCGCTGGCAGCGATCGCCGGCGGGCTGTTCGCGACCCTGCAGACCTACATCACGCCTGATGCGTTCACTTTCGATCTCTCGGTGCTGTTCTTCATCGCGATCCTGATCGGCGGCCGCGGTTCGATCCTCGGGCCGATGCTCGGCACCATCATCCTGACCATCCTGCCCGAGATCGCCGCGCCGCTGGCGGCATGGTCGACCTTCCTCTACGCGGTGCTGCTGCTGCTGATCGTGCTGGTGATGCCCGGCGGCATCGCGACGCTGCTCGATTTCCGCAACCGCCGTCCGCTCGCCATCAACCGCGCCATCGTTCCGCGCCCGGCCGCGCTCGCCGACATCGTGCGCCGGAGCAGCGGCGGCAGGACGCTGCAGCTGCGCGGCATCGCGCTCAGCTTCGGCAATGTGAGGGCGATCGACGGCCTCGATCTCGATGTCGCGCCCGGCCGAATCCACGGCTTGATCGGCCCGAACGGCAGCGGCAAGACCACGACGCTGAACGTGATCTCGGGCTATTACGCTGCGAACGCCGGCACCATGACGCTCGGCGATGAAGTCCTGGCCGCGGGCCAGCCGGTCAAGCGCGCCGCCTGCGGCATCGCGCGCACCTTCCAGACGCCGCGCGTGATCGGCGAAGCCTCGGTGCTGGAGAATGTCATGATCGGCGGCGCGATCGAGGGCAGGGCCAATTTCGTCGAGGCGATGCTCGCACTGCCGCGCAACGGCGCGGACGAGCGCATGCTCGCCGCGAAGGCCCGCGCGCTGCTCGGTGTCGTCGGCCTCGAGGCGCTCGCCGATGCGCGCGCCGACCGTCTGCAGCACAGCGAGCTGCGCTTCATCGAGATCGCGCGGGCGCTGATGCTCGATCCGGATTTCCTGCTGCTCGACGAGCCCGCCGCAGGCCTCTCCAACGACGAGATCGAGCGGCTCGGCAGTCTGATCAAGGCGGTCTGCGCCCGCGGCACCGGCGTGCTGCTGGTCGAGCATCATGCCGATCTGATCTTCGATATCTGCCACCAGGTCACCGTGCTCAATCTCGGCCGCACGCTGGCAGCGGGAACGCCGGCGGAGATCCGCGTCCACAAGGAGGTCGTCAGTGCTTACCTCGGCGGCTGAACCTCTGCTCAACGCGAGCGCGCTGGAGTCCGGCTACGGCAAGATCCGCGTGCTGCACGGCATCGACATGACGATTGCCGCCGGCGAGGTCGTTGCGCTGCTGGGTCCCAACGGCGCCGGCAAGACCACGCTGCTGCGCGCGATGTCGGGACTGTTGCCGGTCAATGCCGGGCAGATCCGGTTCGGCGGACGCGACATGACCAACGCCACGCCGCGCGATGCCGCGCGTGCCGGGCTCGTGCATGTGATCGAGGGACATCGCGTGTTCACGCAGATCTCCGTGACCGACAATCTGCTGCTCGCCGGCTATGACCTGCCGCGCGCCGAACGCGCCGTGCGTATCGAGGAGGCGCTGTCATTCTTTCCCGAGATCGCCGAGAAGCGGCACGAGCGCGGCGGCGCGCTTTCGGGCGGGCAACAGCAGATGCTGACGGTGGCCCAGGGCCTGGTTCGTCGCCCGCGGCTGCTGATGCTCGATGAACCGTCCGCAGGGCTGTCGCCGGTGCTGGTCGATCGCGTCCTTAACGTCATCGGCAGGCTGCGCGAGCAGGGAACCTCGGTGCTGCTGGTCGAGCAGCTGCTCGAGAAGGCGCTGGCCTGTGCTGATCGCGTCTACGCGCTGGTGCAGGGCGCGATCGCGCTTGAAGCGCCGACCGGGGAAAGCGACCTCGCGCACCGGCTCGAGCGCGCCTATTTCGGCCATGAAAGCCACGCGTGGCAGACCTAGTTGATGCAACTTGTATGCTTGGCGGCCAGGTGCCGGCAACTTGTGATCGGGCTCGGCCCAGGCTGACGTCGCGGCGCAATCTGCACGTGTGCGTCATAAAATGGCACGACAGGTCCAGGCGGCTTTGCTAAGCTTCGCAGCGATACCCGATTGTCGATCATTTTCGTGTTTGGTTTTAAGGCTTGTTGCGGTTGCCTGCCTCTGCAGCTCTCTTCAAGAGGCCAATGATGCAATGTTTGCGTTGCGGTTGTCAGAACAAGGCGACCAATGAGTATTGCGAAGGGTGCGGGGCCTCTCTCGGAATTGCCTGTGAAGCTTGCGGCCACCTGAACGGATCAAGCAGCCGCTTTTGCGGCAAATGCGGGGTTGCGCTGGTCACGGCGATTGACGCGACCCAAAGTCAGCCGTCGCACGAGCATGCCCTGAGGAGTCTGCACGCCAAGGGTGGAGAGCGTAAGCGCCTCACGATTCTCTTCGCCGACATCAGCAACTCAACCGGCATCATCGATAGTCTCGGAGATCCCGAACTGGGCATGAGGCGTTTGCAGCCCGTGCTCGATCTCATGAATGAGGCGGTGCATCGCTACGGCGGCGTCGTCAACAAGGCCCAGGGCGACGGCGTCATGGCGATGTTTGGCGCCCCTCAGCCCCATGAGGATCACGCCGTTCGAGGCTGTCTCGCGGCACTGGCCATGCAGGATGACGTCAAGCGCCTGCATGATATGGACCTGAAAATCCGCGTCGGCGTCCACACCGGTGAGGTCGTCTTCCAGGCCATCGAGCACGGCATCTATCAAACCTACGATGCGGCGGGTGCAAATGTGCATCTCGCCAGTCGATTGGAACAGCTTGCCGAACCGGGGAGCATTCTGGTTTCGCGTGAAACCTACGCGGTCGCGAAGCAGTTCGTGGAGGTGGAATCGCTTGGCGAACAGGCCATTCGGGGGCTTGCGGCCCCCGTCGAGGTGCTCAGGCTGCGGGGCCTTCAACATGCGCCGTCGAGCGGTGTGTTCCGAACCGGACGACGGTTGAGCCCGCTCACCGGCCGTACCGACGAGTTTGCGGCTCTGACAGCCGAACTCGAGAACACGCGCAAGGGCGATGGCCGGGTGGTTGGCGTCGTCGGCGAGGCCGGCATTGGAAAGAGCCGCCTTTGCTTTGAATTTGCCGAAAGTTGTCGCGGCAGAGGCATCCGTGTCTTTGAAGCGCGCGTGCTCGCGCATGGCCGCGTGACGCCGTTTCAGCCGGTGCTGGCGTTGCTCCGGGATATTTTCGGCCTCCGCATCAAGGAAGAGCCGCCGGATGTCTCGCGCCGCCGCATCTACGACCGGTTGGCGGCAATGCCGGTCTCCGACCATCTGGCATCCGTGTTGCTGGAATTCCTCGGGCTCGCGGACCCGCGCCGGCCCGCGCCGAAACTCGATCCCAAGGCCCGCAAGACCCAATTGCTCGATTTCGTCGGCGAGCTGGTGCGCTCTGCACCGCGTGACAACGTGACGGTCGTCCTGATCGACGATCTGCACTGGATCGATCCGGCAAGCGAGGAGTTCGTGGAGGCGCTTGCCGACGCGGTCGTCGGGACCACAACCATGCTGCTCGTCAACTTCAGGGCCGGATTGACCGCACCGCTGATGCAGCGATCGCATTATCGGCAGATCAACATGGCTCCGCTCGGACCCGCGGAGGCGCAATCGATCTTGCGAGACCATTTTGGTTCCGATCCATCGCTGGCGCTGTTGAGCAGAAACATCGTCGAGCGCGCGCACGGCAATCCGTTCTTCCTGGAAGAGCTCGTGAACGCCCTCGTCGAGCGCGGGGACTTTGAAGGCGAGAAGGGCGCATACCGGCTGAAGGGCGGCATCGACACGATCCCGCTTCCGACGACCGTGCAGGCCGTCGTTGCGGCGCGCATCGATCGCCTCGACGAACGCGCCAAAAGAGCCCTCGAGGTCGCTTCAGTTGCCGGGCGCGAGATTTCGCTGCCCGTTCTCGATGCGGTTGCCGGACTGGAGCAGGCCGAACTGCTGGAAGCCGTCGGACACCTGCGGCGCGCCGAGTTGCTCTATGACGTGCCGCCCTTCGAGCAGCGGCTGATCGCATTTCGTCATCCTTTGATCCAGGAGGTTGCCTATCTGTCGCTGCTGCACGAGCGGCGTCGCGAACTTCACGCGGCCGTTGCGCAGTCGATCGAGAAACTGTTCAAGGACCGCGCCGAGGAACGGGCGTCGCTTCTCGCCTACCACTGGGAGCATGCCGGTGAACACCTGAAGGCCGCGCAGCAGCACATGCGCGCGGCGGTCTGGGTCGGCGCGAACGATCCCAGTCAGGCGTTGCGAAGCTGGAAGAAGGTGCGTGAACTCCTGATGCACCAGCCTCCGTCGCAAATGACGGACTATCTGAAGATGATGGCCTGCGGTCAGATCGTGAATTTCGGCTGGCGCGAGGGAATTTCTGCCGCGGATGCGCAGATCTATTTCGAGGAGGCCCGCAGCCTCGCGCTCGCGATCGGGGATCTGCGTGCAAACACGCTGATCCATGCCGCCTACGGTCGGATCTTGGCGAATGGCGGTTCGGCGGACGAGTATGTCGACCGGGTGCTGGAGGCCAAGGCGCTTGCCGACACCGGCACAGATACCAGCGTCCAGGTCACGTTGAAGGCCATTCTCTGCCATGCGCTGCGGCTCTCAGGTCGGATGTCGGAGGCGCTGCAGATGAACATGGAGGCGGCCGCGCGCGCCTCGGAGATCGTGAAAACCGACCGGGAGACGCTTGGCTTCGACGTCGAGATCTGGCTCACGGCCATGCGCGGGCAAACTCTCGTGATGCTGGGGCGCGGGTCCGAAGCCCGGCCGTTGCTCGACCGCGTGCTGCAACTGGATGGCAGCCAGGTCGACGCCATTCACTACGTGATCCCGAGCCTCGCCTACGTCGATCTCGCGTGGTCCGAAGGCGACGTCGGACTGGCCCAGCACCATGCCGATCGCGCCTTTTCGCTCGCGATCAAGAGCGGGAACCCGTATTTGCGCGTCTACGCCCAGGCCAGCCGCGGCCTGTCGCATATGGTGGCGGGCCGGATCACGTCATCGATCGAGGATCTGACGGCCGCGCTTGACTTCGCGCGAACGCGTAGGGCTGGCCTCGAAAACGAAGCGCGGATCCTAGCGGATCTGGCAAATGCATATCGGCAGAAGGGTGATGTGGCGGCAGCATTGTCCGCTGTCGATGAGGCCATTGCGGTCGCGGTCGAGCGACACGCGCGCATTCCGGAATGCCTTGCCCGATCGGTTCGGGCCGATCTGTTGCTGCGCTCGGGCCGCAGCGATGAGGCCGGGGAGGGAGCAAAGGAGTTGGACCGCGCGACGGCGCTGCTCCAAGAGACCGGCGCGATGCTATTCGCGCCTTTTGTCGATGGCGCGGGAAAGACGGTCAAAGCGAGTCGAAATTCGAACGAAGCCAATAATATTTGAGTTGCGAGCGAAAATTGTTCTGATCTCATTCGGACGATCTCATGTTGTTCGTGAATATGATGGGCGAACCGGTCGGCAAAGGAAGCGCCCGCACGTGCAGAGACACGCTCCTTTGCGACATCCTGTCCGATTTCAGGTGCGCGTTTCCCGATCTGCTTTTCGAACTCGACGAAGGAAGCGCCACCGTCAATGCTCAGGCCTTCATTCGTGGCAACGATCGCGTCGTGCGGATCTATGGTGGACTGGCTTACCACGCAGCCATGAACGCCGATGGCCTGGTTTTCGCCCTGCTTCACGAGGTCGGACACCATCTGTCGAAAGGCGGCCGGCTCGCCGCCAATTCCGAGCTAGGTTGTGAGTGCGCGGCAGACCGCTGGATTCTCGCCAAGGGCGCGGCCCGGCTTCGCAAACAGACCGGGCGGACGCTCTCGATCGAGCGCGCGGTATCGAGCATCGAGGAATTGACCGAGCTTGCCACCTGCGGCCCGAGAGCTCGCAAGCGCGATCCAAGCGCGTGCTGGGCCGATCATTGGCCAAAACGCAAACATGTCCTGGTTCGACCGGGGACCGCGCCGGCTATTCCGCGGTGCTATCTGTCTCAGTTTTTACGTCTGAATCAAATTGCACAAAGGGAGAAGACAAATGGGTGCCCTACTTCCCGTCGGCAGCGGTCCCGATGCCGAAATCGTGGACCGGTTGAATGAGCTCTTCAGCGGTAAGGATCTGGCTAGTCTTCGTAAGCACAACAAGAAGGAAAAGCTGTTCGATACGAGCCACAGATTGCGGCGCGTGGCGTTCCGCATCGGTGCCTACCCGAGCAAGGATTACGGAAAGGATGATGCCAAGCGGAAATGGTTCTTCTTTCTCCATCATGTGCTCTCTCAGGAGACCCAGGACGCGATCAAGAAGATCCTGGGCGATGCAATGACCCGAACCGCGATTAAGGCGGTGAAGTTCTCGGTCGAGGAAAACAGCGTGGTTAGTCATCCGCATCTGTTTCCGAGCAACAATGAACCGCTCGCGAACTACCTGAATGCAGCCGGCAACGCATATCTGGTCCATCTGGTCGTGCAAGGGCCGATGGATGACAGTGCGGAAGACCCGCCTGGCGACAACGATCCCGATAAGGATGAACAGCCGATCGCCTGGCCCGAGCTTTCGCTCCGCAGGCCACCGTTCAGGCAGACCAAATCTGGCGGCGGGAAAGGCGCCGGCAGGAAGAAAGCCGTCAGCAAGAAGAAGGTCGGCAAAAAGGCGGCCAAGCGTCCGCGCAAGCGTTGACGAGGGGATCAGGGCGGTCGATTGTGGCGGTGAGGGTCGACGAATGCGTCGACCCTTCTGTCTCCAGGTCGTCTGTCTCCAGGTCGTTGTGAAATCTGGCTGGTGGCAGAGCCTGCTGCCGGCCGCCCAAAGTCCGCTACGGTGCCGTTGCAGCCTGCTCTGTTGCGGAAGGAATGCTGCGCCTGATGCGAGTCCCCTTCTTCTACGGCTGGATCATCGTCGCGGTGACGTTCGTCACCATGGCCATCGGCGTCAACGCACGAACGGCGTTCTCGCTGTTCTATCCGCCGATCATCTCCGAATTCGGCTGGGAGCGCGGCGTCACAGCGGGCGCATTCTCGTTCGGCTTTGTCGCCTCGGCGATCGCGAGTCCGTTGATCGGCCGGCTGATGGACCGCAGCGGGCCGCGCGCGGTGATGGAGCTTGGCGTGTTGCTGATGGGCTCAGGCCTGCTGCTGGCGCCGCTGACCACGCAACCCTGGCATCTCTATCTCACGATCGGCGTGCTGGTCGGCTCCGGCAGCGTCTGCCTCGGCTATTCCGGGCAATCGCTGTTCGTGCCGAACTGGTTCATTCGCCGTCGCGGACTGGCGATCGGGCTCGCCTTTGCCGGCGTCGGCATCGGCTCGGTGACGTTGCTGCCATGGGTGCAGCACATGATCGAGCACGCCGGCTGGCGCACCGCCTGCACCGCGATGGGGATCGTGGTGCTGGTCGTGCTGGCGCCGATCAATCTGCTGCTGCACAAGCGGCCGGAGGACGTCGGCCTGCAGCCGGACGGCGATGCCGCGCCGACGGCGACGTCCGCCAAGCCGGCATCGAACATCGTCGATCCGGTGTGGGCCGGCACCGACTGGACGCTGCCGCGTGCGCTGCGCACCGCGCGGTTCTGGTGGATTGCGATCGGCTATTTCTGCGGCCTGTACATCTGGTACGCAGTGCAGGTGCACCAGACCAAATTCCTGCTCGACATCGGCTTCAGCTCCAATGTCGGCGTCTGGGCACTTGGCGTCGTCAGCCTGCTCGGCATTCCCGGCCAGATCTGGCTCGGGCATCTCTCCGATCGCATCGGCCGTGAATGGGTGTGGGCGATCTCCTGCTTCGGCTTCGTGATCTGCTTCGCTGCGCTCGCCGCCTTGAAATACTGGCCAAGCATGACGCTGATCTATCTGATGGTGTTCACCCAGGGCGCGCTCGGCTATGGCCTCACATCGGTGATGGGGCCGGTGGTGCTGGAGATCTTCCAGGGCAAGCATTACGGCAGCATTTTCGGTACCGTGATGCTGGCCGCGCTCGCCGGCGGAGCCGCAGGTCCCTGGATCACCGGCCAGCTCTATGATCTCTCAGGCAGCTATACGAGCGCGTTCCTGCTCGGGATCGTCGTGAGCCTGCTGTCGGCGTTCGCGATCTGGCAGGCCGCGCCCGGCAAGGTCCGCGCCGTCGCCGGACAGATGCACAAGATCGCGAGCGCTGCCTGACGCATCAGGCGGATGAAACGCCGATCGCCCGCTGCAGGTCGGTGATCGCGCGCAGGCAACTGTCGGCGGGGGTGGTCTCCGGATCGATCAGGCGGTGCAGGCGGAAACCATCTTCCAGCGCCAGCACGATCGCGCCGGTCCAGTCCGGATTGAGTCTGGCGTTCCTGCCGCTATTCTTCTGCGCGGTCTCGACGATGTCGGCGATCAGCTTGCGCCGCGCGCGCAGGCGCTTTGCGAGTTCGGGCCGGCGCTTCTCGGCGCGCGCCACGAACAGGATCATCTCCATATGCAGGAGAGGCGAGCGGCCGAGCGGATCCTGCCGGCTGCGGTCCACGGTGCGCAATGCCTCCAGGAAGTCGGCCAGGTCCTTGTGCTTGGCGAGCAAATCGAGATTGCGCCGGATCGATTGCTCGACGTGATCCTCGAGCATCGCGAAGATCAGCTCGTCCTTGCTCTTGAAGTTCGAGTAGAAGGCGCCGCGCGTGAAGCCCGCCGCAGCCGCGATGGCCTCGATGCTGGCGCCGCCGATTCCCTGTTCCTCGAACACCCGCGCCGCCGCCTCGAACAGCTTCTCGCAGGTGTCGTCCCGTGTCGGCCTGGTTCGAACCCTTGACATCGGCGCAGTTTAGGGCAGAATGCAACTCGATACAAGAGTGTATCGAGTTGCATTGATAAGACCAGAGTTGCTAAAACCAGAATGGCTGTACCCGTGTTGGTGCGGTCTTGAGGATGACACCAAGGCGCGCCAGAGTGCAGGCACCGGCGTAGCGCACGAACGAGGTCACCATGAACGAGCAAGTTCAGCCGGCCAGCGGCGAGCCGCTTTTCAATCCACTGGCGCCCGAATTCATTCGCAATCCCTATCCGTATTATGAGCGGCTGCGCCGCCTCGATCCGATGCATGTCAACGCGCACGGCGCCTTCGTGGCAAGCCGGCACGCGGAAGCCAGCCTCGTGCTGCGCGACAAGCGGTTCGGCAAGGACTATGTCGAGCGCTCGATCCGCCGCTACGGCCCCAAGATCATGGAGGAGCCGGTCATCCGCAGCATGAGCCACTGGATGCTGCAGCAGGATCCGCCCGACCACACCCGCCTGCGCGGCCTTGTCGTCAAGGCGTTTACCGCACGCCGGGTCGAGGACATGCGGCCGCGCATCCAGCACGTCGTCGACGAGACGCTCGACCGCATCATTCCGCAGGGAAAGATGGACCTGATCGAGGATTTCGCGTTCCGCCTGCCGGTGACGATCATCTGCGACATGCTCGGCATCCCCGAGGAGCATCGCGATGCCTTCTACAACGGCTCGCGCGACGGCGGCCGTCTGCTCGAGCCGGTGCCGCTATCGGCGGAGGAGATCAAGCAAGGCAACGCCGGCAACGCGATGGCCGCGATGTACTTCCACCAGCTGTTCGAGCTGCGCCGCAAACAGCCCGGCGACGACCTCACCACGCAACTGGTGCAGGCCGAGGAGAACGGCCAGAAGCTGACCAACGAGGAGCTGACCGCCAATATCATCCTGCTGTTCGGCGCCGGCCATGAGACGACCGTGAACCTGATCGGCAACGGCCTGCTCGCGCTGTTCCGCAACCCGGATCAGCTTGCGCTCCTCAAGGCCAATCCCGGCCTGATCACCAACGCCATCGAGGAGTTCCTGCGCTACGATTCCTCGGTGCAGCTAACCGGCCGCGTCGCGCTGGAAGACATCGAGGATCTCGGCGGCAAGCACATCCCGAAGGGCGAGAGCGTGCTGTGCCTGCTGGGCTCGGCCAACCACGACGAGGCTGTGTATCCGGACCATCCGGAAAAGCTCGACATCCAGCGGCCGAACGTGAAGCCGCTGTCGTTCGGAGGCGGCATTCATTTCTGCCTCGGTGCCCAGCTGGCGCGGATCGAGGCCGAGATCGCGATCTCGACGCTGCTGCGCCGGATTCCCGACCTGCGGCTCGATGACGCGGAAAATCCGGAGTGGCGGCCGACCTTCGTGCTGCGCGGGCTGAAGCGGCTCCCTGCGAGCTGGTGACATCCCGGATGCGCGGCAGGGCAGTAATCCTGCCGGGACGGCCGGTGTGCACGCACGCTTGAGCGGAAAACCGTCATCCGCCTGACGCCGCAGCGGTAAAGCCGCTGTGACTTCGCCATACTTGTCTCTATATTTGGGTTGCTCCGGCCGAGGGTTCAGCACCGCGGAGCGGACTCAAAGGGAGACACCGTGCAGACGACGCTGCTCGGCCTGGCAATCGCCTTCATTCTCGCACTGGTCGCCGCGCTGGTCGGTCCGTATTTCGTCGACTGGAACCAGTTCAGGCCGCAGTTCGAGGCGGAGGCATCCAAGATCATCGGCGCGCCGATTCGTGTCGCCGGCAATCTCGACGCGCGTCTGCTGCCTGCGCCCTCGCTGCGGTTGAAAGCCGTCACCCTTGGCGGCGCCAACGACCTCGGCAAGGTCCGGGCCGCCAATCTCGATGTCGAGCTCAGCCTGAGCTCGCTAATGCGCGGCGAGTGGCGCGCGAACGAGCTCACCATCAATGGCGTGTCGCTCGATCTCGGGCTCGATCCGAAGGGGCGGATCGACTGGTCTCCGTCGAGCGGGACTTTCAACCTTGCTTCGCTTGCGATCGACCGTCTCAATTTGACCGGCCGCGTCGCGCTGCATGATGCCGCAAGCCGCAGCACGCTCGAGCTGAACGACATTGCCTTCAGCGGTGATGTCCGCTCGCTTGCCGGCGCGGTCCGCGGCGACGGCAATTTCATGTTCGATGGCAACCGCTACCCGTTTCGGATCTCCTCGGGGCAGAGCGCCGACGGCAGCGGCACCCGCCTGCACTTCAACATCGATCCAGGGCAGCGGCCGGTGTCGGCCGATCTCGACGGCATCCTGACCTTCGAGGCCCGCGCGCCGCGGTTCGAGGGGACCGTGACGCTGGCGGGTACGGCGGGACAGCGCGGCGGCAGCGATATGCCACCCTGGCGGATCGCTGCGAAGGTGAGATCGGATTATTCGGCGGCACGCCTCGACCAGGTCGAGGTGAGCTATGGCGCCGAGGACCGTGCGCTGAAGCTCGCGGGCAGCGGCGATCTCCGTTTCGGCGCGTCGCCGCTGCTGCGCGCCTCGCTCACGGCACGGCAGCTCGATGGCGACAAGTTCGCGGCCAAGGACGGCAGTAACGGCAATGTCGAGCCGGTCCGTGTGCTGCCGGCCATGCGCGCGGTCCTGTCGGGCCTTCCGCAAAGCCCGATTCCGGCACAGGTGGAGCTTGCGTCCGAGCAGATCATGCTCGGCGGGCGTCCCCTGCAGGAGATCTCGGCGGAGCTGCAATCGGATGCGAAATCCTGGACGGTGCGCCGGCTGGAGTTTCGCGCGCCGGGATCCACGCGGGTCTCGATGAGCGGCGCCAGCGCGCAGGCCGGGACCTCGAACAGCTTCAAGACCGCGCTCAATATCGAATCGTCAGATCCCGATGCGTTGATGACTTGGCTGCAGGGACGCGGCGACATCACCTATCGCAGCCAGAAGCCGCTGCGGTTGCGCGGCGACGTCGCGGTGTCGCCGGCCGGGTTCTCGATCGACGCGATGAAGGCGGAGATCGAGGGCGGCACGGTCGAGGGCCGCGTCGCGGTCCTGCATCGCGAGGCGGCGAACAGCTCGAAGGTC
The DNA here is from genome assembly GCF_050435825.1 of Bradyrhizobium sp. I1.14.4. Lineage (NCBI taxonomy): Bacteria > Pseudomonadati > Pseudomonadota > Alphaproteobacteria > Hyphomicrobiales > Nitrobacteraceae > Bradyrhizobium > Bradyrhizobium sp. I1.14.4. The sequence continues at coordinate 244,769 of NZ_JBNDLA010000003.1, read as the reverse complement.
GAGGCGCAGTTGAAGGCGGAGCGGCTCGATCTCGATGCGACCGCGGCATTCATCCGCTCGCTGGCCGGCCCGCAAGCCGAATGGCCGGACGAGGCGCAGCTGTCGCTCGACGTCGGTCGCGCGATCTCTTCGGGGCAGGAATTGCGGCCGCTGCTCGCGAAGATCGCCTATGGCCCGAAGAGCATTGTGCTCGAGCGCGTAAAGATCGGCCAGCCCGACAATGTCACGCTGGACGGCAGCGGCAATTTCGACCGTGCCAATTCGACCGGCAAGCTCGCGGTCGACGCGACCGCCGCGTCGCTTAGCCGGCTTACCGCCGTGGTCCAGCCGTTCGCGCCGGAGCTTGCCGCACGACTCGGCGTGCTCCGCGCGGATGCCGGTCCGGTCCGCGCCAAGCTCGCGCTCGACCTCGGCAAGGGCAAGGCCGCCGATCGCGTCAGTGCGCGCGCGACACTCGATCTCGACGCGCCGCAGCTCAAGGGCAATACGGTGATCTCGGCGACGCCGCCGATCGCTGCGATCCGTGCGCTGGATTTTGACGCACTTCGCCGCAGCGACGTGACGGCCGAGGCGAAATTCTCCGCCGGCGAGGGCAATGCGCTGCTGGCGCTGCTTGGGCTTGACCGCGCGGTCGCAGCCGGCGCGGGCTCGACGCAATTCGAGGGCGCGGTGAGCGGCGCGTGGCATGCGCCGTTGCGGCTGAAGGCGCGGCTCTGGGGCGCGGGGCTCGACGCGGACGCGGAAGGGACTGCGGAGCCTTGGACCAAGGATGGGGCCAGCGAGAGCAAATCGAGTGTCAGCCTCCGCGTTCGCAGTGCCGACATTAGTCCGCTGCTCAATCTGAAATCCTCAGATCCGGCCGCAAACATCCGCCTGTCGTCACGCCTGACGCTCGCGGGCGACAGGCTGACCTTCGACGATCTCGACAGCATTGTCGCCGGTTCGCGGCTGCGTGGCCGGCTGGCGCTGACGCTTGCCGATCAGAAGAGCGTCGAGGGCGAAGTCGGCCTCGATCAGATCACGCTGGCGCCGGTTTTCGCGGCTGCGATCGGCGCGGCCGGTCACGATACGACCGAGCCGCTCGGCCAGGGGCTGACGAGCGCCTGGCGCGGCAAGGTCACGTTCGAAGCGCTGCACGGTCTGCTGCCGGGCGGCGCCGAACTGCAGCCGGTCAGCGGCACCATCAGGTCGGACGGGCAGTCGCTGACCTTCGACGGCGTCAAGGGCAAGATCGGCGGCGGTGAGGCGACCGCCTCCATCGATGCGCGACAGGGCGTCAACGGACTTGCGCTGAACGCCAATGTGCAGCTGTCGGGCGTCGACGGTTCAGCCTTGCGCTATCGCAGTCTCGCGATGCCCAAGGGACGTGCCTCGATGCAGATGACGTTGTTGACGCAGGGTCGCAGCGCCTCGGCGCTGACCGGCGCAATGTCCGGCAGCGGCATCGTCACGCTGGAGGGGCTGAACCTTCCGGGTCTCGACCCGCGCGCGTTCGACATCGCGATCCGCGCCAGCGATTCCGGTCAGGCGACCGACGACACGCGGCTGAGACAGATCGTCGAACCGGCGCTCGCGGCCGGCGGGCTGTCGATCGCTTCGGCGCAAATCCCCTTCAACATCCGCGACGGCCGCATCCGGGTCGGCGCCACTGCGCTCACGGCCAACGGCGCCAACGCCATCGTATCCGGCGGCTACGACATTCCGGCCGACCAGGCCGACATCCGCACCGCGCTGGCGTCGACGCAGGTGGGCTCCGCCAACAGCCGCCCGGAAATCCAGTTGCTTGCGGTGGGCACGCCCGACGGGCTGACGCGCAGCATCGACATTGCGGCATTGTCGTCGTGGCTTGCGGTGCGCGCGATCGATCGCGAGACTAGGCGGCTCGATGCGATCGAGCGCGGCGAACCGGTGCCGCCGCCGACCCCGGCGGCGCTCCCGCCTCCCGCCGAACCGGCGCCGGACGCGTCCAACTCAAATTCGGCGGCGGTGCCCTCTGCGGACGTGCCGGTGCCCGGCCGTGATCCGCGCCGCGTGCCCGCGAAGCCGAAGATCGTGGCGCCGCGGCCGCCGATTGTCCCGCCAGTTGCGACCGCGCCGGCCGTCGTGCCGCCTGCGCCGGTTGCGAGCCAACCGCAGGTCGCGCCACTGCCGCCGCCGATCGAGGTCAAGCCGGTGCCTGGCGCGGCCAGGTCGAGGCCGCTGCGACCGCCATTATCGCTGACGCCGCAGGTCGCCAATCCGCCGCCCCGTCCGGCGATGCAGAACTAAAAAATTCAGGATTGGTGCTGGAGAATATTGATCAGCCTGTCGAAGGGATCGCGGACGAAGAAGCGCTGCACGCCCCACGGCTCGTCCGCCGGTCCGTATTCGATCGCAATGTGGGCGGCCTTCATCCGGCGCAGGACTTCGTCGAGGTCGTCGACCTCGATCGAGAGATCAGGCACCGCTGTGCCGGAGCCGCCTTCGGAAGCGAAGCTGATTTGAACCTGCATCGTTTCGGATGAGCCGTAAGTCGCAACCCAACCGAAATCCATCAGCGGCTCGAGGCCAAGGATGTCCCGATAGAACGACTTTGCTGCCGCGATGTCTGATGCGGCAACGTTCGCGACGATGCGATTCACCTTCATGCTGAAATCCGCGCAACGAACGACCGCCTGGATCGACGGTCGGAGAGGCGATCAGGCCTGCTGGCGCGTGTCGACCTGTTGCGGCCTGACATCCGTGGGCACGGCCGGGGTCGCGCGCGAGCGGAAGTAGTCGAGCACGAAAAGCCGGATCGCGGAGGACAGATTGCCCTGCTGACGGTTGTTGTCGATCTCGCCGACCAATTCCGACAGCGTCATGTTCCGCAGTCCGGAAATCTCCTTCATGCCGTTCCAGAAGGCCTCTTCGAGGCTGACGCTGGTCTTGTGTCCGGCCACGACGATCGAACGCTTGACGACAGGAGACTTCATGATGCGTCTCCATTTTCGATGCGATGCTGATCGAGCACGCGCGCGTTGCGCTCGCCGAGAAATTCGTCACGCGCTCGCTCGGCTTTGGTGCGACCGAATAGCGCACGATTGGCTTCGGCCTGCTGAGCCGCTTGTTCGCGCTCACCGCGCTTCTTGAATCGTTTCAGGTTGACCACGTCGCCCATGCTCGTCGTCCTCATCGTCCCCAGAGCGGAATTGGTGATGCATCGTGACAAAAACAAGAGCGATCGCGCTACGCGCCCGGCTCGATATCCATCCCGAATCCCCATTTGATGCTTGTGATAGCATCAAAGAATCCGTTTCGCTCTGCGAAAACTAGACGTCTGTACCATGCGCCGGCGCAGAGCTGATAGGTAACGGGCCTTAGTCTTTAGGCGTTATGATGCATAATTATATCACGCGGTCTGACCGTAATTATCCGGACATTGCGCGGCGTCCGCTCAGCCCGGGTGTGTCATTTTGTCCGGCTGCACGAGGCGATCAAATTCATCCGCAGACACAAATCCAAGCCGCAAAGCCTCTTCCTTCAACGTCGTTCCGTGCGCGTGCGCCGACTTGGCGACCTTGGCTGCATTGTCGTAACCGATCTTCGGCGCGAGCGCCGTGACCAGCATCAGCGAGCGCTGCATCAGTTCGTTGATGCGCTTTTCGTCGGCGCGTATTCCGACAACGCAATGCTCAGTAAATGAGCGGACAACGTCGGACAGCAACTGGATGGAATTTATCATACAATATGCCAACACGGGCTTGTACACGTTCAGCTCGAAATGGCCCTGGCTGCCGGCGACGGTGATGGTGGTCTGATTGCCGAACACCTGGCAGCAGACCATGGTCATGGCTTCGCACTGGGTCGGGTTCACCTTGCCCGGCATGATCGACGAGCCCGGCTCGTTCTCGGGCAGGATCAACTCGCCGAGGCCCGAACGCGGGCCCGAGCCGAGGAAGCGGATGTCGTTGGCGATCTTGAACAGGCCGGTCGCCACCGAATTGATCGCGCCGTGCACCAGCACATAGGCGTCGTTGGAAGCCAGCGCCTCGAACTTGTTTGCTGCGCTGGTGAACGGTAGCTTGGTGATCTCGGCGACATGCTTGGCGAAGGCGTTGGCGAATTCCGGTTTCGAGTTGAGGCCGGTGCCGACGGCGGTGCCGCCCTGCGCCAGCGGAAACAGCTCCTTGACCGCCGTGTGCAGCCGCGCGATGCCGCTCTCGATCTGCGCGGCGTAGCCGGAGAATTCCTGGCCGAGCGTCAGCGGTGTCGCGTCCTGGGTATGCGTGCGTCCGATCTTCACGATGTTGGCGAACGCCTCCTGCTTCCGGTGCAACGCCTGATGCAGCTCGGTGAGGGCCGGGATCAGGTCGGCGATGATGCGGCCCGCCGCCGCGATATGCATCGCGGTCGGAAACGAGTCGTTCGACGACTGGCTCATATTGACGTGATCGTTCGGATGGATCGGCTGCTTGGCGCCGAGCTCGCCGCCGAGCATCTGGTTGGCGCGGTTGGCGATCACCTCGTTCACGTTCATGTTGGTTTGCGTGCCCGAACCGGTCTGAAAGACGACCAGCGGAAAATGATCGTCGAGCTTGCCCTCGACCACTTCCCTGGCGGCATTGATGATGGCGTCGGCGCGGCGTGCATCGAGCTGGCCGAGTTCGCGATTGGTCTCGGCTGCGGCCAGCTTGACGACGCCGAGTGCATGGATGATCGCGATCGGCATCCGGTCGTGGCCGATCTTGAAATTCTGCCGCGAGCGTTCGGTCTGCGCGCCCCAGTAGCGGTCGGCTGGGACGTCGATCGGACCGAAACTGTCGGTCTCGCTACGGGTGGCGGCGTTTGATGGTGTCGTCGATTGAGCCATGGATGCTCTCCGTTGCGTCATCAGAACGCGGCCCGGCATCGCGCCGGGCTTTCCGCCGCGTCACGTCAGGCGTCCGCGCGGAGGCACGTTCATGCAGAAGATAATCCGGGAAGACGATCTGTCATCCCGGCCCTCGCAAGCATCCTACCAAGCATCCTACAAGGTCGAGGCGTGATCTGCGTTTAGATTATTTCTTGCGGAAGCGATCCAGCCGCACGACCTCGGCGCCTTCGCTGGGCTTCGCCGGCTCCTGCTCGGTCTCGGCCGTCTCGGCCTCGACTGCCGCGCGGGCGGCCGGTGCGAGAAGGGGAGAGGCCGGCGCCGCGGCGGGAGCAGCTTCCTCGGTCAGCGCGTCCGAGACATCGAACCGCAGATCGAACGGCGCGGAAGGATCGAGGAAGCGCGTCACGGCGGCAAACGGCACGGTCAGCCGCTCGGGGATCCCGCCGAACGACAGGCCGACCTCGAACCGATCTTCCGTCACCACGAGGTCCCAGAACTGGTGCTGCAGGATGATGGTCATCTCCTCCGGATATTGCGCGAGCAGCCGCGACGACAGCTTCACGCCATCGCCGTGCGACAGGAAGGTGATGTAGAAATGGTGCTCACCCGGCAGGCCATGTTCGGCGGCGTCGGACAAGACCCGGCGCAGCACCCCGCGCAGCGCATCGCGCGCCAGCACGTCATATCGGATGTGATCGGTCGCCATGGTGAACCTGTCGCTTCGAAAATGGACGGCGAGGCATCGCCGGATCGTCCGACTCGCCCTTTTGCCCATGCTACCCCGCCGGGAGCCGGAAATCAGCAGGGCTGGCAGCGGATGATGCGGGCTGGACGCCCGATCGGAGAATAAAGTGGAGGCTTCTGTTGCCAGGTGCCTCCGAACCCCGCCTAACGGAGCTTAACCCGTTAGGACTTTAAGATGGTCTTTCAAACCGCGTTACGCAGCCTGAGCAACCGGAGCAAAGTTGTCGTTGGCAACTATTGCATTAGCCCGATAACGGCGGAACCATACCGAGAAAAAACGCGCCCTTTACGCCCTCGTCGATCCTATTTCGCCCCCGCCAAAAGCCACTGAAGCAAAGGGCTTGAGGTGGGTTTTGGTGGAGGCGCCGGGTACCGCCCCCGGGTCCGAATGGTTTATTGCGACGGTCATTTATTTCCATAGCCGGCGAACCGGCACCCCCAATATAGCGGCAAAGCTGTAGAAAAACAGAGCCGATTCAGGCCTTTTCAGCGGTGAAAACGCGCCGATTTGGGCTGGTCCGCGTCCTGGCGCTGTGTCTTGGCACCGTCCCCGCGTCGTTCTAGATTTTGTCCATGCCCCCGGAATCCCCGCCGGTTGCCGCCCCGGCGCCGGATGCCTCCGTACCGTCTCCGGCCCACCGGCCCAGCCTGCTCGAGCTGTTCCTGGCCTTTGCCAGGATGTCGCTGGCAGGCTTTGGCGGGGTCCTGGTCTGGGCCCGGCGGTCGATCGTCGAGCAGCACGGCTGGATGACGGCGGAAGAGTTCAACGAGACCTTCGCGCTGTGCCATTTCCTGCCAGGTCCGAACATCGTCAACCTGTCGGTCGTGTTCGGCTCGCGCTTTCGCGGCATCGCCGGCGGGCTCGCGGCCTTCGCCGGGCTGGTGGGGCCGCCGATGGTGATCGCGACCGTCCTTGCCGCACTCTATGCCCGCTACGGCGATATCGACGTGCTGCGCCGGACGCTCGCCGGCGTCGCCTGTGCCGCGGTCGGGCTGCTGTTCGCCGTCGTCCTCAAGATGATGATGCCGCTCTTGCAGCGGCGCGATGTCACGGGCCTCGCCATACTGGCGGCGGTTTTCGTCGCAATCGGTCTGATCCGGTGGCCGCTCCAGGTCGTGCTGCTGGTGGCGATCCCGCTCAGCATCGCGACGACGATCCTGGCGCGCCGCATGGTGAAGGCATGAGCTCGGATTCCAACCCGATCGCGGCGCTGGTCTGGACCTTCGGTCTGATGTCGCTGTTTGCGGTCGGCGGGGCCAATTCGGCGATCCCCGAAATGCACCGCGCCGCCGTCGACGTGCATCACTGGCTGACCGACAAGCAGTTCGCCGACGTGTTCGCGATCTCGCAGCTCTCGCCGGGGCCGAACGTGCTGATTGTGACGCTGATCGGCTATTCTGTCGCAGGCGTTGCCGGGGCGTTTGCCGCAACAGTGGCGATGTGCGGGCCGACCGCACTGCTTGCCTATTATGTGAGCCGCGTCCTCGATCGTTCGCGCGACGCGCGCTGGCCGGCGATCATTCAGGCCGCATTGGTTCCGCTGTCGATCGGCCTGATGGCCGCCAGCGGCCTGATCGTGGCGCAGACATCAGACCAAAGTTGGATCGCGGTCCTGATCACCATTGTCGCGGCTGCGCTTGCCTTTGCGACACGGATCAATCCCTTATGGATGTTGCTTGCCGGAGGTCTCTTGGGTTTTGCTGGCGTTATCTGACGAAAATCGCTAGCAAGGCTTTCGGTCAACGCACCACAAGCCAAGCCATTCAATCAATATGGGCGGGACAGCCCTGACGGGGGAAGCGAAGTCATGAGCGATACGCCGAGCGAGGCGCCGGTCAAGTCGATGTTGCCGAAATGGGTACGCGGTCCGCAGGACTTTGTCGGCGGGCTCGCCATGATGGCGGTTGCGCTGTTTGCGTTGTGGGCCTCGAGCGATCTGCAGGGCATGCACGGATTTTCGTTCGGCGCCGGAACCGCGCCGCGCATGTTCGCCGTGCTGCTGCTGTTGCTCGGCGGCGTTGTCGCGCTGATGGGGATTTTGCAGGACGGTCCGCATATCGCGGCCTATTCCTGGCGCGGCCCGTTGTTCGTATCAGCGGCGATCGTGTTCTTTGCATTGGCGATCCGCCCGCTCGGGCTCGTCGTCTCCGCCTTTGCCGCCTTCCTGATCGCGGCGATGGGCTCGCACGAGACAAGATGGATCGAAGCCATCATCGTCGGCGGCTGTCTGACGCTCGGCTGCGCGTTGCTTTTCCCCTATGTGCTGGGACTTCCGATGCCGATGTTCCCGCGTTTCATGATCCAGTGAGGACGTGATGGAACTGTTTGCCAATCTCGCCCACGGTTTCGCGGTCGCATTCTCGCCGATCAACCTTCTGATGTGCCTTATCGGCGCATTGGTCGGCACGCTGGTCGGCGTGCTGCCGGGTATCGGCACCATCGCCACCGTCGCAATGCTGCTGCCGATCACCTTCGGCCTGCCGCCGGTCGGTGCGCTGATCATGCTCGCCGGCATCTATTACGGTGCGCAATATGGCGGTTCGACTACCTCGATCCTGGTCAATATTCCGGGCGAGGCGACCTCCGTGGTCACCGCGCTCGACGGCCACCAGATGGCCAAGCAGGGCCGCGCCGGTCCGGCGCTGGCGATCGCTGCGATCGGTTCGTTCTTTGCCGGCTGCGTCGCAACCGTGCTGATCGCCGTGCTCGGCGCGCCGCTGACCAAGCTCGCGCTGGCGTTCGGCCCCGCCGAATATTTCTCGCTGATGGTGCTCGGCCTGATCTTCGCGGTGGTGCTCGCCAAGGGTTCGGTGCTGAAGGCGATCGCGATGATCGTGTTCGGCCTGTTGCTGTCGATGGTCGGCTCGGACATCGAGACCGGCGCCTCACGCATGGCGTTCAACATCCCCGAGCTTGCCGACGGCCTTGGCTTTGCCACCGTTGCGATGGGCGTGTTCGGCTTCGCGGAGATCATCCGGAACCTCGACCATGGCGCGGAAATGGACCGCAACCTGGTGCAGCAGAAGATCACCGGCCTGATGCCGACCAGGAAGGACCTGGTGGATTCCGCGCCGGCGATCGTCCGCGGCACCGTGCTCGGCTCGATCCTCGGCATCCTGCCGGGCGGCGGCGCGGTGATCGCGTCGTTTGCGGCGTATACGCTGGAGAAGAAGATTGCGAGGGATCCGTCGCGGTTCGGCCGCGGCGCGATCGAGGGCGTGGCGGCGCCGGAAAGCGCCAACAACGCCGCGGCGCAGACTTCGTTCATCCCGCTGCTTACCCTCGGCATTCCGCCGAATGCGGTGATGGCGCTGATGGTCGGCGCGATGACCATCCATGGCATCGTGCCGGGTCCGCAAGTGATGGTGAAGCAGCCCGACCTGGTCTGGGGCATGATCGCCTCGATGTGGATCGGCAATCTGATGCTGATCATCATCAACCTGCCGCTGGTCGGCATCTGGGTCCGTCTGTTGCGCGTGCCGTACCGGCTGATGTTCCCCTCGATCGTGGTGTTCTGCGCGATCGGCATCTACTCGGTGAACAACGCACCGGTCGACGTCGTGCTCGCAGGCGCGTTCGGCCTCGTCGGCTATTGGCTGATCAAGCACGATTTCGAGCCGGCGCCGCTGCTGCTCGGCATGGTGCTGGGCCCACTGATGGAAGAGAACCTGCGCCGCGCACTGCTGATCTCGCGCGGCGACTGGAGCGTGTTCGTCTCGCGTCCGCTGTCGGCGGTGCTGCTGGCGATCGCGGCGGGCCTCCTGGTGCTTGCCGTGCTGCCGACCTTGCGTGCGAAGCGCGACGAGGTGTTCGTGGAGTCCGAGGGCTGAGTGCTCCGCCGGCCCTGCGTCGGCGCGCCGCAGGCGGAAGTCGAATCGACACTCGATGTCGTCCCGTGAAATGAAAATGCCGGCCGATTTGGCCGGCATTTTATTGGTCAAACGTTCCCGGGAGGAATTGAGATGATGTCCATTCGCTCGCTTGCGGGCGCATGCCTTTCGGCATTTGCCGCGCTGAGCGCATTCGCCGTGCCGGCGTCTGCGCAAAACTATCCGACCCGCACCATCACCATGATCGTGCCATTCGCAGCCGGCGGTCCGACCGACGTCATCTCGCGCATCGTCACCGCGCACATGGCGCAGACGCTCGGACAGAGCATCGTCATCGAGAACGTGGTCGGCGCCGGCGGTACCACGGCTACGACGCGCGCCGCTCGCGCCGCCAATGACGGCTACACGCTGGTCACCGGACACATGGGCACGCACGCCGCTTCCGTGCCGCTCTATCCGAAGCTTGCCTATCACCCGGAAAAGGATTTCGAGCCCGTCGCGCTGCTCGCGGGCACGCCGATCCTGATCCTTGCCCGCAAGGATTTTCCTCCGAAGGATCTCAAGGAATTCGTCGTCTACGTGAAGGCCAATGCCGAGAAGGTCAATGCCGCGCATGCCGGCATCGGCTCGGTCTCGCATGCCTCCTGCGAACTCTTGAACTCGATCCTCGACATCAAACCGGTCGGCGTGCCCTTCAACGGCACTGGCCCGGCCATGAACGCGCTGGTCGCCGGCCAGGTCGATTACATGTGCGACCAGATCGTCAACGCGGTGCCGCAGATCAACGCCGGTACCATCAAGGCCTATGCAATCGCGACCCCCGAGCGCAACCCGTCGCTGCCCGACGTGCCGACCACGACGGAAGCCGGCTTGCCGGCCTTCCAGGCCCAGGCCTGGAACGCGATCTTCGCGCCGAAGGGAACCTCGCCCGCGATCATCGCCGCCCTGAATGCTGCGGCCATCAAGGCGCTCGATGATGAAAACGTCCGCAAGCGCCTGCTCGAGCTCGGCAGCGTGATCCCGGCGCCCGCCAACCGCACGCCGGAGGCGCTCGCGACCCTCGTCAAGAATGAGATCGCAAAATGGACCCCGGTGCTGAAACCGGCGACTTAAGCTAGCGCAATCAAGCGGATAGAGCAGGGGTGGAACGCGAGTTCCGCCCCCTTGTCGTTTGGCGCTGGGGTGCTCACTTTTCGGGGTATAATCGGCACATCCAGCCGAATCAGCGTGTCGGCCGGCGGCCTCCGCCGCTAAATTCGCCGCTCTCTCGAAGGCCCGAAACAGACGCCATGAACCAGTATCACGACCTGCTCGAACGCATCCTCGCCGACGGCGCGGCGAAGCACGACCGCACCGGCACCGGCACGCTGTCGATCTTCGGCCATCAGATGCGCTTCAACCTGTCGGCCGGGTTCCCGATGCTGACCACCAAGCGGTTGCCGCTGAAGGCGATCGTGCACGAGTTGCTGTGGTTCCTCGCCGGCGACACCAACATCAAATATCTCAACGACAACGGTGTCACGATCTGGGACGAATGGGCCGACGCTAACGGTGATCTCGGCCCGGTCTACGGCTCGCAATGGCGCTCCTGGCCGGCACCGGACGGCCGCAGCATCGACCAGATCGCGAACGTGATCGAGATGATCAAGCGCAATCCGGACTCGCGGCGGCTGATCGTCAGCGCCTGGAATCCGGCCGAGGTCGACAAGATGGCGCTGCCGCCGTGCCACTGCCTGTTCCAGTTCTATGTCGCCAACGGCAAATTGTCCTGCCAGCTCTATCAGCGCTCCGGCGACGTATTCCTCGGCGTGCCCTTCAACATCGCCTCCTATGCGCTCTTGACCATGATGGTCGCGCAGGTGACGGGCCTCAAGCCCGGCGATTTCGTGCACTCGCTCGGCGATGCGCATCTCTACTCGAACCATCTCGAGCAGGCGCGCCTGCAGTTGACGCGGCCGACGCGGCCGTTGCCGACGATGGCGATCAATCCCGACGTGAAGGATATCTTCTCGTTCCGTTACGAGGACTTCAAACTCGAGGGTTACGACCCGCATCCGCACATCAAGGCCGAGGTGGCTGTATGAGTCGCGGTCTGAGGGATTGAATGTCGCTGACCATCCGCCGCGCGCGGCCCGATGAGGCCGGACTGGTGTTCTCGCTGGTCCACGAGCTCGCCGAATACGAAAAGCTCTCCCACGAGGTCCACGCCAGCGAGGCTGATATCGCCGACGCGCTGTTCGGCGCAGACCCGCGGCTCACTTGCGACATCGCGGAATGGAACGGCGAACCCGCCGGCTTCGCGGTCTGGTTCGTCAATTTCTCGACCTTTGCCGGCCGCCACGGCATCTATCTCGAAGACCTCTTCGTGCGCCCGGCGCTGCGCGGCAAGGGGATTGGCAAGGCACTCCTGGTGCATCTGGCAAAGCACTGCCTCGCCAATGGCTGGTCGCGGTTGCAATGGGCAGTGCTCGACTGGAACGCGCCGTCGATCGCATTCTACAAATCGCTCGGCGCCGAGATGATGGACGAATGGACGATTTGCCGCGTCTCCGGTCCGGCGCTGTCGGCGCTCGCGGAAGAGGCGCGCTGATGGAGATCGTGCTCGTCGTTGCAGTCGCCGAGAACGGCGTGATCGGAAACGACAATGCAATTCCGTGGCGGCTGAAGACCGATCAGCAGCGCTTCAAGGCCATCACGATGAACCGGCCTGTCGTGATGGGACGCAAGACGTTTGAATCCCTGCGCAGGCCGCTGCCGGGACGGACCAACATCGTGGTGACGCGCGATGCGAACTACCGCGCGCGCGGCGCCATCGCCACGACGTCATTCGAAAACGCCCGCGCAATTGCGCTTGGTGACGCGCTGCGGCGTTTCGCCACTGAGATTGCAATCATCGGGGGCGCGGAGATCTACGCGCAGTGGATGGGCACGGCCGATCGTCTCGAGATCACCGAGGTCCACGCCCGTCCGGACGGCGATACACGGTTCGACAAAATCGATCCGAAGGAGTGGGACGAGGTCGCGCGCGTAAGAAATCCGGCAGGTCCGGACGACAGCGCCGACTTCTCCTATGTGACATATCGTCGGCGCGGCCGGGGTTAACCAATGTTGCATTGACAATTATGCCCCGGCGCATAGCTCGTCCGCCGAGGAAGCTTGCGTTGTAAGGGCCCTAGCGGTCCCCTATAACCGGGCCGGACATTCGAGGCCGGGCGTCCCGTCCGGACTTGTCGAGGAGATGTTTGATGCCGTGGAAAAATCAAGGCGGGGGGCCCTGGGGCTCGGGTCCGAAAGGGCCATGGGGCACCGGTCCGCAGTCATCCGGGCCGAGGCCGCCGGATCTTGAGGATCTGCTGCGGCGCGGTCAGGACCGGCTGCAGCAGTGGCTGCCCGGCGGGCATTTCAGCGGCATGGGTATCGCGCTGGTGCTGGTCGCCGCGCTGGCGATCTGGTTCGCCACCGGCATCTTCCGCGTCCAGTCCGAAGAGCTCGGCGTCGTGCTGCGCTTCGGCAAGTATGACCGCGATGCGCAGCCGGGCCTGCGCTATCACCTGCCATATCCGATCGAGACGGTGCTGCTGCCGAAGGCGCTGCGCGTGAACACGATCTCGATCGGCATGACCCTGATCGACGATCCCGCACGGCGCGGCCGCACCATGCGCGACGTGCCGGAAGAGAGCCTGATGCTGACCGGCGACGAAAACATCGTCGACGTCGACTTCACCGTGCTGTGGCGTATCAAGCCGGGCGGGGCCGGCGCATATTTGTTCAACATCCAGAATCCCGAAGGCACCGTGAAGGCGGTTGCCGAAAGCGCGATGCGCGAGGTGATCGGCCGCTCGCAGATCCAGCCGATTCTGACCGGGGCGCGCAACGTCACCGAGCAGAACGTCCAGGAGCTGATGCAGAATACGCTCGATACCTACAAAGCGGGCATCCAGATTGCGCAGGTGCAGATGCAGAAGGTCGATCCGCCGGCGCAGGTGATCGACGCATTCCGCGACGTGCAGGCGGCGCGCTCCGACCTCGAGCGCAAGCAGAACGAAGCACAGACCTACGCCAACCGGATCGTGCCGGAAGCGCGTGGTCGTTCCGCTCAGATCCTGCAGGCCGCCGAAGGCTATAAGGAGCAGGCGGTCGCCGAGGCCAAGGGCCAGAGCGCGCGGTTCCTGAAAGTCTATGACGAGTACAAGAAAGCACCCGACGTGACGCGCGAGCGCATCTATCTCGAGACCATGGAAAAAGTGCTCGGTAGCTCCGAGAAGCTCGTTTATGACGGCGGCCAGGGCCAGAACATCGTGCCCTACCTTCCGCTCGGCGAACTGACGCCGCGGCGTCCGCCGGCAGCAGCGCCGGCCACGACCGGCCAGCAGGGAGCCACGCGATGAGGTCCCCCGTCACCGGGATTGTGTCCCTGATCATCCTCTTCATTGTCCTCGCCGTCGGATACAGCTCGATATTCACCGTGCAGCAGACCGAGCAGACCATCGTCTTGCGGTTCGGCGAGCCGGTCGATGTCGTGACCGATCCCGGGCTGCACTTCAAGGCGCCGTGGAATTCGGTGATCAACGTCGACAAGCGCATCCTCGATCTCGAAAACCCGTCGCAGGAGGTGATCGCCTCCGACCAGAAGCGGCTGGTGGTCGACGCCTTCGCGCGCTATCGCATCAAGAATGCGCTGCGCTACTACACCAGCGTCGGCTCGATCCAGGCGGCCAACCTGCAGCTCACCACGCTGTTGAACGCGGCGCTGCGCCGCGTGCTCGGCGAGGTCAACTTCATCACGGTGGTGCGTGACGAACGCGAGAAGCTGATGTCGCGGATTCGCGAGCAACTCGACAAGGAGGCCGACGGCTACGGCATCGAGGTCGTCGACGTCAGGATCCGCCGTGCCGACCTGCCGGAGCAGAACAGCCAGGCGGTCTACGACCGGATGAAGAGCGAGCGTCAGCGCGAGGCGGCCGAGTTCCGCGCGCAGGGCGATCAGAAGGCGCAGGAGATCCGCTCGAAGGCCGATCGCGAAGCGACCGTCATCGTCGCCGAGGCGAACTCGGCCGCGGAACAGACCCGGGGTGCCGGCGACGGCGAGCGCAACCGCCTGTTCGCCGAGGCTTACGGCAAGGACAAGGACTTCTTCGCGTTCTATCGCTCGATGACGGCCTATGAGAACGGCCTCAAGTCCGGCGACACGCGTTTCCTGTTGCGGCCGGACTCGGAATTCTTCAGATACTTTGGCAGTGCCAACGGCAGGACGCCTGAGGCGGCCGCCGCGCCGAAGCAGTAACGTCACGACTTGAACATCACGACTTGAACATCAAGACTTGGCGGCGAAGCGGACAACGCTTCGCCGCCACCCAAGAACAACAAACATCGAGCGGGAGGCTGCCATCCGATGAAGTCCATAGCGTTCGGCGACTTCCTCATCGGGTTGGGAATCCTGTTCGTGCTCGAAGGCATCCTGTTCGCGGCAAGCCCCGCCTGGATGCGCCGGGCGATGAAGAGCGCGCTTGCGACACCCGACAACGTGCTGCGTATCGTCGGCATCGGCTCGGCGGTCGCGGGACTTGTCCTGATCTGGGCGGTGCGGCGCTGAGCATTGCCTGTTCCAGCGCGCAGATCGTGCCGGAATGAACATAATCGTGAGCCTCTCGCAGCCGGTTTTTCGCCGAAATGCCCGGCTGAGATGCTTGCGCCATATGCCCGTTCGGGCGCACTCTGTGACCACGGGCGCACTACGCGACCACGGTCGCGCTATGCGACCACGGGCGCACTCTGCGACCAGCTAATTTGAACCCGTCTGCCTGGAGAAATTCCGACATGATCGCTGCCAGACCAGCCCTGAGCCGTCGCCTCCGCATGGTGGGAGCCGCGATCTCGATCGGTGCTGCGAGCATGCTGAGCTCCGTGCCGGCGTTTGCACGCGGTCCCGAGGGCATCGCCGACATCGCCGAGAAGGTGATCGACGCCGTCGTCAACATCTCGACGTCGCAGACGATCGAGGCCAAGGACCGGACGATGCCACAGCTGCCGCCGGGCTCGCCATTCGAGGAATTTTTCGACGACTTCTTCAAGAACCGCCGCGGGCCGCCTGGCAAGGGCGGCGAGAAGGGTGGCGAGTTCCAGCCGCGCAAGACCAACTCGCTCGGCTCGGGCTTCATCGTCGATACCGCGGGTATCGTCGTCACCAACAATCACGTCATCGCCGACGCCGACGAGATCAACGTGATCCTCAACGACGGCACCAAGATCAAGGCCGAGCTGGTCGGCGTCGACAAGAAGACCGACCTCGCGGTGTTGAAGTTCAAGCCGCCGAAGCCGCTCACCGCGGTCAAGTTCGGCGACAGCGACAAGATCCGCCTCGGCGACTGGGTGGTCGCGATCGGCAACCCGTTCAGCCTCGGCGGCACGGTGACCGCGGGCATCGTCTCGGCCAAGAACCGCGACATCAGCCAGGGCCCGTATGACAGCTACATCCAGACCGACGCCGCGATCAATCGCGGCAATTCCGGCGGTCCGCTGTTCAACCTCGATGGCGAGGTGATCGGCGTCAACACGCTGATCATCTCCCCGACCGGCGGCTCGATCGGCCTCGGTTTCGCCGTGCCGTCGAAGACGGTGGCCGGCGTCGTCGACCAGCTGCAGAAGTTCGGCGAGCTGCGCCGCGGCTGGCTCGGCGTGCGCATCCAGCAGGTCACCGACGAGATCGCCGACAGCCTCAACATCAAGCCGGCGCGCGGTGCGCTGGTTGCCGGCATCGACGACAAGGGCCCGGCCAAGCCGGCCGGCATCGAGCCCGGCGACGTCGTCGTCAAGTTCGACGGCAAGGACGTCAAGGACCCGAAGGACCTGTCGCGCATCGTTGCCGACACCGCGGTCGGCAAGGAGGTCGACGTCGTCATCATCCGCAAGGGAAATGAGGAGACCCGCAAGGTCACGCTCGGCCGGCTGGAGGACAACGAGAAGGTTCAGCAGGCCAACGCCAAGGCGAAGGACGACCCCGCCGAGAAGCCGGTGACCCAGAAGGCGCTCGGTCTCGACCTCGCGGCGCTGAGCAAGGACCTGCGCACCAAGTACAAGATCAAGGACAGCGTGAAGGGCGTCGTCGTCACCGGCGTCGACGGCAACTCCGATGCCGCCGAGAAGCGGCTGTCGGCCGGCGATGTCATCGTCGAGGTGGCGCAGGAGGCGGTGGCCAACGCCGCCGACATCAAAAAGCGCGTCGATCAGCTGAAGAAGGACGGCAAGAAGTCGGTGCTGCTGCTGGTCTCCAACGGCGACGGCGAACTGCGCTTCGTCGCGCTCGGCGTGCAGTAGAGTGCGCTGACGCCTCGCCCCTCACTGTCATCCCCCGCGAAAGCGGGGGATCCAGTACGCCGCGGCGTCTCGATTTATCGCAACTTTCTCTGGAATACTGGATCGCCCGCATGCGTGGGTGATGACGAGAATTGGGGTTCACCCGGCCACAAACTCGTCCCTCCGATAGCCCTGCGCGTACAACAGCGCAGTGAGATCGCCGTGGTCGATCCGGACCGCGGCCGCGGCTGCGACCGCCGGCTTGGCGTGATAGGCAACGCCGAGGCCAGCGGCCTGGATCATGCCGAGATCGTTGGCGCCGTCACCCACCACCAGCGTGTCGATATCGTCGAGGTCGAAGGATTCGGTGAGCTCGATCAGGGTGGCGAGCTTGGTGGCGCGGCCGAGGATCGGCTCGACCACTTCGCCGGTCAGCTTGCCGTTCGCGACCTGCAGCTGGTTGGCGCGGTTCTCCTGGAAGCCGACCTTGGCCGCAACCACATTGGTGAACAAGCTGAAGCCGCCCGAGATCAGGCAGGTATAGGCGCCGTGCGCGCGCATGGTCATGACCAGCTCGCGGCCACCCGGCGTCAGCGTGATGCGCTTGTCGAGCACCTCGTCGACCACGCTGACCGGCAGGCCCTTGAGCAGCGCCACGCGCTCTCGCAGCGCGGACTCGAATTCGATCTCGCCGCGCATCGCGCGCTCGGTGATGGCGGCAACATGGGCCTTCAGCCCGGCGAAGTCGGCGAGCTCGTCGATGCACTCTTGACCGATCATGGTCGAATCCATGTCGGCCAGAAAAAGCTTCTTGCGCCGGGCCGTCCGAGGCTGCACGACAATGTCGATCGGCAGGTCGCCGCGGGCCTGGCGCAGTCGCTCCTCGATGGCTTTGATGCCGTCCCTGCCGGCGTCTTCGCTGGAATTTTGGCTCTCGAACGGAATGTCGACGGCGACCTCGTTGAACAGCCACTGCGCCGGGTCGGGTGAGGGCAGCACGGCTCGCGCGCCGTCGACGATGGTGGCGTCGAGCGCGGGGCTTGCAGGATTGCAGATCAGCGTGGCAACGAGGGACATGCAGGCGCATTCGGGATTGTTGGACAAGGCAGTGCTTATCGCAGGGCCGACCGCCAGCGGCAAGTCGGCGCTGGCGCTGGCGCTCGCGCAAAAGACCGGCGGGGTCGTGATCAACACCGACTCCATGCAGGTCTATCGCGACCTCAGGATCATCACCGCGCGGCCGACGGCCGCCGAGGAGGCGCTGGTTCCGCACAGGCTTTATGGCCACGTCGACGCCGGCGTGAATTTCTCCGCCGGCGCCTGGGTGGCCGATGCGACGAAGGTGCTCGGCGAGGCGCGAGCGCAGGGACGGCTACCGATTTTCATCGGCGGGTCGGGCCTGTATTTCAAGGCGCTGACGCGCGGCTTGTCGGCGGTGCCACCGATCCCGGCGGCGGTGCGCGACGGCGTGCGCGCAAGGCTGGAGCAGCGCGGCGTCGACGCACTGCATGCCGAGCTTGCAGCGCGCGATCCGGTGTCGGCCGAACGGCTGAAGCCGCGCGACCGCACCCGCATCGCGCGTGCGCTCGAGGTCGTCGAGGCCACCGGCCGCCCGCTGCCGGACTGGCATCGCGAGGGCCTGCCGCCGCTGTTGCCTCGGAGCGAATTCCACGCGCTATTTCTCGCGCCGGAGCGCGAGCGGCTCTATGCACGGATCGACGCGCGGTTCGGCGCGATGCTCGATGCCGGCGCGCTCGACGAGGTTGCGGCGCTTGCGGCGCGCGGGTTCGATCCGCTGCTGCCAGCCATGAAGGCCCATGGCGTGCCGGCGCTGATCCGGCACCTGAAGGGCGAGATCAGCCGGGAAGAGGCAGCCGAGATCGGCCGGGCCGACACCCGCCATTACGCCAAGCGCCAGTTCACCTGGTTTCGCCACCAGCTTCCTGAATTCGACTGGGTGGCGCCGGAGGGGGCGATGGGGTGGCTGGAACGGCAGATATCGTAGCCCCCGGATGGAGCGAAGCGAAGCCGGGTGTTTCAACTGGCGCAGGCCCCCGGCCCCGGATTGCGCCTCGAGCTACAGATCGCCCCCACGCCCGTCAGCCATGCGCGTTCGCCTGCGCAAAAACACTCGCCGAACGAGCGGAACCCCGGTAGAGTGCGGAAATCGCGAAACTGCTTGCCTTGCCTTGACATTCGGGCTTTGGCCGCTATGTTCGCGCAACCTTTGGGAAGACTGGGTCGTCTCGTGCGCAACATTATTACCAAACTGCTTATCGTCGTCGTACCCAGGCACACCGCCGGGGATGGCTAGCGGCCATCCAAATTCGGGCGGTGTGCATGGGGCCTCTGGGGCCCCTTTTTATTGCCCGAAGCAGAACTGACGAGAACTGACAAAAGCCGCGCAAAAACAAGCGCATCCGGAGCGAACCATGACCGACAAGAGCCACGATCCCAATCAGATGACCGGCGCCGCGATGATCGTGCGCGCGCTCATCGATCACGGCGTGCAGCATGTCTTTGGCTATCCCGGCGGTGCGGTGCTCCCGATCTACGACGAGATTTTCCAGCAGAGCGAAGTCGAGCACATCCTGGTCCGCCATGAACAGGGCGCCGGCCATGCCGCGGAAGGCTATGCGCGCTCGACCGGCAAGCCCGGCGTGGTGCTGGTGACGTCGGGTCCTGGCGCGACCAACATGGTGACGCCGCTGACCGACGCGCTGATGGATTCGATCCCGCTGGTCTGCATCACCGGCCAGGTGCCGACCCACCTGATCGGCAACGACGCCTTCCAGGAGTGCGATACCGTCGGCATCACGCGGCCCGCCACCAAGCACAACTGGCTGGTCCGCGACGTCAATGACCTCGCCAGGGTGCTGCACGAGGCCTTCTATGTCGCCACCACCGGCCGGCCCGGCCCGGTCGTGGTCGACGTGCCGAAGGATGTGCAGTTTGCCACCGGCACCTATCATCCGCCGCGCAAGTCGGACGTGCACATCTCCTACACGCCGCGCGTGAAGGGCGACGCGACGCAGATCCGCAAGGCGGTGGCGCTGCTCGCCAACGCAAAGCGTCCCGTGATCTATTCCGGCGGCGGCGTGATCAATTCCGGCGCCGAGGCCTCGCAACTGCTGCGTCAGCTGGTGGAGGTGACCGGCTTTCCGATCACCTCGACCCTGATGGGGCTGGGCGCCTATCCCGCGTCGGGTCCGAACTGGCTCGGCATGCTCGGCATGCACGGAACCTACGAAGCCAACATGACCATGCATGATTGCGACGTCATGCTGTGCGTCGGCGCGCGCTTCGACGACCGCATCACCGGTCGTACCGACGCGTTCTCGCCGGGCTCGAAGAAGATCCACATCGACATCGATCCGTCCTCGATCAACAAGAACATCCGCGTCGATGTGCCGATCATCGGTGACGCCGGCAACGTGCTCGGCGACTTGCTGCAGGTGTTCAAGGCGGAAGCCAGGAAGCCGGACATCAAGGCGTGGTGGCAGCAGATCGCGCAATGGCGCGCGCGCAACTCGCTGTCCTACCGCAAGAACAACGATATCATCCTGCCGCAATACGCGATCCAGCGCCTGTTCGAGCTGACCCGCGGCAAGGACACCTACATCACGACCGAAGTCGGTCAGCATCAGATGTGGGCCGCGCAGTTCTTCGGCTTCGAGGAGCCGCACCGCTGGATGACCTCCGGCGGTCTCGGCACCATGGGCTATGGCCTGCCGGCCGCGGTCGGCGTGCAGGTGGCGCATCCGGACAGCCTGGTGATCGACATCGCCGGCGACGCCTCGGTGCAGATGACGATCCAGGAGATGTCGACGGCGGTTCAGTTCGAGCTGCCGATCAAGATCTTCATCCTGAACAACCAGTACATGGGCATGGTGCGGCAGTGGCAGCAACTGCTGCACGGCAATCGCCTGTCGCATTCGTACTCCGAGGCACTGCCGGACTTCGTCAAGCTCGCCGACGCCTATGGCTGCGTCGGCCTGCAGGCGACCAAGCCTTCCGATCTCGACGGCGCGATCAAGGAGATGATCTCGATCAAGCGCCCGGTGCTGTTCGACTGTCGCGTCGCCGCGCTGGAGAACTGCTTCCCGATGATCCCGTCGGGCAAGGCGCACAACGAGATGCTGCTGCCGGAAGAAGCGACCGATGAGGCCACCGCGAAGGCCTTCTCCGGTGGCAAGGCATTGGTGTGATGATGCGCGACACAAACTCCACTGTCATCGCCCGGCTCGACCGGGCGATCCAGTACGCCGCGGCGTCTCGATTGCTCTCGGGCGTCTCTGGAATACTGGATCCCCGCTTTCGCGGGGATGACAAGCGAGAGAGCAGAGTGACTGGAAGCCAAGATGTTTGATCTCAACGAGCTCGAGCGCGCGCACAGGATCGTCGGCACTGCGGTGCCGACGACGCCGGCGTATGCCTGGCCGCTGCTGGCCGAGCGGCTTGGCACCGAGGTCGTGGTCAAGCATGAGAACCACACGCCGACCGGCGCCTTCAAGGTGCGCGGGGGCCTGGTCTATCTCGAGCGGCTGAAGCGCGAGCGGCCCGAGGTGCCCGGCATCATCTCGGCGACGCGCGGCAATCACGGCCAGAGCCTTGCCTTCGCGGCGGGCCGTCACGGCGTGCCGGCAACAATCTACGTGCCGCGCGGCAACTCGGTCGAGAAGAACCGCGCCATGCACGCGTTCGGCGCCGAGCTCGTCGAGCACGGCGAGGACTTTCAGGCTGCGCGCGAGGAGGCCGAGCGGCGTGCCCAGTTCGCCGGCCTGCACATGGTGCCGTCGTTCCACCCGGACCTGGTGCTGGGCGTTGCGACCTACGCGCTCGAGCTGTTCCGCGCCGCGCCCGACCTTGCCATTCTCTATGTGCCGATCGGGCAGGGCTCCGGCATCTCCGGCTGCATCATGGCGCGCGACCTGCTCGGTCTGAAGACCGAGATCGTCGGCGTGCAGTCGACCGAGGCGCCGTCCTACGCGCTGTCGTTTGCGGCCGGAAAGATCGTGACCACCGAGACCAGCAACACCCTTGCCGACGGCATGGCGACGCGGATTCCGGACGGGGATGCGTTCGCTCTCATTCGGAAGGGTGCGTCCCGCATCGTGCAGGTCACCGACGAGGAGGTCGGGCAGGCGATCCGCGCCTACTGGACCGACACCCACAATCTTGCCGAGGGCGCAGGCGCCGCGGCGCTTGCGGCGGCGCTGCAGGAAAAGGGCAAGCTCGCCGGCAAGCGGGTCGGCCTGATCCTGAGCGGCGGCAATATCGATTTCGATCTGTTCCGGACCTGGATCGGGGCGGATGTTGCGCCGGCCGCCGAGCGGGCGGTGGCGTGAAAAGAATGTAAGGGGACAACCATGAACCAGCCCGCATCCGCCTACTTCCTCGAAGAGCGTCACGATCCCACCGAGACGCACACTTTGTCCGTGCTGGTGCAGAACGAGCCCGGCGTGCTCGCACGCGTGATCGGCCTGTTCTCCGGCCGCGGCTACAACATCGAAAGTCTCACCGTCTCGGAGACCGAGAGCCAGAAGCATCTCTCGCGGATCACGATCGTCACCACGGGCACGCCGATGGTGATCCAGCAGATCAAGCATCAGCTCGACCGCATGATCCCGGTCTACCGGGTCGTCGACATGACGCTGACCGGCAGCTCGATCGAGCGCGAGCTTGCGATGGTCAAGGTGAGAGGCGGTGGCGACCACCGCGTCGAGGCGCTGCGGCTGGCGGACGCGTTCCGCGCCCGGGTGATCGATGCCACGACCGAGAGCTTTGTGTTCGAGATCACGGGCAATTCGTCCAAGATCAGTCAGTTCATCGACCTGATGCGGCCGCTGGGCCTGGTCGAGGTGTCACGAACCGGGGTGGCCGCGATCACGCGTGGGCCGGAAGGGATGTGAATCATGTTGGCGCGCGACTGGTACTACACGCAACGGCGGCAGGTCGGTCTCGATACCGCGATCGCGTCGATCTATGACGTCAGCGAGGACAGCGATGTCCGCGCCCGTCAGGCGCTGACCATGCTCGGCGCCAAGCCGGGCTGGCGGATCGCCGATATCGGCTGCGGCAACGGCGTGCTGGCGACTGAGGCGGCGCTGATGGGCGCCGAGGTCGACGCCATAGACATCTCGCCGGCGATGATCGGGCTTGCCGAAATCTACGCGCGCGACCGCAAGGCGGCGATCCGGACCCAGCCGGCCGGGCTGCTGTCCTTCGCCTATCAGCCGAATTCCTACGATCTTATCGTCAGCGAGTTCACGCTGCATCATTTGCCGGATTTCTGGAAGGCTGTGGCGCTGTCGCGGATCTTCAACGCGCTGAAGCCCGGCGCGAACTTCTATCTGCGCGACATGGTGTTTGTCAGCATGCCCGACGGTGTCGATCGCGATGTCGAGGGGTGGGCCGATTTTTCGATCAAGAACCACGATTTCGAGCGCGAAAGCGTGATGACCCACATGCGCGACGAATACTCGACCTTCGGCTGGGTGATGGAGCGCATGCTGACCGAGACCGGATTCACGATGGTTTCCGCCGACTATCACGCACCGCTGCACGGCACCTATCTGCTGCGCAAACCGAAACCCGACGAGCAGATCTAGATCCCGACCGACTGAGCAAAACGGAACCAAAGAAGAAGAACAATGAAGTCGGCCGATGTTGGCATCGCCGTCATGGTTGCGGTGATCTGGGGGCTCGCGTTCGTCGCAAGCCGGATCGCGCTCGATGAGCTGCCGCCCGAATTGATGACGGCGCTGCGCTTTGGCATTGCGGCCGTGCCGTGCCTGTTCCTGCGCAGGCCGCGCCAGGTGTCGTGGCCGCTGCTGATCGGGATCAGCCTGACCTTGTTCCTCGGCCAGTTCCTTGCGCAATCCATCGCCATCGCCCATGGCATGCCGGTCGGGCTTACCAGCGTGATCGTGCAGAGCCAGGCGCTGTTCACCATCGGCTTTGCTGCGGTGTTGTTCGGCGAATCGCCGTCGCGGCTGCAGACTGTCGGCATCGCCATCGCCGTGATCGGCCTGCTGATGATCTGCGGCACCGTCGGATACGATTTCAGCGTCGCAGCCTTTGCCATCCTGATGATCTCGCCGATTTCGTTCGCAATCGGAAACCTGCTGCTGCGGCCGGCGCAGGGCGCGCGCATGTTCGACCTGTTCGCATGGCTGTGCCTGTGTGCCGCGATCCCGTTGTTCGGCCTGTCGCTGCTGACGCTTGGCGCGAAGCCGATGTGGCAGGCGTTGTCGCATCTGTCCTCGGCCGGCATTGTCTCCATGCTGTTTGTCGGCACCGTTTCCACCAGCATCGCCTACTGGCTGTGGGGCCGGCTGCTCAGGGATTATCCGGCCGCACAAGTGGTGCCGTTCGCGCTCTTGGTGCCGTTCGTGGGCTCCGCGGCCTCCAGCATCGTGTTCGGCGAGACATTCGGGCCGCTGCGGCTGGCCGGCATGGTCACGGTGATCACGGGCATCGCCGTGATGCTGCTGTCGAAACGTCCAAAAGCTCTGCCGAAAGTCGCGTGAGGGCACCATGTCGAATTCGCTGCTGTTTGCCTTTGTCGTGTTTGCCGTCGTGATGTTCTTCACACCGGGCCCCAACAACATCATGCTGCTGTCGTCGGGGCTGACCTACGGCTTCCGCCGCACGGTGCCCCACATCGCCGGCATCACGATCGGCTTTGCCTTCATGGTCGGCGCGGTCGGCGTCGGGTTAGGGGCCGTCTTCATCGCCTATCCTGTGCTGCAGACGATCCTGAAATATGGCGGTGTCGCCTACCTCGTCTACCTCGCCGCCGTCATCGCCATGGCCGAGCCGCCCTCGGCGGACAAGGACGGCAAGCCCGGCCGCGGCCCGATGACCTTCTGGGGAGCGGCCATGTTCCAGTGGATCAATGCCAAGGGCTGGGTGATGGTGATCGGCACCATCACGGCCTATGCGGCGATCGCCGCCTTCCCCTGGAACATCGCGATCCAGGTCGGCCTGAGCCTGATCCTGGGGACAGTGTCCTGCATCGTCTGGGCGCTGTTCGGTACCGCCTTGCGGCCGATCCTGACCTCGCCCCGGGCGATCCGGATCTTCAATGTGGTGATGGCCATCCTGCTGCTGGCCTCGCTCTACCCGGTCTTCATGGACGCATGATGCCGCACCGCGCCATGCGAGATGGGGGTTTCCCCTGAGGGGGAAAATGCTCTAGACAACGCCGGAAATTCGCGGGCGCCCGGCGGCTCTGACCTTCCGAAAGCCTGATTCATCGGCCGATTTTGGCCCCCTTCAAACGAGGAAACCACGATGCGAGTTTACTACGATCGCGATGCCGACCTGAACCTGATCAAGGGCAAAAAGGTCGCCATCGTCGGCTACGGCAGCCAGGGTCACGCCCATGCGCTGAACCTGAAGGATTCAGGCGTCAAGGAAGTGGCGATTGCGCTGCGCAAGGGCTCGGCCTCGGCCAAGAAGGCCGAGAACGCCGGCTTCAAGGTGATGGAAGTCGCCGAAGCCGCCAAGTGGGCCGACCTCGTCATGATGCTGACCCCGGACGAGCTGCAGGGCGACATCTATCGCGAGCACCTGCACGACAACATGAAGAAGGGCGCGGCGCTCGTGTTCGCCCACGGACTCAACGTGCACTTCAACCTGCTCGATCCGCGCGCCGACCTCGACGTGCTGATGATCGCGCCGAAGGGCCCCGGCCACACCGTGCGTTCGGAATATCAGCGCGGCGGCGGCGTGCCCTGCCTGATCGCGATCGCCAAGGATTCGTCGGGCAACGCCCATGACCTCGGACTCAGCTACGCCTCGGCGATCGGCGGCGGCCGCGCCGGCATCATCGAGACCACCTTCAAGGAAGAGTGCGAGACCGACCTGTTCGGCGAGCAGGTGGTGCTCTGCGGCGGCCTGGTCGAGCTGATCAAGGGCGGCTACGAGACCCTGGTCGAGGCCGGCTACGCGCCCGAGATGGCCTATTTCGAGTGCCTGCACGAAGTCAAGCTGATCGTCGACCTGATCTATGAAGGCGGCATCGCCAACATGAACTACTCGATCTCCAACACCGCCGAATACGGCGAGTATGTCACCGGTCCGCGCATCGTCACGGCCGAGACCAAGGCGGAGATGAAGCGCGTGCTCGCCGACATCCAGGGCGGCAAGTTCGCCCGCGACTGGATGCTGGAGAACAAGGTCAACCAGACCTCGTTCAAGGCGACCCGCGCCAAGCTCGCTCAGCATCCGATCGAGGAAGTCGGCGCCAAGCTGCGCGACATGATGCCCTGGATCAAGAAGGGCGCGCTGGTCGACAAGAGCAAGAACTGAGGTTGAATTTGCAGGGCAAGCCCGGCTTGCCCTGCACGCCAAAACGAAAAGGGTGGGCGCGTTGCCCACCCTTTTTCTTTTGCATGAAGGCGCGGGTGGAAGTTCAACCGGCCGCCATCGGCTGCTTCTCGATCCTGTTGTGCAGCTGCCAGAACCGCACGGTGCGCTGTGCGGTTTCCAGCGACAGCCGCCGGTAATCGCGCTGCGCGACCTCGATCGTCGCATGGTCGAGCGGATGCGGCAGCGGCCGCTTGCGCAGGATAGTTTCGACCGTCGGCCAGTTGAGCCGCGCCGAGCGGCACGGGATCAGGAGCAGGTCGGAGCGGAGGCCGAGCATCAGGCGTTCGATCATCGCGATCGGCATGTCGTTGAGCACCGCGAGTGCGACCGTGACCTCGTCGAACTTGCCGTCCTCGGCGAATTTGTAGACCGCCGCGTCGTCGAGCTCGTTCAGCTGCTTCATCAGCTTGACCAGCTCTTCGGCGATGCCGTAGTTGCGGCGCGGAGCCGCGGCCTCTTCCTGCGCGATGTCGTTCAGCACCTGGCTGATCTCCTCGCGGGCCCGGGGCGAGGCGATCGCGAGCAGGCGGGCGCGCACCGTATCCTTGGCGCGCTGCAGGAGGTCGCGCAGCAGCTTGGCCGGAATGTCGATGCGCAGCCCGAGGATCTCGACCAGCTCGTCGTCGTCTTCGGCGCGGGCGACGATGCTGGAATAGCCATTGTCGGAGAACTGTGCGCCGGCGTTCTTGGCGAGACGCCGGATCACCCTGTCCTCGCCGCGCTCGATGATCACGTCGGTGACGGAGGCTGGCAGGTTCTCCCGCGCCGAGATCGCGAACAGATGGTCCTGTCCCTTGCTGCCGGCGATCTCGCGCAGTGCGTCGTTTGAGAGGCGGCTGGAGTGGGTCAGCACATCGCCCGCGACGCTGATGTCGTCGTCCCAGGCGAGGTGCTGAATCACCTCAAACGGCGCGTAGTCGAGCGGTGCGAGCCGCTTGCTGAGCTCGGCCCGCGCACGCGTCTCGACGCGGGCAACGAGCAGGCAAAGCACGTCGTCGAACACTTTGACCTGTTCGTCGTTGAGGCGGTCGCCGTCGTTCAGGAACAGATCGGTGACCTGCCGCAGCGTCTGCACGCGCTTGGCTGACGTCCCGTCCCGGACCGCATCTTCGAGTTCGGCAATAATCGATTGTGACGCCTGTTGCGCCATCGATGGGCAACCTTGTTTTTCTTGGATGACAACAGTCTGCACGATATCGCTAGTTGTCTTACACCTGCGTTAAGGTGGAACCCGGTGCAAATGTGGTGGCGTCGCATCGTTAACGAGCCGCGACCGGACATGATTCATTTCGCGCCTTCGCCGCAGCGCCAGGCGAGGTGAGCGCGCCTTAACAGATTGTTTAGGACGATGCGCACCGCGTGACGGCGAAGATGTCGATCGATGCGGCGCGCCCGCGCAACTGCGTCGAGCCAAGCGGCTCGATGGCAACGTCCCGGTCCGAGGGCAGCAGGCGAAGCAGCTCGCCCGATACAAGCAGCGGCCGGCCAACCTCCTTGCAATGCGCTTGAAGCCGCGCCGTGACGTTCACGGTGTCGCCGAAATAGGCGATCTGCCGCCGCGAGTCCCCGCATTCGCTGATGACGACCGGTCCGGCATGCATCCCGGCGCGGAATGTGGGCACCACGCCGAACTCCTTGCGATATTGATCGGCCCGCTTGGCGAGGCGGTCCTCGATCGCGAACACGCAGTCGAGATACCGCCGCGACGGCTGGCATGTGCCGGCCGGCCAGGTCACGATCACCTCGTCGCCGACATAGGCGTGAACCTCGCCGCCATGCCCCACGATCGCGTCGTCGATGTCGAAGAAGAAGCGCGTCAGCAGCTCCTGCACGCGCAGCTCGCCCATGGCCTCGGCCAGCGACGTCGAGCCGACCAGGTCGAGAAACAGCAGCACGCGTTCCTCGCGTACCGGGTGGCGATAGCGCCCAAGCACGACGTTGAGCAGCGTCCGCCCGCCGATCATCCGGACCAGCTCGTAGATCGTCGTGATCGGGATCGAGAGCAGCAGCGCGAAGCCTATGATCTTCAGGAAGATATCGCGAATCCACTTCGCCTCTAGCCCATGCCCGTAGAGAACGACCTCAAGCACAATCGCGGCGAGCGCGACGGTGACGGCCAGGATGACGGAGCGCGCGGTGAGCTCGACAATCAGCGGCAGGCGCCGCAACCAGGTGCCGCGCGCGGTCAGATAGAGATGCGTGCCCCAGACGATCAGACTGATGGCGGCGCCCTCGAGGGCGCTACGCATATAGTTCGCGACCGAGGCCTCGTTGGATTCATCGAAGGCATAACGAAACAGCCCACCAACGAGCAGGCCGAACACGGCCAGAACGATCGCAGGCGTCACGGCGCGGCGCATGGTCCCTCCACGTCCATGAAATATCCTGCGCCGATCGGGAAGGCCAGCGGCGGCGCGCCTGAAGGTGAACGGGATGCATTGCGGCCGCACTCATGTATGGTCCGACTGCGGTATCGATTGAAAGAGGGAAGGCGGCATGGAATCGGGTCTCGCGACAGGCGTGTTCAGGCTCAGGGCCCTGGTTGCGGCCGCCTTCTTTATCGCCCTCGCGCCGGTCGCTCACGCCGGCGACCAGGGCGATCCCGAGCAGTCCTGCGACGGCAACACCTACCAGATGGTCGAGTGCCTCAAGGCCAAGACCGCGCAGTGGGACAAGCGGATGAACGTCGCCCATCAGCAGGCGCTGAAGGATGCTTCCGGCGACAAGCAGCGCGAACAGCTGCGCACCGCGCAGCGGCTGTGGATCCAGTACCGTGACGCCAACTGCCTGTACTACGACCTCGGCGAGGGCACCATCGCGCGCCTCGATGCCGGCGAATGCATGCGCAGCATGACGGAAACCCGTGCCAAGGAACTGGAGAATCTTGGCCATCAGTGAGCCATCTTCCTGAGTCAGGACCTTGGGCATGACCGACGGAAAGAGCCAGGACGAATTGACCCAGCTCGCGGAGGAGGCGTTGCGCGCCCAGCCCGGCTGCGAGACCGCGCGCGTGCCGGCGGTCGCCGCGCTGCCCGATGCGCAGATCGGACGCAACTGGCAGATTCCGAACGTCGTGATCGGCGACAGCCTGATCAGCGACGTCGATCGCGCGGTGCTGTCGGTTCATCGCCAGCTCGGCCGCAAGTTTCACTTGGTGTGAGGCGGCCTGATCTCAGTTCGCCTGCGCCTGGTGTGGTGCGGGCCGCGCGACCATGCCGATCATCCTGAGCGCGAACACGGCGGCGAGCGGCACGAGGAACAGCGCGTAGAGCGGCATCTCGGGAATTCGCTTGCCGAACGAGACCATGAACTGCAGCAGCAGATAGTAGCCGTCGATCAGGTGCAGCCTGCGCCAGGCGCGCGAGCCGAGCATCGCGGCCGTGCGATCGAACGAGGTTGCGGCCAGTGCGATGATGACGAGATAAC
Organism: Bradyrhizobium sp. I1.14.4; assembly: GCF_050435825.1. Taxonomy (NCBI): domain Bacteria; kingdom Pseudomonadati; phylum Pseudomonadota; class Alphaproteobacteria; order Hyphomicrobiales; family Nitrobacteraceae; genus Bradyrhizobium; species Bradyrhizobium sp. I1.14.4. The sequence continues at coordinate 215,263 of NZ_JBNDLA010000003.1, read as the reverse complement.
CGATGCCGCCGAAGATGTAGGAGACTACGGAGGTTGCGGCTGCGAAGCCGGGCGGATCGAGCATCGCGAACGCGGCGATCGCGACCGCATGGATGCCGTGCGAGGCCGCGAAGGTGACGCCCAGATAACGGCGGTTGCGGCGCTGCCAGTACGTCCAGGCGTTCGGCCAGAGCCGCGCCAGCGCCGCGGCCGAGAAGGCGAGGCAGAAGAACAGCAGGGACGTCCGTGCGGTGAAGCGGACCACCATCCGCGCGCCCTCGACCTCGAACTGCCGCATCGCAGCGATCCAAATCGAAAGTCCGATCAGGGTCAGCGCGAGCAGGCCGAACAGCCGCCAACCTTCGAACCAGTTTCGATGCGTCGCCATATCCTGCCTCCATTTGCTGATGTAATCATCAGTTACATTTTGCGATCGAGCGCGGTCAATCCGTGTAATCATCGCTTACATTCACAAGCGGGTGATGCTAGAGGTGCGCAATGCGTCGCCCCGCCAAAGGCCCGCCTGCCGGGCGCCGGCCCGCCAAGCCGCGTCCGGCGCGGGCGTCGGCGGCCAGGCCGTACCACCATGGTGACCTCCGCCGGGTCCTGATCGACGCCGCCATGCAACTGGTCGGCGAGGGCGGGCCGGAGGCGGTCAGCGTGCGCGAAGCCGCCCGCCGCGCCGGGGTTTCGCCGGGCGCACCGTTCCGGCATTTCCCGAGCCGGGACGCCCTGATGAACGCGGTGGCCGAGGAGGCGCAACGCCGTTTCCGCGTCGAGATCGAGGTGGCGCTCGCCAATGCACCATCAGACGATCCGCTCGGCCGCTTCCGCTGCCTTGGGATCGCTTATCTGCGCTGGGCGATGAAGAACCCGACCCATTTCGAGATCATCTCCAGCCGTCGCTTCTTCGACCACGACCGCTCGGCCGGCGTCTCCAGCGACAACGCCGAGTTGATCGGCCTGACCGAGCGCACGCTGGCGGAGGCATTTTCGGCCGGTCAGCTCGGGACGCGTGACCTCAAACAGGTCCAGATCGCCGGCCGCGCGCTGGTCTATGGTTTTGCGCGGATGCATATCGACGGCCATTTGCCGCGCTGGGGCGTCGCCGATGCGGAGGTCGAGCAGATGGCCGCCGACATCGTCGATCTCTTCATTGCGGGCCTTGCAGGGAGTGCGGCGCCTGCGGCCAAGGTCTAGCGCGCGCCGGTGCCGGACCCGGCGGGCAAATTCATTGCGCGTTCATGACGATTCAATTACGGTTTCGTGACGTCGCGCAGACACCGGCTGTGCGGTGTGCCTCCTGGCCATTGCCAGTCAAGGCCGTGGCATTGCGCCGGGTTGTATTGCGTCCCTCCATGGCGCCCGCGCCTCAGCAAAATTCCTCGGTTGCCGCACTGGCCGGCGGTCTTGCCGCGCTCGGCATCTGGCGGCTGATGGCGGTCGCCGCACCGCATCTCGGCGCGCTGATCCTGATGCTGCGGACCGAGACCGATTTCGGCTCGCGGCTCTGCTTCCTGCTCGCCTGGGGAATTCTGAACTTCCTGTTCGTCGCGCTGCTGCGCAGGCCGGCGCTGTCGGGTGCGCTGTCGCTGACGCTGGTCGTGGTGCTGGTGCTTCTGTCGCGGTTCAAGCACGACGTCGTGCAGATGACCGCGAACTTCGTCGATCTGATGGTGATCGATCGCGACACCGCGGCGTTCCTGCTCACGATCTTTCCGAACCTGCGCTGGTCGATCATCGGCGCCGGCCTCGTCACGCTGCCCTTGATGTATGCGCTGTGGTGGCTCGATCCGTTCCGCATCCGCCGCCTGCCGGCCGCGGCCGCCTGCCTGGCCTGCACCGCCGCGCTCTCGGGTTATGCCTTCGCCTGGCCGGATGAAGCCTGGCGCGGCTATTACGATGACGGCTATCTGTCGAAGTTCGCGCGCTCCGGCGTGACGGCGGTCTCCGACTTCGTCGCCTATGGCTTCATGGAGTCGGATCCGAGCGCGAGCGAGCAGCTCAGGATCCCCCTCGTCGACGCCTGCCATCCCGCCGGCCGGCGGCCGAACATCATCATGATCCATGATGAATCGAGCTTCGACATCCGCGCCGCCTCGGGTATCAAGGTGCCGCCGGGCTATGGCCGCCAGTTCAAATCCTATGACGGCGTCGAGCGCAAGTTCCTCGCCGAGAGCAATGGCGGACCGAGCTGGTTCACCGAGTACAACGTGCTTGCGGGACTGTCCTCGCGCTCGTTCGGCCGGTTCTCCTATTTCGTCACCCGCATCGCGTCCGGCCGGGTCGCGCGCGGCCTGCCGCTGGCGCTGCGCCGCTGCGGCTACGAGACGCTCTCGCTGTATCCGGCGTTCGGCGCGTTCATGAGCGCGCGCAACTTCCAGACCACGACCGGCATCCAGCGCTTCTACGACGCGCACGATCTGCATGCCAAGGACGTCGAGCCCGACAGCTTCTTCTACGACAAGGCGCTGAAGCTGATGGCCGAGCAGACGACGCTTGGCACGCCGCTGTTCACCTTCGTCTATCTCGCCGCCAATCATTTCCCGTGGGAGACGAAATTCCGTCCCGACCTGTTGCCGGCATGGAAGCGGCCGGGCAATTCGCCTTCGGTCGACGAGTACCTGCGCCGGCAGTCGATGAGCGCCAACGACTATGCCGGCTTCGTCGCGTCGCTGAAGAAGAAGTTTCCGTCGCAGCCGTTCCTGATCGTGCGCTATGGCGATCATCAGCCGGAATTCTCGCCGCAGCTGCTCGACCCCGATCTCGACGAAGCCGGCATCGGCAAGAAGCTCATGAGCTACGATCCGAGCTACTACGCGACATACTACGCGATCGACGCCATCAACTTCGAACCGGTGAAGAGCCCGGCCGTGATGGACACGATCGACGCCGCCTACCTGCCGCTGGTGATTCAGGAAGCCGCCGGCATTCCGCTCGATCCGTCGTTCGAGGAGCAGAAAGCCATCATGCTTCGCTGCAACGGCACGTTCTATTCCTGCAAGGACGGCGCGGAAGCGCGCCGCTTCAACCGCCTGTTGATCGACGCGGGAATCATCAAGGGACTTTGAAGCTTCCTTCGCTCTACCCTTCCTGCGCTATTTTTCCCCGACCTTCTCCCACAGCCAGCGCGCCACGGCGTCGGGCGATGATGATGCATCATTGCCCGCCGCGCGCAGGTTGGCCTCGCGCATCTCGGCGATGCCGATCTTGCCGAGCAGCGGCCGCAGCGCCGTCTTGAAAGCCTCATCGTCGCGCCGCTTCGGCGACAGCAGTACGATGGCGTCATAGGGTGGTATAGCGTGCGTGTTGTCCTCAAGCGTAATCAGGCCGTATTTCGCGATCAGCCCGTCGCTGGTGTAGCCCGCGATGACGTCGACCTCGCCGGAGGCGACCGCGGCGTACATGAAATCCGGCTGCATCTGGCGCTGGGCGCGGAATGTCAGCCCATAGGCCTTCTGGATGCCGGCCCATTCCGGCCGCGAGAAGAATTCATAGTCGCCGGCGATCGACATTGTCGGGGCATGCGACGCCAGATCGGCGATCGAATGGATCCCAAGCTCATCGGCGCGCTTCTTCGGCATCACCAGCGCATAGGCATTCTCGAAGCCGAGTTCGCCAAACAGCGTGATGTCCTGCTTCGCCAGCGTCGTCTTCAGCCCGGCCAATAGCTCGATGCGGGGCCTGATGTCGGTGTGGTGGAACTGGTTGGCCCACAGCGTGCCGGAATAGTCAACGTAGACGTCGATATCGCCCGATCTGAGCGCGTCAAAGATCACGTTGGAGCCGAGGCCGGCGCGGATCGTGGCCGGCAGGCCGGCCGATTGCAGGCGCTGCGCGATCAATGCCGACAGCACATATTGCTCGGTGAACGTCTTGGCGCCGACGACATAGCGCGCGTGCGGACGCGCGATCGCGGGCACCAGCGTCGCCGCGATCAGGGCCGCTATGCCGAGTCCGCCGAGCGCAGTCCGGGTTCGGCGGCGATTGCGCAAGCCGTTCTCGATCAGCGCAAGCAACTGGTCGACGACAAGCGCGAGTACCGCGGCGGCGATGCAGCCGAACAGCACGAACACCCAGTTCTGCGTTTGAAGCCCCGCGAAGATGTAATTGCCGAGGCTGGTCTGGCCGATCGGCGTCGACAGCGTCGCGGTGCCGATCACCCACACCGCGGCGGTGCGGATCCCCGCCATCATCACCGGCAGCGCCAGTGGCAGCTCGACCATGGCGAGCGATTGCCGCGGCGTCATGCCGACGCCTTGGGCGGCTTCCAGCACCGCCGGATCGACGCCCGACAGGCCGGTGATAGTGTTGCGCAACACCGGCAGCATCGAATAGAGCGCGAGCGCCAGCACCGCCGGCAGAAAGCCGAAGGCGGAGAAGCTGAAGCCGAGCCACGCCGCTGTCACCGCGGCGAGCGCCAGCAACAGCGGATAGAACAGCGCAAGCAAAGCTAGGCCGGGTACGGTCTGCACGATACTCGCAAATCCAAGCAGCGTGCCGAGCAACACCGGCCGGTTGCGTGCCACGATCGCAAGCGGCAGGCTGATCAGAAGCCCGAGCGCCAGCGCGGCCACGCTGACCCGCACATGACTGCCGAGATAATCAGGCAAATGTGAAAGCGCCTCGCTCCAGCGTGGATCGGCTGACAGGCTCATGCCGTGCCGTCCCGCGGCAGCAATGCGCCCAGGCGCTCCGCCTGTCGCCGCGGCGTGCGCATGAGTTCGCCGACATAGGCATCGCTGTCGGCCGAGAGTTCCGCAGGCGTGCCCTGGGCGAGCAGCCTGCCACCATGCATCACCGCGACACGATCGGCCAGCAGCAACGCCTCGGTCATGTCGTGGGTGATCATGACCGTGGTCAGGCCGAGCGCGCGGTGCAGTGTTCGATAATCGTCGCCGAGCGCGTCGCGGGTGAGCGGATCGAGCGCGCCGAACGGCTCGTCCATCAGCACGATGCGCGGCTTCGCAGCCAGCGCGCGCGCGACGCCGACGCGTTGGCGCTGGCCGCCGGAGAGCTCGTGCGGCAGACGGTCGCGATATTGTGAGCGGTCGAGCCGCACCAGGTCGAGCAATTCGTCGACCCGCGCCGAGATCTCCGCCTGCGGCCAGCCGAGAAGCTTCGGCGTGATGCCGACATTGCCGGCGACGGAAAGATGCGGAAATAGCCCGCCGCTCTGGAAGACATAGCCGATGCGGCGCCGCAGCAGGATCGGGTCGATGCGGCTGACGTCTTCACCCTCGACGGCGATTTGGCCGCGGTCGGCTTCGATCAGGCGGTTGGCGAGCCGCAGCAGCGTCGTCTTGCCCGAGCCCGAGCCGCCGACGATCGCCAGGAATTCGCCCTCGGCTACGTCAAGCGAGACGTCGTCGACCGCCACCACGCGACCATCGTCAAAACTCTTGCCGACATGCGCGTAGGCAATCAGCGGCGTTGCGGGCATTCCAGGGCGACCTCACGTCTCACCATTGTGTGCGACAGTGATAGCCCATAAAATGGACTTTGACTTGAGGCGCAACCGGTTGCGCCCGTGGTTTCGCAAAACGGACTTTTGGCTTGCGGCGCAGACGTCTGCGCCGCGTGGTTTCTGTTCCATCGGGCACCAGAAGCGGATCAGCCCCTGCAGGGCTGTGAGCACATCACACTTCGTTCTTGGGTACGTATTTGCCCATGATGCACTTATAGCTCTGCAGGTGCCAATCGTGATACGGGCCCTTGGAGAGCCAATCGGCGATGCCGATCTGCGCGTTCACTGCGCAGGCGCCCATGGTGATGCCGGATTGGTCGCTCGTGGTGACGACCTTTTCCATGCAGAGTTGAGCATTGCAGAGGATAGCGACGAGCGTAACAAGCATGACGGCCTTTATCAGTGGGATTAACCCGGTCTGACCCGAATCATGCAGGGTTCATGCCACATCAGCGGCTTTGGCTTCGCGGCCGGCAAGGCCGGGAAAGTACGGCCGGTGCGAATCGTTACGTTCGTCAGCGCGTAGCCGCACGCCCGCAGATACGCTATAGTTGCAGCCCAACTACGACGTGAGATCGGGGCGAGCGAGGAACGTTGCGCGGTCGGGGGCTGCATCGATGATGACGTTACCTGAGTTGGCGGCAGGCGCTTTGGAGAAGTTTCTCGCCACATGGGTCAGTCGCACCTTTGGGGCTTCGCAGGCCCGCTTCGGCGAACTGCTGCCGGCTGCGGCACGCATCGCGCTGGAATGCATCGGCAACAGCGATGCGCTCTACCATAATGTCGAGCATACGATGCTGGTCACGCTGGCCGGGCACGAGATCATTCGCGGTCGCGCGCTGCACACGCATGTCACCGCCGAGGACTACACCCATACGATCATCGCCTGCCTGACCCACGACATCGGCTATGTGCGTGGGCTGCTGAAGGGCGACGGACCGGATGGTTACGTCATCGATGCGTCCGGCAACAAGGTGGTGCTGCCGCGCGGTTCGTCGGATGCCGGGCTGATGCCGTATCACGTCGACCGCTCGAAGCTGTATGTGCTCGACAGGCTCGAGGCCGTCATTCCGCTCGATCGCGAACGCGTCGCGCGCAACATCGAGGGCACGCGGTTTCCGGCGTCCGAAGGCCAGCAATATGACGATGAGGCGGCGATCGTCCGGGCGGCGGATTTCATCGGGCAGCTCGGCGATCCCAACTACATCAGAAAGGCCAACGCGCTCTATCACGAATTCGAGGAAGTCGGCATCAACCGCCAGCTCGGCTATGAATCGCCGGCGGACATCGTCGATCGATATCCGCAATTCTACTGGAATATGGTTGCGCCGCACATCCAGGGCGCCATCAACTGCCTGAACATGACGGCAAGCGGCCGCCAGTGGATCGCGAACCTCTACAGCAACGTGTTCCGCGCCGAGCGCGAGGTCACGCTGTCCGGCCCGCAAATCTGACGCGACCTTTCAGCACGGATTGCGCTGCGTTCCCCGGTCGTTCCCGGGGCGTCCACATTTGGGCCTGCTTCTTCGTTGCACAGTCCGTGGAAATCAGCGACCTTGGGCCATGGACCGCTCCACCGACCCTGTTTTCGAACGTTTCAGCATGATCTCCCGTTTCGCTCAATTGATTGCGGCTGCCGTCGTCTGCCTGCCTGCGCTCGCCGTTGCCGCCGGTCCGGTCTACGACGTCGATCTGTATGCATTGATGTCCGGCAGCTGCCGCAATGTCACGGTCGCCGGCCGCAGCTATACGTGCAAGGCAGTCGCCTACTTCCACACCCTGCGCGGCCGTTCCGAATTCACCGTGGTGCTCGACGATCCCGCCGACAAGAGTCACATCGTCTCGTTCTCCGGCGAGAGCACCGAGCGCACCCAGGACAATCTGTTCGAGCTTGCGGTCGACCGCATGTTGCTGAAGTCGAGCGACCGCCCGCGCGTTGATGGGCTGCCGGTGCCGCTGGTCGAGATGTCGACAGGCTCCTGCCGTCAGGTCGGAAGCTTCATCACGCGGCAGGTGTCCACGATCACCTGCGCCGCCACCGACCAGAACGGCAAGAAGTACGAGTTGAGCTTCGAGTCGGACGGCTCGCCGATGACGTTGCGCCGGTTGCGCCAATCGACGCTGCCATCGGAACGGCAGCGGGCGCGCCAGATCGCACAACTCGAATGCCGTCTCAAGGCGCGTGCCGCGCAAGTTCTGCCGCGGGACACGACAGCCTTCATGATCCGTTGTCTCGGTGAGGGCGACGGCAAGCCGGCTGATGAACAGCGATAGCCGTGTGCCCGGCGCTCCGGACCAGGCTTGAGGAGAACGCGATGCGCTTGAAATTCACCATCATCGCCGCGATCGGTGTTTGCATCGCCGGGCCCGCCGCCGCGCAAATGTACGATCCGAACTATCCGGTCTGCATGGAAGTCTATGAAGGCCGGCTGACGCCCGAGTACGTCGATTGCAGCTTCACGTCGCTTCCGCAATGCCAGGCAACGGCCTCGGGTCGGTCGGCCACATGCTCGGTCAATCCCTTCTACAAAGGTCCGAAAACCGCTCCGAAGGAGCGGGGGCGCCGAGATCGCCAGCGCGACTAGCGCGATGAGATTTGGCTGAATCGTCATCGCGCTTTGGCTCCTTGTATGAGCATGATTCTTTCGGAAAACGCTTCGCACGTTTCCGGATCATGCTTTAGCGCGCTCAGGTTTGCCGCCCGGCTTAGTCCGCATGGCCGTCGCGTCGCCGGTGCTGTTGACTAACTTCGGCAGTTGTGAGGAAACCGTCCGAACGACAGGGAGAAACCGATGCGCCTGAAACTGTTCGCGATCGCCGCATTTGCGGTCGCGCTGGCCGGACCTGCCGCGGGGCAGGCCTACGATCCGAACTATCCGGTGTGCATGCATGTCTATGGCGGCAGGTTCGGCGGAAACTACATCGACTGCAGCTTTACCTCGATCCCGCAGTGCCAGGCGAGTGCGTCTGGCCGGTCCGCGATGTGCTCGGTGAATCCCTTTTTTGCTCCGCAACTGCCTCCGAAGCGCCGGGCGCATCGCGGCCGTCATCGCACTCACTGACGCGGGAGCACGAGGCGTGACGAACGCCTGCCGTCAGACCGGCACGCTCGACGCGTCGTAGGTGAACAGCCAATCATAGCGCTCGCGCACCCGTTCCGGTTGCCATTCGCGCGAGACATAGTCGTCGGCGCCTTCGGCATCGGCGAGCGCCGGATTGTGGAAGCGCCTGGCATTCTCGGCGGACTTCACCACGATTGTATTGGTTCGCGTCAGCCGCGCGGCCTGATAGCGCTGCAGCGCCTCATCGGGCGGGAAGCGTTCGAGGCAGCGCGCCAGCACCATACCGTCCTCAATCGCCATGTTGGCCCCTTGGGCCAGGAACGGCAGCGTCGGATGCGCGGCGTCGCCGAGTATGCAAGCGCGCCCCACGACGAAGCGATCGAGCGGATCGCGGCCGAGCAACGCCCATTTGTAGGGAACATCGAGGTTGTCGATGATGGCATGGATCTCCGGATTCCATCCGGCGAAGGCGCCGCTGCAGGCCTCGCCGGTACCGCGTTCGGTCCACGACTCGACAGACCAGCTCTCGCCCTCGAAGATGCCGACGAAGTTCAACAGCTCGCCGCGGCGAACCGGATAGGTGATGACGTGGCCGCCGGGGCCGATCCAGTTGGTGCCCACGTCGCGCCTGAGGCCCGCCGGGAGCCGTTGCATCGGCACCAGACCGCGCCAGGCGGCCACGCCGGAGAAGAACGGCTTGCTGTCGCCGCCGATCTGCCGGCGAATCTCGGAGTGCACGCCGTCGGCGCCGACCACGACGTCGCCGCGGCGCCGCTCACCATTGGCGAGTAGCAGCCAGATGCCGTCGGCGTCCTGGTCAAAACCGCAGCAGCGGCTGTCGAGATGAAGTCGCCCCGGTGCCCGCGCATTGAACGCGTCGACCAGCACGCGGTGAAAGTCGCCGCGATGCACCATCCAGTAGGGCGCGCCATAGATTCCGCGCGAGGAGGCGCCGAGGTCGAACAGTTTCCAGGTTCGCCCGGTGCTGAACAGCCTGATCTCCTTGCCCGACGGCTCGCAGGCGATGGCCTGCATCTGTTGCTCGAGGCCGAGCGCGACGAGGACGCTCGTGCCGTTGGCGCTGAGCTGGACGCCGGCGCCGAGCTCGCGCAGCTCGGACGCCTGCTCGAAGATCTCGACCTCGATCCCACGCTGCAGCAGCGACAACCCCGCGACGAGGCCGCCGATCCCGGCGCCCGCAATCAGGACTTTTGGCTTGCGTTGTGAGCTCACGCGATCTGCCCGCCGCTATCTGCGCGTGACCAGGAAGTCGTCGGTGAACTCGCCGCGCGACACCTTGACCGGGATCTCGCCCTCGCTGCCGATCTCGACGATTTCCGAGCCGGACTTGTTATCCTCGGGCGTCAGGAGCTCGATGCGCTCGGCGATCCGTTCTGCCTGCCAATCCGTCAGCTTCCAGGCAAACCGGCCGCCGAGATCCCGCATGCCGAACTCGTCGTCGGCCGGCGCCAGCACCAGTTCGTCGCGTGACACGGCGTCGGGAATCCGTTCCGCCACGGCAATGACTTGCGGGTTCTCGGCAAAGCGCCGCAACAGCTTTGCCAGCGCGGCGACGTCTGCAGCCTCGCCGAGGAACAGGAACAGTGGATGGAAATCGCTCGGCATGTATTCAAATCGCAGCATGATCTGTTGTCCGTTGGCCGCAACTACTCGCTGAGTACCTTGATGACGTCCTGCGCGTGGCACAGCTCCACGGTGCCGACGTCGCCGGGCCGGGCAGGGCACTCCAGATAACGCACCTGCAGCCACTGACCGTCGTCCATGTTGTCCACCACCTCGGCGACGACGCCGGCCTCGAGTTTCAGCCGCGCCCCCACCTTGATCGCCATCACGTCAATCATCGCCGCCCTTGCTACCCCTGCTACCCACGCAACCCTTGGCCCCGCTCGGCCCCGCTCAGAAGAACGTCGTGAGATTCTTGGCCAGCAGGATATTCTGTTCAAGCAATATCTCGCGCCTTGCGATCTTCCAGCCATTGCCGGTCAGGCGCAGCGTGTCGTTGCGGCGGCCGACGAAGATGTAGGTCTCGTACTCGACGCGGTTCTGATAGACGAGGAAGCGGCTGATGACATCGAGCTCATGTGCCGCGTCGATATTCGGCCGCGCGCCCTTGATCTGCACATTGCTGACCATATGGGTGATCCGCGACAGCGGCTCCTCGGCGTAGTGCACGCCGGTCAGGATCTGCTCGACGCGCTTGGTCAATGTCCACTTGTCCTCGTCGAACCAGCTGATGCCTTCGCCGCGTTTGGTGTTCTCGCGCGCGGCCTGCTGGCCGAACTTCACATTACGCCGGATCGGCATGAAATAGCTGATGTCGTCACTCAACAAGTCGAGCCAGTCGCGGAAGCGTCGGTCATCGAGCAGATCGGCCTCGTGGTAGTAGAAATCTTCGACATCGGCCTTCAGCCGGTAATAGGCCGCCGATCGCTCGATCGTGGCATTGGCCGGATGCTCTTGCCTGTCCTGATCCTGAACGGTCGTCGTCATCGGTAGCTCCTCATCAGGCATCTCGGGGTTGTCAGGTCGTCGGCTTGGGCGGGATCGGTCCGCCCTGCTGGGCGAAGCAGCCGACATCGATCACGGTGCCGGACAGCGTTTCCGCTTCCGGCGACAGCAGGAAGGCCACGACATTGGCGATATCGTCACCGGCGGCGACGCGGCCCGCGGCGGTGCCCGCCGCGCCCTTGCCGAAGCGTGCGGTGTCGCCGCCGACGCGGCCGAGGCTCATGCCGCTGACGATGCCGCCACCACCGGGGATCACGGTGTTGACGCGGATGCGCTGGTGGAAAAAGTCGTAGGCCATGGCGGCGCTCAACGCGACAACACCGCCCTTGCTCGCGCTGTAGACCGCCATGTTCGGCTTGCCCCAGCCGGCGCCGGATCCGATGTTGACGATCGAGCCGCCGCCCTGTGCGATCATGTGGGGGATCGCCGCGCGGCTGGTCAGATACGGTCCCTTCAGATTGACGGCGATAATGCGATCGAACAGCGCCTCGTCGGTGTCGAGCACGGTGCCGAGCGGACCGATCGCGGCGTTGTTGACGACGCCGTCGATGCGGCCGAACCGCGCCATGGCCTGCGCGACCACTTTGCCGACATCGCCCGATTGCGACACATCGGCTTCCATCAATTCGGCGGAGAGGCCCTCGCGATCGAGCTCTTGGCGCAGGGCCGGAATGGCGTTCTGCGCGGTGCTCGAGACCTGTGGCGCCTCGAGGCCGAACGCCACCACCGCATGACCGCGGCGAACGAGGCCGAGTGTGATCGCGCGGCCGATGCCGAAGGTGCCGCCGCTGACGAGGACGGTTTTCCGAGGCGCGGTCATTCTGCGGCCTCCCGGTTGCTTGCGGGGGATCCAAGCAACTGGTGCCAGTCGCCGCCCTGCATGTAGGTGGTCCAGCGCCGATAGAAGCCGCGCGCGATCTGCTCGGTGACTTGCGTAGAGACATCGCCGCCGAGCGGATGACCGCTCGTGTAGGCGCCCATCGACTGCTGATAGTTGAAGGGATAGCGCCGCGCGACCGTGCCGGTGCTCGCCGCGGTCGCATAGAGCCAGTTCTCCATGTCGTCCTGTTCGGTCATGCCGGCCGGGCCCGAGTAGCGCATGTAGTAGTGGCGCAGATAATCCTTGGCTTCTTTCGGCGCGTCCTTGTCGACCAGGAAGAAGCGCCAGCCTTCGGTCGAGGTCGGGCTGTGCGGATGCCAGGCGCAAAGTCCGCGCGGCTGGCGACCGTGATATGAGGTGTTGGGGAAGATCGTGCCGACGAAGGGCAGCAGTCGCGCCCCTTCGCCGAGCCGCCGCTTGCGCTCCTCGAAGCAGTGCCGGAAGTATTGTTCGAGGATCGGATTGTCGAGGAAGGACTCGGTGTATTCATTGGCTTCGGGCTGGATCGCGCTGTGCACGCCGTGTCCTCCCGGAAAGCTGATCCAGACGTGTTGTGCCTTCTCCAGTTCGTCGTCGCGGCGGCCCTTCTTGCCGGCCGCGGCGCTCGGCCCGATGCCGATCAGATCGACCGAGCGGTGACTCGGATTGTGATAGGTGTCGCCGAGGAAATTCTCGGCGGCGAATTTCCAATTGGCGGGGAATACCCATTTGTGGACGCCGATCACCTCGGAGCCGCCCTCGCGGCCGTCGCGGCAGTCGAGCGCCTGGTCGAGATGTATCTTGGCATCGCCGAGATAGGTGATGAAGTCGGGCGCATCCTTGTCCCAGGTCGCCCAGATCGAGCCCTTGTAGTTGCAGAGCTTCGCCACCGAGACCAGCGAGTTGGCCTCGCGGTCGAGGACGCCGTCATAGAGCGTCCGGTGCAGCGGAACGCCCTGCAGCTTGCCGTCGGTGGTGTAGGTCCAGCTGTGATACGGGCAGGTGAACAGCGACGTGTTGCCTTGCTCGTAGCGGCACACCTTCATGCCGCGATGCCGGCACGAATTGAGAAAGACGTGGATCTCGCCCGTCTTGTCGCGGCAGAGGATGACGGACTCCTCGCCCATCCGCGAGGCGTAGAAATCGCCGGGATTGGGTACCAGGCTTTCATGACCGACCAGCAGCCAAGCGCGGGTGAACACCTTGTCGAGTTCCTGGCGGTAGATATCGGCGTCCACGAAGATCTCGCGGCTGATGAAGCCACCCTTGACGTCGACAAGCTGATCGAAATCGTTGCGAAGCGGCATCGGCTCCTCCTTGTTCCTACATGCGCGACCGTGCGTCGCGGCGAATAATGGTGCGTCTTATTTGTCGAGCTTGCAGCCGCCCGTTCCCTCGGCGCGGAACGCCTTCTCGCCGGGGATGACCGCGATCTTCTGGTAGTAGTCCCAGGGATATTTGCTCTCGTCCGGCTTCTTCACGCGGTAGAGCGAGAGGTCGTACACGACGCGGCCGTCCTTGCGGATATGCGCGGGGCGGCCGAAGAAATCGACCGGCAGCTTGCGCATCTCGTCGTTGACCGCCTTGGCCTCGTCGCTGCCGCCGGCCTCGATCGCCTTCAGATAATGGCGCACGGCGGCATAGGTCGCCGCCTGCAGCTTGGTCGGCTCGCGCTTCTCGATCTCGATGAAGCGCTTGGCGAAGGCGCGGGTGCCGTCGTCGTCATCCCAGTAATATTGGGACGCGATGTACATGCCCTGCGCGTCGCGCAGGCCGATCGAATGAACGTCGGAGATGAAGGTCAGCATGCCGACGATGGTCTGCCCGCCCTGTTGCAGGCCGAATTCGTGGGTCTGCTTCACCGCGTTGACGGTGTCGGCGCCGGTGCCGGCCAGCGCCACCACCTTGGCGCCGGAGTTTTGCGCGGCCAGCAAGAAGGACGAGAAGTCGGTGGTGTTGAACGGATAGCGCACCGCACCTTTCACCTTGCCGCCGGCATCGGTGACGGCGCGCGACGCATCCTTCACCATCGCGCTGCCGAACGAATAGTCGACCGCGACAAAGAACCATTCCTTGCCGACGCGGCGGCTGAGCTCGCCGACCAGGCCGGCCGATAGCGCGTAGGTGTCGTCGGCCCAATGCGTGATGACGGGCGAACATTTGTCGCCGGTCAAATCGGACGTCGCGGCGCCCGAGACCAGCGCGGTCCGGTTGCTCTGCGTCGCAAGTCCGGCAACCGCAAGGCCGACCGAGCTCACCGCGAGATCGGTCACGGCGTCGACATGTTCGACATCGAACCATTGCCGCGTGATCCCGACCGCGACGTCGGGCTTGTTCTGGTGGTCCGCCGAGATGATCTCGATCGGCTTGCCCAGCACCTTGTTGTGAAAATCCTGGGCAGCAAGCTTGGCGGCGGTCACCGAGCCCGGCCCGCCGAGATCCCGGCCGCTGCCGTAATCGCCCAGAACCGCAATCCGCACCACTCCGTCCGAGATGTCCGAGCCGTCGGGCCCGGCGTGCGCCAGCGGCGCCGAGAGCATCAGCGTGGCGATCGCGAAGGCGGCCCATGTGCGCAAGGCGTCTGTCTGCGGCAACTGCAATCCTCCGGTCGATTTTTATATGTCCATCTGATGGACATTATTATCATAATATGCGATATTATCCGGGCGTGCCGATTGGTCAAGCGCGCTGGATGCAGCGCGCCCTGTCGAATTTGCGGATGTGGATGGATGGCGAAGAAACCGAAGGCTGAAGCCCAAGACACGGAGCTCGGCGCGGAGCGGGGGGCGTCAGGCGTGCGGGCGGTCGATCGCGCGATCGCGATCCTGCAATGCTTCACGCCCGATCAGCCGGCGATGAGCGTGATCGAGATCCAGAAGCGCGTCGGGCTAAGCCGGCCGACGCTCTATCGCCTGCTGCAGACGCTGGCGCAGCGCGACCTGATCCAGGCCGAAGGCGACCCGCAGCGCTTCCGCCTGTCGCACGGCGTGATGAAGCTGTCGCATGTCTGGCTGAAGGGGCTCGAAGTCGTCACGATCGCACGTCCGGTTGTCGAAGGCCTGCGCGAGGCGACCGGCGAGACCGCCGCGCTGTTCCGCATGCAGGAGGATCGCGGCATCTGCATCCTCGAATGCGAGAGCCGTCACGTGCTCTCGATCAGCCGTGGCGTCGGCGACAGTTCGAGCCTGACCCGGGGCTCGACCGGCAAAGCGATGCTGGCCTTCATGGACCCGGCGCGGCAGGCCGCACTTCTCGCCACCATCCCGAAGAGTGCCGACCGCGCGCGGCTGGAGGAAGCGTTGGCATTTGCCCGGCGCAACGGCTATGCGACCAGCCACAGCGAGATCTTCGCCGGCACGGTCGCGGTCTCCGCGCCGTGTTTCGATCACCGCGGCAGCGTCGTCGGCTCGGTCGGTCTCTACGGGCCGAGCGCGCGCATCGACGAGCAGAAGCTGCTGGAATTTTCCAGGCTGGTGCGTGAGGCCGGCCGGCGGATTTCAGTCCTGCTGGGATTTCAGGACGGCGCACCCATCGCATAGGGCTTCAGCACCGCATAGAGCATGTCGTGCGTCGGCGTCGGTACGCCGAGCTTGCGGCCGAGTTCGACCACCTTGCCGTTCAGCCAGGGTAGTTCGAGCCGGTTGCCGCGTTCGAGATCGAGTGCCATCGAGGCCTTCATCGCCGGCGGCGCGTGTCCGATGAAGTCGAGCACCTTCGCAAGCGGGTCCGGCGGCAGCTTGATGCCGCTGGCGTGGGCGATGGCGATGATCTCCTCGCAGGCTGACACGAAGAACGGGCGCAGATCGGGATCGTCGCGTAGTCTGCCGATCGGCTGCCGTGTGACGGCGGTCATGCCGGCATTGGTGGCGAGGCCTATGAACTTCATCCAGAGCTCGGTGTTGATCTGCTCGCTCAGCGTCGCATCGAACCCGGCCCTCAGGGAGAGCTCGAGCAGCGCCTTGCCGCGCGGCGTGATGCGGCCGTCGAGCTCGCCGAAGATCATGCGCATGAAGGTACCGACCTGGTTGATCACGCCGGGCTTGATGATCGAGGCGCTGATCTGCGCCACGCCGCCCATCACGGCGTTGCGTCCCAAGATCGAGATCAGCCTGTCAGGCGCGTCGATGCCGTTCTGCAGCGGGATCACGGCGGTGTCGGGGCCGATCATCGGCTTGATGTGCTGGCCGGCGCTTTCGACGTCCCACAGCTTGACGCAGAACAGCACGACATCGACCGGGCCGACGCGCGCCGGGTCGTCGGTCGCCTGGGTCGGGACCAGATGGCTTTCGCCGCGGCCGCCCTGAACCTTCAGCCCCTCGCTGCGCATGGCGGCCAAATGGGCACCGCGCGCGATAAAGGTGACGTCGGCTCCGGCATGCGCG
The DNA here is from genome assembly GCF_050435825.1 of Bradyrhizobium sp. I1.14.4. Classification (NCBI taxonomy): domain Bacteria; kingdom Pseudomonadati; phylum Pseudomonadota; class Alphaproteobacteria; order Hyphomicrobiales; family Nitrobacteraceae; genus Bradyrhizobium; species Bradyrhizobium sp. I1.14.4. The sequence goes on along the minus strand of NZ_JBNDLA010000003.1, from coordinate 198,985 downwards.
AGCGCCGCACCAAAGCCGCCCCCGACGCCGCCAGCGCCCACCACTGCGATCCGCATGAGTTTCTCCTTGTCCGCCGCTTTGGCCCGCAGCCTCGACGATGTCGGCGCAATGCGCAACCGGGTTGCGCATTTGCGCAACCCGGCCTGTCTGAAAACTGCGTGACCGCAGCCTGCGCCATCTTCCTGCGTTGAACTTGCCGGCCCGAACCGCTAAGCCATCTCGCAAAGTTCGGGAGGGATGCGTGGCGATGACGGAGCCGACGGCGGTCGCGCTTGACGGTGCGACGGTGGCGTTTCGGTTGGCGGATGGACGCGTCTATACCGCGGTCGAGCAGGCCAATCTTTCGGTGGCGCATGGCGAGTTCGTCGCCATTGTCGGCCCGACCGGATGCGGGAAGTCGACGCTGCTCAATGTTACCGCCGGGCTGTTGAAACCCGCGGCAGGAACGGCAAGGATCTTCGACCGGCCGCTCAGCGGCCTCAACCGCGACGCCGGCTATCTTTTCCAGGCCGACGCGCTGTTCCCGTGGAAGACCGCGATCGACAATGTCGCGATCGGGCTCGAGATCTCAGGCACGCCGCGCGCCGAGGCGCTCGCGCGGGCGCAGAAATGGCTCGTAGCGGTCGGGCTCGGCGCCTTCGCCAATCGCTATCCGCACATGCTGTCGGGCGGCCAGCGCAAGCGCGTCGCCCTCGCGCAGGTGTTGATCCGCGATCCGAAGATCCTGCTGATGGACGAGCCGTTCGGCCCGCTCGACGCCCAGACGCGGCAGATCATGGGCAATCTGCTGTTGGAATTGTGGACCGCCGACCGCAAGGCGGTGCTGTTCGTCACCCACGATCTCGAGGAGGCGATCGCGCTCGCCGATCGCGTCGTGATCATGTCGGCCGGGCCCAGCGCGCGCATCATCGGCGACTGGCGCATCACGCTGCCGCGGCCACGCGACATCGCCGAGATCAGGATGGAGAAGGATTTCCATGCCCTGCATCGCGAGATCTGGGGCGTACTGAAGGACGAGGTGATGAAGGGCTATGTCCAGTCGACGCAGGCGGGAGCCGCCTGATGTCGCGCGTCACGTTGCTTTCCCTGCAGGTTCTGGTCGCCGTCGTCACGCTGGCGTTGTGGCAGTTCTTTTCCACCGTGCCGGTGTTCGGCAAGGTGCTGCTGCCGCCGTTCTTCTTCTCCAACCCGGTCGACGTCTTCAGCCAGATCGTCAAGTGGTTTTCGAGCGGGGTGATCTGGAAGCATCTCGCGATCACGCTGTGGGAGTCGATCCTCGCCTTCGTGATCGGCTCGGCCGGCGGCATCCTGGTCGGCTTCTGGTTCGCGCGGCAGCCGCGCGTCGCCGCGGTGTTCGATCCCTATGTGAAGATGGTCAACGCGCTGCCGCGCGTGGTGCTGGCGCCGATCTTCGCGCTGTGGTTCGGGCTCGGCGTCTGGTCCAAGGTCGCGCTCGGCGTGACGCTGGTGTTCTTCATCGTGTTCTTCAACGTCTATCAGGGCGTCAAGGAAGTGCCGACCACCGTGCTCGACAATGGCCGCATGCTCGGCATGAACGAGCGGCAGCTGATGCGCCACGTCTACTGGCCTTCGGCGCTGTCCTGGATGTTTTCCTCGCTGCACACCTCGGTCGGCTTTGCCGTGGTCGGCGCGGTGGTCGGCGAATATCTCGGCTCCGCCGCCGGCCTCGGCTACCTGATCCAGCAGGCCGAAGGCGTGTTCGATGTCGCCGGCGTGTTCGCCGGTATGTTCGTGCTGTCGGCTTTCGTCATCCTGATCGACATGGCGGTGACGATGGTCGAAAAGCGGCTGCTGGTGTGGCGGCCGACGGCGGTGACGCGGGATTAGGTCTTGTCAGGCGGGATGTCCATCAGCCTGCGGATCTTCTCGGCCACCTCCGGATCAACAGGATTGTAGACGATCATGCTGAGGTCGGACCGGCCATCGACCGCGAACGCGGAATATTCGAACTTGACCTGGCCGAGGATCGGGTGCCGGAGCTGCTTGACGCCCTCGCCATGGGTTCGCACGTCGTTGTCGCGCCAGAGCGCCGCGAATTCCGGGCTGAGCCGGCAGAGTTCATCGACAAAGGGTTGCACCTCGGCGGCCGCGCCGGCGCGCATCGCGTCCACCCTGAACGCCCCGACGACGAAGCGCGCCATGCTTGCCCAGTCGTGTTGCGCGGCGCGGACGCGCGGATCGAGGAACATGAAGCGCAGCACGTTGCGCTCGCGCGGCGGCAGCGATCCATAGTCCGTCAGCATCACGGTCGCCGCCCGGTTCCAGGCGACGATGTCCCATGTCGCGGTCCTGATCACCGCGGGGCTCGGCAGCAACGCGTCGAGCACGCGCTGCAGCCGCGGCGAGACGCCTTCATTCTTCTGGTAACGCACCTCGGGCGTGCGGCCGAGGCCGAGCAGGAACAGATGCTCGCGTTCGACATCGGTCAGCATCAGCGCACGCGCGATGCGGTCGAGCACATCGGCCGACGGCGCGCCGCCGCGGCCCTGTTCGAGCCACGTGTACCAGGTCGCGCTGATGTTGGCGCGCTGCGCCACCTCCTCGCGGCGCAGGCCCGGCGTCCGCCGCCGCGCGGGTGGAAAGCCGAATGTCGCCGGATCGAGCTTGCTGCGACGGTCCTTCAGGTAAGCGCCGAGCAGGTTCTCTTGTTCGACTGACGCGCTCATGCTGTTAGAAACTATACCATGATAAGGTCACTACTTTAACAGGATAGCGCGCGGGGCCAGATTTGTCTCCAACGAAACTTGGAGACTTCCTCATGCGTGTGTTTGTTACTGGTGCCACCGGATTTATCGGCACTCCCGTCGTCAAGGACCTGATCGCCGCCGGACATCAGGTTCTTGGCATGGCCCGTTCGGACGAGGGGGCGAACGCGATCTCTGCCTTCGGTGCGGAGGTTCTTCGCGGCTCGCTCGAGGACCTTGATAGCTTGCGCAAGGGGGCAACCGCTTCGGATGCTGTCATTCACCTGGGCTTCGTTCACGACTGGTCCAATTTCGCCAAGAGCTGCGAGATCGACCGCTGCGCCATCGAAGCCCTGGGTTCTGTTCTGGCGGGATCGGACCGGCCCCTGATCGTGACCGGTGGATTGGCGGGATTGGCCGGGGCCGGCCAGCTTGCGATTGAGACGCAGATGATATCGCCGGACTTCCCGTTCCCGCGCGTGTCGGAGCAGACGGCTCTGTCGCTGAAGGGCGTCCGCGCATCGGTCATGCGTCTTCCCCAGGTCCATGATCCGGTCCGGCAGGGTCTCATCACCCCATTGATCGAGGTGTACCGCGCAAAGGGCGCGTGCGCTTATGTGGGCGACGGGCAAAATCGCTGGCCGGCGGCGCATGTCCTCGACGTGGCGCGTCTCTACCGGCTGGCGATCGAACAGGCCGAGCCGAACGCGAGATATCACGCGGTCGCGGAAGAGGGTGTTCCGATGCGCGAGATTGCCGAAGCGATCGGGCGTCGCCTGACGTTGCCGGCCAAATCCATCGCCCCGCAAGAGGCCGAGGCCTTCTTTGGTTGGCTCGGCACCTTCGCGGCATACGACATGCCGGCCTCCAGCGCGCAGACGCGCAAGAAGCTCGGATGGGAACCGGTCGGGCCGGGCTTGATCGCCGATCTCGATCAACTGGCCTATTCAGCGCAGTAAGAAGTGGAGACCAGCCATGGCAGATGCTGCGATGTCGCTCGATGGCAAGCGTGTGATCGCAATCGGGGGATCGTCGGGGATTGGCTTCGCCGTCGCTACGCTGGCGCGGGAGCGGGGTGCGGGGGTGGTGATTGCCTCCAGCAAGGCGGCCAATGTCGATGCGGCGGTTGCGCGGTTGCCGGGATCTGCGGGCAGCATCGTCGATCTGCGCGACGAAGCCAGCGTGTCGCGCTTCTTCGATCAGGTCGGCAGCTTTGATCACCTCGCGATCACGGCGGGCGATTGGGACCTGCCGGTGTTCGCCGCGACGCGCGATCTCGATCTCGCCGCCGCGCGCGAGGGCCTCGCTCTCCGCTTCTGGGGCGCGCTCGCGGCGGTCAAGCACGGCAGCCGCGTGATCGCTCCGAACGGATCGATCACGCTGACCGGCGGCCTGCTGGCGCATCGCCCGCAAAAAGGCATGCCGTTCGTGACCGCGGCTGCGGGCGCGATCGAGAGCCTGGCCCGCGGCCTTGCCGTCGATCTTGCGCCGGTCCGCGTCAATGCCGTGTGCCCCGGGCTCATTCTCACCGAGCGTGTCAGACAGATGCCGGAAGAGAGGGTGCGCGGCTATGTGGCGGGCTTGCCACTGCCGCGCGCCGCCTCGCCGGCCGAAGCGGCCACGGCCTATCTCTATCTGATGCTGAACAGCTATGTCACCAGGCAGACTCTTCCGGTGGACGGCGGCGGTCTGTTGGTGTGAGCAATTCGCTCAGAGCGGAAAGCACCGCATGTAGGCCGCGAACAGCTTCTCATCGCTGTAGCTCACCAGCCCTGTGGCAATCGCGTCGGCAAGCTCGAGGTCGCGGTTCTGCACGCGCAGCCATGCCTGGGCATCTGCGGTGATGGTCAAAGCCGCATCTCCGACATGACGCCCCGGCACCACCTGGAGATCCTTGCCTTTGATCACGACCGTCATATCCAGCGCGCTTGCACCGGTGAAGCGCAGATGCGTCACGGAATCGAGACCTCGCGCCCGGCCGCGCTGAAATCCGAGCGAGAGCGAGAAGATGTAGGCCTGGATGCTGCCGCTATGGCGGCCGGACGTGACATGCTGGACCTTCTTGTGAGGAAAGCGCCGCGTCACCGCGTCCTCGGCGTCAGTATCCGGAATCACGTAGACGAGTTCGTCCTTGTCGATCAGCGGCTTCACCACGTCGGCGAAATGCGCGTCGCGATCGTGGAGGAAGGGCCCGATTACGTCTTCGCCGGCCGGGCAGGCCGAGATGCAATAGGCCGCCTTGTAGCCTGGCTTGAACGACAGCGATTGCCAGATGTTCAGCGTCTCGGTGCGGGGAACGCGGGCGCGATAGTCCTTGGCGTCCTTTGACTCCGCGACCTTCTCCACCCACTGCGTGAAGTTGCCGAGAAAGTCGTGATAATTGTGGGTGTGGCAGGACAGGAAATCGAAGCCGCCGTCCGGCTTGATGGCGCCGACCGGGCAGGCGGCGACGCACAGCTTGCATTCCAGGCAGGGATTGTAGTCGATCGGCTGGTCATGGGCGTCGACCTCGCATCCGAGCAGGACGGTGCCGAGCAGGACGAAGCTGCCGAATTTCGGGTGGATGACGCTGCGATGGATTCCCATGCGCCCGAGGCCTGCTTCGACGGCGATCGGCTTGTGCTGAACCATCATGATCCTGGGCAGGTCCATCTCCATCGGGAACGCGGCGACTGAATTGCAGGCCGGGATGCCGTGCTCGTCGAGCGCGCGGACGATGGCGCGTGCGGTCTCATTGACGTGATCGTAGGTGCCGTGGAATTCCTCGTTGGCGACCGAGCGCGAAGGCGAGCGCACCGGCTCGCGGTTCATGCTGCAGGCGATCGCAAGCAGGGAGCGCGTCCGGCCATAGACCTTTCGAATGAAGTCCCGCTGCGGCGCGATGGCCGCGCGCTCGAACTCGATGATGCCGACGTCATCGGCGCCGCAATTCCGCGCGATCTCCTTGATGAACTCCGATGAAACCGGGACATCGCGGACCGGTCGACTGCTGCGTGCGCGCACAGCCCTGACCGTGGGGTGATCGTCCAGGCTCATGGTTCCGCCCTCTATAAATGACGATCATCATATTACGAAGCGGCCGGGACTGAGGCAAGTGAATTATCTGTCAATCGTCATATGACCGGGCGTCATTGACGGCGAGATTGCAGGGGCAAGACGAAGCGTGGCAGCCTCCGCGAGAGAAATCCTTTCTGAAAGCGACTGGCCTTCATGCATCGTCATGGCCGGGCTTGTCCCGGCCATCCACGTCTTTCTTCACCTGGAAACGAAGGCGTGGATGCCCGGGACAAGCCCGGGCATGACGAGTTTGTGGGGAGATTGAGGCCCGTCATCGGGCGCGCGTTCGCGAGACCCGTTCTCAGTCCAACAGCTTGGTATCGTCCGGCGCCTGCGGCGGCGTCTTGATTGCGATCGCCTTGATGGCGCGTCCCTGCGGCTTGGTGCCGCCATGCGGCGTGCCCTTCGGGATCACGATCAGGTCGCCCGGCTTCACCGTCACTTCCTTGTCGCCGAGCCAGACCGTGCCGGTGCCCTCGAGCACGAATTGCATCTCGTTGGTGTTGGGGTGCATGTGCTTCGGCACATTGCCGTCCTGGATCGAGATGGTGGCGCCGTCGGCCGAGACGAACATCTTGGAACGGAAGCCGACCTTGTTGGCGTCGCCGAGCTTGTCGCCGTCCATCTCGCCGGTGTGGATGACCTGCGCGGTGATGCTCTCGGCCGCGAGCGCCGGCCGTAGCAAATGGGTGACGCCGCAGCCGGCGGCAAAGGCGGCGGCAATCGACAGCGCGGTTGCAATGCGATTCATGAAGACCTCCCTTGATGTTTCCCCTGAAGTATTCTTGGTGCTTCTTCGGCTTTTCTTGTATCCGAGATGCTATGTCGCCGCCGCCGGCTTGACCAGCTATCGGAAAGTCGCCTTCTCAAGCCGTGTCGGCTCCTCTATCTTGCCGGCCAGTCGAACGGAGGACGTCATGAACAAACTGCTTGGCAAGCTTGCCGGAACGCTGCTGGCATTGACCCTGTCGACGGGCCTTGCCGCAGCGCAAAGCAAGATCACCATCGCGGTCGGGGGAGGCGCCTGCCTGTGTTATCTGCCGACCGTGCTGGCCAAGCAGCTTGGCGAATATGACAAGGCCGGGCTTGCGGTCGAACTGGTCGACCTCAAGGGCGGCTCTGATGCGCTCAAGGCCGTGCTCGGCGGCAGCGCCGATGTCGTCTCCGGCTATTTCGACCACTGCGTCAACCTCGCGGCCAAGAAGCAGGAGCTGCAGGCCTTCGTGGTCTATGACCGCTATCCCGGACTTGTGCTCGTGGTCTCGCCCAAGCACACCGGCGAGATCAATTCGATCAAGGATCTCGCCGGCAAGAAGGTCGGCGTCAGCGCGCCGGGCTCCTCGACCGATTTTTTCCTGAAATATCTCTTGAAGAAGAACGGCCTTGACCCCACGGGCGTCGCCGTGATCGGCGTCGGCCTCGGCGCGACGGCGGTCGCGGCGATGGAGCAGGGCCAGATCGACGCTGCCGTGATGCTCGATCCCGCCGTCACTGTTCTGCAGGGCAGCCATTCCGATCTCAAGATCCTGAGCGACACCCGCACCCAGCACGACACGCTTGCGGTGTTCGGCGGCGAATATCCCGGTGGCGCGCTCTATTCGACCGCGGCCTGGGTCAACGGCCACGAGAAGGAGGTGCAGGCGCTGACCAACGCCATCATGGCGACGCTGGCCTGGATCCATTCGCACACCGCCGAAGACATTATGGCCAAGATGCCGGACGAGATCGTCGGAAAGGACAGGGCGCAGTATCTCGCAGCGCTGAAGAACACGATCCCGATGTTCTCGGAAACCGGCAAGATGGACCCGAAGGGCGCCGAAGCCGTGCTCGCGGTGTTCAGCGAGGGCTCGCCTGAGGTCGCGAAGGCGGGCATCGACGTCACCAAGACCTACACCAACAAATATGTCGATCAGGCCAAGAAGACGACCGGAAGCGCGAAGTAATTCGCGCGGAGCTCATGCCGAAATGAGTTTGCGGTGAGTGACATGCAGTCTCCGCTCATCTGTCGCGTCTCCGCGCTCGACTTGGCATTGCAGCGGCGCCCATGGCCGTTCGCGGACGAGCGGCGGGGCGAGATCGATGCGCATTTCGCCGAGCAGCAGCGGCTGAACCCGAACCTGTGGAACGGTCGCGTCCTGCTCGGGCGCGATCCGGTGTTTGCCGGCGAGCGGCTCAGCGCGAGCTATTTCGAGACCGATTTCGCGAGCTTCCTCGCCTGGCGCGACTGGGGCTTTCCCGACCGTGAGATCTTCAACGGCTTCGGGATGGGCGCGCTGCTCTCAAGCGACGGTGCCTTCGTGTGTGGGGTGATGGGCGAACAGACCGCGAATGCCGGACGCATCTATTTCCCCTCCGGAACGCCCGATCTCGACGACATCAGGGGCGAGACCGTCGATATCGCCGCCAGCGTGATGCGGGAACTCGAGGAGGAGACGGGGCTCGTGCCGTCGGATTGCCGCGGCGACGCCGACTGGCACTGCATCTACACCGGGACTGCGCTCGCGATGATGCAGATCCTGCGGGTCGACATGCCGGGCGACGCGCTGCGTGCACGGATCGAGTCCAACCTCGCGCGCCAGAAAAATCCGGAGCTCGCGGGCATCCATCTGGTGCGCAGCCGTGCCGATCTTAACGCCGCCATGCCGCGTTTCGTCACTGCGTTCATCGAAACGCAGCTGCCAGCCTAGGCGTGTACGCATAAGGTCCGCTTCTGAGGGGGAAGCGGTAGCTACTAGGATAGCTTTCCGCGATTGATCCGGATCAATTCACGGAAGGAATTGACGCCAAGAGTGAGCTAATTCGTCGAACGTGCCGGATGCGGCACCCGTAAAAATCCGGTACGTCCGACTGTCGCATTGGTGACGCGGCGAATTCGATAGCGTAGTGTGCCAGATCGCGTAGACTGTATGAGCTTCGATTTATGGAAGCCAAGTCTGCTTGCAGGTGAACCGATCTGAGAACGGAAGCAGCTGCTTGATCCAGATCAAATACTGAATCTATCAATTTTGTTACGCAAAGTTTTCCGACCTCGATTGCACGGAATCTGCCTGACTTCTCTGACCTCTATTGCGAGCAAGGAGTGCGGCTATGACTCTTCACAAATCGTCGTTTTTGGCCTTCAGCTTGACACTCATCGTTTCGTTTTCGGCAGCAGCTCAGCAAGTCACCGGCACGCCGGGCGCGCCAAGTGCCACCACGACGATCGACGGCTCGCAGTTGCCGGCTCCGCCCGAAAAATTCGGCGGCAAGATCGAGCGTGAGGCGACGAAGTCAAAACCGTACTGGCCGGCGCGCATCGTCCCACCCAAGGGGGCGCCGAACGTGCTCTTGATCATCACCGATGATTCCGGGTTTGGCGTCCCCAGCACATTCGGCGGCGTCATCCCGACGCCGGCGCTCGACCGGATTGCGAAGGACGGTCTTCGCTATACCAATTTCCATTCTACGGCACTTTGTTCGCCGACACGGGCGGCGTTGATCACCGGTCGTAACCATCACTCGGTCGGCTATGGGGTGGTCGCCGAGCAGGCAACCGGCTATCCCGGGTACGACAGTGTCATCACCAAGGACAAGGCGACCATCGGCCGAATCCTGCAGGACAACGGCTACCATACGGCGTGGTTCGGCAAGAATCACAACACACCTGAATATCAGGCGAGCCAGGCCGGCCCGTTTGATCAATGGCCGACCGGCCTGGGCTTTGAATACTTCTATGGCTTCATGGGCGGCGACACCAATCAGTGGGAGCCGGGAAACCTCGTTCGCAACACCACTCCGATTTATCCTTACGTTGGAATACCCGGCTGGAATCTGATGACGGCAATGGCCGACGAAGCAATTGACTATGTCAATCGCATCCATGCACTTTCGCCTGATCAGCCTTTCCTCATCAAGTTCGCACCGGGTGCCACCCACGCGCCGCACCATCCAACCCAGGAATGGGTGAAGAAGATCAGCGAGATGCACCTGTTCGATCAGGGCTGGAACAGGCTGCGGGACACGATCTTCGAAAACCAGAAGAAACTCGGTGTGATTCCGCAGAACGCCAAGCTGACGCCGTGGCCGCAGGACCTTATCAAGGAATGGGACCAGCTCAATGCCGACGAAAAGAAGTTGTTCCTGCGACAGGTCGACATCTTTGCGGCCTACGTCGCGTATGCGGACAACGAGATCGGCCGCGTCGTTCAAGCAATCGACGACCTCGGCAAACTCGACAACACCTTGATCATCTATATCAACGGCGACAACGGCACGAGTGCGGAGGGCCAGCCGAACGGCACGCCGAACGAAGTGGCGATGTTCAACCAGGCCAATCCGTCCGTCGACGAGCAGCTCAAATACTTTTACGACGTCTGGGGCACCGATCGCACCTACAACCACATGTCGATCGGCTGGGCCTGGGCGTTCGACACGCCGTTCTCGTGGACCAAGCAGATCGTGTCGCATTTTGGCGGCACCCGCCAGGGCATGGCGATCTCATGGCCGGCGGTGATCACGGACAGGGGCGGGATCCGCAATCAATTCCATCATGTCATCGACGTCGTGCCGACCATCCTCGAGGCGGCGAATATCAAGCAGCCAACGATGGTAGACGGCATCAAACAGAGCCCCATCGAGGGTGTCAGCATGATGTACACGTTCGATAAGAAGAACGAGAACGCGCCCTCAACGCACACGACACAGTACTTCGAGATGTTCGCCGACCGCGCGATCTATCACGACGGATGGATCGCCAGCACCAAGGTGTTGCGGCCACCCTGGGTAACGATTGCCAAGCTGCCAAGCCCGCTCGATTACCCCTGGGAGCTCTACGATCTCAAGAACGACTGGACGCAGTACGAGGACCTGGCGGCCAAGAATCCGTCCAAGCTGAAGGAGATGCAGGATCTGTTCTGGAAGGAAGCCGAGAAATATCAGGTGCTGCCGCTTGATTCATCTGTGGCCGGGCGGTTGGTGACACCGCGACCGAGTCTAAGTGCCGGCCGTACATCTTTCGCCTGGACCCGGCCGATGACCGGCATACCGAACGGCGATGCCCCGAGCGTGCTCAATACGTCCTACGACTTCAAGGCCGACGTCGAGATTCCGCAGGGTGGCGCCGAGGGCATGTTGATTACCCAAGGTGGACGGTTCGGCGGCTACGGCTTCTACCTCCTGAAAAACAGGCCGGTGTTCACCTGGAATCTGGTCGACCTCAAGCGTGTGCGCTGGGAAGGGCCGGAACTGACGCCCGGCAAGCACCAGATCGAGTTCGACTTCAAATATGATGGTCTCGGGGCCGCAACCATGGTGTTCGGCGACTACAGCGGCATCGGAAAGGGCGGCACTGGGGTGCTGAAGGTCGACGGCAACACGGTCGCGACGGAGAAGATGGAGCACACGCTTCCGTTCATCCTCCAGTGGGATGAGGCTCTCGATATCGGGTCGGATACCGGCACACCGGTCGACGACAACGACTACAGCACGCCGTTTACCTTCACCGGCAAGCTGAGCAAGGTCACGCTGAATATCGATCGGCCGAAACTGAGCTCCGAAGACATCAAGCGACTTGAAGCCGTGGTCCGAGCGGCCGGCGACGGGCCGTCACCCGATGCCGGCAAGACCTCGGCCGAAGCCGCCACTCCGGAGGTTTCAAGCGGTGTCGGCTTGAGTCTAGTTCAGAAAATCGGGCTGCGCCTGGACAAGCGTGAGGGCTGCCGCAAGCAGGCGGAAGCGCAAGGCCTCGGTCTTCTCGAGCGAATCCAGTTCGTCCGGAAGTGCATGCAGTGAATATCGCCATCGAAAAGTTGTCGTGCTGACGAGATCGATCGTGCGCAGCGCGATCGCTCCAAGATCCACAAGTTGAGGAGAACGACGATGAAGGTATCTGTTTCGAGACTTGCTGCGACGATCGCCATCGCTCTGATGTCGGCAACATTGCTGACGATAGAACCGCCGTCAAAGGGCGGACTTTCATTTGGTGTGGTGGGTGCTCAGGCACGGGTAGGTCGTCCTGCGACACCCGGAAGCGTGGCCGGCGTGGCAAGACGGACCAGCCGCCGCGCGGTCGTTGGCGGGGCAGTTGTCGGTGGCGCCGTGGTTGCACCTGTGGTGCGTCCAAGGTGCGGCTACTATCCATATCCGCCTTGCTATTGAGATGTTCTGGGCTCTCCGCCGCAGTTATGGCTGCGCGGAAGAGCCGGGTGACCTCGCTTTTCAGAAAGGAATTGCCATGAACGCAGCCATTCTAGGACTCGCAGCAGGAGCCGGACTGCTGATCCAGGTTTCCGACCAGGTACCAAAATTCGACGTTGCGGCGACCTGCAAAGGTTCCGTAGAAGCCGACAAGGAGATGGGGTTGGTTTTGCCGCAAAGTCTCGACAAATGCATGAGCGACGAGAACTCGGCGGAGCAACAATTGGGGCCGATCTGGACTTCTTATTCCGCACCCACCCGAGCCCAATGTGAAGGCGAGGCCACCGCTGGCGGAAACGCGAGCTACGTTGATTTGCTGGTCTGTCTGCAAATGACCGGTGGCACGAGCGCAACTTCGGTTACTAGCCTCAAAGGAGCAAGCAAGCGGAAATCGCAAAAGTGAATATCGTCGGTTTCCGGCCTATGGCCGACGTTCATTCAGACCGGCTTCTATGTCGCCCTTGAGGGCAAAGCCGACGCGGGTTTTATGAGTACCCGCCCGGTGCCGCACGTCTGTGGCGTTCCGCTGAAACTTTGCGCAAGCCTGTGCCGCGGCGACGCAGCCATCGCTCCTGACATTATCGGCCGCTCCCCCTGTGATAGAACGGCACGACAACAAAAAATGCAGTGCACAATCTCTGGGGAGGGATTCATGTCGGTCAGGAGGGCCCGCCCGCTGGCTCGCGGGTCTGTCGGTCGCGCTTGCGGCGCTGGGCGTGGCGGCTGCCGCGCAGGCGCAGGACAAGAGGATCAAGATCGGCGTGATCTTCGATCTGACCGGCCCGCTCGCCGGCGGTGGCTCCGAGCTGCAATATACCGGCGTCAAGATCATGCTCGACCATTGCGCCAGGACCGGCGTCGAGGGTTACAAGGTCGAGGCCGTCTATGCCGACGCGCAGAGCAAGCCCGACATCGCCATCAACGAGGCCGTCCGCCTGCTCGAGCAGGAGAAGGTCGACATGGTGATGGGCTTCTTCTCCTCGGCGCAATGCGTACCGGTGGCGGCCCGGGTCGAGCACATGAAGAAGTTCATGTGGATCACGACCTGCATCTCCTCGGGCGTGTTCGGACCTGCATCTCGTCGGGCGTGTTCGACGGCAAGAACTACAAATACGTGTTCCGCCCGCAGGCTGCCGGCAACCAGTACGGCGTGATGACGACCGACTTCATCGCGCAATACTCCATGTCCAAGTTCGGCAAGGAGCCGAAGGACCTCCGCGTTGCCATCATCCATGAGGACGGTGCCTATGGCGTCGCCAGGTTAGCCGTCATCGACGGCTTTGAACCATTGCGGACCTGAGTGCCCACGGAAAGTCGCCGCTAGGAACTCTGGGGACTTTCTGCGGTTAGTCTTGCACATCAGTCGGCCGACCCTCTTTCGACCGAAGGAGGCCAAGATGTACATTTCAGGTGAAGGCCTTGTAGTCATCCTGCTGGCTGGCCTTATCGCAGGTTGGTTGGCGGGAAAGATTGTTGCAGGCGTGGGTTTTGGTCTGATCGGCGACATTGCCGTCGGAATTGTCGGTGCCCTGATCGGCACATGGCTATTGCCCCGCTTGGGCATTCACATCGGCAGCGGCTTCGTCAACACCATCATTGTCGCCACTATCGGTGCCATTGTGCTGCTGCTGATCATCCGGCTGCTTGGCGGCGCATTTCCGCAACGACGATGGGGCGTTCCGTGGCGACGTTGGCGACTCTAGGGCGATCCTGGTAACTCAGAAAGTGCATGCGCCGGTGTTGGAGAGGCTTGTCAATCCATGGATCTTTGTAACCGCCTCGCCATTTCGGATTTTGCCACGACGTCCTTTGGAACCGAGCGTCGTTGATCGAATTCATCTCTCAGCGATAATTGCAGATTTGCCAGGCCTGTGATGCTGTACACGGCACCGATTGCAGTGCCGGGGGCGCCGCACGTGGTCGTCATCGGGAATGAGAAAGGTGGCTCAGGAAAGACGACGATCGCGATGCATCTGGCTGTCGCGCTTCTGAAGCAGGGCCAGCGGGTCGGCACCATCGATCTCGACAGCAATCAAAGGGCTCTCACGCGATACATCGAAAACCGGCGCATCTGGGCCAACCACCGACGGGTCAATCTGGAAATTCCGCTGCATCGTTACGTTCGGCGTGCGGAGGGGGCGAAGCTGGACGACAATGAGGCCGCAGAATTGGCGGCTTTCGGGGAGGCGGTCTCCAGCCTCAAGGAGTCTCTCCATTTCCTGGTGATCGATACCCCTTCAACGGATACTTACCTGATGCGTCTCGCCCACCTCGTGGCGGATACGCTGCTGACGCCGGTCACTGACAGCTTTCTCGACCTCGGCACGCTGGCCTCAATCGATCCCATCACACACGAGGTGACGGGAACCGGTCACTATGCGGAGTTGGTGTGCGACGCCCGCAGGCGACGCCGCCAATTTGACCGGGGCCATACCGATTGGGTCGTCATCCACAACCGCTCATCGGCGCGCCGGCTGGCGCGGCGGGGTCTTGCCGAAGCAGGAACAAGGCTCGGGTACAGGGATGTCGGAGGTTGTTCTGAACGAAGCGTGTATCGGCAGTTCTCCGCTTCCGGTCTCACCGTCCTTGATACACTGGACGAAGCAATCCTCGGCGAGCGCCCGGATCGGTCGCATCGACTGGCCCAACAGGAGATGTATCATCTCATCGAGCTGTTAAGGCTGCCGATCAGCGAGCGCGCACGCCGGAGGGCTGCGGCGCGCGGGGAGTGGTTTGCGTCGGCACATGCGCCGCTTGATACTGGCGACCTGCTGGCCGATGAAATTGCCGATCTACAGGAACCGGCTCACTCTCCGTGATTCCGGGAAAGGCGCGAAAGTGCGCGCGCCGCCCAAAGGCGCAGGGACAAATTCGCAGTTCATCGTAATCTCGTGAACTGGTGCGAACCGCCGCTGCTCTCCGCTTGATTTGGCGGGCCGGCGGCATGTCCTTGTTCCGAATATTCCCCGCTTCTCGGGGACTTGAATGCCCGATCACATGGGTTTGAGAAGCGGCACGCGGAACATCCCTCGGCGGTGATGCTTGCCTCGGTCACAAATCACAGAAAAGGGAGCGTCCAATGCCGAAACTGAAGACTGCAAGTCTTGCCATCCTCGGCACCGCGGCCATTGTTGCTTCGGTGCTCGCGAGCCCAGCGATGGCCGAGGGCAAAATAGCCAAGGATGCGAAGTATACGCAGGCCCAAACCAGGACCAAGGGAACTCAAACTCACGCCACAGGCCAGCGCCACTTTCAGCGTGACGCGGCCTACCCAAGCCAGCGGATCCGTAACGCCAACGCCGCCTTGCCGAGCGAGAGAGTGTACCGCAGGCCTGCCGGGCCCGGTGAGGTGGCGGGCAATGTCGTAGGCGGCGCCGTCGCGACCGCGGGGGCGATCGCAACTGCCCCCTTCCGAGCCTTCGACAACAGCTATAGCTACTACGATAACAGCTATGGCAACTACTATGGCTACGGCTATGGCGGCCGCGACTGGAAGACCTACGCCGCCCACAACAACCTTTCCTGCACGCCCGGCACCACGTTCAAGGGGCCGGACGGCCTGCAACATCTCTGCCAGTAATCCCTC
The DNA here is from genome assembly GCF_050435825.1 of Bradyrhizobium sp. I1.14.4. Lineage (NCBI taxonomy): Bacteria > Pseudomonadati > Pseudomonadota > Alphaproteobacteria > Hyphomicrobiales > Nitrobacteraceae > Bradyrhizobium > Bradyrhizobium sp. I1.14.4. Next base: position 183,463 of record NZ_JBNDLA010000003.1, on the reverse strand, counting down.
GACACAAAGAAGAGGAAGAGGCGGCCCGAGCGGCCGCCTTTTTTGAGGGGTGTGCCGGCTGCGACATTTCGTTCGCAACCGTAATATGATTCTCAAGAAAATTGACGAGTTTGCCAATGTAGAGATCGGCGCTATGTCACCGGATCGCTCGATGAGATCTCATGCACTGTCCAACCAGATTCGAGCCGGTGATCAACATGAAGTCTGCGAAAGCACTCGGGCTCACCGTGCCGTCCTTTCCACTGGCCACCGCCGATGAGGTGATCGAGTAGAGCTCCTGCCGCTATGCATGAGTCCGATTGTGGGCCCATAGCCGGCGTTCATTCAGACCGGCTTCCACGTCGCCTTCATGACGGCAAAGCATACGCGGGTTTTATGAGTACGCGTCCTGCCATCGCGCGTCCGCACCGTACCGCCGAAACTTTGCGCAAGCCTGCGCCGCGGCGACGCAGCCATCGCGCTTGACATCATCGGCCGCTCCCCCTGTGATAGGGCAGCACGATAACAAAAATGCAGTGCACAATCTCTGGGGAGGGATTCATGCCGGTCAGGAGGGCCGCCCGCTGGCTCGCGGGTCTGTTGGTCGCGGTTGCGGCGCTGGGCGCGGCCGATGCCGCGCACGCGCAGGACAAGAAGATCAAGATCGGTGTGATCTTCGATCTGACCGGCCCGCTGGCCGGCGGCGGCTCCGAGCTGCAATATACCGGCGTCAAGATCATGCTCGACCATTACGCCAGGACCGGCGTCGAGGGGTACAAGGTCGAGGCGGTCTATGCCGATGCGCAGAGCAAGCCCGATATCGCCATCAACGAGGCCGTCCGCCTGCTCGAGCAGGAGAAGGTCGACATGGTGATGGGCTTCTTCTCCTCGGCGCAATGCGTACCGGTGGCAGGGAGGGTCGACCAGATGAAGAAGTTCATGTGGATCACGACTTGCATCTCGTCGGGCGTGTTCGACGGCAAGAACTACAAATACGTGTTCCGCCCGCAGGCCGCCGGCAACCAGTACGGCGTGATGACGACCGACTTCATCGCGCAATACTCCATGTCCAAGTTCGGCAAGGAGCCGAAGGACCTCCGCGTTGCCATCATCCATGAGGACGGTGCCTATGGCGTCGACGTTGCCAAGGGCAACGAGGCCGGCGCCAGGAAGGCCGGCTTCAACATCGTGCTCAAGGAGGGCTATTCGGCGACAGCGCCCGATCTGTCGGCGCTGGTGACCAAGCTGAAGCGGGCCAAGCCCGACGTGATCTTCCACACCGGCTACAATCCGGACATTACCCTCTTATTCCGCCAGGCGCGCGAGCAGGGGCTGAAGTTCGGCGCCATCGTCGGCCACGGCGCCGGCTATGGCGTCTACGAGAAGCTGAAGGAAGGCCTCGGCGCCGACGCCAACTATCTCTTCAACACCGACCCGATCTCGATCTGGCTCGCCAACCAGAACGGCATGGATGCCAAGCTGCCGCCGGTCATCAAGATGGTCGGCGAGGAGTTCGACCGGCTGAAGCCCGGGGTGCCGATCCGCTCCGCCCATGTCGGCATCGGTGCGGCCAACGCCTATGTGTTCCTCGACGACGTACTGCCGCGCGCGATCAGGAAGTATGGCGGCATCGATCCGGACGCGCTGCGCAAGGCCGCGCTCGACACCGACATTCCCGAGGGCGGCACCATGCTTGGCTACGGGGTGAAGTTCTACGGCGAGGGCGAGCAGTACGCCGGGCAGAACGCGCGCTCGTTTCCGGTGGTGCTGCAATATATCGACGACAAATCCTATGTGGTGTGGCCGAAGAGCCAGATGCAGCGCGAGACCGTGCTGCCGCTGCCGGCCGGCACCACGTACAGCTACAAATAGCTCGCTCGCGAAAGGGACCGCCGTGCTCGTCGTCGAAGGTCTGGTCAAGCGGTTTGGCGGCTTTCGCGCCGTCAACAACGTGTCGTTCCGCGTCGAGCAGGGCGAAATCCTCGGCTTGATCGGCCCGAACGGCTCGGGCAAGAGCACGATCTTCAACATGCTCTCGGGCACCTTGCCGCCGACCGAAGGCTCGATCCTGTTCGACGGCCGCGAGATCGCGGGCCTCGCCCCGCACCGGATCATCGTCGGCGGCATCGGACGCACCTTCCAGATTCCGCGGCCGTTCCATCGTCTCAGCATTTTCGAGAATGTCGTGCTCGCCGGCTTCTACGGCCGGGGCCGTCACAGCCGCAGCAAGGCCGAGGAGGCGGCCGAACGCGCGCTCGCGATGGTCGGCCTGCCGACCGATCGTCACGGTAGCGTCGAGGGCCTGGGCGCGGCCGGGTTGAAGAAGCTCGAACTCGCCAAGGCGCTCGCCACCGGCCCGAAACTCTTGCTCGCCGATGAAAGCCTCGGCGGGCTTGACGAGACCGAGATGGACCAGGCCGCCGACATGCTGCGCCGTATCCGCGACGAACTCGGCATCACCATCATCTGGGTCGAGCACATCATGGGTGTGCTGATGCGGGTGGTCGATCGCGTGATGGTGCTGGATCACGGCGAGAAGATCGCCGAGGGCCTGCCGGCCGATGTCGCCGGCGATGCCAAAGTGATCGAGGTCTATCTCGGCACCGATGCGGATGCGAGCCTGGCTGCCGCCGTCGCCGAGCAGGCGCGCCGCCGGATCGGGGCGTGACCGGCATGCTGGAATTGAAATCGATCGACGCGGGCTATGGCAGCTTCCAGGCGCTGTTCGACGTCAGCCTCGACGTCAGAGCGGGCGAGGCGGTCGGCGTGATCGGCCCGAACGGTGCCGGCAAGACCACCTTGATGCGCGTGATCTCCGGGCTGATCCGCCCGACCAGAGGCACCATCGCGATGGAAGGCACAGACGTCGTCACGACGCCTGCGCACCACATCGTCAGCCTCGGGATTGCGCATGTGCCGGAAAATCGCCGGCTGTTTCCGCGGCTCACGGTATCAGACAATCTGAAGATGGGCGCCTACATGCCGGGCGCCCGGGCGCACTACGCCGAGCGGCTGGAGTTCGTGTTCGAGCTGTTTCCGCGGCTGAAGGAGCGCCTGCAGCAGATGGCCGGCACCATGTCGGGCGGCGAGCAGCAAATGTGCGCGATCGGCCGCGCGCTGATGTCGAACCCGAAGCTGCTGCTGCTCGATGAGCCGTCGGCCGGGCTCGCGCCGGTGGTGGTGCAGCAGGTGTTCGAGCTCGTCAAGCGCATCCGCGCCAGCGGGCTGACGGTCTTGATCGTCGAGCAGAACGTGCAGCAGGTGCTGCGCGTGGTCGACCGCGCCTATCTGCTGGAAGCCGGCAGCATCCGCGCCACCGGGTCAGCGGCGGAGCTGGCGGCAAGCGACACCATCAAGCAGGCGTATTTGGGGGTGTAGGGGATGATTGGATTGGTCGGGACGATCACCGCGAGGTCTACTCCCTCTCCCGCTTGCGGGGGAGGGCCGGGGTGGGGGGTGTCTCCACGAGTCGAATTGCGGAGAGAGCCCCCACCCGGTGCGCTCCGGACGACGCTTGGCGTCGCTCGTCGCGCGCCGACCTAAGAGCGAGCTTCGCTCGTCTCGACCCCCGCAAGCGGGAGAGGTAAGAAAGAGGCAGCCATGCAATCCTTCCTCGACATCTTCGACATCTACCTGCTGGAGGCCGTCATTAACGGCATCCTGCTCGGCGGCGTGCTGGCGCTGCTGGCGCTCGGGCTGAACCTGATCTTCGGCGTCATCGACGTCACCTGGATCTGTTATGCCGAGCTCGTGATGATCGGCATGTACGGCATGTACTATCTCGTGCAGGTTTTTCATTTGCCGTACTGGGCCGCCGCGCCGCTGGTCATCCTGCTGGTGGCGCTGCTCGGCGCCGCGCTGCATTTCCTGGTCATCGCGCCCCTGCTGACGGCACCGCCGATCAACCAGCTGCTCGCCACCGGCGGCGTGCTGTTCATCCTGCAGAGCTTTGCCACCGTTGCCTTCGGCATCGACTTCCGCAATCTCGGCATCCGCCTGCCGGTGCTTGCGCTCGGCGAGATGAATTTCAGTTACGCGCGATTGCTGTCGTTTGCGGCGGCGCTGGTCGGCATGATCGGCGTCTATCTGTTCCTGACCCGCACCTTCACCGGCACCGCGATCCGCGCCATCGCGCAGGACCGCCAGATCATGCCGCTGATGGGCGTCGACGCCAAGCGGATCTATCTCGTCACCTCGGCGATCGGCGGCGGGCTGGCCGGCCTCGCCGCCTGCCTGCTGGTGCTGCAATATGACGTGCATCCGTTCGTCGGCCTCTCGTTCGGGCCGATCACCTTCCTGATCTGCGTGCTCGGGGGCCTCGGCAATTTCATCGGCGGCTTCATTGCGGCCTTCGTGTTCGCCGAGATCATCTCGCTCGGCGGCCTGTTCTCCGATCTCGAATGGGGCTACGTGCTGGCCTTCGCCTTCTTCATCGTCATGATGTTCATCCGGCCCGCGGGCCTGCTGGCGAGGCGCTCGTGAACAGGCAGGCCGCCGGCTGGGCCATCGCGCTGATCGCACTCGTCGCGCTGCCGTTCGTGCACCGCGACCCCTACCATCTGCACGTGCTGGTGCTGATCCTGATCTGGTCGTTCGCCTATACGTCGTGGTCGATCATGGGCCGCTTCGGCCTGGTCTCGCTCGGCCATGGCGGCTTCATGGGCATCGGCGCCTATGTCACCGCGCTCTTGTGGAATCACCTCGGCGTCTCGCCCTGGATCGGCATCCCCCTGAGCATGGCGACCGCGGGCGTGCTCGCGCTTGTCGTCGCCTATCCGTGCTTTCGCTTCCGCATCACCGGGCACTATTTCGTGCTGGTGACCCTGGCGCTGTCGGGCATCGTGCTGCAGGTCATCACCGCGACCCGCGACTATACCGGCGGCTCGCTCGGCTACACGCCGCAACGCGCGCCGAGCGGCAAGGGGCTGCTCGCATTGCAATTCGACGACAAGATCACCTGGTACTTGATCGCGCTCGCGGTCTGGGTCATGGGCCTCGTGATCTGGCGCGCGATCGACCGCAGCATGATCCGCCACGCCATGGAGGCGATCTCGGAGGATGAGGACGCGGCGGCAGCGGCCGGCGTCAATGTCACCGCCGAGAAGCTCAAGATCACCCTGATCAGCGCGCTGATGACTGCGCTTTCCGGCGCGCTCTATTGCCAGTACCAGATGTTCATCTCGCCGGACACCGTGAGCGGCATCGCGGTGTCCCTTCAGATGGTGTTCGCGGCGATCGTCGGCGGCGTCTACGTCGCGCTGGGGCCGACGGTCGGCGCCGTCATCACCATCGTGCTGGCCGAGGTGCTGCGGATCTCGTTCGGCACCAAGGCGGTCGGCTGGGACAACCTGGTCTATGGCGTGCTGCTGGTGCTGTTCATCATCTTCCTGCCCAAGGGCATTCTTGGTAGCGTGATCGACCGGATCAAATCGCCACGCAAGCCGTCGAGAGGCCATGAGCAGCAAACCGTCCCCATCGCTCGCCGATGAGCTGAAACCCTTCGTCGCGCCGTTCCGCTTCGACGGCTCTGGCGAATTTCGCCTGAAGTCGTATCCGACCGCCGAGAAGGGCGGCATCGACAAGGACGCCGGCGGCAAGATCATCGAGGCCAATCGCAAGCGGCTCAACGATTTCCAGGAGAAGCTCTACGCCCAGGACCGCTGGTCGCTGCTGCTGATCTTCCAGGGCATGGACGCCGCCGGCAAGGATAGTGCGATCAAGAGCGTGTTCGAGGGCGTCAATCCGCAGGGCTGCGAGGTGTCCTCGTTCAAGCAGCCCTCGACCAAGGAACTCGACCACGACTTCATGTGGCGCGCCATGATCGCGCTGCCGGAGCGCGGCCGTATCGGCATCTTCAACCGCTCCTACTACGAGGAGTGCCTGGTGGTGCGGGTGCACGCCGATGTGCTGGCCAAGCAGAAGATCCCGAAGAAGCTGGTGACCAAGGACATCTGGCGCGAGCGCTTCGAGGACATCTCCGCGATCGAGCGCTATCTGTCGCGCAACGGCACCGTGATCCTGAAATTCTTCCTCAACGTCTCCAAGGAGGAGCAGCGCCGGCGCTTCCTCGACCGGCTCGAGGAGCCGGCCAAGAATTGGAAGTTCTCGATGGCCGACGTCTCCGAGCGCGCGCTGTGGGCCAAATATCAGGCCGCCTATCAGGACATGATCCACCATACCGCGACCAGGGAGGCGCCCTGGCACGTCGTGCCTGCCGACCACAAATGGTTCGCCCGCGTCGTGATCGGTTCGACCATCGTCAATGCGCTCGACAGGCTCGATCTGAAATTCCCCGAGGTCGACAAGGCCGACTTGAGCGAATTCAAGCGCGTCCGCGCCGCGCTGGAGGCGGAGGGCAAGGGCGGGGCGGCGGAGAAGAAGGCGCCCGCGAAGAAGTAGCGTGCGCCGTCTGCCGTTCGCGCCGCGCGATCGCTATCCCTTGCGCGAGGGCATCCAGGCGGACAGCAGATAGAAGCCGATCGCCACGAGGAGGAGATAGCGGAAGCCGAGCAGGGTCGAGCATGACTCGGCGAGGCCTCCGATGACCGATCCCGCGATGTTCGATCCGAACGCCTGGTCGGGATTGGCCTCGTCGCGGAACGAGCGGGCGAAGATCACGCCCGCGAAGAACATCGGGCCGAGCGCCAGCGCGCACGGGATCATGTAGCGCCAGACGATGCCGCCGCTCAGGAACGTGTCGAGCGGCACCAGCACCGAGACTGCCAGCAGCGCCAGCAGTCCGGCATAGTGCCGCACCAGCCGGGTGGACGGCACCTTGATCACATACAGGTTGGCGGCGAGGATCAGCAGCAGCGCGGTGAAGAACACCGCCGAGTTGACCACCCAGGTGCTGCCGAACAGCAGCGCCATCTGCACGACCGCCTTGGTTTCGAGCAGCATGAACGCCGCGCCGAGGAAGAACATCCGGTTGTTGGGCCGCCAGGCGCCCTTCGGCTTGAACAGATAGACCAGGCCGAGCCCGAGCACGCCGAGCAGGACCATCGAGCGAACGGTCAGATCGGGGATCAACCTGCCGCTGACATAGAGGAACGGCCAGTCGTCGCTGGTCGATTGCCTGGCGCCTTCGTTGTCGACCACCAGTTTCGCCGGCGCCAGCGGCACCCAGTCGCCGCGCTGGGCTGCAGCCTTGTCCTGTCCCTTGTCCTGCGCTTTGTCGAAGCCGTTGACCGACAGGTTTTCCGGCGGAAGGCTGTTCAGCCAGAACTTGCCGCGGTCGCGGAACGCGGTGGAAATGCGCGGATTGCAGCCTGCGATGATGGTGGTGAAGCCGACCGCTTCGGATGACGTCAGCGTTTCCTTGTAGGGCAGCGGCAGCACCAGCGGATCGCAGCCGAACACCTGCTTCGCCATCTCGGCGACACGTTGCACGATCCAGCCCTGGCGATAGTAGTTGTACATCACGAACACGCCGTCCTGCTTCAGCACGCGGCGGACGTCCTGGAACGCCTGTTCGGTGAACAGATAGCTTTCGAGGCGGATGTTGGCGTAGCCGCTGTGCAGGATCAGCGAGTCGACGAGGGCGTAAACGACCAGATCGTATTTGCGTTCGGTGGTGCGCAGGAAATGGCGGCCGTCGTCGAGATGCGGCATCACCCTCGGATCCTGATAGGGCTTGTCGGGATGGTTGTGGATGCCGATGTTCTGGATCACGGGATCGATCTCGACCGCATCGATGCGCTCGACGCCGAAGCGCAATGCGTGCGCCAGGTCGTTGCCGGAGCCGGCGCCGATGATCATGACGTCCTTGAACGGCGCGCCGCCGCTGTGCTTCTGCAGCAGGTGGATCAGCGAATAGGACGAGCCGCGTTCGCTGAACGGCATCATTTCCTGATGGCCGATGCTGTTGACGGTGATCACGCCGTTCGATTTGTTGAGGTCGACGGCGTAATAGGGCGACCAGCGGATGTCATGGCTGTCGGAACGATCGGTGTAGAAGGCGGTAAATCCCACCACGATGATGATCGTCGCAAGACGCAGAATCGACAGCGCCTTGTCCTGGTAGAGCAGGTAGACGATGCCGGTGCAGCTGATGCCGAACCAGACCACCGGCGGCGCCTGCGCGAACGACAGCAGCGAGAACCCGATGATGCCCGCGAGGCTGCCGCCGATATTCAGCGAATAGCCGGCGACGCGGTTGGGGTAGGCGTCGAAGGCGCGGCCGAGCGTCTGGCCGAGGCCGACGAACATCAGTGCGATCAGCACGAAGAACAGCCCGGCGATCGCCTCGATCGGCACGACGAACTTGGCGAGATCCGGGTTGCGATATTCGGTGCCGAAAAACACCTCCTGCGGCGACGCCTGATGGCCGACATCGACCGCGAACTGGCCCCAGTTGGAATACAGCACCATGATCGTGGCCACGGCGGCGAAGGTCACGAGGGCGAGCCCCGGAAACAGCGCAAGCCAGTTGGTGGTTCGCCGTGCGGCGAGGCAGCCGCAGGACATGCCGAGGAACGCGGCGAGCAGCACGATGTTGGTGAAGAATTGAAGGAAGACGACTTTGGCCGAGAACCAGCGGATGCAGGCGAGTTCGAGGAACAGGATCAGGAAACCGACGAGGAAGAGATTGAATCCGACTTGTTGCTGGTTGAGCCCTTCGGCCATTTTCGTCGCGGGCATGATCCCCATATCTCCTTAACCAAAAAGGTCGCGCCCTTAACACCCGGTCGCCGTCCGCAGACTAGAAGCAACCTGTTGAGCAATGATTGATTTGCGCGGCCGCCCACGCGCCGTGGTTGTCACTGACCGGTGTCATGCATGACATCATGGTGTAGGAATGGTTTCGCCGCGAACGCATGATGCAGGGTTTGTCCCGGCATCGATTGTTCATGTGAGGAGCGACAGGGGTCACGTGAGGTGAGCACTCTCTTCGGCTCCCTCCCCCTTGCAGGGCGGGAGGGAACCCCTTCGCCGGTGCGTCCCTTACCCGAGTGCTGGCGGAGCCACACGAGCCGGTGTCCCACGGTAGTTCTCACATCGCAGCTTCTCCGAACACCAACTGCCAGCCCTTGCGCGTATCCATGTATTCCCGCACCTGCTTGATGCGGCCAGCCTCGACCACGAACACGAAGCAATAGTCGTTGTCGTAGGCCCGGCCGCCCGGCAGCGTCGCGCGCATCCGCTCCTCGACGATCACGCTGTCGCCATCGGCATGGACGGCGCGGAACGCGATGTCGATCTCGGAGAACAGGCGGTGCATCTCGGTCGAGATGAAGCGGGCGATCGCATCCGCGCCGATCATGTGATCGGTGTAATCGAGCGCCACCGCGGTGGCGTTGCGGGCCGGCGCGATCCATTCGGCATCCGGCGCGAACAGCGCGGCGATAAGGCCGGTGTCGCGGGTCCTGAACGTCTGCCAGGCGTTGAGGACAATGTCTTTGGCGGTCGGGCTGGTCATGGCGATATCTCCGGGGTGATCGATCGGTTCGATCTAGATCGGCCCGGCGGTTCACGCTGGCCGGAATCGGACCTCGTCACCGTCAGTCACTTTTCTCGGCCGTACGATGCGCTACTCTTCGGCCATGCTCAGCTTCGAGGTCTGCAACGCTGCGCGGCTGCGGCGCGACGCGCGCTATGACGGCCGTTTCTTCACCGCGGTGAAGACCACGCGGATCTATTGCCGCCCGGTCTGTCCGGTGAAGCACCCGTTGCCGCGCAACGTCGCCTATTACCCGACCGCCGCCGCGGCCGAGGCGGCGGGCTATCGGCCGTGCCTGCGCTGCCGTCCCGAAACCGCGCCGTTCTGTCCGGCATGGAACGGCACGCGCTCAACGGTCGCGCGTGCGCTGAAGCTGATCGACGGCGGCGCGCTGGAGCGCGGCTCGGTCGCAGCGCTGGCCGACAGGCTCGGTATCACCTCGCGCCATCTTGCGCGGCTGTTCGAGCGCCATGTCGGCGCCAGCCCGCAGCAGGTCGCGACCACCCGCCGCGTCCAGCGCGCCAAGCGCCTGATCGACACCACCGACGATGCGATGATCGAGATCGCCTTCTGCGCCGGCTTCGGCAGCGTCCGCCGCTTCAACGCCGCCTTCGCCGACCTCTACGGCCGCTCGCCGTCGAGCCTGCGCGCGAGCTCTCGCGGCCGGAGGTGAGGAGGCGAGAACGGGGTGGAACGCGCCCTGCCATGCGCCACGTTAGGTCAACCCCGCTGACCATCTTTGCCCATTGCGGCGGCTTGCCATAATCGTTTAGAACGACCGCGTATGGCGCATCCCGGCAACCAACCGTCAACGGTTTTGCCTGAGGATTTCGGCGCTCAACAGGGTCTGGCAATGCTGATTCGCGGCCAAATCGATGGGATTTCGGAGGAGGTGGCCTTGGCTGCCGCCGCGATTCCGGCCGCAACGCCCGCCCTGCTTATTGGCGGCCTTCTTCTTACCTGCCCCTGAGGGCCGGCTGGGCGTTTGCGCCTGGGCACTCAGGGGTGTGTTCGAGATCACCGGACCCTGATATCGCCCAAGTAATTGCTCAAGGAGCAACATGACGGGCGCAAAGCTTAAAGGAACTTCTGACATGGCCACCGCGAACAAGTCCGAGAAGGACCGCGTCATCATTTTTGATACCACCCTGCGCGACGGCGAGCAGTGCCCCGGCGCCACCATGACCTTCGAGGAGAAGCTCGAGGTCGCCGAGTTGCTGGACGATATGGGCGTCGACGTCATCGAGGCCGGCTTCCCGATTACTTCTGAAGGCGACTTCCAGGCAGTCAGCGAGATCGCCCGCCGCTCCAAGAACTCGGTCATCGCGGGCCTGTCCCGCGCCCATCCGGCCGACATCGATCGTTGCGCCGAAGCGGTCAAATTCGCCAAGCGTGGTCGCGTCCACACCGTGATCGCGACCTCGCCGCTGCATATGCGGGTGAAGTTGAACAAGACCCCCGAGGAGGTGCTCGAGACCTCGGTCGCGATGGTTGCCCGCGCCCGCAACCAGATCGACGACGTTGAATGGTCGGCCGAGGACGGCACCCGCAGCGAGATGGACTATCTGTGCCGGATCGTGGAAGCCGTGATCAAGGCGGGCGCCACCACGGTGAACATCCCCGACACTGTCGGCTACACCGTGCCGGAGGAATACACCCACTTCATGCGGACGCTGATCGAGCGCGTGCCGAACTCCGACAAGGCGGTCTTCTCGGTGCATTGCCATAACGACCTCGGCATGGCGGTCGCGAACTCGCTGGCCGGCATCATGGGCGGCGCGCGGCAGGTCGAGTGCACCGTCAATGGCATCGGCGAGCGCGCCGGCAATGCCGCGCTGGAAGAGATCGTGATGGCGATCAATGTGCGGAACGACAAGTTTCCGTACTGGAACAAGATCGACACCACCCAGCTCACCCGCGCCTCGAAGGTGGTGTCGGCCGCGACCTCGTTCCCGGTGCAGTACAACAAGGCGATCGTCGGCCGTAACGCATTCGCGCATGAGAGCGGCATCCATCAGGACGGCGTGCTGAAGGACGCCTCAACCTACGAGATCATGCGGCCCGAGATGGTCGGCCTGAAGCAGTCCTCGCTGGTGCTCGGCAAGCATTCCGGCCGCCACGCCTTCATCCACAAGCTGGAGGAGATGGGCTACAAGCTCGGCGCCAACCAGCTGGAGGATGCCTTTACGCGGATGAAGGCGCTGGCCGACCGCAAGAAGGACATCTACGACGAGGACATCGAGGCGCTGGTCGACCAAGAGATGGCGGCCGCGCACGACCGCATCAAGCTGGCCTCGCTGACCGTGATCGCCGGTACCCATGGCCCGCAGCGCGCGACCATGAAGCTCGACGTCGACGGCCAGATCAAGATCGAGGAAGCCGAGGGCAACGGCCCGGTCGATGCCGTCTTCAACTGCATCAAGCGTCTGGTGCCGCACGAGGCCAAGCTGGAGCTGTACCAAGTCCACGCCGTGACCGAAGGCACCGACGCACAGGCCGAAGTCTCGGTGCGTCTCGCGCATGAAGGCCGTTCGATGACCGCGCGCGCCGCCGATCCGGACACGCTGGTCGCATCCGCAAAGGCCTATCTCGGTGCGCTGAACAAGATCGTGATGAAGCGCCAGCGCGACGTCCCGGCCGCCAAGGTTGCGGGCTGACGGTTCGCCCTATCACGCATTCGGAAACGCGGCGCCCCGGCGCCGCGTTTTTGTTTGGGAGGCAGAACGTAGGGCGGGCCCTACGTTTCCTGCGTCATTGCGACCGAAGCGAAGCAATCCATCTCTCCGCTTGCTGACGCATGGATTGCTTCGTCACTTCGCTCCTCGCAATGACGGCTGTGGGTGATCGGCTTGGGATAGAATCCGCTTCATTTGACGATTATTGGAATCCTATCCCAACAATCCGTTCTATCTCGCACTGCTTTGGAATCTTCCGCGCCACTCTCGGCGCTACCCTGCGTGTTTTCCCGGGGACGCCGCCCATGCCGCTTGCCTCCATCGTGTCAGATATCCCGCGCGCCGCCACTCCCGCGGAGACCGCGCTCACCCGCCGCGTCGACCTCATCACACTTCGCCTGTTTGTCGCGGTCTGCGACGAGCAGAACCTCACCCGCGCCGCGCAGCGTGAGGGGATCGCGGCGTCGGCGGTGTCGAAGCGGATGAACGATTTCGAGCTGGCGTTCGGCGTCACGCTGTTCAAGCGGCTCGCCAAGGGCATGGCGCTGACGCCGGCCGGCGAGGCGCTGCTGCACCACGCCCGGGTCACACTGCTCAATGTCGAGAAGATCGCGGTTGAGCTGTCGGAATATTCGCAAGGCGTGCGCGGCCATGTCCGCATGCTCGCCAACCTTTCGGCGATCGTGCAGTATCTGCCCGAGGATCTCTCCGCCTTCTTCGCCGCGCATGAATTGCTCCGCGTCGATCTGCAGGAGCGGCCGAGCGGGCAGGTGGTGCGCGGCATCGAGGAGGGCGCCGCCGAACTCGGCATCTGCTCGGCGGAGGCCGACAGCCGCGCGCTCGAGGCCTTCCACTACCGCTACGACAATCTGGTGGTCGTGATGCGGCCGAACCATCCGCTGGCCGGCCGCGAGAAATTGCTGTTCACCGAGACGCTCGATTTTGACCACATCGGCCTGCACGCCGCGAGTTCGATCTATCTGCGCTCGCAATATGCGGCCACGCAAGTGGGCAAGACGATGCGGCTGCGCATCAACGTGCCCGGATTCGATGCGGTCTGTCGCATGGTGCAGGCGAATATGGGGCTCGGGCTGATCCCCGATCGCGCCTTCGAGGTCGTCGGCGCCGGCATGGGTCTTCGCGCGATCCCGCTGCGCGACGACTGGGGGCGGCGCGAGCTGAAGATCGTGGTCCGCGACGTCGCGCATCTGTCCGCAACCAGCCGTCTGATGCTGGATTATCTGCGCGCCATCGGAACGAATCGGGTCGGCCGGGTTGGCGAACAGGCCGGCTAAAGCATAATTCGGAAAAGTGTGAAGCGGTTTTCTCGCGGCAAACGCGAAAGCTCGCGCCGAGATCATGCTCAAGCCATGGGCCGAGGCGATGAAGGTCCAACCCAATCTCTTCGCGCCTTAGCGAATCCTGCATCGGCGGGCAGGCGCTGCGAGATTTACAGAACGTGAACACGACTGCGGCGATCTGTCACAAGGGTGTCGCGGTCGGCCCCGTATGAGGAACCCATTCAAATTTTCAAAAATGGGGGGCTTATGTTCAAATCAATCGCCAAATCGCAAACAACACGCCGCGCCATTGTCCGGCGCCTGATTGCCACGACGGCGCTCTCACCGGTGCTGTTTGCAGTCCATCCGGCACTATCGCAGACCGTCGGCAATCCGCATGAATTGCTCGTCAGCACAGCAGTCTACGCCGGCAAGCCGTCGACTGTCGTGGTAGGCCAGACGCTGCCGACCGGCGCGACGGCGGTGGCCGACGGCACCTATCCGGGCGTCTTCAACAACGTGGCCGTTGATTCGAACTTCGGCGTGACCGCGCTGGTCGTGATCAAGAAATTTCATCTGGAAGGCCGTCGCCTTCGCGAAATCGGCGCGCTGACGGTCCCGGCGGACGTGGCGGTGACGAGCTTCAGTTCGAAGTCTGAATTGTCGTTGCATTTGTCGCCCGACGGCAAGGCCGTGACCTTCATGGGCTACGATGCTGCGGTGAACCAGCTGGATGTTTCCAACTCCAATTCGCCCAACCATGTCGATCCCACCAACCCGGACACCAGCGTGCATGCGCGCGTTGTGGCGGAGCTGGATTTCGACGGCTCGCTGCACCGGACCAAGGTCAACGTCTATAGCGGTGACAATGGCCGCGGCGCGATCCGCGCCAACAGGGTCAATGGCACCCAGGCCGACCAGTATTTCACGGTTGGCAACGCCGGCAACGGCAGCGGCATCCAGCCAGTACTTGTCGTCAACGATACCGGCGTGCAACTCGCAACGCCGGGAGTCGATGGTTCTGATGCCGTGGTTGGCGTGCAGCAGGGAACGCCTGGCAGCAAGAACGGCTTCCAGTTCGGCTTCTCGGTTGCCCAGCTCGGCTTTGCTATCGACAAGTCCGGCAAGGACGACAATTTCCGCGGCCTCGCGATCTCTGACAACACGCTCTTCGTGACCAAGGGCAGCGGAAGCAACGGCATCAACACGGTCTATCAGGTTGGCCAGCCGGGCGTTCTGCCGACCCCGGATACCGCCGCCTCGACGACGTTCAGCATTCTTCCGGGCTTCCCGAACAATCCCACGGCGAACTCTGGCGCGAACGGCTTCTATCCCTTCGGCATCTGGTTCGCCAATGCAACGACGCTCTATGTCGCCCAGGAAGGCGACGGCAATCTCGCCGACGCGGCCACGTCGCCGACGGCCGGCCTGCAGAAATGGATCTATGCCAACGGCAGCTGGACCCTTGCCTACACGCTGCAGAAGGGCCTGAGCCTCGGCAGTTCCTATCATGTGAACGGCTATCCGACCGATCCGGCAACCGGCGGCCTGCGCAGCATCACCGGCCGCGTGAGCCGCGACGGCACCGCGACGATTTTCGCCGTTACGTCGACCGTCGGCAACTCGGTCGAACCCGGCGCCGATCCGAATCAGGTGGTTGCCATCACGGACAAGGTCGCGGCAACCAAGCTGCCGGCGAATGAAGCGTTTGAGGTCGTCGTGCCGCCCGCGTTCGGAGCGGTCTACCGCGGGGTGTCGTTCGCTCCGGTCAATTGCGATGGCGATCATGGTCAGATGAAGGACCATGGTCGTGGTCACGACAGCGACGACAACGCAGAGGACGGCGCCTGCGGTCCGACCAGGATCGCTGCGGGGCATTGATCGCGGGCAACCAGCAGGCCCCTTGCTGGCAGCCTCCGCTGAGTCTCCGCCTGGGCTGGGAGTCGGCTCGACGCGATCGGCTGTTGCCGGTCGCGTCGGCGAGGTCAAATGCAGACAGGCGTCTCAGCCGTCGTCAAGCGCGGCGAGGCGATCGGCTTCCATGATGTCTTCAACGGTATTGGCATTGAAGAACGGATCCAGCGGCTCGGTCGGCCACTCGACCGTCGCGAGCGGATAGCGCGCGGTCCAGCGATCGATCTTGCGCATATCCTCCTCGACGAGCGCGTGGCGCAACTCGTTGCGCAAGCGCACGTTCCAGAGGCCGATGACCGGATGCGTCTGCCCGCCGGATGCGGCGACGGCGAGCTCGGCGTTCTGCGCCACGCGCGCTTGTTCCAGCCGCTTGACGAGATCCCGCGGAAGAAACGGACAGTCACCCGCCGCGCTGAGCACCCATTTCGCATCCGGCCGGTTCGCCGCGGTCCAGTCGAGCGCCGCCAGGATGCCGGCGAGGGGGCCGGGATAGTTGGCGACATCGTCGGCAACGACCGGAAGGCCGAACCCGGCGAAGCGCGCGGGGTCGCCGTTGGCGTTGATGATTAGCCCGCCGCACTGCGGCGCGAGACGGTCGATCACCCGTTGCAGGATGGTTCGGCCGGCGATCTTGCGCATCGGCTTGTCGCCGCCGCCCATCCGCCGCGCGAGCCCGCCGGCCAGCAGCACACCCGGGATGTCGGTCCCCGGGATATCAGTCATTGTCGGCCTCGCCCTTGCGCTTGTGACGCATCGATTCCTCTTCGACATAGTCCAGGTTCTGGTCGTAGACGATGCGCTCCTGGCCCGACAGTGCGATGAAGCGCTTGCCGCGCGCGCGCCCGACCAGCGTCAGTCCGACCTGCCGCGCCAGATCGACGCCCCATGCCGTGAACCCTGAGCGGGAGACCAGGATCGGGATGCCCATCCGCACCGTCTTGATCACCATCTCCGAGGTGAGCCGCCCGGTGGTGTAAAGAATCTTGTCGGCCGGATCGACGTTGTGGCGATAGATCCAGCCCGCGATCTTGTCGACGGCGTTGTGGCGGCCGACATCTTCGGTGTAGCAGACCGGCGTGCTCTCCTTGCACAGCACGCAGCCGTGAATGGCGCCGGCCTCCAGATAGAGCGACGGCATCGTGTTGATGGTGTGCGTCATCCGGTAGAGCCAGGAGGTCCGCAGCTCGGCCTTCGGCAGCGCGACCTTCTCGACGGCTTCAAGCAGGTCGCCGAACGCCGTTCCCTGGGCGCAGCCCGAGGTCTGCGTCCGCTTCTTCAGCTTCGCCTCGAAATTGGTGTGGTGCGCAGTGCGCACCACGACGACCTCGAGATCGTCGTCATATTCGACCTCGGTGACGACGTCGTCGTATTTCAGCATGTTCTGGTTCAGCAGGTAGCCGAGCGCGAGGTATTCGGGATAGTCGTTGATCGTCATCATCGTGACGATCTCCTGCGCGTTGAGGTACAGCGTCAGCGGCCGCTCGACCGGCACCTTGATCTCGGTCCGCTCGCCGGTTTGATCGACGCCTGTGACGCGCTCCGTCAGTCGCGGATCGTCCGGATCAGGAACAATAATGGGAGCGGTGGTCTTCTCGGTCACAGGTCGGCGTCCGGATGGGTTCACATGACAATGGAGCAGGGGATATAAGCACGATCGGAGACCGACTGGCCACTTTCCGCCGGTTTGCGGGAACTGCCAACCAAGGAGATTGGCCAAGGATCGGTCCGGCTTAGGGATAACGCCGCAGTTCGCGATCAGGGCCGAACAAATGTTGTCGATGGCCGAGGATTGAGGGACATCATGGCGCAGCTTTCGGACGACTGTTTCGCGTTTGGCGGACCGATGATGTCGGTCGACGAGGCCGTCGCGATCATCGCCTCGCGCGTCAAGCCGGTCGGCGAGACGGAGGCCGTTGCCCTGGTGGACGCAGATGGACGCATCCTTGCCGGTGACGTTGCCGCGCCCCTGCCGCTGCCGCCTTTCATGAATTCCGCCGTCGACGGCTATGCCGTATCCGGCGCCGACCTGCCGGCGAGCGGCGAGCGCGCGTTTCCCGTCGCCGGGCGGGTGCAGGCGGGAGCGCCGGCGCAGCCCGCGCGGCCCGGCCAGGCGGTGCGGATCTTCACCGGTGCGCCGATGCCCGACGGCACGGACACCGTGTTCATGCAGGAAGACGTTCGGATCGACGATTCGGGGAAGGTGATCCTGCCGGCCGGCCTGAAGGCCGGCGCCAATGTGCGGCCGGCCGGCGAGGACATTCCGCGTGGTCATGTCGCGCTGGCGTCGGGCCGGCGGCTGCGCCCGCAGGACATCGCCGTCGCCGCGGCCTTCGGGCTCACCACGCTCGATGTGGTACGGCGGCTTCGCGTCGGGGTGTTCTCCACCGGCGACGAACTGGCCGCGCCCGGGGGCTCTCGTACCGAAGCTCAATTGTTCGATTCCAACCGTTTTATGCTGATGGCGATGTTGCGGCGGCTCGGCTGCGAGGTCGGCGATCTCGGCATCCTGCGCGACGAGCGAGCCGCGCTCGCCGCGGCGCTCAAGCAGGTCGCGTGCCGCTATGACCTGATCCTGACCACCGGCGGCGTCTCGACCGGCGAAGAGGACCACGTCAAGGCCGGCATCGAGCAGGCAGGGTCGCTGGTGCTATGGCGGATGGCGATCAAGCCGGGCCGTCCGGTGGCGATGGGAATCATCGACGGCACGCCGCTGATCGGCTTGCCCGGCAATCCCGTGGCGAGCTTCGTCACCTTCGTCCACGTCGTGCGGCCGACCGTGCTGGCGCTCTCGGGCGCCGTGCCGTCTGCCTTGCTGCCGATGCCGGTTCGGGCCGCCTTCAGCTACAAAAAGAAAAGTGGGCGGCGTGAATATGTCCGCGCCTCGTTGCGCCGGTCGGCGGACGGTTCGCTGGAGGCGACCAAATTTCCCCGCGAAGGGGCTGGTCTGCTGTCGTCGCTGATTGAGACCGATGGACTGGTCGAACTCGGCGAGTCCGTTGTGCAGGTCGCGCCGGGCGATGCCGTCGGCTTTCTCGGCTACGCCGAGTTGCTGTGAGCCGAAACGCGGTCGAGACCGCGCAGCGGGACAGGCGTGTGATAGCAAATTCAGATCGCCCGATAGGCAAACATTAACAATGGCCTGCGCGGCAACCGGACGCTGCTAGAGGCGTTCTAAAACTGCTTGCCTCTGGCATGCCAGAGAATAAGGTTCGCTGAAGCAGCGCATTCGCGCAAAGCGGGGCTCCAAGGCGAGGTTTCATGAGTCGAGACGACGTTCACAAGGTTCGCGCGTTCGAGCATCCCGGACAAGGCAGGAAGCGAGCGAAGGCCACGCCTAAGGGACGCCAGGTCGATCCGGTGGCCGCTCATGAGATCGAGGCGCTGCTCGCAGATCGGCCGAGGCAGCGCGACCTCTTGATCGAGTACCTGCATCTGATCCAGGACAAGCACCATCAGATCTCGGCGGCGCATCTTGCCGCGCTCGCCGACGAGATGAAGCTGTCATTCGCTGAAGTGTTCGAGACCGCGACCTTCTATGCGCACTTCGACATCGTGAAGGAAGGCGAGCCTGATATCGCGCCGCTCACCGTGCGGGTCTGCGATTCGCTGACCTGCGCGATGCTCGGCGGCGATCAGTTGCTGAAGGATCTTCAGGACCGCGCCGGTCCGGGCATCCGCGTGGTGCGGGCGCCGTGCGTCGGCCGCTGCGACACCGCACCCGCTGCAGAGGTCGGCCACAACTTCGTCGATCATGCGACCGTCACCAATGTGCTCGCCGCAGCGAAGAACGGCGACACGCATGTGCACCTTCCCCCATACGTCGACTACGACGCCTATGTGGCAGACGGCGGATACCAGCTGCTGGCGCGCCTGCGCTCAGGCGAGCTGCCGCGGGAAGGGCTGCTGAAGGCGCTCGACGATGCGTCGCTGCGCGGTCTCGGCGGCGCCGGTTTTCCGGCCGGCCGCAAGTGGCGCGCCGTGCTCGGCGAGCCCGGTCCGCGGTTGATGGCGGTGAACGGCGACGAGGGCGAGCCCGGCACGTTCAAGGACCGCTATTATCTCGAGACCGATCCGCATCGCTTCCTCGAGGGCATGCTGATCGGCGCCCACGTGGTCGAGGCGCCCGAAGTCTATATCTACATTCGCGACGAGTACCCGGCCTGCCGCGAGATTCTCGCGCGCGAGATCGCGAAGCTTCCGCCTGACGGTCCGATGCTGCATCTGCGGCGCGGCGCCGGTGCCTATATCTGCGGCGAGGAATCCTCGCTGCTGGAATCGCTCGAGGGCAAGCGCGGCCTGCCGCGGCACAAGCCGCCATATCCCTTCCAGGTCGGGCTGTTCGGCCTGCCGACCCTGATCAACAACATCGAGACGTTGTGGTGGGTCCGCGACATCGTCGAGAAGGGCGCCGACTGGTGGAAGAGCCACGGCCGCAACGAACGCCACGGCCTGCGCAGCTTCTCGGTGTCGGGACGCGTCAAGGATCCGGGCGTCAAGCTTGCTCCGGCCGGCATCACCGTGCGCGAACTGATCGATGAGTTCTGCGGCGGCATGGCCGACGGTCATACGCTGCAGGCCTATCTGCCGGGCGGCGCATCCGGCGGCATCCTGCCGGCCTCGATGGACGACATCCCGCTCGATTTCGGCACTCTGGAGAAATACGGCTGCTTCATCGGCTCCGCCGCTGTCGTCGTGCTCTCGCAGGCCGATGACGTCAGGGATGCCGCGCTGAATCTGATGAAGTTCTTCGAGGATGAGAGCTGCGGGCAATGCACGCCCTGCCGCGCCGGCACCGAGAAAGCGGCGCTGCTGATGCAGCAGCCGGTCTGGAACAAGGAATTGCTCGACCAATTGAGTCAGGCGATGCGTGACGCGTCGATCTGCGGCCTGGGTCAGGCGGCCTCCAATCCGCTGACCTCCGTCATCAAGTATTTTCCGGACGGGTTTCGTCCGCAGCAAGCCGCCGAGTAGGCGGGCCGAGCAGACGAATTTCGACGAGGATTCGAATGACCAACGATCAGAACTCTCCGCCGCCGAGCCAAGGCCTGACGATTCAATTCGAGCTCGACGGGCACCAGGTGGAAGCGCGTGCCGGCGAAACGATCTGGCAGGTCGCGAAGCGCCAGGGCACCGAGATCCCGCATCTCTGCTATTCGCCAGAGCCGGACTACAGGCCGGACGGCAATTGCCGCGCCTGCATGGTCGAGATCGAAGGCGAGCGCGTGCTGGCGGCGTCCTGCATGCGGACGCCGACGGTCGGCATGAAGGTGAAGTCGGCCAGCCAGCGCGCCGTGGCGGCGCAGAAGATGGTGATGGAGCTGCTCGTGGCGGACCAGCCGGCGCGCGCGACCTCGCACGATCCGGACTCGAAGTTCTGGCACTGGGCCGAGAAAACCGGGGTGACCGAAAGCCGCTTCCCTGCTGCCGAGCGTTGGCACGCTGATACCAGCCATCCGGCGATGCGCGTCAATCTCGACGCCTGCATCCAGTGTGGCCTGTGCGTGCGGGCGTGCCGCGAGGTGCAGGTCAACGATGTGATCGGCATGGCCTACCGCAACCACGATGCCAAGATCGTGTTCGACTTCGACGATCCGATGGGGGAATCGACCTGCGTCGCCTGCGGAGAGTGCGTCCAGGCCTGCCCGACCGGCGCCCTCATGCCCGCGGTGATGCTGGACGACAAGCAGACGCGCGTCACCTATCCGGATCGCGAAGTGGATTCGCTGTGCCCGTATTGCGGCGTCGGCTGTCAGGTCACCTATCAGGTCAAGGACGAGAAGGTGATCTATGCGGAAGGACGTGACGGCCCAGCCAACCACAACCGGCTCTGCGTCAAGGGGCGCTTCGGTTTCGACTACATCCATCACCCCAATCGCCTGACCAAGCCGCTGGTGCGGCTGCCGGGCGTGAAGAAGGATGTCAACGACCAGGTCGATCCGGCAAATCCCTACACCCATTTCCGCGAAGCATCGTGGGAAGAGGCGCTCGATCTTGCCGCGGCGGGCTTAAAGAAAATCCGCGATGAGAAGGGCGCGAAGGCGCTCGCCGGATTCGGCTCGGCCAAGGGTTCCAACGAGGAAGCTTACTTGTTCCAGAAGCTGGTCCGCACCGGTTTCGGCTCCAACAATGTCGACCACTGCACGCGGCTGTGCCACGCCTCCTCGGTGGCGGCGCTGTTCGAGGGATTGAGCTCAGGCGCGGTGTCGGCGCCGTTCTCCGCCGCGGCCGACGCCGAGGTGATCTGGGTGATCGGCGCCAATCCGACCGTGAACCATCCGGTCGCCGCGACCTTCATCAAGAACGCCGCCAAGCGCGGCGCCAAGCTGTACGTGATGGATCCGCGCCGGCAGTCTCTGTCGCGCCATGCCACGCAGCACCTCGCGTTCAAGCCGGGCAGCGACGTCGCGATGCTGAATGCGATGATCAACACGATCATCACGGAAGGACTGACCGACGAGCAGTACATCGCCGGCTACACCGAGGGCTACGAAGACCTCAAGGCCAAGATCGTCGATTTCACGCCCGAGAAGATGTCGCCGATCTGCGGCATTCCTGCCGAGACGCTGCGCGAGGTCGCGCGCGCCTATGCCCACGCCAAGTCGTCGATCATCTTCTGGGGCATGGGCATCAGCCAGCATGTCCACGGCACCGACAATGCGCGCTGCCTGATCGCACTGGCCCTGATCACCGGGCAGGTCGGCCGCCCCGGCACCGGGTTGCATCCGCTGCGCGGGCAGAACAACGTACAGGGCGCCTCCGACGCCGGCCTGATTCCGATGTTCCTGCCCGACTATCAGCCGGTCGGCCGCGACGACATGCGCGGCGCCTTCGAGAAGCTGTGGGGGCAGGAGCTCGATCCGGTCCGCGGGCTGACCGTCGTCGAGATCATGAACGCGGTCCATGCCGGCGAAATCCACGGCATGTATGTCGAGGGCGAGAATCCCGCGATGTCCGATCCGGACCTGCAGCACGCGCGCGAGGCGCTGGCCAAGCTCGATCATCTCGTCGTGCAGGACCTGTTCGTCACCGAGACGGCGTTCCACGCCGACGTCATCCTGCCGGCCTCGGCGTTCGCCGAAAAGTCCGGCTCGTTCACCAACACCGACCGCCGCGTGCAGCTGGCGCGCGAGGTGATCAAGCCGCCGGGCGATGCGCGGCAGGATCTCTGGATCATCCAGGAGATCGGCAAGCGGATGGGATTGCCCTGGAATTATGCGGGGCCGGGCGAGGTCTTCACCGAGATGGCTCAGCTGATGCCGTCGCTGAAGAACATCACCTGGGAGCGCCTGGTTCGCGAAGGCGCGGTGACCTATCCGGTCGATGATCCGGACAAGCCGGGCAACGAGATCATCTTCACCGCCGGCTTCCCGACCGAGAGCGGCCGCGGCAAGATCGTGCCGGCCAAGGTGATCCCCCCGGACGAGCTACCCGACGACGAGTATCCGATGGTGCTGTCGACCGGACGCGTCCTCGAGCATTGGCACACCGGTTCGATGACGCGCCGGGCCCTGGTGCTCGACCAGATCGAGCCCGAGGCGGTCGCGTTCATGACCCCGAAGGACATGCGCAAGAAGGGCCTCGTACCCGGCGACTTCATCCGGCTCGAGACGCGCCGCGGCGCGGTCGATGTCAAGGTGCGGGCCGACCGCGACGTGCCCGAGAACATGGTCTTCATGCCGTTCTGCTATGCGGAAGCGGCGGCGAATCTGCTGACCAACCCGGCGCTCGACCCGTTCGGCAAGATCCCGGAATTCAAGTTCTGCGCGGTCCGCGCCGAGAAGATCGACATCCGGACCGCCGCGGAATAGCCGTCCGGGACCGAGGGCGGGGTGGACCGACACCCTTCCAAAGCAGGAGTTTTCCGGCGCGAAATCAGCTGTACGGCTGCGAGCGCATGGTGTTCAATCCTTGCAACTACCTGCCTGAGTACAGGCGGCTTGGCAGCGTCAAGGGAGGCTTGCTGTCGATCTAGCCTCGGGGCAGGTACGGGGGAAAATAGAACATGGTGGCGTCATGAACAGCCTGCCGAGTCCGGATCAGGCGGGCGAACCTCAGTCGACCCGGTCACCGACAAACGCCGGGAGCGAACCTTTGCATGCCGAACGCCGGCAGCTGACCGTGGCATTTGTCGACATCGTCGGCTCGACGCCCCTCAGTGAGCGCATCGATCCCGAAGAATTCTTCACGATTATCAAAACCTATCGCGATATCTGCAACGAGGAGATTAGCCGCTACGGCGGTCACATCGCCAGACTGATTGGCGACGGACTGTTGGCATATTTTGGTGTGCCACAAGCCCATGAAAATGATCCCGAACGCGCGGTGCGTGCGTCGCTGGCGGTCGCCGCGGCGATCAAGGAACATCAGTTTCCGCTGTCGGATGGCAGCTTCGTCCGCCTTGGTGTGCGGATCGGGGTGAACACCGGGTTGGTCGTCGTCGGCAGCGTGCCCGGCGAGCCCCCCGATCGGCGGGAAGTGTTCGGCAGCTCCGCACATGTCGCTGCCCGCCTGCAAGGGCTCGCCAGCGAGAATGGTGTCGTGGTCGGTGCGAGCACTTACGAGCTGACCCGCGGAACGTTCAGCTACGCGCCGCTTGGCCGACGAACGCTCAAGGGGGTGGAGGAGCCGGTCGACGCCTGGAGTGCGGAAGCTCTCGCGTCCAGCGAGAGCAGGTTCGACAGGGCGCAGAGGTTGCCTCTTGGTCCGATGATTAACCAAGCCAGCGCAAGCGCACTGCTTGCCGAGATGTGGCAGCAGACGGTAGCGGGCTCAGGACACGTCGGCGTCATTTCCGGCGAGCCCGGCATAGGCAAGTCACGCCTGATCCGCCAGTTCCGCAGCTCCCTTGATGCGTCTCGGCGTAGTGTTGTGTCGCTGCAATGCTCGCCGTTCCACGTTAACACGCCGCTTGCCCCGGAAATCGAGAGACTCAGGCGCGTGACCGGCATCCAGGAGGCCGACGGCGCGGAGCTCGCATTGGCAAAATTGCGCGCGTTCTTGGCAAGAGAAGCGCCTAACGTCACGGACGCACTCAGCTACTACGGGGCTGTCCTGTCGATACCCGCCTGCGCGGAATACGAACCTGTGGATCTCGGATCTCCCTTTGAGCGCGACCGGGCTTTTCAGGTGTTCATCGATGTTCTCATCGCGGCCTCGCACAAGCGGCCGATATTGATCGTTGCCGAGGACGTCCAGTGGATCGACCCGACCACCATCGAACTGGTGGGACGAATAACAGCTCGCTGTTCTGGCGAGCGGGTCATGATTCTGATCACACATCGCGATGACTACCAGGCAGACTGGTTGTCGGGCTCGGCAGTTCGGCGGATTGCTCTGCAAAAGCTGACACCGCACGAATGCGAGCAAATGGTGGCGGCCGTTGCAGGCAGCGACGTCGTCCCACGCCGGATCACCAGCCAGATCGTCGCAAGAACGGATGGCGTGCCGCTTTTCATCGAGGAGTTTACGCGGGCCGTGATCGATGCCCGCACGGTCGAGCGCGCCGCTGACGGTTTGGCGCTGAGCAAGAAATTGCCCGAACCGTTGGTGCCGTCGAGCATTCAAGACTCGCTGATGGAACGCCTTGATCGCCTTGGTCCGGCCAAGCGTGTCGCCCAGATCGCCTCCGTCTTCGGGAGGCAATTCAGTTATGACGGTATTTTCAACGTGCTTCCAGGCAAGGACCAAACGCTGAAACACGCGTTGTGGGCACTGGAGAGCGCCGAGATCGTGTATCGCGTCGAGAAATCCAAAGACGTCTTCGCATTCAAGCACGCGATGATACAGGAAGTCGCCTACTCCTCGCTGCTCAAGGAGGAGCGGCGCGAGCTCCATGCGCGCGTCGCATCGTGGCTGCTTCAGGAGGCCGCGATCCGGGAGAGCAGTCAGCCTGCCGTGCTCGGCTATCACTATGCGCGCGCAGGCAACATTCCGGAAGCGATCGAGGCCTGGCTTCAGGCCGGCAAATCGGCGCTCCGCCGATCAGCCACCAAGGAGGCCGTGGCCCATCTGCGCGAAGGTCTCTCGCTGATTCCGAGGCTGCCCGCTTCACAACAGCGCTTCGAAGCTGAAATCGCGCTGCAATCCAACCTGGCGATGGCCTATACCGCAAACGCAGGGTGGTCCGATCCGCACGTCTATGGATCCTACAGTCGCGCACTCAAGCTTTGTGCGAGCTATGGCACCACTCGCGAGAAGGCGACGGTGCTGTGGGGAAGTACCATAGCGAAGCTGGTCAACTGCGAGCTCACCAAGGGCCTCGAGCATGCGCAGGATTTCGTCCGCAGGGCCGAGGAGTGGCGCGACGACGAGGCTGCCCTCATGGCCTACACCGCGGCCCTGATCGCCAATTTCTTTCTCGGTCGCCTGGAGCAGGCGAGTGAACTCGCCGCTCTGATCAGCGCCCGTTACAACGCTCGTGATCACGGCAAACTGGTCCAAATCTATCAGCATGATCCATTGATCGTGTCGCTGGTCTATTCCGGGCACATCGAATGGCTGTTGGGTCGGCCCGGCCGGGCCAGAGAGTGCTGTGAGACGGCGCGGCAGCTCGCCAATGAGATCGGGCATCCGTTCATGTTGGCATTTGCCTCCATTCTTGGCGTGTCCGATCACTGGTATGAAGGCGATCTCGCGGCCAACCTTGCCAGCGTCCAACGCGGCCTGAAGGTCGCCGACGAGTATGGCTATCCGATGTACCGGGTCATCGGTCCCTTGTGGGCGACCTCTGCGTTGGCTGCACGAGGCTCTGCGCCGGAGGTGCTCGAGCAACTGTGCGGCCTGCTCGAGAAGCTACCCGTGGAGGACCGGTGCATTCAGATGCCGCTCTATCGCATTCTGCTCGCCACGGAATTCGGACGGATCGGGCAGATCGAAAGGGCTCGAAGCTTCGCGGCTTCGGCTGAGTCCCTGGTGAAGCAAACCGGCGAGCGCTGGGCTGCTGCCGAGATCTATCGGATCCACGGCTCGCTGTTGTGCCAGGAACCGTCGCGAGACGACCGGGCTGCCATGCGCCTGTTCAAACGCTCGCTTGCCTCTGCCAGGAAGCTCGGGGCGGTCGGTTGGGAATTGCGCACCGCGATCAGCATCGCGCGCCTGCTCGGCGCCGGCGAGAGCGCATCCAAGCGCGCCGAAGCACGAGACCTGTTGATCTCGACCCGCGCGAAATTTGCATCCGCGGAAACATCCCGCGATCTGCGTGAGGCTGATGACCTGGTGAGGATGCTGAGCTAGAGCGCGATCCGGAAAAGTGCGAAGCGGGTTTCCGAAAAGATCGTGCTCAAACAAAGAGCTAAAGCGTGATGACGATTCAACCCGATCTCATCGTGCTTTAGCAAATCCTGCGCTAGCGAAGTGATAAATCGACGCTCTGCTGCTGACACGGACCGACGAATGGCCCTCGGCCTGTTTGGACCACTTACGTCGTCAGCGATCCCAAATAGCGGATCGCCCGGAGGCTCGGCAGGAACGCGTAGGCGCCGCCCTGGGTACTGACGAATCGCGGCAATCCCCGCAGCCGGATCGTGCTGCCGGATTTGAGCGGCAAGTCGAACCAGCTGGCGGCGGGATCGTTGGCGCCCGTGACCGGATCGTTGGATCCGGTGATGCGCGGGTCTTGCAGGCCAAGGTTGAGCCAATCGCAGGACATGGCCTCGAACTGGGCGCCGAGGTTCGCCCCTATGAAGTTGCCCAGCAGGCCTCGCTCCGGTTCGGGTTTGCGCGGCTGCGTCCGATCATAGGCCGGCCCGTAAGGCACGCCTCGCCGGACAAGGCGCCGGCTGTTGTTCGCGACCCGTTGCACGATCTGTCCGCCCCGCGGGTTGCTCCGGCGGATATGGGCTCCGTAGGGGCAACGGGACTCGCCGACGTAGTCGAAATCCGCCGCCTTGACCAGTTTGGGATCAGGCACGTCTGCCGAAAGGGCCAGCGGCGTGCCATCGCGCCATCGACCGCACAGGTTGGCGGCGACGATCTCGCGCAAGGCACCACGAGGCGTCGGGCCTTCGATCGAGAGGATTTGGCAGATTTTCTCTTCGGCGCCGGGCGGCAGCAATTCGCCGACGGCCTGCGGTTGCTTGAGCAATTCGTCGGCGGCCTGATCGAGATATTCCTCGAAGCCTGCGACGTCCTGCTTCAACACGCGAAAGGCGTTGAAGGTGCCGTTGTGTCCCAACTCTTCGGGCTGAGGAACCCGCCACATCAAACCTTCGAGGTTGGTCCGATGCCCAAGCAATACGGTGCCGAGCGGAGCCCTCGGTTGTCCGTCGTCATAGCGATCCGAGTCATGGATGCCCTCGAACCTTGGTTGCATGATGTTGTCGCGGTAGCCGAAGTGAACGCGGTCGTCCGGGAAGCTGCAGCCCTCGCGGGTGCCGACCAGTGTGACGGCGCTTGTGTCGGCGAGGGCGCGCTTCTGGACGTCGTCCAGCTGCTCGGCCTTCTCGGCGTAGATCGTCGCGATGAGATGGATCCGCTTGGGCTCGTTGAAGGGCTTCGGCCAGGTTTCCGGTGCGCTCGGCCCGACATCCCCGAGCTTCAAGGCGCGGGCGGTCATGCCTTCGATGAACTCGTTCGGGAACATTTCAAGCGAAGCGCTCGGCGTGCCGAGGGCGCGCAATCCCTCGTAGGTCAGGCCGATGTTGAAACAGGTGTCCGGCTTGCTTGCCCCCCAGTCTCCGCTCGTGATCTGCGGAGCACCATCGCTGCGGCCGGATGTCGAGGCGGCGAGCCAGCGCCTGGCCGCCACGCGATCGGCGACTTCCAGGATGAGGTAGCGCACGTACGGCTTCCTGGTGTAGCCACGCAAGATGTTGCCCTGCAGATCAGCTAAATCGATCATGGCGCTCACCAGCCCAACCCCAATCGTTCGCGGACCTGAGCCGCCGAGAATCCGGGATAGGCCCGGTAGCCGCTGCCGAGCGAAACGTTCGGATTGGCGCGAAGCTGCAGGACCAGTTTGCGCGGAAGCAGGGTCAGATCGTCATTGACGGGTGATACGGCCCTGTCTCCATTCAAGGCTTCCTGGTCTCTCAGAAAATCTGTGGCGGTGTCCGGCACCTGGTACAGGTCGCGCTCGTGCACCCATTGGATGAACGCATCGACATTCTTCTCGCAAGGCATCACGTCATCTCCGCCTTCGACGAGCTCGACCACGGCATTGAACACACTGCCGATCGTGGCGATGAAGTCACGAATGTAATTGGTGAAATCCCCGTCGTAGACGGAGAACATGCAGATGTTGTCGCCGACGATGACGAAGCGCGCGAAGTGCACCGTGCCGACATTGTTCAATCCGGCGTAGATCGCATCCTTGTTTTGCGCGATCGCCAGCGCGGCTTCCGCTCGTCCGATCGGTGACTTGATCTTGAGCGGCATGATCAGATTCATCATGCACTGGACATTGTCACTGCGCTGGAACGACGCGTGGGGACCCCCGGGCAAGGGCTTCACCGGCGTTCGCCGCGCCCAGTAAGGCACCAGGGTCCATGACGCCACGCGCTTGAAAAAGAGGGTCGTGGGCAACCAGTCCACAAAACGATCGAGCACACCTGCATCACTTGGCATCATCCGGCCTCCACTTGAAGGGACAACCGCCGCGCATTTCACGCGAGGCTTCATAGGCGCCCAGGCGGGCCTCGAGGATGGGATCTCCGGAGGGTTCGATGCCGGGCGCGAGACGGTTGGGATTGAAGCTGATGCGTTCGCCATCCGCCTCCTGATCTTCGGCCACCTTGATCAGCGTCAGGGTCCCCATGGCGACCCGGATTCGTGTTCCCGGCCAGGGCTTTGTGGGATCGTCGAGCGCGTCGCCCGCTTCGCCGATCGTCATCATCAGCATGAATCGGGCCGGCCATCGCCGCAGGCGGCTTGCCAGTTCCTCGCGCAGATAGTCATCACGCGGCACGGCCGTGGGATCGGTGTTGCTAACGCCTGCGACCGGCTGCCAGGAAAAGCGAACGGGGCGGCGAACTCCATCGGGACCCGTCACCCAGAAGGTGTGGACGGCGTGATAGGCCGCGCGGGCATAACTCTCCGGTGCGCCGATCGCAGCCACCTGAAATACTCCCAGCTGGGCGAACCGGTGCAGGTTGGCATAACGGAGTGCTCCCGCATCGACACTCCTGGTTTCGCTCGGGTACGGGTTGCGCCGAGGCACCTTGAGCTGCAGAATGTCGCCAAGCTTCTGCCACCAGCGTTCTCTTTGATAGGGCTCGAGCTTCGCAATCTCGGAGAATTCGAAAAAGTCCTCGACATTGCGGACGAAGAATTCGCCGAGCGTCGTAGCGATCAGGTCGCTTGCGGTGCCGTCCGGCAGGTGAAAACGTGTCGCCATTCCCCGGACATCGGACCATCCATCATGCCGCTCCGGCCCCCCCAATCCGTTGGAGAATCTCACCGACACGTCGATGGGCTGCCCCTTGAAATGCTCTGCGATGCAATAGGTGCGCGCCACGTCCGACGCTACGAACTTGCCCTTCACGCCTATTCCGAGCGTGTGAACCGGCCTCTTCCCGGGGATGGGAGCCGGCAAATTGGCAATGATGGCCTCGACGAGCCGCTTTGCTACTGATGGATCGACCATGCCGCGCTCCATTGGGCGGACCGCTGAGTCGGTGCCTTAGCGTTGTCGATCGAATTCAGCCTGCGCCCTTAGCCCCTATGTTACATTCGATCGCCGCCCGGATGTGTGATGTCGTTCACAAAATTTGCCGAAGCGCCGCGCAATTCGGGCGAATAGCAAGGTTCGACACCCTCGATGGCGTCCGATGATCCGCGCGGTGTTCGGAGTTGTGTTGCCCATTGGACACGACGGGCAAATCAGCAAAACCTGTCAATATCGGGATAAGAAAATATTCCGCTTGGCGTTTCACCCAACTCAGATGTTCAATAGACCCATCTCACCCGATCGAGGGGCGCTGCGCATCGTCACGGGTGTTGCGGTGAGATGCGGTGGACGCCGAGCGTGCGACTGACGAGAGCACGCGAAGCGGACGGTGAAGTCGTGTGGTCCTGACGCCCAAGTGGCAGGTGTCCTCTCGCAGAACGCGCAAGAGTTTTCGCGAGGGCGGTGACAAAAAAGCCAAGTCTCGCCGGAGAGAGCACGAAGTAAGCCGTAAAACCATCGCGCAGGGGAAGCCGGGTTGTTTCCGGTTACACCTGTGGTCCTACATCCCGCGTTTTTTATTACGCGGGACCCATGGGTGCGATCGGCACCCGGCTTTCCCTGCGCCCTCTGTTCAAGAGAGGGCGGAACGAAGAGCAAAGCTCGGACAGATCAAGTCGCGAGAATGCGAAGCCGCGTCCCCATCCAAACTGTCATCGCCCGCGAAAGCGGGCGATCCAGTACGCCGCGGCCTCTCAGCTCAAGCACGAACGTCTCTGGATACTGGATCACCCGTATGCGCGGGTGATGACACCGAGTAACTGGCCGCTACCGCTCGCGCGATGGCCGGAGATATTCGTGAACGCTCCTGTTAGGCACCAGCATTCGCGCTTGGCGAACTCGCCATTGCCAAACCTCGCATTGACCGCGCCGCCATGGCCGGGCACAGCCTGTGGCGAGTGTCATCAAGTGGCCGCAAGAGCCGCAGGGAATACCGTCGCAGTTTGATTTTGCAGCGCAGCAATGGCGCGATTAGCCCCTGCTAAAGGGGCAATGGCAATCGCCGTTGCTTCTCTGTAATGGTGCGACCGGATGTCTCGGGGCCGGTGTTCGTGCTCCGCAATTACGCGGGAGGAAACATGCGTAAATTCATATTGGCTGCGGCGTCGATCGCAGCCTTGAGCTTTGTCGGGCAGGCCTCGGCGCAGTCGCCGATCGTCCTCAAGTTCAGCCACGTGGTGGCCTCGGATACGCCGAAGGGCAAGGCGGCCGACAAGTTCAAGGAACTCGCCGAGAAGTACACCGGCGGCAAGGTGAAGGTCGAGGTTTACCCGAACTCGACACTCTACAAGGACAAGGAAGAGCTCGAGGCGCTGCAGCTCGGTGCGGTGCAGATGCTGGCGCCGTCGAACTCGAAGTTCGGTCCGATCGGCATCAAGGAATTCGAAGTCTTCGATCTGCCCTACATCCTCCCCGACCTGAAATCGCTGCGCAAGGTGACCGACGGCCCGCTCGGCGCCCAGCTGCTCAAGAAGCTGGATTCCAAGGGCATGACCGGTCTCGCCTATTGGGACAACGGCTTCAAGCAGATGAGCGCGAACAAGAAGCTGGTCGCGCCGTCGGACTACAAGGGGCTCAAGTTCCGCATCCAGTCCTCGAAGGTGCTGGAGGCCCAATTCCGCGCGCTCGGTTCGATTCCGCAGGTGATGGCGTTCTCGGACGTCTACCAGGCGCTGCAGACCGGCGTGGTCGACGGCCAGGAGAACACCTGGTCGAACATCTACACGCAGAAAATGCATGAGGTGCAGAAGTACGCCACGGTCACCAATCACGGCTACATCGGCTACGTGGTGGTCGTGAACAAGAAGTTCTGGGACGGCCTGCCGGCCGATGTGCGCGAGCAGCTCTCCAAAGCGATGAAGGAAGCCACCGAGTTCGGCAACAGCCAGTCCGCCAAGGAAAACGAGGACGCGCTCGCCGAGATCAAGAAGGCCGGCAAAACCGAGATCATCTCGCTGACGCCGGAGCAGGACGAAGCGATGCGCAAGGCGATGATGCCGGTCTACAAGGACGTGGCCGCGCGCGTCGGTCAGCCGCTGATCGACGAATTCCTCAAGGAAACGGGCCGCGGCCCGATGAACTGAGGCGGTGCACCTCACCCCGCATGCGGGGAGAGATCGGAATTCAAGCGCAGCTTGAATTTCGGGTGAGGGGGAGTCTCCGCGAACGCAACTATCAACGTGCGCACGGAGGGAGCCCCTCACCCCAGCCCTCTCCCCGTAAGAATGGGGAGAGGGAGACTAGTGCTCTGGCCGCAGGGGGCGGCCATGACAGGGGAGATCAATGCTGCTGAAAATTCTGGACCGGCTCGAGGAAATCATCATCGCGAGCCTGATGGGCGCCGCGACGCTGCTGACTTTCGTCACGGTCGTGCACCGCTTTCTGGTCGACGTTCCGGTGCTCTATCCGTACCTGTTCGGCATCAATCTCGCATGGTCGCAGGAACTCTGCATCTACATGTTCATCTGGATGGCGAAGTTCGGTGCCGCCTATGGCGTGCGTACCGGCATCCATGTCGGCGTCGACGTCCTGATCAACCGCCTCAATGATGCCTGGCGCAAGCGCACCATCACCTTCGGCCTGCTCGGCGGCGCGCTGTTCACCGCGATCGTCGGCACCATGGGCGCCAAGTTCGTCTTCGAATTGATGCACACCGACCAGGTCTCGCCGGACCTCGAAATCCCGAGCTGGATCGTCTACGGCTGCATCCCGCTCGGCTCCTATCTGATGTGCTTCCGCTTCCTGCAGGTGTGCTGGAACTACTGGTGGACCGACGAACTGCCGCACCATGACGCCTCCCATGTCGATGGCGTCGAGACCAGCAAGACTGCGCCGATCGCGCTTGGAGAAGCGTGATGAGCGCCGCATTGATCTTCGGACTGCTGTTTGCCCTGATGCTGACGGGCATGCCGATCTCGATTTCGCTCGGCCTGACCGTGCTCACCTTCCTGTTCACCATGACCGAGGTGCCGATAGAGAGCGTCGGCCTGAAATTGTTTTCGGGCCTCGACAATTTCGGCATCATGGCGATCCCGTTCTTCATCCTGGCCGGCACCTTCCTGACCCGCGGCGGCGTCGCGCGGCGCATGATCGCGTTCACGACCTCGCTGGTCGGGCATCTGCCCGGCGGCCTTGGGCTGGCCGGCGTCGCGGCCTGCGCGATGTTCGCGGCGATCTCGGGCTCGAGCGTCGCCACCGTGGTTGCGATCGGCTCGATCATGATGCCGGCGATGGTCGATCACGGCTATCCGAAGCGTTTCGGCGTCGGCGTGATCTCGACCTCGGGTGCGCTCGGCATTTTGGTGCCGCCCTCGATCATCCTGGTGCTCTACGGCGTCTCCACCAACACCTCGATCGGCGCGCTGTTCATGG
This sequence comes from Bradyrhizobium sp. I1.14.4, assembly GCF_050435825.1. Classification (NCBI taxonomy): domain Bacteria; kingdom Pseudomonadati; phylum Pseudomonadota; class Alphaproteobacteria; order Hyphomicrobiales; family Nitrobacteraceae; genus Bradyrhizobium; species Bradyrhizobium sp. I1.14.4. The sequence continues at coordinate 150,142 of NZ_JBNDLA010000003.1, read as the reverse complement.
CCGGCATCGTGCCGGGCATCCTGCTCGCGCTGATGCTGGCCGCGGTGACCTTCTTCGTCGCGCAGCGCAACGGCTATCCGAAGATGCCGCGCGCGACCATCGGCCAGCAGTTCACCGCCTTCCGCGAAAGCATCTGGGGCCTGTCGCTGATCGCGATCGTGCTCGGCGGCATCTATGGCGGCATCTTCACGCCGACGGAAGCCGCCGCGGTCGCCGCGACCTACGCCTTCTTCATCACCGTGTTCGTCTACAAGGAGCTGAAGCTCTCCGAGGTGCCGAAGGTGCTGCTGCAGGCGGCGAGCATGAGCTCGATGCTGCTCTACATCATCACCAACGCGGTGCTGTTCTCGTTCCTGATGACGCATGAACAGATCCCGCAGGAGATGGCGGCCTGGATCATCGACAAGAACTTCTCGGTCTGGATGTTCCTGCTCGTCGTCAACGTCATCCTGCTGCTCGCCGGCAATGTGATGGATCCGTCGTCGATCCTCCTGATCATGGCGCCGATCCTGTTTCCGCTGGCGACCAAGCTCGGCGTGCACCCGGTGCATCTCGGCATCCTGATGATCGTCAACACCGAGGTCGGGCTGTGTCATCCGCCGGTCGGGCTCAATCTCTACATCGCCAGCAGCATCGCGAAGATGGGCATCAGCGAGATCACGATCTCGGTGCTGCCGTGGCTGTGCGCGATGCTGGTGTTCCTCGGGCTGATTACCTACGTGCCGGAGATCTCGCTGTGGCTGCCGCGATTGCTGGGGATGATTGCCGGTTAAGAAGATTTCTGACGGGAAATGAAACCGATTACATCTTGGTAAGAGAGGTCTGTCTGTCCAATCCGTAAGTTGTAGGCAGTCGCGGGCGGCATCATCCTCAGGCAACCTTCAAAGGAGGTTTCGATGAAGAAAGTTCTGCTCGCCGGTATCGCGGCGCTCACGATAGCCGGTTCGACCGCGGTCTATGCCCAGCATCGTCCCTGGTTCCACGGACATACGCAGATGAGCCCCGAGGATCGGGCCGCGTTCCTCGATGCGCGGATCGCCGCCGTCCATGCCGGGCTGAAGCTCAACGCCGATCAGGAGAAACTGTGGCCGCCGGTCGAGGCCGCGGTGCGCGACTTCGCCAAGATGCGGCTCGATCGTGCCAATGCGCGGATGGCCGCGGAGAAGACCGATGCGGACAAGGCCGAGAGGCCGGACGATCCGGTGGCACGCCTGCGCGAGCGCGCCGACAACATGGCGGCGACCGCGACCTCGCTGAAGAAGATCGCCGACGCCGCCGACCCGCTCTACAAGACGCTCGACGACAACCAGAAGCGGCGGCTGGCCATGCTCACCCACATGGAGGGGCGTGGATTCGGCGCCGAGGGCTGGCGCCGCCACCGCCTCGAGCGCGGCATGGACCGCTGGGAACGTGGTGGTCGCGGCGGCCTTGACCACGATCGTTTCGACCGCGATGACGGGCCGGATCAGGAGCGCTCCGGCCGGCTCTGAGCGCCAGCCGCCAGCGTCCTCGCCTAGCCGCTGAAGGGCCGCGGGAATCCGGCGGCCTTTCGTCGGCCGGGAGGGCGCGTAAAAGTCGGGAAAACTTGCGCCAGCTTGCTGGACATCAAGGAATCGCTTTGCTAAACGACGGCCTCTCTTGCGAGGGTCATTTCCGGACAAGTTCCGGGCGCATAGCTCAGTTGGTAGAGCAGCTGACTCTTAATCAGCGGGTCCCAGGTTCGAGCCCTGGTGCGCCCACCAAGCTTTCATAGCTTAGGTTTAGCCCTCGTAACGGTCATTCCGGCCAGCAGTCGCGTCTGTTCAGACAACCCGGCTGGTCTTTGTTCGCCCCTCACAAATTTTTCGATCCGCGATCTCATCTGTCCTGCGTGTTCGTCTTGCAATGTCCGGCAATCGCCGCGCGGACCGATGACGGCTCGTCGCGCGTGATTCCGCGACCGCCTTTGCGTCAGGTGTCGGCGTCCGTACGCTGCTGCGGGCGGAGTTTCGTGTCGCCGCATTTCGTTCCATCACCGTCCAGCATTGGTCCGAAGTTCGTCACGACGGATCGGCAACTGCTGCGCCCCCAAGCGAATTCAGCGATGCATGAGGTGCCATCCGAGCGCGGGGCGCCCTGCGGCAACGATGGTTGACAGGGCGAGGCGCTCACTTTAATCACCTGACTAATTAATCAATTAATTAAGGTCCGAACCCTAGGGAAAGAATCCGCCTGATGCTGGCCGGCGATCGATATCCGAAGCTGCTTGCCCCGCGCGGTCGCGGCTTCACAGGGCTGGAAGACCAGGCGCCTGCCTTCAGATCAATCCTGCATGCGGGTCCGTTCGCGCGTGCGCCGCTCGGCGTCGGGCGCGCGACAGCGATGTCGCGGATCGGCGTGTCCTGTCCGAACCAGGGTGGGCTGCATTCACCCGTACGATAAATGAGGAGTGAGGCGTAAACGATGGGACGTCGATCTGAGGTATTGATGGCGCAAGACATCGCCGGCACGGACAACCGGCGCGTGATACAGGTGGTATCGCGCGCATTCGACATCGTGCGTTGCTTCGAAGGTCGAAGCATACGCCTGGGCAATCGCGAAATCGCCGATCGCTGCGGTCTTCCGCGATCGACGGTCTCCCGTCTCACCTTGACCCTCACCCAGATCGGCCAATTGATCTACCTGCCGCAAGAGCAGAAATATGCTCTCGGTCCGCACGCCGCCGCGCCGGGCGTCCCGTTGTTCGCGGAGGGTTGCGACAAGCCCGTCTGCGCCGACGAGCAGGAGCGCGAGAAGGCGCAACCGTCCATGCTGCGAGCGATCAACTCGCGCTTCGAGTACTTCGAAGATCAACGCAACTCGGTTGCCGCGCCGCTTGTGGTGACGCCACACCGCTGACGCCTCGGCTTGTTCCGGGTAGAAGACGCAGCGGAAACGGTCGGAACCAATCGGCACGAGCTCACGGTAAAGACACATCCAAAGCAAAGGGAAACGCATGTCTGAAGCATACATCATTGACGCGGTCCGCACGCCGCGCGGCATCGGCAAGCCGGGCAAGGGTGCGCTGTCGCATCTGCATCCGCAGCAACTGGCGGCAACGGTGCTCGGCGCGCTCAAGGAGCGCAACAAGCTCGATACGTCGACCGTCGATGACATCATCTGGTCGACGTCGACCCAGGAAGGCAAGCAGGGCGGCGATCTCGGACGCATGTCGGCGCTCGCCGCCGGATACGACATCAACGCCAGCGGCACGACGCTGGATCGTTTCTGCGGCGGCGGCATCACGTCGGTGAACCTCGCGGCAGCATCGGTGATGTCGGGGATGGAAGATTGCGTCATCGCGGGCGGTACCGAGATGATGAGCTATCAGCAGACCCTCGCAGCCGAACGCTCCAAGGCGGGGCAGCCGGCGCGGATGATGGGTTCGGGCAATCCGGCGCTTGACGAGATTCACCCGCAGTCGCACCAGGGCGTGTGCGGCGACGCCATCGCCACGCGCGAGGGGATCAGCCGGGAGGCCTGCGATACCCTGGCGCTGGTCAGCCAGCAGCGCGCCAAGCGGGCTATCGATGAAGGCCGCTTCGCCAAGTCGGTGATTCCCGTCCTCAACGACGACGGCAGCGTTGCCCTCAATCGTGAAGAATTTCCGCGCCCCGAGACCACCGCCGAAGGACTTGCTTCGCTGAAGCCCAGCTTCGAGCAACTCGCCGATTTCGATCTCGGCAACGGCGTGACATTCAAGAAGCAGATCCAGCGCCGCTACCCGGATCTCGACTGGAAGGGCGTGCATCATGCCGGCAACAGCTCGGGCGTGGTGGATGGCGCCGCCGCCGTGCTGATCACGTCGAAGGAATATGCCGAGAAGCATGGCCTCAAGCCGCGCGGCCGGATCGTGGCCTATGCCAACCAGGGCGATGACCCGACGCTGATGCTCAACGCCCCGGTGCCGGCAGCCAAGAAGGTGCTCGCCAAGGCCGGCCTGACCAAGAACGACATCGACGTCTGGGAAATCAACGAGGCCTTCGCGGTCGTCGCCGAAAAGTTCATCCGCGACCTCGAGCTGGATCGCGAGAAGGTCAACATCAATGGCGGCTCGATCGCGCTCGGCCATCCCATCGGCGCGACCGGATCGATCCTGATCGGCACGGCGCTCGACGAACTCGAGCGCAGCGGCGGACGCTTCGGTCTCGTCACCATGTGTGCCGCCGGCGGAATGGCGCCGGCCATCATCATCGAACGCATCTGAGCGCGAAAGGAACCTGCATGAAACTCGATTCATCGGTCGCCGCCGTTGTCACCGGCGGCGCGTCCGGCCTCGGCGCAGCCACCTCGCGCGCGCTCGCTGCGCAAGGCGTGAAGGTCGCGATCTTCGACTTCAACGAAGAGAAGGGCGAGGCCATCGCCAAGGAAATCGGCGGTGTGTTCTGCAAGGTCGATGTCACCTCCGACGAGCAGGTCGATGCGGGCTTCGCCAAGGCCCGCGCGGCGCACGGCCAGGAGCGCATCCTGGTGAACTGCGCAGGCACCGGCAACGCGGTGAAGACCGCCGGCCGGGACAAGAAGACCGGCGAACCCACCCACTTCCCGATCGACGCCTTCAACCGCATCATCCAGATCAACCTCGTCGGCACCTTCCGCTGCGTCGCGAAGTCGGCGCAGGGCATGCTGTCGCTGGCCCCGCTGGAGCACGGCGAGCGCGGTGCGGTTGTCAACACGGCTTCGGTCGCGGCCGAGGACGGCCAGATGGGGCAGGCGGCTTACTCGGCCTCGAAGGCCGGCGTTGTCGGCATGACCCTGCCGATCGCGCGCGACCTGATGGCCGAGGGCATCCGCGTCAACACCATCCTGCCGGGCATCTTCAACACGCCGCTGCTGCAGGGGGCGCCTGAGAACGTCAAGGCCGCGCTCAGCGCGTCGGTGCCGTTCCCGAAGCGTCTTGGCATGCCGGAGGAGTACGCGCATCTGGCGCTGACCATGATCACCAACGGCTACTTCAACGGTGAGGACGTTCGCCTCGATGGCGCGATCCGGATGGCTCCGCGCTAAGTGATTGCGCACGGCAACAGGAGATGAAAGCGATGTCCGAAGAAGCTCCGGTCCTCACTGAAGTCCGCGGGCCTATACTGATCATTACCCTGAACCGGCCGGAAGCGAAGAACGCGGCCAACCTCGCCCTCTCCAGGGGCGTGGCCGCGGCGATCGACCGGCTCGACGCCGACGATGCTCTTGGCGTCGGCATCGTCACCGGCGCCGGCGGCACATTCTGCTCGGGCATGGACCTCAAGGGGTTCCTGAAGGGCGAGCGGCCGTCGATCCCCGGTCGCGGCTTCGCCGGCCTCACCGAGGCGCCGCCGAAGAAGCCGCTGATCGCGGCCGTCGACGGCTACGCGCTTGCCGGCGGGATGGAGATCGCGCTGTCGTGCGACATGATCGTCGCCAACCGCAACGCCAAGTTCGGGATCCCCGAGGTGAAGCGCGGGCTGGCCGCGGCAGCCGGCGGGCTGATCCGCATGCCGCGCCAGATGCCGTTCCGTGTGGCGATGGAGTTCGCATTGACCGGCGAGTTCTTCGGCGCGGAGCGCGCCTACGAACTCGGCATCATCAACCGCGTGACCGATGGTCCGGCGCTCGACGCCGCGCTCGAGCTTGCAGCAGCGATCGGCGCCAACGGCCCGCTCGCCGTCAAGGCATCAAAGCAGGTGATCGTCGAATCCCGGCTGTGGCCGGAAGACCAGATGTGGAAGAAGCAGCGGGAGATCGTCGGTCCTGTCTTCGTCTCCGAGGATGCCCGCGAGGGCGCGGCTGCATTTGCGGAAAAGCGCGCGCCGAACTGGAAGGGCAAGTAAGACATCGACTGTTTCGATGACGGAGCGTCGGTTTTGATTGAAGCAGAACCGGCGCTCCAAATTTTTTTTACCGGTGCCTCGCCGCGCGCCGGCCGGTTTCCATAAGGGCGCTATTGGGTGATTGATGCGCAGCTTTACCGAAGATCAGGTCATTTTCCGCGGCTCCTACCGCAAGTTCCTCGCCAGCGAGATCGCGCCTCATATGGAGGCGTGGCGGGAGGCCGGCATCGTCGACCGTAGCGCGTTCAAGAAGGCCGGCGACCTCGGCTTCCTGATGATCTGGCCTGAGGAAAAATATGGCGGAATGGGCGACGAGGACTTCCGCTATGAGCAGATCATCATCGAGGAGACCGCGCGCTCGGGCTGCAAGGGCTGGTTCAACACGCTGCACAGCCGCCTGGTCGGTTCCTACTTCAAGCGCTTCGGCACCGAGGAGCAGCGTGAGCGGTTCCTGCCCAAATGCGTCAGCGGCGAGACCATCCTGGCCATTGCGATGACCGAGCCCGGCGCAGGCTCGGACCTCGCGGGCATGCGGACGACGGCGGACGACAAGGGCGATCATTTCCTGCTCAATGGCGCGAAGACCTATATTTCCAACGGCATCAATTCAGACGTGGTGATCGTGGCGGCCAAGCTCGCAGGTGCCGAGAAGAAGCATGCCATGGTGCTCCTGATCGTCGAGCGCGGCATGGAAGGCTTCGAGCGCGGCCGCAATCTCAAGAAGATGGGCATGCCGGCGCAGGACACCGCCGAACTGTTCTTCCACAATGTGAAGGTGCCCAAGGCCAACGTGCTGGGAGAACCCGGCAGGGGCTTCTACTACCTCATGGAGGGCCTTGCCGAGGAACGTCTGATCTCCGCGGTCGGATCGATCGCCAATGGCCGCAAGGCGTTCGACATCACGCGCGCCTACGTGATGGATCGCAAGCTGTTCGGCAGGCCGCTGGCCGAACAGCAGAATACCCAGTTCCGCATGGCGGAGATGGATGCCGAGATCGACCTCGTGCAGGTCTATGTCGATCACTGCGTGGCCGAGCACAATGCGGGGCGCCTGACCAGCAATATGGGCGCCAAGGCCAAGATGATGTCGTCGGAAGTCGAGTGGAAGATGCTTGACCTTGGCGTACAGCTGCACGGTGGCGCAGGCTATATGGATGAATATCCGATCAGCCGGATGTTCACGGACGCGCGCGTCAATCGGATCCTGGCGGGAAGCTCCGAGGTGATGCGGCTCATCATCGGCCGCGATGTCTTCTCGGAGCACTACAAGAGCATTCTGGACTAGCCGGTCACCGCGACGAGCTATCCAACTCGCCCCGTGCGTCAACCGCGCGCCTGCCGCAGCGGCTCGCGCGCGTGCTCTTTCGAGCGCAGCAGGGCATCGACGAAGATCGGCTCCCAGGAGCGGATGTGGCTGCGAAGCAAGGTCGGCAGCGCCTCGGTCTCGCCGGCGAGCGCGAGCTCGATCAGCCGGTAGTGCTCGGGCACCGAAGCCTGCTGCCGCTCGAGGCCCGCGCGTGAGCTGATGCCGTAGAGCCGCATCTTGTCCCGCAGGCCCATTACCGTGTCGGTCAGCAGCTCGTTGCCGGCGGCTGCGATGAACTCGCGATGATAGTTGCGATCGGCTTCCAGATAGAGCTGGACGTCGTCGGTCTCGACGGCCTTGGCGATCTGGTCGGCCCAGCCGCGCACGGCCGGAAGATCCTGCGGGGGATTGGCGGCGACCAGCACGGCGGCGTGCAATTCCAACACCTCGCGCATGTCGAACAGGTTGCGCAGCTCGGTCAGTGACGGCTCCACCACCTTGAAGCCGCGGTTGCGCATCGGCTCGACCAGGCCGCTGCGGCTGAGCTCGAGTAACGCTTCACGCACCGGTGTCGAGGAGACGCCGAGGCTCGCCGCGAGACTCGGCACCGAATACATCGTGCCCGGAAGGCTCTGCCCGGAAATGATCTCGGCGCGCACCCGCTGTAGCACCTGTTCTCGCAAATTCTGGTCCATGGGTGGTCGTTGCCGCCTCTCGCTGGGAACTCTGATTCGTCCCTGATTATTACTTAGCCTTGACGGGCTCGGTAGCGTATGACGTAAATGTGTAACGCGCTACAAGAATGCGTCATAACCGGTGACTTGGATCGTGAAACGACAGTGAAACAGCGGGTACCCGGCTATTGCACGCTTTGTCGTTCGCGCTGCGGTGCCGTCACCGTGGTCGAGGACGGGCGCCTTGTCGGTGTAGAGGTATTAAAAAACCATCCGACTGGCGGGGCGCTCTGCGCCAAGGGCCGCGCGGCCCCCGAAATCGTCGCCAGCCCGCGCCGTCTGACTGTCCCGCTCAAGCGGACCCGGCCGCGCGATGCTGCCGATCCGGGCTGGGTCGAGGTGTCCTGGGACGAGGCGTTGACCGAGATCGCCGGGCGGCTCGGCACGATCCGCGCCGAGAGCGGCGCCGAGGCGGTGGCGTTCGGCGTCACCACGCCGAGCGGCACGCCGATGGTCGACAGTTTCGAGTGGGTCGAGCGCTTCATCCGCGGCTTTGGCAGTCCCAACCTGATCTATGCAGTCGAGATCTGCGGCTGGCACAAGGACTATGCGCACGCGCTGACCTTCGGGCGCGGCATCGGCTTTCCCGATTACGACAATGCGGATGCGATTATCCTGTGGGGCCACAATCCCGCCCGCACCTGGCTCGCCCAGGCGACCCGGATCGCCGATGCGCGGCGCCGCGGCGCCAAGGTTGTGGTGATCGATCCCAAGCCCAACGGCTCGGGTCAGCAGGCCGATCTCTGGCTGCGCATCCGCCCGGGCGCTGACGGCGCGCTTGCGATGGGGGCGATCCGTCATCTCATCGCGACCGGTAATTTCGATGCGGACTTCGTCACCGCATGGACCAACGGATCGTTGCTGGTCGATCGCGCCACCGGGCGTTTCCTGCGCGCCGATGCGATGTGGCCGAACGGCGCGCCCGAGGCTTTCGTTCGTCTCGATGCGTCGGGCTCGCCTGTACCATGCGATACAAGCTACGCGCCGGAGAGCAGTGGTGAGCTGCGCGGCGCGCTATCGATCCTTGCTCGCGACGGCCGGATGATATCGGCGGCAACCGCGTTCGAATTGCTCGCCGAGCGCGTTGCGCCTTACACACCGGCGCGGGTGGCGGAACTGACATGGCTGCGCGTCGAGGACGTCGACGCGTTCAACGCGCTGCTCGCCACGCGGCCTCGGCTTGCCTATCATTCCTGGACCGGCGTGGGCCAGCACACCAACGCCACCGCGATCGAGCGGGCGATCGCAACGCTGTACGCGCTGACCGGCGCCTGCGATCGGCCCGGCGGCAATCGCTGGCCGGTCCCGCCGCCGACGCGCGCCCTCAACGACTACAACATCCTGTCGCCGGAACAGCAGGCCAAGGCGCTGGGCATTGCCGAACTGCCGCTCGGCCCGCCGGCGAAGGGTTGGATCACGGCGCGCGATTTCAGCCGCGCCGTGCTTGAGGGCGAGCCCTATCAAGTACGTGCGTTGGTCGCCTTCGGCACCAACTTCGTCGTCTCGCAGGGCCATTCCGAGCGTAACCGTGCCGCGCTGAACGCGCTGGAATTCCAGGTTCATATCGACATGTTCATGAACCCGACCGCGGAGAGCGCCGATTTCGTTTTGCCGGCCAGCACGCCATGGGAGCGCGATGCACTCAAGATCGGGTTCGAGATCACGCAGGACGCGGTCGAGACTGTGCAGTTTCGCCCGCGCATGGTCGAGCCGGTCGGCGCGGTGAAGGCCGACTATGAAATAGCCGCCGCACTCGCGCTCAAGCTTGGCATGGGAGAATTGTTCTTCGGCGGCGACATCAAGGCCGGCTGGAACTATCAGTTGGCGCCGCTCGGCATCGGTGTCGACGACCTGCGCGAGCATCCCGAAGGGCGCCGCTTCCCGCAGGCCTTCCGCAACGAAAAATACGCCGTCACGGGCGAGGACGGCACGGTGGCGGGCTTCGCGACGCCGACGCGCCGTGTCGAGATCTATTCGGAGCTGTTGCTGGGACACGGGCACGATCCCTTGCCCGATCACGTCGAGCCGGTCGGCAGCCCACTTACGACGGCGGCGGATGAACGCTTTCCACTTGTGCTCTCCACCGCCAAGAGCGGGTGGTTCGTTCACTCCTCACATCGGCATATCGCCTCGCTGCGGCGCAAGTCGCCGGACCCGGCTGTCGAGATCAGCCCGCGGCTCGCCGGGCGGCGCGGGCTTGTGGAGGGCGACTGGGCCGTGGTCGAGACGCCCGGCGGTGCCGTGCGTCTGAAGGTGCGTCTCAATGCAGCGCTTGACGATCGCGTCGTCGTCGCCGAATTCGGTTGGTGGGAAGACTGTCCGCCGCTCGGCCGCGATCGTTCCGCGACATCAGGCATCCGCACGCGCAACATCAACGCGGTTCTGCACGACGATGCGCGCGATCCGGTCAGCGGCTCCGTCCCGCTGCGCGCGATCGTCTGCGAGATCAGGCGCGACGGCGTGGCCAGCCGCGGCGTGTGGAGCGGCCAGCGGCGGTTCGCGGTTCGCGAACGTAGGGCTGAGGCCGATAACGTCGTCGCGCTCAGCCTGCGGCCGCTTGACGGCGGCCCGCTGCCCGACTTCCTGCCGGGCCAGCACGTGATGACCTCGCTGCCCGGTGCAACGGAGATGCGGGCCTATTCGCTGACCGGATCGGGCGATTTGCCGAATGCGCTGTCGATCGCGGTGAAGGGACGCTTCTTCGACGAAGTGCGGAGTGGCGACGCGCGGTTCTTCATGCCGGATCACCTGCATGGTCTAGCCGTCGGCGACGAGGTTCTGCTGGAGCCGCCGGGCGGCATCTTCACGCCCCCGTTGAAGGGACCGCGGCCACTGATCCTCCTCGCGGCCGGCATCGGCATCACGCCTTTCATCAGCCATCTCGAGACGCTGCAACACGTAGCGCCACAGGATCGCGTTGCCGAAATCCTGCTGCTCCATGGCTGCCGCAACCGCCGCGAGCATCCGTTTGCGCGGCGGCTTGCGGAGCTGGAAGCCTGCACGCCGGGGCTGACGCGGGTGACGTTCTATTCCGCGCCGCTCGCGCTCGACGCGGTCGCGTCGCAGTCGTTGCGCAGGGGGCGTCTCGATCTCGAACAGGTCAAGCCGCTGTTGGCACGCCGTCCGCTGGTCTACATCTGCGGTTCGCCGGATTTCGTCACGGCGCAGATCGAGGCCGTGACTGCGCTCGGCATCCCGCGCTTCGACATCTTTGCGGAAAGCTTCGTGTCACCGCCGGCAGTGCCGAGCGATCTTGCCCCGCGTACCGTCCGGCTTGCCAACAGCAAGCAGAGCTTCTCCTGGGGACCGGAGCAGGGGACGCTGCTCGACGCGGCCAGTGCGGCAGGCGTCGTGCTGCCGAGCGGCTGCCGCGTCGGGCAATGCGAAAGTTGCGCGGTTCAGGTCGTCGATGGAGAGTTCACCCATCTCGGCCCCGTCGATGGCAGCGAGGGGCAATGCCTTGCCTGCCAGGCCGTGCCGCTCACCGATCTGACGCTCGCGCTTTGATGACCAATCAGCACTGAAGGCTGTAACCGCATTACCGGAAGGGGATCATATTGATGACGAATGCAATGCACGATCAAACCGTGGGCCTGCGAAAACCCGTCGCGGACAACATCGTGGCGCGATTTTCGCAAGCCTTGGTGTCGTTCGCGGAGCGTTGGTTTCCGGATGCCTACGTCTTCGTCCTGATCGCGGTGATTGTGGTTGCGGCAGGCGCGATCCTGCATGGCGGCTCGCCGCTCGCAGTCAGCCGAGCGTTTGGGGACGGGTTCTGGAACCTGATTCCCTTCACGATGCAGATGGCACTGGTCGCGATCGGCGGCTATGTCGTGGCGATGTCGCCGCCGGTGGCGGCTGTGCTTGCGCGGCTCGCGAGCGTGCCGAAGACCGGGCGCGGCGCGGTGGTCTTTGTCGGGATGCTCAGCATCTTTCTCTCGCTGCTGAACTGGGGCCTGAGCCTGATCTTCTCCGGTCTCTTGGTGCGGGAGATCGCGCGGCGCACGGACATCCGGCTCGATTATCGGGCGGCCGGCGCGGCCGGCTATCTCGGGCTCGGTTGCGGCTTCACCCTCGGCATCACGTCCTCCGCCGCACAGCTCCAGGCCAATGCCGGCAGCATTCCTGCATCTCTTCTGCCGATCACCGGCGTGATCGGCTTCTCGGAAACCATCCTGACCTGGCAGAATATGGTCACCGTCGCGATGGTGAGCGTCGTGTCGGCGGCGATCTGCTATTTCACGACGCCGGTGGCAGAGCAAACGAAGACGGCGGCAGACCTCGGCGTTGCGCTTGGCGATGATCGCATCGAAGCCAGGAAGCCGGCCCGTCCGGGCGACTGGCTGGAGTTCAGCCCGCTGCTGACGATCCTGATCGCCCTCCTTGCTGGCGGCTGGCTGTGGCAGACGTTCCAGTCGGGCAATCCGCTGATCACGCTGTCGGGGCTCAACACCTACAATTTCGTCTTCCTCATTCTCGGCATCGTCTTGCACTGGCGCCCGCGCAGCCTGATCGAGTCCTTCTCGAAGGCGATGCCGAGCGTCTCCGGCGTGCTGTTGCAGTTTCCGTTCTACGCCGGCATCGCGCAGATCCTGACCAAGGTGCCGAACAGCAGCGGCACGACGCTATCGGACACGATCGCGCACTGGTTCGTCGGCGCCTCAAGCAATTCCACCGTGTTTTCGTTTCTGGTCGGAATCTATTCGGCGCTGCTCGGCTTCTTCGTGCCGTCGGCCGGTGGGAAGTGGATCATCGAAGCGCCCTACATCATGAAGGCGGCCAACGATATCGGCGCGCATCTCGGCTGGACGGTGATGGTCTACAACATCGCCGAGACGCTGCCGAACTTCATCAACCCGTTCTGGATGCTGCCGCTGCTCGGCATTCTCGGCCTGAAGTCGAAGGACCTGATCGGCTACACGTCGATGCAGTTCTTCATCCACTTCCCGATCGTGATGCTGCTGGCCGCGATCCTGATGGCGACTTTCACCTATCACCCGCCGATCCTGCCTTGAGGAAAATTGGCCGGGCACCAGGATGGTCGGTGCCGGGCCAATTCAGCAGTCTGCAACCGGTACCACAAAAACTGTACTGTTTTTCCGCTCGTCGCGAATGAGGCGTCGCGCCGGGCCGTCATCTTTGGACAGCCATTTCATTGACCGCCACGAGCTTCGGCCGGATATTGATGCGCGATATCCGTGTTGTTCAAGGTCACCGCAATGAGACATAACCACCGCAGCTTGATGTGCGACATGCGAAGCCGCATGCAGCATCGCTGTGTCTCGGCGGCAACCGGCGTCTGTTGTTGTTGATCGCTTCGACAAATCCAAAGCACCGACAATCAGACAGGAGCGCCGCCATTCGGCGATTGAGCACGCATGTCCCAAGCCCAAATGTCCCAAGCTTATGTCATCGAAGTATCGGATCGCACCGCGGGTATCGTTGTCAGCGATAACCGTGGCTTCTGCTTCTTCTCCTCAGATCGGGCCTTTGACGGCCTCGATGGCGGCTATTTCGGCTCCGCGCGAGCCGCAGAGCGCGCGGTGAGGGCGCTGTTGCAGCAGCGCCGCGAGGTCCGGGGCCGCGCGACGCGCGGTTGAGGCCAATTCTCAGGAGGCCGCGGCGAGCGGCGGCGAGATCACCTGCGGCGCCTCGGGTGCCTGCGTGGCTGTCGTCGACAGCTCGAAGCAGATGCCGTGCAGCGAGCAGGTCAGCGGGATGCCGCGGAAGTCGTCGTGGAAGGCCCGGATCCGGCGCGCCAGCTCGCCGGCGCTAATGCCGGCCGGAAGCTCGCACATCTCGCGATACATCTGCCGGGTGCTTTTGATGCCACACCAGGCGATCTCCAATTCCTTCAGTGGCGAGGGATCGCGGGCGAGATCGCGTGACATCCGCCAGAACAGATGGGCAAGCCGCACATAAGCGATCTGCTCGAGCCCGCGCACGCTGATCTTGTCGGGAATGATGAAGGACTCGACCCCGACGATGGGGCCGGAATCGACACGCGCGGCCATCGCATGGGCTGTCGCGCCGAACGTGCGGGCACCGTCATAAAGTGCGAAATGCGCCGGTGCCCAGCCGGGATATTGCGGCGGGCCGGGGTGGAAATTGTAGGCGCCGTGGCCAAGCGCTGCCAGAATGTGACCCGGCACGACGACGCTGGTGGTGAAGGCCAACAGCCGGGCTTCGCGCAAGACCTCTGGCTCGATCGCTGCGAGGTCCTCGGCGGTCACCGCGCAGCGGAACGACAGCGCCGGATTGTGCGCCTTCAACAGCTCGGTGAGCGCGAATTGCTGGCTTTCGACGCCCGTGAGAAGGATAATGGTCTTCATGATGTGGATGCCCTTCCCTTATTCAGTTGTGCTGCCGGCGTCAGCCGCGCTGCCCTGCCATGACGACGACGCTGCCGGCATCGCGGGATCGGCCTACGGTGCGGAATAGATCGACCGGCAATGTCTGCCACGGCGCGATCTCGATGATCCGGTTGTTCGCGCTTTTCGCTGCCGACTTCGCCGCGCGGATATCGTCCTGCCAGGCGCAGAGCGCGAGTTCGAGCCGGCCGAATCCGCCGCAATCAGCGGCGAACGCGCCGGTGAGCGCCTCGATGCTGGCAGCCATTTCGCGCGTGTCACTGGTCGCGATATCGCGCATGATCACGGTGATCGCGTCATTCGAGGCCGCCTGCGACTTGATCACGATCATGGCGTCACGCCCCCCGCTGCGGCCGGCGCGTCGCGCGGCCCGCATCGCGACGCCGAATTCGGCGTCGGGTCCAAGATCGCTGTTATCGGTGGGCAGATTGTGAACGACCGTCGTGTGGCGAGGCGTGCCGGCGTCTCCGGCCGGGGCGTGGTACGAGCGCGGCAGCCAGGCAGTGTCGAGCGCCATCTGCGACGATGTCAGGCTCCAAGCCTGGTCGAGCAGGTAACCCTCCCAAACCGCGGGATAGGCAGTCGCGATGTGATGCCAGTTGCGCAGCAGTGCTTCGGCGGCCGCGGTGCGGCCGAGATAGAGGGTGCGCGCCGACATCTCCCACCGATTCCATTTGTGGATCGCGACGTCGCAACTGAGGAATGACGGCAGCAGCGGCGGCTCGCTGAGCGTGGCATCGGCCTCGATGAAGAGCAGCGGCTCGCGGTGTTGCTCCCACATCCGCAGCATGAAGGCGGACTTCTCGGACGCCCGCATGTGCTCGCCATCCGCAGTGTCGATCGGCGCGATGTCGCAGGCGATCCGGAATTCGGCCAGCTTCTCCCGGAGCGCGCGGGCGTGGTCGTCGCCAAATCCCCGGGGATAGCAGCAGACCACGCGCAGCGGTGGATCGGACCTCGAGCCTTCCTCGGGAGCGATCGGGCGCCAATTGAGGCCGCCCCACCACATCTCGTGCGGGCCCTCGAAGCTCGGCCCGATGGTCCCGAAGTCGGTCAGCTTGGACTTCAGGAAATCGAAGGCGGGGTTCTCGCCGAAGGGAACGACGACCGCACAGTCGGCGCGAAGCGACCGGCAAAGCATCTCGGCGGCGGGGCCGCTCGGCGGCTCAACCAGGATGATGACGCCGTGGTTGCGGGCCGGCACAGAACCGGCCTGATGGACGGCCGCGTGTCCGAGCCGCTCGGACAGCCATGCGAGCCGCCGGCGCTGTGCGGCGTTCATCCGGATGCCGTTCGCCGCCAGCAATTGGTCGAAATTCGCCTGCAAGCCGTCCGCTTGCACCGTGTCAGCCAAAATCATGCCCGCGCTACCCCTCGTTAACCTTCTACGAGCGAGGCGGCCAGATCAGGCGGACAATTCAGCTGCCGTTGGTTGCCGGCGTGCCGTTGGCGCTGCGCCAGGTCAGCTTGGCCGAGGGGGCTGCGTTGCCTTCGCGGTCCCCGACTGCAAGAATGCAGTCATGGTCGAGGGTGGTCAGCGCGACCGTGTAGATCGCAACATCGTCTTCGAATCCATCGACCGGGATCAGCAGCATACCGTCCTCGGCGGTGGCGCTGAACTGACGGCCGCGCCTCTCGAGGCCGGCATCGATGAGCCGTCCCTCGGCGATCGCCGTCGCGTTCGAACTCTCCGCGGCCTTGGCGGCGCTCTCGCCATACTGGACCGTGATGCCGTTGAGCATCCCGCCGCGGGTGAGCTTCGCCAGCGGCAGAGCGATGGTCGCAACTGCCATGCGGCGCGACAGCGGAATTCGCAGGCGGAGGTCGCCGAACCCGGTATGATAGATGCTGATGGCTTCCAGCGACGCCTGACCGTCGCGCCCGAACAGGCCGACCTGCAGCGTCCCGCATTGAGACTCGCCGAACACGTTCGCGGGCAGGCGATTGGCGCCGAACAGCGTGTAGAGATAAGCGTGCGAGGGCGTCAACGCGGCAAAGCTGCCGGCTAGCCACATTGGAGGCGCCGGGGCCGTGCAGGCCGCCGCCAGGCCGCGCGCAACGATGCAGTCATTGATGAAGTTGGCGTCGAGCAGCGGCGCCAGCGCCTGGGTACCGAGATTGACGTCATGCTTGATGCCGCCGAGAAGCACGAGCTCATCATCTTCGGGCAGCAGCAGGAGACGTCCGAGGACAGCGGCGGTCCAGCGTGCCGCAACAGTGGGGTCCGCGTCGGGCTGCAATGCGCAGCGCGGCGCCAGCTCGCGGGCGCGCGAGACATAGGCCAGCGTCCCGGATTGCACCTCGGCCGCCAGCGCCAGCTGAGCACCGGGGCGTTGATCGCCCTCGCGCAACACCTCGCCGGCGTGATAGTCGCGCGCCGATCCTTCCGCGGAGCAGCAAAGCTGCTCCAGCAACGCGACGTTGCGGATCAGCATGCGCTTGACGTGTGGCGTGACGATGCGATCCGAGATCAAGCCCTCGGCGGTGTCGTCGTCGGAGATATCGTCAAAGGCATCGTCAAGCGTCAGCAGATAAGCGCCGTGCAGGCGGATGCGAATGCCTTCGCGATCGAAGATGCGCCGCAGCGACTTCTGCACGCTTGCGGAATAGCCGAGGTCGACCAGGATCAGATCGGTGCAGCCGTCGAAATCCCGGATCCGCGCGCGAAGGTAGGTGAGGAGACGGGCCCGAACGCCGGCAGCGATATCGGTGATTTCGCGCGGGTCCATCAGATCGGGCAGGGCATCGGCCAGTTCGCGGCCGCTCGCAATGCCGTCGGGATACTGCGCAAAGAACTTCATCACGGCGGGTGGCCGCACCTTGACGATATCGACAAAGGTCGCCGCGTCGATCTTGACGACGCGGCTCAGCAGCTCGGATAAAGGCTCAAGCGTATCAGCGGACCCGACCAGGCTGACACGACGATTGATCTCGAGATAGGCGCCGGTCTCACCGTGATTTGCCTGCCGGACCCGGTACGGCAGCAGACCGTCGCGGCCGAGGAATCCGATCGCAACCCGCGCGCCGTCGCGAGCGAGCGCCGCACGCCGCGCTTCAATAAACGCGTCGAACGCCGCCATCACCGGGCCGAGCACGGTCACACCAAGGTTGAAAGCGGGAGAATGCTCTGCGCTCCGCGCCGTCACCACGCGCCGCAACGTGCGGGCGCCGCAATCGAGCCGCGACGGCTGATCGGGACACAGCAATTCGAAGATCGATGTTTCGCGCTGAAACCTCGAGGCCAATGCCGCGCTGGCTTGCGGATAGTAGCGCGGGCGGATGCCGTGACGCTGGGCGCTCTTGATGTCGGCGTTGTGATTGTCGCCGACATGGAATGAGCTTGCCGCATCGATGCCTTGCTCGACGAGATAGGTCTCAAACAGCGCTTCGCTCTTGCTGCTGCCGTGATCACAGGATGCGTAGAGGAAATCCCAGGCCAGTCCGGGGCTGCAGGAACGCAGCAGTTGCGCGAGCTGGTCGGTGCTCCAGCAGGTGTCGGAAATGAAGCCGACACGAAAACCGCTGTGTTTCATGTCCAGATATTGCTCAAGCATTTCCGGATTGACGCGGCAGAGCTCGAGCTCGGCTTCGAACTCGATCCGCGCGAGATCCTGCAACGCATCGCGGTTTAGGCCGAACAGCCTGAACGGAAAGTACTTGTAGATGTCGGCGATGCGAACTTCAGTGGATCCGCTACGCTCGCGCGCGAGCTTGCGCGCACGCGCTTCCGCCTGGATTCGATGCTGAACGAAACTGATAGACATATCTGGAAATTTTTCAGCAACGTAGGAAAGCTGAAAAACCCTTTCAAATACGCCATCCGGCGTCGTGCAGGCGCGCAACAGAAATGTATCGAAAACATCGAATGAACATGCAGAAACATTCTGCGCTCGACGCGTCGCGTCGATCGTCATGATCGCCATACACAAAATTCCCGCCTGTCCTTATGCGTTGAACGCGTGCGTGAGACAAATCAGGCGCGTCATTTCAAAAAAGTTGATGCAAGATTCGAAAACGCGCGCTTCACGACTGACAGATTCAAAAAATCCGATAACGTCGAAATGGTGATTCGGAAAAAACTGCCTAGTCGCAATCGTCGAATGCAAGATGGCGACCAACGATGATGGATCACTCGCATGCTCCGCGCATGCATGTGTTCGCGTGGCGTTAGTTGGTGTGACAACAGCGTTTTCCGGCGCGACGATCTTTCCCGCGAGAATGCGAGACGATGCTGAACGACTGCTCCAAACCCCGTCGAATTTTTCCCCACGCCTTGGCGCAGCGGCAGCTTTTGCCGGGTGGTCGGCAAAATAATCCAGCTAAGCATTTGAAAAATAACGAAAAAACTTCGCCTGGTTTGCTCGGCCCCTCCGTTCAACGCTCAGAAGCCGTATGGGATGTGTGCCAGCGGCGCTGGTTGGAGAGCGGGGCATGAGTTACGCGCTTGATATGACGGCAGCGGCCGAGATCGAGGCCACGACGGCCGCGGTTGCGCCGGTCGAAGCGGTTGCCCCCTGGAGCAACGTCCCCACGGTTGCTGATGCGGGTCCGCTCGACACCGTCGAGATCCAGGACGAGGACAAGGAACTGCTCGACCGCCTTGCCGCCGGCGACGAGGCGGCGTTTCGTGCTCTCGTCGAACGTCATGTCGATCGCGCCTACGCGATCGCGCTGCGCATCGTCGGCAACGCCGCCGATGCCGAAGACGTGGTGCAGGACACGATGCTGAAGGTGTGGACGCATCGCGGCCGCTGGCAGCATGGCCGCGCCAAGTTCTCGACCTGGCTCTATCGCGTCGTCAGCAACCGTTGCATCGATCTGCGCCGCAAGCCGCGCACCGAGAATGTCGATGTCGTGCCCGAGGTTGCCGACACGCAGCTCGACGCAAGCACCGTCATCGAGCGCAACGAAATCGGCAATCTTCTGGAGGTCGCGATGCGGCGGCTGCCCGAGCAGCAGCGCGTCGCGGTAATCCTCTCCTATCACGAGAACATGAGCAACGGCGAGATCGCCGAGGTGATGGACACGACCGTAGCCGCGGTGGAGTCGCTGCTGAAGCGCGGGCGGCAACAGCTGCGAAATGCTCAAGCGGCACGAGCGCGACCTGCGCGGCGCATTTACCGACTGCTAACCATAAATTCCGGCTTCTGAAGATTTCGCGCCTGACCACCGGCGGCCGATCCGTTTGATCGGGCGGACGGGGGCTGGATCCGCGTCACCTCTCTTTTTCACGATGCGGCATGCCATGCCCCATCAGCACAGGAGCTACTCATGCCCGCAATCTCCACCAACACCGCCGCCAACTCCGCGGTTCGTTACCTCAACATTAACTCGATGCAGGAAACCAGCGCGCTGTCGAAGCTGTCGAGCGGCTCGCGCATCACCTCGGCTTCCGACGACGCGGCCGGCCTCGCGATCTCGACCCGCATCTCCTCCGACATCACGACGCTGCAGCAGGCCGCCACCAACGCCGCGCAGGCGACGTCGATCCTGCAGACCGCCGACGGCGGTGCGTCCAACATCTCGGACATCTTGGCCCGCATGAAGTCTCTGGCTTCCGAATCCGCCTCCGGCACCGTGGCCGACTCCAGCCGTGCCTACATCAACTCGGAATTCACGCAGCTCAAGGGCGAAATCGACTCGATCGCCAGCGGCACCCGCTACAGCAGCCAGAGCTTGCTCGACGGTTCGAGCGTGTTCTCCTCGGGCGTCTCGGTGCTGGTTGGCTCGACCTCGGCCGACACCATCACGATCACCCTGACCAGCCTGACGGCGTCCTCGCTCGGCGTGACCTCGCTCGACGTCTCCAGCCTGTCGAGCGCGACCAGCGCAATGTCGGCCCTCGACAGCGCGATCGACACCGTGTCGTCCGCCCGCGCCGAGATCGGTGCCCAGGAGTCCCGTTTCAACTTCAGCGCCGACTCGATCTCGACCCAGACCCAGAACCTGCAGTCCGCCAATTCGGCGATCAAGGACGTCGATATCGCCGCCGAGCAGGCGACGCTGTCTTCGGCCGAAGTGAAGACCCAGGCCGCGGTTTCGGCGGAAACGGCGGCGAACCAGATGCCGCAGTACCTGCTGAAGCTGCTCGGCTAATTCGAAGGACAGATCGGGCCGGCATGATGCCGGCCCGATTCCTATTGCGGCGGAAGTGTCGACATGACGGTTAGCAGCGCCACCTCGAGCACATCAGGTACGACGTCGGCCAGTTCTGCCAGCACGGTGACAACGACCGGCACGACCA
Organism: Bradyrhizobium sp. I1.14.4; assembly: GCF_050435825.1. Lineage (NCBI taxonomy): Bacteria > Pseudomonadati > Pseudomonadota > Alphaproteobacteria > Hyphomicrobiales > Nitrobacteraceae > Bradyrhizobium > Bradyrhizobium sp. I1.14.4. The sequence goes on along the minus strand of NZ_JBNDLA010000003.1, from coordinate 129,662 downwards.
ATTCGGCCAGTATCGACTGGACTGCCCTGATTGACGCGGAGGTCAACGCCAAGCTCGCGCAGGCGACCACGATCACCACGTCGATCACCGCGAACCAGGCCAAGATCACCGCCTACCAATCCCTGCAGACCGAGCTGTCGACGCTGGCCACGGGGTTGTCGTCGCTCAGCACGTCGATCATCAACTCGATCGCCACCAACGCGTTCGCCACGCGTTCGGCGACGATCTCGTCGACCGGTGACGTCAGCGCCTCTTCGGCGCTCAACATGAGCGTCAACAGCGGCTCGGCGACCGGCGATCACAGTCTCCAGATCACCCAGCTCGCGGCCGCGCAGAAGGTGATCGGCTCCTCGCAGGCCAGCATGTCGACGGCGCTTGGCCTCTCCGGCACGTTTTCGCTGGGCCTGGCGGGCGGCGGCAGCACGGCGATCTCGATCACCAGCGGTATGTCGATGCAGGATGTCGTCGACACCATCAATGCTCAGACCTCGACCACCAATATCCAGGCCTCCATCGTTCAGGTGTCGAGCGGCTCCTATGAGATGGTGCTGACTGGGACCCAGGACGCCGCCGATATCACCTATTCGTCGACGTCAGGCGACGATATCCTGAACAAGCTCGGCGTTACCGACACATCCGGGGCCTTCACCGACGTGTTGCAGAAGTCGCAATCCGCGGAATTCTCCCTCGACGGAATCGCGCTCACCCGCAACACCAACGATATTTCCGACGTGCTCCCGGGCGTCACCTTCAACCTGCTGCAGCCGACGCCCAGTGGCACCAGCCTGAATATCAGCATCCAGACCGACACCAGCCAGATCACGTCCGCGCTGCAGACCTTCGTAACCAACTACAATGCGTTTCGCGACCAGGTGATCGCGCAGTCGGCGCAGAATTCCGACGGCACGGCCGCTTCCAGCGCAGTGCTGTTCGGCGACAGCACGATGCGCGATATTATGACCCAGCTCCAGCAGGTGCTCAGCGGGACAGTGAACGGGATGACGATGGCCGATCTCGGCCTGTCCTTCAACGAGAACAACGAGCTGCAGCTCGATACCGGCACGCTGTCGACCGTGCTGACGCAAAACCTTGCCGGCGTCACCAAGCTGCTGTCCGCGCAGACCACGACCTCGTCCAGTCAGCTCAGTGTGGTCAATACCGGCACGTCGCCGCAATCCTTCACGCTCGACGTGGCGGTGGATTCGACCGGCACGCTGACCGGCGTTTCCGTCGGCGGCGACAGTTCCGGCTTTTCGGTAGTCGGCAATACGATCATCGGAAATTCGGGCACGATCTACGCCGGCATGGCATTCAGCTATACCGGCTCGACCTCGCAATCGATCACCGTGACGTCGACCTCCGGCCTTGCGACGCAGCTCTACCAGCTCGCGCACACCAGCTCCGGGACCAGCGGTCAACTCCAGACCATGATCTCCAACCTGCAGTCGCGCGACACCGATCTGCAGTCGCAGGTCAACGATATTCAGAGCAATGCGGCAACGTTCAAGGCGCAGCTGCAGGTTCAATACGCCAATTATCAGGCCGCCATCGAAAGCGCGAACAACACGCTGGGCTACCTGAGCGCCCTCCTGAACGCATCATCGAGTAAATAATGACCCAGAATGCCACGGCCTACCACGCCAACAATGCCTATCGATCCGCAGCGGTGGCGGTTCCGCCGTTGAAGGCGGTGGTGATGCTGTGCGACGGCGCCATCACGTTGCTGCAGAAGGCGCTGGAAGCGCACGAAGCGAAGCGCTTCGAGGAAGGGCACACCTATCTGACGCGGGCGACCGCGATCCTGCGCGGACTGAGCCACAATCTCGACTTCACCCGCGGCGGCGCGATGGCCGATCGTCTGTACCGGACTTACAACGCCCTGATCATGGCGTGCCTGCGCGCCTACGGCCGGCCGCAGGCCAAAGAGAATTTCCGGCGCATCATCGCCAGCCTGACGGAACTCCGGGACGCCTGGAAGTTCGTCGAGGCAACCGCCGGCAAGGCCGCCAAGGCCAGGACGCTCGAATCAGTCGCCGGCCGCTAAGCGCGGACAAGGCGCGAATTACCCGGCGAAGCGGCTTTTCCGGGTGGGGGCAGGGCGCCCGGGCAGGCGTCCTGGTGGGAAAATGGCTGCGCGGCGGACATCATGCTGGACCTGACGCGACCTCGGCGGAAATTGATTTCCGCCGTCCCGCGAATGCTTTATGACAGCCTTGGCGACGAGGCTGGATCTGCGCGCGGGATGGACGTTGCGACATTCGAAGACCTGATCGACCGGCTGGGGGAGGATCTGTCCCGCTGGCCCGATGACCAGCGCCTTGCCGCCGTCCAGCTCCTCGCATCCTCGGTTGAAGCGCGGACGCTCTACGAGGAGGCGAGCGCGGTACGACGCGCGCTCGCGGCGCCGCCGGTTCGTGCTCCCAAAGGCCTTGTCGACCGCATCGTGACCGCGGCGGCGAAACTGCCCCAAGAGAAATTGCCCCAAGAGCCGACCGCGGGGCAAGCCCCGTCCGAGGATCAGTCGAACGATGCGCAAGGTCCGGGCGAATCCGCACCGCACGGCAAGGTGCTGCCGGCGCTGTTGCTCGCCCTTTGCTTGTTGCCCGCGTTGGCGCCGCCAGTGTTGATGCTCGGCGAGCCGGATTTGCCGATCAGCCTCTCGCTCTGAACTCTCCGCACTCCTTGTTACTGCGGTCCGCGCTTTCGCGGCGGGCCGGCCTGCGCGCGTTTGCAGTCTTCGTGGCCACGGCCGACACGGCAAATTCTGCCGATTAATCAAGTGATTCCGCGCGGATGAATCCGCGCCTGAATTCGCCGCGTCATCCGTTTTATCTGCGAACGACTTCACGATCCCAATGTTCCAACGCGTTCCGTCGCCCTAGCCCGCGGCGAAGAGAGCCTTGTCATGACCGTTTCCTCGGTAACCTCTGCAGCAACCTCCGCCGCCTCGAGCTCATCGTCGAGTGCGTCGATGGGGATGAGCTCGACCGATTTCCTCAACCTGCTCGTCAGCGAGCTGCAAAACCAGGATCCGCTGAACGCCACCAGCACGACCGACTTCATCAACCAGCTCACCTCCTACGCCAACTTCACCGAGCAGCAGTCGACCAACGCCAGCATGACGTCGCTCGCGAGCTCGTTTTCGAGCCTCGTGACGCTCAACTCCGTCAACTATATCGGCCACACCGTCGAAGCGAAGACGAACACGGCGGAGCTGACCAACGGCTCTGCGACCTTCGGCTACTCGCTCACTTCGGCCGCTTCCAACGTCGCGATCGCGATCCAGGACTCCTCGGGCAATACGGTGTGGAGCGGCAAGGGGAGCGGAACCGCGGGCTCAAACACCTTCACCTGGAACGGCCAGACCACGGGCGGCACCCAGCTCAGCAACGGCGGCCAGTACACGATCCAGGTGACCGCGACCGACTCCGCCGGAAACTCGCTGCTTAGCTACACCACGATGACGGGAACGGTGACCGGGATCGATGCCTCCGGCTCGACGCCGTCGCTGCTCGTGAACGGCGTCCCCGTCAGCGCCGCCAACATCATCGGCGTCACGTCCTGATTGCTTCCGGAGTAATATCATGAGTCTCACTGGTGCTCTTTCCTCGGCGATCTCGGCGCTCAATGCGCAGAGCCAGTCGCTGGCAATGATTTCCGACAACATTTCCAACGCCGATACCACGGGTTACAAGACCACGTCGGCGATGTTCGAAGATCTGGTGACGGCGTCGAACAGCGCCACCTCATATACGTCCGGCGGTGTCACGGTATCCGGCCGCGCCAACATCACCCAGCAGGGCTTGCTGTCCGCGACCACCAACGCCACCGACGTCGCGATCCAGGGCAGCGGCTTCTTCGTGACCAGCAACGCGACGTCCGGCGGCACCACCTCGTACACGCGCAACGGTGCGTTCACCACCGACAATTCGGGTTACCTCGTCAACAACGGCAATTACCTCGAGGGCTGGCGCACTGACGCTCAAGGTAACATCCTCGGCAATGCCTCGGCCGCGAGCCTCGGGCCGATCAACACGCAGGTGGTCTCGACCAGCGGCAGCGCCACCACCAAGACCACCGTCGCGGCGAATCTGCCGGCCGATGCCGCGGTCGGCGCGACCTTCAACAGCTCGATGACGGTCTACGATTCGCTGGGCACGGCGAGCACGATTCAGATCGATTGGAAAAAGACCGCCGACAATACCTGGCAGGCCAGCTTTGAGCAGCCGAAGCTCGCATCGGACTCCAGTACGGCCAGCGCCAACGCGATCACCGATACGGTGGATATCACCTTCAATAGCGACGGCTCGCTCGCCTCGACGGTTCCGAGCCCGCCAACAATCTCGGTGACGGGCTGGAAGGACGGTGCGGCCGACAGCTCCACCGCCAATGGCACGGCCATCACGCTCAATCTCGGTACGGCCGGCAAGACCGACGGCCTCACGCAATACTCATCGGGCGAGACCACGCCAGCCGTTGATCTCACGAGCATCACGTCGGACGGCCTCCCTTACGGCAAGCTGAGCAGCATCGCGATCGGAAAGGGCGGCGTGGTCGATGCCACCTACTCCAATGGGCAGACCATCACGATCTACAAGATTGCGGTCGCGACCTTTAGCGATCCCAACGGATTGAACGCGGCGAGCGACGGCATGTATTCCGCGACGGCAGCCTCCGGCAGCGCCACGCTGCAGACCTCGGGGACCAACGGTGCCGGCACGATCTACGGCAGCGAACTGGAATCGAGCACCACCGACACCAGCGGCCAGTTCTCCAACATGATCTCGGCGCAGCAGGCCTATTCGGCCGCGTCGCAGGTGATCACCACCGTCAACAAGATGTTCGATACGCTGATTTCGGCGGTGTCGCGATGATGACCGAAAAGAAGAATGACCGCTTGCTGGTCAGGCTGCAGCGGCTGAAGGCGAGGGCCGCCTCGGTTCAGCCGAGCGATCGGGCGCAGCTCCGTACGTTGCTCGACGACGTCGGAACATTGCGAGATCAGCTCATGCGCGAATGCGCGCGGCTCGACCAGGAACTCAACCGGGCCGCGGTCCGGGTAACGGCAATCACCGCGTACGGGCGCAGCGCACTATCGGTTCGCGCCCTGCGTCGCGGACACTAGCTTGAACGGGAGCGATGACATGACACCGGAACGCAACATCAAGATCAATCCCGCAGGCAATGATGAGCGCGCCAGGTCGCTGATCGCACTGATCGACAATCTGATTGCGATCGTAAACGAGGAGAACGTCGAGCTCGCCAAGGGCTTGCCGGCCTCCCGGCTGAAGCAGGTCGACGAGAAGAACCGGCTCGCCACCCTGTTCGAGCAGTGTGTGGCGGAGGCGGTCGGCAAGACCGCAAATCTCAACGTCAACGACCGCGTGCTGCGTGAGCAGCTGATGGATCGCATCCTGAAGCTTCGGGTCGCGATGGACGAGAACGTGATGCGGCTGCGTGCAGCGATCGATGCCAGCAACCGCAGGATCGAGGCGATCATGCAGGCGATCCGCGAGCAGATCGCCAACGTATCGCCTTATGGGGCCGGCGGCCGTCGGGTCACGCCCGCGATGTCCTATGGCACCAACGTGCGGGCCTGATCGGGTCGGCGCCGGAGGGATTTGGCCGTGTCGTCGCTCGATATTGCACGGAGCATCGCATTCAGCGGGCTATCCGCCACGCAGGTGCAGATCAGCGTAGCCTCGGCCAATATCTCCAATGCCGACACCAAGGGCTATACCGAGAAGACCGCCAACCGGAGCAGCAGCGTCACCTCCGGTGTCGGTACCGGCGTCACGATCACCGGCATCAGCAGCGCCGTCGACAAGCTGCTCCTGAAGTCTCTGGTCGGAGCCGATTCCGATCTTGGCGCCGCCGATACCAACAACAGCTATCTGACCGAGCTCGAGCAGCTCTACGGTAGCACGTCGAGCGCAGACAGCGCCACGACGGGCACCTCGCTGGCCAATACGATTGCGGCGTTCGAGTCGGCGTTGTCGTCGCTGGCGAGCACGCCGAGCAGTGCGTCGCTGCAGTCGAACGCCGTCAGCGCGCTCGCCGCGGTCACCACCCAGCTGCAGCAGACCTCAAGCGGGATCCAGAAGCTGCGCGCCAATGCGGACCAGGACATCGCCTCGTCGGTCAGCGACATCAATACCGATCTGCAGCAGATCTCGGACCTCAACAAGCAGATCAAGCAGGAAGCGGCCGCGGGCCAACCCACCGCCGATCTCGAGGACCAGCGCAATAGCGCGCTGCAGGACCTCGCGTCGCAAATGAATGTGAGCTACTTCACCACGTCGAGCGGTGATCTGCAGGTCTATACCGGCTCGGGACAGGCCCTGGTCGACAGCACGGCGCACCCGCTGAGCTATACGCCGGCGTCGAACGTCACGGCATCGACGACGTATGGCACCGGATCATCCAACAGCTTTAGTGGCATCACCGTCAACGGGGTCGACATCACCTCGCAGATTTCCTCCGGCAAGGTCAGCGCGCTGATTACCCTGCGTGACCAGACGTTGCCGGCCGCGCAGTCGCAGCTCGATGAGCTCGCCGAGCAGCTTGCCTCGAGCGTGAATGCCGTATCGAACCAAGGCACATCGGTGCCGCCGCCGGTCAGCCTGACCGGAATAGCCACCGTCAGCAGTTCAACGCCGTTGTCGGCAACCGGCACGGTGCGGATCGCGGTTGCGGACAAGAGCGGCAATCTCGTGTCCTACAAGGACCTCGATCTGTCGTCCTATGCGACGGTTGGTGATCTCGTTAACGCGATCAATGGTATCTCGGGTCTGTCAGCTTCGGTCGATGCCAACGGACATCTGTCGATCTCGGCAACCGGATCCGGCAACGGCGTCGCCATCAACGAGATGACGAGTTCGGTCGGTAGTTCGGGTCAGGGCTTTTCGGACTATTTCGGGCTCAACGGCCTGATCACGGGGACCGGCGCTTCTGACATCGCGGTGCGCAGCGACATCCTCAGCGGCACGGCGGCGCTGCCGACGTCGACGCTCGACGCGTCATCCACGTTGACGGTCGGAAACTCGGTGCTGTCGCCGGGCTCGGCGACGGTGGTGAACTTGCTCTCGAGCACGCTGACAGGGTCGACCAGTTTCGCCATGGCGGGCGGGCTGGGCGCCACCACCGGCTCCTTCACCGATTATGCGGCTGCGATCGTCGCCAACGTCGCCGGCAAGGCGACCCAGGCGTCGGCGGCCTACACCGCCAAGCAGACCGCGCAGTCGACCTATGCGAGTTCCCTGTCGTCGCAGTCCGGCGTCAACCTTGACCAGGAAAGTGCGAATCTGAGTTCGTTGCAGAACAAATACGCTGCCGCGTCCCAGATCATTACGGCCATCAACGCCATGTTCTCCGCGTTGATGACCGCGATGAGCTCAAGCTGAGTGTGAGGGCGTTGTCATGATGATGCGTGTTGCCACCTTCGCACAGTCGGACCAGATGATATCAAGCGCGCTGCGGGTGCAGGCGGTGATGGCCAACGAGCAGGTGCAGGAGTCCTCCGGGCTGCAATCCGAGGATTTCGGTGGTTACGGTTCCGGCGCCGGGCGCGTGATCAATTTGCAGGTCTCGGTGACCCGCGCCCAGTCCTATATCGATGCCAGCAACCTCGCCGACAACAAGGTGCAGGCGATGTATTCGGCGGTCGGTTCGGTGACCGATATCATTACGCAGCTTCGGACCCAGCTCAGCGCAGCCACCACCGGCAGCAGCACGGCGACGGCATCGGTGATCAACTATGCCCAGCAGGCCATGTCGCAGATGCAGGGGCTGCTCAACACCCAGTATGACGGCGAATATGTTTTCAGCGGCGCCCGCACTGATACCGCGTCGGCGGATCTGTCGACCTTTGGGACCGGAACCGGATCGCTGACGACAGCAGACACCAGTTACTACCAAGGCGACAGCGAGATCGCGTCGGTGCGCGTTTCGGACAGCCAGTCGATTGCCTACGGCGTTACCGCGGAAAATCCGGCCTTCGAGCAGGTCATGCGGCTATTGAAATACGTCGGCAACAGCACGACGTTGTCGTCGAGCGATATCTCGCAGGCGCTCGATCTCGCCAGCAATGCACTGGACGCTACATCCACGGTGCAGGCAAAGCTTTCGACCGCGGCGTCGCAGATCGAGACCGCCAGCACCAGCCAGAGCGATTACCAGAACTTTGCGAAGACTCTGTCGACCAACCTCACCAGCGTCGATGTTGCTGCGGTGACGGCGCAGCTTTCGACCTATCAGGCGCAGCTGACGGCGTCCTATTCGGCGATCGCCAAGATCCAGAGCATGAACCTGGCCAATTATCTGAAATAGCAGGGCGAGTGGCTCAGCGGTTCAGGATCTTCAGCCAGACGTCGCCGAGGATGATCGGTTCGCGTGGTGCGAGCCAGGTGAGGCCTGCGGCCTTGCCAAGCTCGGCGATGGTGCCTTTGGCTTGCAGGTCGGACAGCACCTTGTTGACGGCTTCCAGCAGCGCCTTGTCGGTTTCGAGTGCGGCGTAACCGCGGTTGGCGCCGATCGGATAATAATAGCCGGAGGCGGTGATCCCAGTGTCGGGATGGCTCGCGCGGTAAGCGTCGAACCGGCGCAGGTCGAGCAGCGTTGCGTCGAATTCGCCGCGCTCGAGCTCCCCCAGCAGGTCGCTGCGCCCTGGAACGAGATGGGTGATGTCTTCGATCAGCTTGCCCTTGTCGAAGGTCATCAGGATGGCATCGCCCAGCGTGCCGCTTTCGATCGTGAGGCGCAGGCCGGCGAGATCGCCGATATCGGCGATCTTGCGGCCCTTGATCTTGTCCTTGGCTTTGGGACCGAGGACGATGGTCATCGGCGAATAGATGTAGGGCTGGCTTGGCACCAGCACGCCGATTGGGATCCGCCGACGGCGATCGTCGCGCGTCGCTCCGTCGAAGTCAGGCAGCTTTGCCGTCGTGACGCCGGGCACCTTCAGCGAATCCGTGGTGAGAGCGTAGCCGCCGACCAGCGAGCAGCGCCCGTCCGACAGCAACGCATTGGCTTCCAGCGCGGGGCTGGAATCCTCGTCGAGCTTGCTCTCGAACCACTGGATCTTGAGCGGCCGTCCGAGGCGCTCTGCAATGGTCTGCGCGAGCGCGACGTCGAAGCCGGCATCCGGTTTGCCGCGATGATGCGCCGACAGCGGCGGGAGATCCTCGTCGAGGCATACTTTGAGCGGCTCGTCGGCGGCATGCGCTGCCGCCGTCATGGCGAGGAGCAGAGCCGTCACGAGGGCCCTCATTGGGGCCTCCGGTTCGACAGGAAGGCCCAGACGTCGGCGATCTCCTGCTCGCTCAGGATGTCGGCCCAGGGCGGCATCTTGCCATTCTTGCCCTGCTTCACGGTGGTCACGAAGCGTGCCTTGTCGTCGGGAAACGCGCGCAGGTCCGGCGTGATGGTGCCGGAGTTGACCATGTTGGGCCCATGGCAATGCGAGCAGTTCTTGGCGTAGGTGACCTTGCCCTGGTCGGCTCGACCCTGAAGGTCGATTGCATTGGCTTGCTGTGCGGCCGCCGGGATCAACGTGATCAAGGCCGCCGTGACGGCGGCGAAGATCGCCGCCGTCAACGGGGGTACTCTTTCAGTCACGTGGGCTCCGCGCTCAGTTCTTGACCGCGAAAACCCACAGCGAGCCGCCGGGTGGGACCTTGGCAAGCCGCTCGTCGCCGGAGAACAGCGAATAGACGCCGCCATAGCCCGAGGCGACGGCGACATACTGCACGCCGTCCTGCTGCCAGGTTATGGGTTGTCCTTCGATGCCCGAGCCGGTCTGGAACTGCCAGAGCTTCTTGCCGGTGTCGGCGTCGAACGCCTCGAATTCGCCGGTCAGCTGACCGGAGAACACCACGCCGCCGGCGGTGGAGAGGACGCCGGAGAAGCGCGGAATGTCGCTCGGCGCTTCCCACTTCGCCTTGCCGGTCATCGGATCGATCGCCTTGAGATGGCCGCGCGGTCCGGTGCCCCATTCCCAGGGATCGGTGAGATCCATGCCGAGATACCATTCGCCCTGCTTGAACGTCACCGGTTCGGCCTTGTACTTGCCGCCGAAGGCGAGTGTGTTGGCGTAGGCGAGGCCGGTCTGCGGATTGAACGACATCGGCTCCCAGTTCTTGCCGCCGAGGATCGACGGGTAGACCGTGACCTTCTTGCCGTCACGTGCATCCTTGGCAACGTCGGTCTCGATCGGGCGGCCGGTCTTCATGTCGATCCCGGTGGCCCAGTTGACGTTCACATAAGGATTGGCCGCGAGCAGCTTCCCGTTGGTGCGATCGAGCACGTAGAAGAAGCCGTTGCGGTTGGCATCCATAAGCACCTTGGTCGGCTTGCCCTCGACATTCATGTCGGCGAGCACCATCTCGGCCACCGAGTCATAGTCGAACGGATTGTTCGGCGAGAACTGGTAGTGCCACTTGATCTTGCCGGTCTTTGGATCGAGCGCGAGCACCGAGCAGGTGTAAAGGTTGTCGCCGGGACGCACCGCCGAGTTGAACGGCCCGGGGTTGCCGATGCCCCAATACACCGTGTTCAATTCGGCATCGTAGGAGCCGGTGATCCAGGTCGATCCACCGCCGAGCTTCCAGGTGTCGCCCTTCCAGGTATCGCCACCGGGCTCGTCCGGAGTCGGGATCGAGTGGGTACGCCAGAGGCGCTTGCCGGTCGCCGGATCCCAGCCGTCGATGAAGCCGCGGGTGCCGAATTCGGCGCCCGAGATGCCGGTGATCAGGACGCCGTCGGCGACCAGCGGCGCCACCGTCATCGAGTAGCCTTCCTTGATGTCCGCAGCCTTCTCGCGCCACAGCTCCTTGCCGGTCTTGGCATCGAGCGCGATCACGTTGGCGTCGAGGGTGGTGCGGAACACCTTGCCGTCATACAGCGCGGCACCGCGATTGATGATGCCGCAGCAGACGATACGCGGCGTCTCGGCGGGATATTCGACCTTGGTCTTCCAGATCTGCTTGCCGGTCTTGGCGTCGACCGCGATCGTGGCGTTGTGTGTGGTGATGTAGAGGACGCCCTGATAGACGAGCGGCTGCGATTCCTCGCTGCGGTCGTCGTTCAAACTGTAATTCCAGACCGGGACCAGATTCTTGACCGTGTCCTTATTGATCTGGTTCAGCGTCGAGAAACGCTGAAGATTGTAACCCATTCCATAATTGAGAACGTTCGATGTATCAGTCGCACCCTTGACCAACTGCTCGTTGGTCTGAGCGCTTGCACCATACGATGCAAGAATCACGAGGCTTGCGGCCAGCGCAATGCGTCTCATCATATCCTCCCAATGAACCTTTTTCTGCACGCCTATTCCTGACGTTGCGGATGGAACCATCCGCCTGAAAGCAAAACGGGTCAATACGAAAACGTGAACGAACCCCAGCCAACCGCAGGAGGCAGGTTGAGCACATCAGGTTTTTCGCAAGGGCGTCCGTAGCTTACCGTGGCGTGGAATACACAACACCACGCACAGCTCGCGGTTATGTCGCAGCGCGAATGGCTCGATCAGCTTGACGGTGCATGGGGGCAGACAGTTGGACGCGCCTTCGTGCCCCGCTTGTCCGGCGGCACGTTGCAATTGTCGATCCGCTGCTCGTCGGTCCATTTGCGGCCGAGCCGCTCCTTGCCAGTGAGCGTGCGCTGCCGGACCGTCTCAGCCGATCGGGCAGGGGCCTCGTTCTGCGCGGACACGGGCGCGATCAGACCGACCGCAACGAGGCAGCCCAGCATGGTCCGGCAAATGTCGCTCATGAGGTTACCTCGCTCGTTCTGGTGCAATGCAATCGGCAGACGCCACAGATGATCCGTGAGGCCGTCTCTTTCCACCCGAAACCCGACAGGGTCTCGCCGATTGCACTAACTGTAGGAAGCATGATCGAAGCTGCTATGGTGAGCTTCGATCGCAGGGCGCGCTCCGTATCTTTTGCCGGAGCGGTACTTAAGGGAGACAAATGATGATTTCGCGCCGATCGCTTGCTTTGACTTTGGCCGTGGCTGTCCTGTCGGGCCCCGCCTTGGCGGCATCCGGGCGCAACAGCGCGCTGAAGATGCTCGATCCCGACAATGACGGCACGGTTGATCTTGCCGAAGCCAAGAAGGCTGCCGCCGACCTGTTCGCGAAGTTGGATCCCGATCATGACGGCACGCTCGACGTGCGTGAATTGCGCGGACGGCTGACCGCGAAAGAGCTAAAGATGGCGGATCCGGATCATGACGGCACCCTGACGCTCGACGAATACCTCGCGGTCGTCGAGCAGCGTTTCAAGGCCGCCGATCCCGACAATGACGGAACGCTGGATGCGAAGGAATTGAAATCGCGTGCCGGCCGGGCCCTGCTGCGTTTGCTCAAATAGGCGCATGCCCCGCGTATTTTGCCGGGCCGATTCCGGATATTGACGCTGGATTCCACGCATAACAAAAAAAGTTGCGATTTCGCTCTTGGACAAGACTCGGCTGGAGCCATCTGGTCTCCTTATCCGTGCGTCGCCACCCGGCAGCCGGAAAATGCCTGACAGATCAGTGTCGGAATTTCCCTGCCGCTTCAAAGCCGGGCGGACGTCAGCGAGCCGTCGTCCGTTTCGGCATGTCCAGCAGCGAAGTCGGGTCCTTACCACCCCAGCTTGCGCCCTGGAAACGCCAGCCCTAGCTTGCCGCGCGGCGCGAGGCTCGCGCCAACTTTTACTTGGGAGAAGGAAATGGCCTGGAAAACACCGAAGATCGTCGAAGTGCCGGTCGGCATGGAAATCAACATGTACGCCTGCGCAGCGCGCAAGTAAGACCACCTGGCGGCCTGGTACGGCTTCGATGGTGAACGCCGTCGAAGCCGTAGCAGTATCGACGGGTCTTTCGATTTCTGGGCGCCTGTCGAATTGATCGCTCCGGCGTCGTCGAGCAAAGCCTGATCCGCCCCAAATCTCAACCGTCCATTGCCGGATTTTGCTGCGCCAATACTTGGTCGGCGCTGCTGCCGCTTGTGAAGCGAACCCTGGTTCAGATCGTCACACGCCTTGCGTGTACTCAGGGGCGGTCCTTGAAACGCGCATATCGAAGCGCGAGGCTAGGCAGCACCAGCAGACTAAGCGCCATCGAGGTCATCAGACCCCCAAGGATGACGATCGCCATCGGGCCCTCGATTTCACGTCCCGGCTCTCCTGCGCCGATCGCGAGCGGCAGCAATCCCAGGCCGGTCACGAGAGACGTCATCAGGATCGGGACGAGGCGGTCGGCCGCGCCCTCGATCACGGTATCCAACCCCCACACGCGACCGTCGACGAGGACGAGGTGCTCGTAGTGCGAGATCATGAGGATGGAGTTGCGCAGCGTGATTCCGAACAGCGTGACGAAGCCGACCATCGATCCGAGCGAAAGCAGGCCACCAGTCAACGCCAATGCGAACACGCCACCGACAAAGGCAAACGGCAAGTTGATCATTACCAGCAACAGATTTCGCCAATGGCCGGTAACCATCGAAAGCAGAACGACGATACCCGTCCCGGCCAGCAACGAGTTGACGATGAGATCGTGACGCGACCGGGCTTGGGCCTCGGCCGCTCCGGCAAATTCCACATGAGCACCGGGCGGCAGCACGACCTCGCGGGCCAGCTTGCGTTTGGCGGCAGCCACGAAGGATTCGAGATCGCGTCCGCTGACGTTCGCCGTTACGGTCTGAACGCGCTGTGCATTCAGGTGTTGAATCTGATAACGGCCCGAGGTCTCGTAGACGTCGGCGATTTGCTTCAGCAGAATGTAGGCGCCGCTCGGCGTGCGCACCGGCAGGTCACCGATCTGAGTGAGCCGGGCGCGGGCATGCGCGTCGAGAATCACGATGACATTGAAGACGGCATTGCCTTCATATCCCTGGCCGACGACATCGCCCTGATAGGCGGTGCGAATCAGTTCGAGCACTTCGACCGCATCGAGCCCCCAGCGCTGCAGATCCGTCGGGCGAAGCGTCACATTTACCTGCGGCATCCCCGGCGGGGATCGTTGCTGCACGTCGACGGCACCCGCGACTTCATCCAGTTCTCGGGCGACGTCGCGCGCAGTGCGCTCGAGTGAGTCGAGATCGGGCCCGTAGATGTTGACGACCACCGCCGCGGTGAAGCCGGAGACGGTCTCCTCGACGCGTTCCGTCAGGTAAGTCTTGCTCGAGAAGGAAACCCCGGGGAAGCCGGCCAGAGCTACCCTGATGCGCGCTTCTGCTGCGGATTGTGCCTGACCCGAGAGCCCCGGCTCCAGGTCGATCTCGAACTCGCTGGAATGCGGACCAACCGTGTCGATGCCGGCCTCGGCCCGGCCTGCATGCTGCGCCACCCTGCGTACACCCGGGATTTGTCGGAGCGTATCCGTCATCAGTTTGCCAATACGAAGAGATTCGTCGAGCGAGGTGCCGGGGATCGCAGAGACGTGCAGAATCAGATGGCCTTCCCGCAGATCCGGTAGGAAGGTCCCGCCGAAGAAAGGCAGCATCGCCGCGCCGATCGTCAAAACCGCGGCCGCCGTCATCACCAGCTTCGGGTAACGGCCGATGCGACGCAGCAAGGCCTGGTAGTGGCGCCGGGACCACCGCACCGCAGGAGGTTCATGCGAGCGCTGTCCGCCGGTCCTCTCGACGAGGAGCAGCATGGAGAGCGCCGGCGTCACCGTAAGGGCGACCGCGAGCGAGGCGAGCACGGCGAAGATGTAGGCGATGCCCAGGGGGCCGAAGAGACGGCCGGCAATGCCGGAGAGCGCCAGGATCGGAAAGAAGACCAGCAGCACCGCAAACGTCGCATAGGCAACCGCGGTACGCACTTCGAGGAAGGCCTCAAGTACGACGCGAGCCTCGGATCGCGGCGCCGTTGCCCGGCGGTTTTCGCGCAATCGACGTACGACATTCTCGACGCCGATCACGGCGTCATCGACGACTTCGCCGATCGCGATTGCAAGGCCGCCCAGCGTCATCGTGTTGAGCGTTTCACCCATCCATTGCAGTGCGAGCACGGCCGCTATCAACGATAGAGGGATGGCGGTGCAGCTGATGATCGAGGTGCGCCAGTCGAACAGAAATAGAAACAGAACAACGACCACGAGCACCCCACCGATCACCAAGGCGTTGAGCACGTTCTCGGTCGCCGCGTCGATGAAATTGGCGGGGCGGAATATGTCCGCATGGAGCTGAATACCGTCGGCTTCAAGGCCAGGTCGCAGTTCTTGCAGGGCGGCTTCCACCCGCGCGGTGACCTCTCGCGTATTCGCGCCGTATTGCTGGCTGACCATGAGCATGATGCCAGGCAAGCCGTCGATGAGGGCGGCCCCGATTGGCGGCTCGGGAGCGGTCAAGACGGTGGCGACGTCGCCGAGAACTACGCTTGCGCCGCCTTCGTGCAGAAGAACGGTGCGGGCAAGCTGGTCGGGCGTCAAAGACTGCCCCAGGGTTTGCAGCGTGATGCGCTGATTGGCGGTATCGATGAAGCCGGCGCCCCGTACGCCGGTGGCCTTGCGTGCGGCGGTCAGTACATCATTCAGGCCGACCCGGAACCGGATCAGGTCGTCCGGGCGGACTTGCACTTGCAGAGACCTGACATCCTTGCCGTAAGTGGATACTTGTGCCACGCCCGGTACGGCCAGAAGCCGTCTTGCCACGGTCCAGTCCGCAATGGTGCGCAAATCCATCAGCGAGCGCTGGTCGGACGTCAGACCAATGACCAGCACCGTGCCGGCCAGCGGAGTCAATGGTGTCATCGACGGCGGCTGCACGCCTTGCGGCAGCCGCGCGGCCACGACCGCGAGACGCTCCGTCACCAATTGGCGCGCCCGGTAGATATCGCTACCCGGCTGGAAGACGACCGTCACCACGGAGAGGCCCTGGATCGACGATGAGCGCAGACTTTCGACGCCGGCCAAGCCGTTGATCGACGTTTCGATCGGCTGCGTGACCAGAATCTCGACATGCTCCGGGCTGAGGCCGGGAGCTTCTGTCTGGATCGTGACCTGTGGCGGTGCGAATTCGGGGAAGACTCCGTATTTGGCTTCGCCGAGCGTGAACAGGCCATAGCCCAGCAGCGCGAACGAAAGCGCGAGCACGATGCCGCGGAAGCGGATGGCGAACGCGACGAGAGCGGCTTGCGGCCCTGACCTGTTGGAGCCGATGCCGTCAGTCATTGTCGTCGCCGCTCCGAAGCTCGCTCTTGGCCTCCTCGGACAGCAAGACCTGTGCGCCCCGGATGACGATTTCGGATCCCGATGGAATGTCTCTGACGACGTAGTCGTCATCCGAGACCGGCTGATCCGTGCTGATCGGATGCCGTCGGAAGCTGTCGGAACTCACGCGCAGGTAAACCCACGATCGGCCCTGCCATCGCACAATCGCGGTATCTTCGATGAACACGCCCTCGTAAGTGTTGCCCGACGGCACATAAGCAGTGGTGTTCATGCCGGGCAGCAGGCCGCTATCGCCGGGCGCTGAGAAGAAATAGCTCAATCCCTGAATACGGGGGTCGGTGCGTGTTGCCGCGGAGATGTACTGGAGATCGATATTCGCATTTCGCGTCGGCGCCTGCGCCAGAGCCGTTCCCGGAGTCCCGGTGACAGTCACGCCGGGAGGCAGCGTCACCTGAACCAGAAACTGATCGCGCTCGATCAACCTGACAACGGCGGGCGAGCGCTCGACGATTCCGCGGCCGATCACCGGCCCCCATTCCTGCTGTGCTGTTGCCGCGAGAGTCCTGAGCTGCGATTCCGCCGCGGCAAGCGCGGCCTTGTCGGTCCGCAACGTTCCCTCTGCGGTTTCGGCTTCCTTTTTCGGCAGCGCGGCGGAGTCGACGAGATTCTTGGTCCGGTCGAATGCGCTCTTCGCGACTTCGAACTTGGCCTGCGCCGTCTGGAGTTGAGCCTGCGCATTGGCGTAGCTGTTGGCGAGCTCCGTGATGCGGGAGATGTCCAGCACTGCACCGTACGCGCGGAATTGCTCAGGATGCGGAGCAGCTTCCGCTACCGCGGTTTCGAGCCCGATCTGTCCCTGCTGGTTGGGCGTAAGCTTGACCGCTGCCTGGCCGCTGTTTGCGGTGTGGGAAGGCTCGGTGCGGCCCGAATCCGACTTGCCCGGCTGCGGCTGCGCAGCCGCTCGCCGAACTTGACACGTGAGAGCCCAAGTGCCGGCAACGAGCGCCAGCAAGCACACAGCGACCGCGATGCCGCGCCAGGGGGTTTCCGTAAGAGCCATCAGCCTGTTAGCAGTTTGGGGAACCAGCTTATTGACGAAATGAACTGGCGGCAAGGCGCCGGTCCCACGGTTGCCGGCTGGGGTAAGGCTGGCGCGATTGGGCGCGGGGCCGTGCCAGGTTCCGCTCGATCCTCGCACGGAATTGAAACTTCCGCCTGCTGTGGGCGTAGCGCTTATGTTATCTTTTGACGACGCCCGCGAGGTTTCATGCATGAACCCGATTGATCTGATTGTCACTGTATGTGCCGTGCTGTCGCCCGCCACCTGCGAGGAGCAGCATCTGGTGTTCAACTGGAACGGCTCGCTCCAGCAATGCGCCATGGCTGCGCCGCCTTACATCGCGCAATGGGTCGGCGAACATCCGAAATGGACCGCAGTGCGTTGGCGTTGCGAATATCCGCACAGCAACGATCGCGCCAATACCGGTGGCGAGCCGTCGGCCGGCTAGCCCGTTATTTGTTGCAATCCTTCAGATCCTTGTCGGACACCGAGAACACGGCGTCGGCCTTGATCTCGATGTCGCGGACGAAGCACTGCCTCGCGCCGCTGTAGCCGACCTTGGCGTCGTAGCGGCCGGGTTCGACGCGGGTGATGCGCAGGCGCTCGTCGTGGTCGACTTCCTTGTCCTTGTCGTTGAGCGTCTGGTTGGGACCCCACTCGTTCTTGCCGGCCGGCGACAGTTCGAAGCTCGAAATCGTGGCGCTGGTCAGATTCCACAGCCGAATGCCTTTGCCTTGCGCGAGCGATACGCCAGTGCCTGTCAGCAACAGCGCGATCGAGACAAATATCCATCGCATCAACGATCCTCCTGAAGAACCGTCATTCCTTTATCAGACGGTCGCGATTCTTCGCCATGTCGAAATTCTTCGCCCGGTCGAGGCCAATCGGGGCGATCAATCTCGCCGAGGCCAGATCGGCGGCCTCGAAATCGGTGTCGATGAGGGTGACGCCGGTCAGGTCGGCGCCTCCTAGCTGTGCGTTCTTGAGCGAGGCACCGGTCAGGTCGGCGCCCTTCACCGACGCGAATTCGAGATCGACACGGGACAGGTCGGCGCCGCGGGCGTTCAACCGCTCCAGATTGGCGGATCTCAGCACCGCGCGCATCAGGCCCATCGACTGATTGCGCATGTCGGCGCCCAATCGCGCGCCCGCGATCGAGGCACCGACAAGGCTTGCGCCAGTCAGGTCGGCGGCGATGCGCGCTCCCGACAGATCGGCGCCGTCGAGACGGGCGCCTGCCATTTGGGCTGCAAACAAGTTGGCGCTCTTGAGGCTGGCACCGGTCAGGTCAGCCGCGAGCAACCACGCCTGGTCGAGGACCGCCCCATCAAGCTTCGCGCCGGCAAGCTTCGTCTTGTTGAGCCGCGCTGCGCGAAAAATCGCATCGGTCAGGTCGAGCCCTGAAAGGTCGAGGCCGGACAATTTCTTTCCAGTGAAATCGGCGCGTGCCGTGGCGGTCGCCTTGGCCAGCACGGCCTCGACGTCTTGCCGGGTCATTTCGGCGGAGACCATATCGGGGGACGACAGGTCGACATCGCGCATCATGTCCTGCGCGAGCGCCGTACCCGCGACAAGTGCAAGGCCGAGCGTTACGGTTCGGATCGTCCGTTTCACGGTCAACTCCGCCGACAGCCTAGCACGCACCGCAAGGATCGCCTATGAGGCGTCCCGCTCGCCAGGTTCGCCGTTGGTTCGCCGCACGATGCCTGCCTTTATCGCCGCGATCTCGGCGTCGCCGCGCGCGCTGCGGGGCGCGGCGATGGTTTCGACGTGAAGGATTCGGGCCGGCCGCGGCGACAGGAAGAACAGGCGGTCGCCGAGGCGGACCGCGTCGTCGAGATCGTGGGTGACCAGGAGCGTCATCATCTTCCGGCTGGCCACCAGCGTGGCGACCTGGTCGCGTAGCCGCCCGGCAAGTGCGCTGTCGAGCGATGCCAGCGGTTCGTCGAGGATCAGGAAATCCGGCTCGATGGCGAAGGCGCGGGCGAGCGCGACGCGGCGGGCGAGGCCGAGCGACAGCTCCCCGGGAAAATGGTTGCGGTGCACGCTCAACTCGAGCACCTCGAACAGCGCCGACAGGGTGCCGTCGTCGATATGCGGCGCGGCCAGCCGCACGTTCTCCTCGACCGTGCGCCAGGGCAACAGCCGAGGCTCTTGGAACACCATGCCAAGGCGCATGCCTGATGATCGCGTGACATGGCCCCGGTAGTTGCCGTCGAGCCCGGCGAGAATCCGGAGCAGGGTGCTCTTGCCGCAGCCCGACGGGCCGAACAGCACGCCAACTTCGCCGGCGTTCAACGTGAAGGTGACGTTGTCGAGCACGTCGTGACGCTTCCCGGCCGCGCTCTCGAAACTCTTGCCTGTGATATTGACCTCAAGCTGCACGGAGCCGCCACCGCGTTAGCCTGGTTTCAAACGGCTGCACCAGGGCCGTCTCGATGACGAGCACGACACCCGCAAAGCTCAGCGAGTAGGCGAGCAGCAAGGGGATGTCGAACAGCTGGAAGGCGACGCCGATCTCGAAGCCGACACCGTTCGGCCGACCGAGATATTCGGCGACCAGCACGATCTTCCAGACCAGCGAGAGCCCGGAGCGCGCCGCGGCCGCAATATAGGGCGCAAGCTGCGGCAGGATCACATGGCGGAAGGCGCGGCCGCGCGGAATGGCAAACGCCGTCGCCATCTCGTCGAGTGCGGGGTCGAGCGCGCGGGCACCCTCGCGCAGGGTGACCACGGCGGTCGGCAGCTTGTTGATGGCGATGGCCGCGATCGCGGCGACCTCGGTCAGCCCGGCCCAGATATAGGCCAACACGATGACGACCAGCGCCGGCAGGTTGAGCAGCAGGATCAGCCAGGGGTCGCCAAGACGATTGGCGAGCGAGACGCGGCCCATCAGATAGCCGATCGCCGAGCCGAGCGCCATCGCAAGGGTGAAGGCCAGCGCGACACGCGCCAGCGTTGCGCCGAGATTGACGAACAACGCCCCCGATCGCGCCTCGGCGACGAGGACCGACAGCACCGCCGGCGGAGCCGGCAGCTTCGCGTCGCCGATCACGAGCGAGGCAATCCACCAGGTCGCGATGAACAGCGTGAATGACAGGAGGCGCAGCACTGCTAGTCTCCCGGGATCGCTTGATAGAACGTGCCGGGATTGAGCTCGGTTGCGGCGCCGACCAGGTCGCGGCCGCCGAGCTGCGCCAACACCCGGTAGAGCACGCGCGCGTCCGCTTCTTCGTCAGCGATCGGACGGCGCGGGATGCCTTCGCGGTAGCGGTCGCGATAAGCATGCAGCGTCGCCGCATCCTGCGCACCGGTCAGCGGCGCAATCGTGTCCCATTCAGCATCCGAGGATGCGAGGATGTCCTTGGCGGCGCGCGTCACCGCGATGAAGCGGGCCACCAGATCCTTGTTGGCGTTGGCCCACGCCTCGTCGAACACGTACCCGATCATCGCGATGCGGCCCTTGCTGCCGAGCTTCTGCAGGATCTCCTCCATGCCGGCAAGGCGGCGAAAGCCCTTGGCCTCGAGCGCGGCACAGAAATTCCAGTAGTTGAGCGTCGCGTCCATCTCGCCGCCGAGGGTCTTGGCGGCCAACAGCGGCGGTGCGCCATAGACGATGGTCGATTGCGACTTCAGGTCGACGCCGTCCTGCTTCAATGCGGCCTGCAGCAGCAGCCAGCTCTTGTCGATCGGTCCGCCGGCAATGGCGAGCTTGCGCCCCTTGAGATCGGAAAGCGTCCTCATCGGCGACGAGGCAGGGACCATCACGGCCCCCAGCGCGCTCGAATAGGGATAAAACTGCAGCTTGGCGCCGAGCGAGCGCTCACGCGACACCCAGGGCCAATCAGACACCATGATGTCAGCCCCGCCGGAGCGCAGCGCGATCTTGCCGGCCTCGGGGCTGGCGAGCTCGACAACGTCGATCGACAGATTGGCCTTCTTGTCGAGTCCATGGGAGCGGATGACGGCCAGTTCCCAGGTCAGCGTTCCGGTCTTCTGCGCTGCAACGCGGATGGTCTCCGCGGTGCACGAGGTGCCGAACTGCATGACCGCCAGAACTGCCGCAGCCAACACCGTGCGTACAGAGATGATCATCGTTTCTTGAGCCACTTCCCCGAATGTTTTCTTTTCTGATCAACATCCATAGCATAGCTTGCGGGAAGAGAAGAGGAAGCAGGACCATGGCAGGAGCCGGCATGCTACGACCGATTGTCGCCGTCTTGGTGCTCGCCGGGACGGCCATCAGCGTGCGGGCCCAGGAGATCAACGACTATCCGACCTCGGCGCGGGCGGAATATGTGTTCGGCTGCATGAAGGCCAACGGCGAATCCCGGCAGTCGATCGAGCAATGTTCCTGCTCGATTGACGTCGTCGCCTCGATCATTCCCTATGATCGCTACGTTACCGCCGAGACCGTGCTGAGCATGGCGCAGGTGCGCGGCAATCTGGGCGGCCAGTTCCGCTCGTCCGAGCAGGCAGCGAATGCGCTCAACGACCTCAGGCGCGCCCAGGCCGAAGCCGAAGTCAGGTGCTTCTAGATGATCCGGAAAAGTTCGAAGCGGCTTTCCGAAGAGATCATGCTCAAACAAAGAGCTGAAGCGCGCTGACGATTCGACCTTATCTCATCGCGCTTTGGCGTCTGTCGTGAGAGCGCGAGGCGTCAAGTCCCGGGATCCTCGACCTTCCATTCGTGCTCGAAGACGTGTCCTTCGGTGTCCTTGGCTTCGGCACGGAAGCGCTTTGCGCCATTCGAGACGTAGGTGAAGCGGATATTGGGATCCTCGGAGATCGAGATACCTCCCTCGATCGCCAGCACCGGACTGTCGTCCTGCCAGATGTGCAGCTCGTTGACGAAGAAGGCCGGGATATAGAGCTGCGTGACCTGGTCCATCTGCAGGCCTGAATTATTCGGATGCCCGATCATGATCTGGGCTTCCCGCGTGCGGGTCGCAGGTCCCTGTTCGGACTTTGCGAATTGCCGGTAGCGCATCTGGCCGAGCCGGTTCTTCGCTTCCTCGACATTTTTTCCGGCCGGCGCCGAGCAGCCGCCGGATGCCTTGACATAGACTTTGCTCACATAGAGCTTGCCGTCGCTGAGCTCTGCGACGGCGTGCACATTGGTGTAGTTGTTGATGCGGACGCGGGTCGAAATCTCGGTGACGTTGGCGTCAGGCCCCAGCGTGAATTTCGCCGCCATCGGCGCCGGGTTCTCGTCGATGACAAGCGTGATCCTGTTGATGCGTCGACCGTCGCTGGGCGAAAGCTTGCTGCGCAGCGTCACCGGAACGATCGCGGCGTCTTCCGCGCGCACCGGCATCTCGATGCCGATGATACCGTCGCCGTCATTCATCGGACGGTTGCTGAAGATGTCCTGGACGAGGCCAGGCCAGGGATCATAGGTCTCGGCTGCAGGCGCAGCTGGTGAGCCCAGCGCGATCGTGAGGAGGCTGGTGATGCAAAGCAGGCGGACGCGATGTCCAGTCATGTTCGCGAAATCCTATGCAGCCGCCTCATTATAGGACCAACAGCTACTCCCATTCAATTTCCGAAAATGCTGCAGTTGCGTTGCGGGCGTTGTAATCGTCGAACAATTGCCAGCGCGGGCGCTCGGCGGCCGCGGCATGCTCTGCCGCGGCCGTGATCGGCTTGCCGCTTGCGACCAGCGCGCGGACGTCCGCGGCAAGCGTCTCAAGATAACGCCGTTCCTCGCCAAGCGCTGCGGGCCATGCGCTCACGGGTCCGTGACCGGGAACCACGCGCTCGGCGGGAATCGCCGCGAGGTCGTCCAGCGTGCGCAGCCAGCCCTTGAGGCTGCCGTCGACCACGGGAATATGCTCGAGGAACACCATATCGCCCGCGAACAGCGTCCCGGTGCGTTCATCGAAGACCGTGAGATCGCTGTCGCTGTGGGCGGGTGGCCAGGCCTTCAGGGTGAGAGCCCGTCCGCCGAGGTCGAGCTTCAGCGTGTCCGCGACCAGCACGGTCGGGGGGACGATCTTCACCTCGTCGATCAACGTGTCGCCCATGGTGCGGCGAAATCCGTCGAGATAGAATTGCCCACGCGCGGCCAGCGCACGGGGCAGGGTCTTGTGGCCGACGAAGCTGGTCCCGTCGCCGACGAAAGCCGCGTTGCCGAAGCTGTGGTCCGGGTGCGCGTGGGTGTTGATCACGTAGCGGATCGGCTTGTCGCTATGGCTGCGGACCGCTGCGAGCAACTGCCGGCCTTCGCGGACGCTGCCGCCGGTGTCGATGACGGCAACAGCACTGTCGCCAACCACGAACCCCACATTGGCGATGGCGCCTTCGTTCTCGCGCGTCATCAATGCGGTGACCCCGGTGTGAACGAATATTCCGGGGGCGACTTCGCTCACAGGCAATTCCACCTCTTGCGCCCGCGCTATGGTCGGCGCCCAAAGCACCAGGAGCAGCGCAAGCACCGAACCGCCATGAGCCATGTTTCCGCCTCAGTTTCTCCGGGACGCGAGATCGATGTCGTCGCGCTCCAGTTTGCGCTGCAGCAAGCAACACGGCGCGGTCGCGATCATTATTGCTGTTGCACGTCATGGTGCGCCGGGCAATTGCCGGATGGCGGCGATCGATCCGATCAAGAGGAGACCGCGTAATGAGAATTGTCGGACATCGTCCTATTCTGCTCGCGCTTGTCGGCTTCGTCGCCTGTTTCGCCGGCCGCGACATCGCGCGCGCGCAGGTCAATGACCAGGGCGAACTCTCCATCGAGCTGGTCGATCCCAGGGTGCTGCGCATCTGCGCCGATCCGCGCAACCTGCCGTTCTCGAACGACAAGGGTGAGGGTTTTGAAAACAAGATCGGCGAGCTGCTGGCGGGGAAGCTGCAAAAGAAACTCGACTACATGTTCTTTCCGCAGGCGACCGGCTTCGTGCGAATGACGCTCGGCTCGCATCGCTGTGACGTGATCATGGGCTTTCCGCAAGGCGATGACCTCGCGCAGGGTACCAATCCATATTACCGCACGGCCTACGCGATCGTCGCCAAGCCGGGCAGTGGACTTGATGAGGTCGCGACGCTCGAGGATGAGCGGCTCAAGGGCAAGCATATCGGCATTGTGGCGGGAACGCCGCCCGCGACCAACATGGCCTTGAACGGCCTGATGACGAATGCGAAGCCTTATCCGCTGATGATCGATACGCGCTACGATTCCTCGGCCGAGGCGATGATGAACGACCTCGAAAAGGGCGAGATCGACGCCGGCATCCTGTGGGGGCCGATGGCCGGCTTTTATGCCAAGAAGGCAAACCCGCCGCTGCACATCACGGCGCTGGTCAAGGAGACCACGGGACCGAAGCTGGTCTATCGCATCGGAATGGGCGTGCGGGCGTCCGACCAGAACTGGAAGCGGCAGCTCAACCGCCTGATCCAGGAGAGCCAGCCGGAGATCAACAAGATACTGCTCGATTACGGCGTTCCGCTGCTCGACGAGAACGACCGCCCGATCGGGCCGGAGACCGCGACCAAGTCGCCATGATCAGGCTCGCGGCCATGCTGGCGGCGATACTCGTCGCCGCTTCGCCTGTCCGCGCGCAAGACCAGCCCGCGGAGCCCGAGGGCTATCGCACCGAGGATTATCGCGCGCCGGTGCCGACAACGCTTGCCGGCGCACGCGTGCTCACGACCGCGGAGGCAGAAGCGATCTGGCGCGACAGGTCCGGCGCCTTCGTCGACGTGCTGCCGCGCGCGCCCAAGCCGAATCTGCCCGCCGGAACCGTGTGGCGCGAGCGGCCGCATCTCAATATTCCCGGCAGCATCTGGCTGCCCGACACCGGCTACGGCAAGCTCGCCGCATCGACGGAGGACTATCTGCGCCGCGGCCTGGCCCGCGCATCCGGAGACAACAAAGCGAAATTGCTCGTGGTCTATTGCCAGGAGAATTGCTGGATGTCGTGGAACGCGGCCAAGCGCGTGCTCTCCTACGGCCACCGCAACGTGGCGTGGTATCCGGATGGAACCGACGGGTGGGGGCGCGCCAAATTGCCGCTGGCGGATGCGGAGCCTGAGCCGCGCGAGGGGGAGCAATGAGCCCCTCCGGCGCCCTTGCGTGCTACTTCTCCTTGTCGAGTTTGTCGATGGTCTTGCCCCCGTCGCTGTCCGACGCGGTGAACGTCACCTTGTCACCGGCGTGGAAGGCTTCGAGCGACTGTCCCTTGGGCACTTTGTATTCCTGTATAGCGCCGCCGGCCGCGCCCACCGTGCCGCTTTGCGTCTGCTGGATCGAGATGGTACTGCGCAGTCGGTCAATCTTGGTGACCATTCCCGACATGGATTGCTGGGCCAAAGCCGCTGAGGTGATCAGGCTCGCAGCGCCGAGGCTGGTCATGACGATCTTGGCTGCTCTCATCAAGGTCTCCCAACTTTAGATATAGTTGGAGACAACGAGCGGGGAGCGCAATTGGTTCCGGACCAGCGCGGCCCGAGAGACACATTAAGGGGG
Organism: Bradyrhizobium sp. I1.14.4; assembly: GCF_050435825.1. Taxonomy (NCBI): domain Bacteria; kingdom Pseudomonadati; phylum Pseudomonadota; class Alphaproteobacteria; order Hyphomicrobiales; family Nitrobacteraceae; genus Bradyrhizobium; species Bradyrhizobium sp. I1.14.4. The sequence continues at coordinate 103,974 of NZ_JBNDLA010000003.1, read as the reverse complement.
CGCGCTAACGATCGCTGGCTCGATCGGTCGCGGGCCTCAATCCAGCTCCTGCTGGATTGTGCGTCCCAGTGCGAACAGCCGCTGATCGATGGCGGTCGGCACCTCGCAGACGAACTTCACCACGCGCCCGCGGTCCTCGAATATCCGCGTCTCCCAGACCAGCTGATTGCCGAGTTCATCGACCTTGGCCTGGTCCGGCGGCGTGGCGTCCTGCAGCGCCTGCAATGCGAGCGTATCGGCGCGGATCTTTTCCGCGGCCTCGCGCTGCTTGCGCATCACGCGCTCCAGCCCGCTCATGACCGAGGCGCGCTGCCCGTTGAGCGTATCGAACAGGCCCGCAAACAGCAGTTTTCCTGCATTGGCCTTGTCGGCCGTGGCGGCCGACAGGAACTCGGTGATTTCTTTCTGCGCGTCCTCGAGCGGAACGCGGCGCGCTGCAAGCTTGGTCGCAAGTGCGCTGATCTTCGGATCGTCCTTCCATTTGGTTTCGGCATCGCCGAGTGGCGGTCCGGCCCAGACCGCGGCGAGCGAGATCTCCGGCACCTTGGCCTGTGCGCAGGGCCAGTCCGGGTAACGCGGGTCCGCGCCTGATGCGCCCTGGTTCGACAGAACCATCGCGAGCAGCCCGACCAGTCCTAGTCGCCACCCCGTCATGCTTCGCCTCCGCCGGGTCCGCGGCGCACCAGGCCGCGCGATGGATCGTAAGCCAGGATCGCACCGATCATGAACACCACCGTGCAGCCGCCGACCACCGCGAGCGAAACCCAGTTCATCTTGCCATACAGCGCAAACCGGATCAGCTCCACCGCGTGCGTAAACGGATTGCACTGGCAGACATAATACAGAATCGGGCTGCCTTCCTGCACGCGCCAGAGCGGGTAGAGGGCCGACGATGCAAAGAACATTGGGAAGATGACAAAGTTCATCACGCCGGCGAAATTTTCGAGCTGCTTGATGCTGGCCGAGATCAGCATGCCCAATGCGCCAAGCATCAGACCCGACAGCACCAGCGCCGGAAGCACGGTGAGGTAGCCGATCGTCGGCGGCGTGATGTCCCAGAACCACGCAATCAGAAGGAAGGCGTAAACCTGCAGCAGCGAAACCGCCGTGCCGGCGAGCAGCTTGCAGAACAAGAGATAGCCGCGCGGCAGCGGGCTGACGAGCAGCGTGCGCATGTTGCCCATCTCGCGGTCATAGACCATCGACAGCGAGGATTGCATGCCGTTGAACAGCTGGATCATCGCCATCAGGCCGGGCGCAATATAGACCTCGTAGAGGATGTAGGTCTCATAGGGCGGGATGATCGAGATGCCGAGCACCTGACGAAAGCCGGCCGCGAAGATGAACAGCCAGACCAGCGGCCTTACCAGCGCCGAGACGAAGCGCTCGCGCTGGTGCAGGAAGCGCAGCGCCTCCCGCCACACGATGCCGTTCAGGCAGACGATGTAGTCCGACAGCGAGAAGCCGCTTCGCTCAGGCGTGACCGTCGTGCTGCTCATGTTGGCGGCTTCCCGGTGAGGGTTGCCGTTCCGGTCAGGCGCATGAACGCGGTGTTGACGTCCTGGGCGCCGGCCTCGGCGATCACGCGCGTCATCGGGCCGTGTGCCAGCATCCGGCCTTGATGCAGGACGACGAGATCGTCGCCCGGCATGATCTCGTCGAACAGATGCGTCGCCCAGAGCACGCCGATGCCCTGTTCGGTGACGAGCTGCCGGACGTGGTCGAGAATATCGGCGCGCGCCTTGACGTCGAGTCCGACCGTGGCCTCGTCGAGCAGCAACAGCCGGGGACGGTGCAGCAGCGCGCGGGCGATCTCGAGCCGGCGCATCTGGCCGCCCGAGAGATCGCGCACCTTGCTGCCGGCGCGGTCGGCAAGGCCGATGCGGCCGAGCACCTCGGCGCTGCGCAGCCGGGCCTCGCGCCGCGAGATGCCGTGCAGCGCGGCGTGATAGAGCAGGTTCTGGGTCAGCGAGAGATCGAGATCGAGCGTTCGCGGCTGGAACACGACGCCCATCAGCCGCAGCGCTTCACCCGGCGTCCGGCTGATATCGTGGCCGAAGATCTTGATCTGGCCGTTCTGGATGCCGAACAGCCGCGTCACCAGCGAGAACAATGTGCTCTTGCCGGCGCCATTGAGGCCCAGCAATGCAGTGAAGCTCGCCGGTGCGACCGTGAAATTGACGTCGATCAATGCGCGGCGCGGACCGTAGCTGTGGCTGACATTGCCGATCGACAGCGCAGGCTGCACGCCAGTGGCTGCTCCGGGGCCTGCGTCCGGCGAGGGCTGGCTCGCGATATGGGCGTCGGTTGCGGTCATGGCTGCGCGATCGTGATCCCCCAGGGCAATTCGCCGACCTGAATGGTCTTGGTCACCTTCTGGGCCGCGACGTCGATCACCGAAACATCGTTGGAGACGCCGTTGGTGACCATCAGATATTTTTCGTCCGGGGTGAAGTCCATGTGCCAGACCCGCTGGCCGACCAACAGATATTTGAGGACCTTGTGGGTCGCGCCATCGACCACCGCGACGCGGTTGGCGGGGCCGAGCGCAACGAATGCGGTCTTGCCGTCCTTGGTCATGCCGATGCCGACGGGCTGGATCGCCTCATTCCGCAGGCCTGGAATTTCGAAGGTGATCTTGCCGGTCACCTCGCGCTTGACCGGATCGATGATCGACACCGTGCCGCCGATCTCGGAGGAGACCCACAATTCGGAGCCGTCGCGCTTGAACTGGGCGAAGCGCGGCCGCGAATCGACCAGCACGTTGGCGACGATCTGGCGCGTCGTCGTGTCGATGAAATGCGCCATGTTAGTGGTCTCGGACGTGTTGATCAGGATCTTGCCGTCCGGGCTAATCGTCATGCCCTCAGGCTCGACACCGACCTGGATGTCGCCGATCCGGGCGCGCTTCCCGAGATCGATCACGGTGACCGTGTTGTCGTTCTCATTGGCGACATACATGGTCTTGCCGGCGGCATCCTGGGTGAACAATTCGGGGTCGGGCCCGGAGGGCAGGGTATCGACGATCTCCTGGGTCTTGCTGTCGATCACCTGGATCGTATCGTCGTCGCCGACTGCGACCATCACGAACCTGCCGTCGCGCGAGAACTCGATGCCGCGCGGTCGCTGGCCGACCTTGATGGTTTTGGTCACCGTCCAGCTATCGGTGTCGATGACTGTGACGGTGTTGCCCTTCTCGTTGGAGACGTAGGCAACGAAGGCGGACGCCGGGGTCGCGGCAAGCCAAATCAGCATCCCGGTCAACAGACAGCGGCGCCACATACGTTTCATCTCCCTCACTGCAGCTTGCACTTCGTTTCGGGTCGGTCAACACCGAGGGTGTCGAGTTCGGAGACCTGATGCAGAAAACCTTCCTGCGGCGAGACCGAAACGACCATACGACCATCGGCCAGCAGGATCGGCTGGCGGAGCTGCAGATTCCAGTTTCGCAGGGTCAACCGCGTGCCCTTGAAGGCGGCGATCGAGAAATCCGGACCCTTGAGAAAGGCGACGACCTTCCTGGGATCCCCCGAATTGGTCCGCGATGTGGCTTCGCCGATCATGCGCGCAGCCGTCCAGGCCTGCATATCGAGCGCCGTCATGCGGCGCATGTTCAGCTTGACGAAGCGGTTCTGGATCTGGACGGCGCCCCATTGGTCATGCGCCGCGTCCCAGCTGGTCGGCACCAGGCCGGCGGAGCCGGCTACGGGCCGCGGGTCCCAGGTCCGGTAAGGCAGATAGTTCGCGAACACCTCGCTCTCGTCGGCGGCGACGAGCACGTCGTAAGCCGGCGCCTGCTGCGTGAACACCGGCATCTGGCGCTGGATTAGCGTCACGCCGCTGTCGGTGCGGCGCGCGCCGCCGGTGTCCTCGAATGTCCGTTCCTGGACGATCTTGGCGCCGAAACGCGTGGCGGCGCGGCGCAACGCATCGGCGTAGAGCTTGTCCTGATCATGCGAGCCAGTCACCAGCAGCCAGCGCTTCCACTGCTTCCACACCAGATACTGGCCAAGCGCGTCGGCCAGCATCGAGCGGGTCGGCGCGATATGGATGACATTGGTGCGGCAGTCCTGCTCGCGGAGCCGATCGTCGATCGCGCCGGCGTTCAGCAGCACGGTGCCGCGGTCGCGCAGCGCGTCGGCGACCTTGAGCAGGGCATCGGCGGGCAGGTCGGTGATGATATAGTCGTTATGGCCGGCTAGATCGGCCGCGACCTTGGCGACATCGTCGCTGTCCCTGACCTTGACCTCGTCGAGCACGAAGCGCTGGTTGAGGAATTTCCCGGTCGTATTGTTGTCCTCGATTGCAAGGCGGGCGCCGGCGATGCCATCATTGTCGGCCGGTTGTTCGACCAGTGAGAGCGTCGATTTGACGCCGGCATGGCCGAGATAGCCGATATGGATCTCGACGGGATCAGCCGCCAGCGCTCCGGTAGCCATCATGCTGAGCGCGATCGTGCCGATCAGCCATCGGAACATAACTCCTCCCGCAGTCTTTCTTCACTCGGCATGGCATTGTCGAAAAGCGGCTTCGCTTTTCTGGGCCATGCGTTGACGTGCAAGATGACCGAATTGGCCTAGCTTGCAACCCCGCTTTTTGTCGTTGCGAGGTTACAAATTTCGATTGGTTCACAATCATGAGAACAGCGTTTGCTTTCGTCGTATCTTTGCTGGTGATGTCTGCGGCGGCGCGCGCCGAGCCGCCCAAGCTCGCGGTGTTCGACCTCGAGATGATCGACACCAGCCTGCAAGGAGAGGTGAACGGGCCGCGGACCGACGAGCAGGCACGGCTGCTCCGGACCGGCGATCAGGTGCGCAAGGAGCTCGCGGACTCGGGCAAGTTCCGGGTGCTCGATATCGCGCCTGTCAATGCTGCGGCGCAATCTTCAGGCTTGTGGCGGATGCGATGTAAAACTGGCCGGCGAGCTACGTGCTGACCTCGCGATGACAGGCGTGGTGCAGAAGGTCTCCAACCTCATCCTCAACACCAATCTCTATCTGCGCGACGTGCATACCGGGCAATTGGTGGCAGCAGTGAGCGCCGACATGCGCGGCAACACCGACGAATCCTGGTCGCGTGCCACCGACTACCTCGTGCGCAACCGCCTGCTCGCGCCGAACTACGGCGCGCCGCAATTGCGATAGCTGCGCGTACCAATGTAGTTCCGTCATCCTGAGGAGCGCGCTTTTGCGCGCGTCTCGAAGGATCGACGGCCACCAGCCGGACCGTGCATCCTTCGAGACGCGCTAAGCGCTCAGGATGACGGTGATGGACTGGCCTTCCTAAGCGATGCTCACGCCTTCAGCCGCGCGGCATGCCAGCGCAGATGATCGGCCATGAAGGTCGAGATGAAGTAATAGCTGTGGTCGTAGCCGGGCTGGCGCCGCAAGGTGAGGGGGATGTTGGCTTTCTCGCATGCGGCCTTCAGGAGCTCGGGCCGCAGCTGTTCGGTGAGAAATCCGTCGGCATCGCCGTAATCGACAAGCAGATCGGAAAAGCGCGCGCCGTCCTCGATCAGCGCGACCGCATCGTGCTTGCGCCATGCCTGCTTGTTGCTGCCGAGATAGCCGCCAAGCGCCTTGTTACCCCACGGCACCTGCGACGGTGCCGCGATCGGCGCAAACGCGCTCGCCGCGCGATAACGGTCGGGATATCGCAACGCCACCGTCAGCGCGCCATGGCCGCCCATGGAGTGACCGAGGATCGATTGCCGCGTCGTATCAACCGGGAATTGCTCGGCGATCAGCTTTGGCAATTCCTCGGTGACGTAGCTCCACATCCGGTAGTTTTTCGAGAACGGCTGCTCCGTCGCATCGACATAGAAGCCCGCGCCGAGGCCAAAATCGTATGAATTGGCGGGATCGCCGGGGACGCCTTCGCCGCGCGGGCTGGTGTCGGGCGCGACGAAGATCAGGCCAAGCTCGGCGCATGCCTGGCGGAATTCACCTTTCTCGGTGACGTTGGCGTGCGTGCAGGTCAGGCCCGACAGATAGGTGACAACAGGCAATTTGGCGCCGGCGGCATGATCCGGGACGAACACCGAGAAGGTCATATCGGTCTTGGTTTCGCGGCTTGGATGCCGGTATACGCCTTGCGTGCCGTCATGCGACTTGTTCTGGGAAACCGTCTGCATTGTCGTATTCCTCTGTGTTGGAGCGCGACGTCAGGCGACGCCGCTCTCGATCGCCAGGCGCACGAGCTCTGCCGAGGTGCGCACGCCAAGCTTCTGGCGCATGATCGATGACGTGTTCGCGACCGTCTTGTATGACGAATGCACCAGCCAGGCGATCTCCGACAGGCTCTTGCCGGAACTGAGCAGGCGCAGGATCTCCATCTCGCGCGAGGTCAGCCTGGAAAGCGGATTTTGTGCAAAGCCCGGCCGCGCAAAGGCGACGTTGCGAGCGATCGCGGGCGGCAGATAGACGCCGCCATTGCCGACTTCGCGCACCGCCTCCACCAGATCGTTGGGATCGCCGGTCTTTGAGACGTAGCCCTTGGCGCCGATATCGATGGCGCGGGCAGCGAACACCGGGTCATCGTTCATGCTGAACATGATGAGACGCGCGGATGCATCGCGCGTCAGGATACGGCGAGCCAGCTCGAAACCGGAGACGGTCGGCAGGTTGATGTCGATCACGCAGAGATCGGGCTTTTCCGCGACGAACGCGCGTTCACCGCTTTCGGCATCCGCCGCTTCGAGCAGGGTAATCTCGGGATCGTCGGCGAACACGGTGCGACAACCGGAGGCGACGATGGGATGATCATCAACGATCAGAATGCGCATGGTGTTGTTCCGGCAGCCTGCTTCGATTCACTCGTCATCACATCGGTTTGCACCAGGGCCATGTCGGTTCCGACCGGTTGTGCGCCTCGCGCGAGATTGCGATAGGCTGCGATTAGATAGCCGGGCAAACTTGGCTGTCAACGATCCTCTCGAAGGAGGGATCGCGGGTCGGGGGCAACGTCATGTGGCAAAAGCTATCCTTGCGCGCACGGATCAACCTGTTGCTGGCGCTGATGTTGGCGCTGGGACTGGGCATCAATATTGCGCGGCTCGTGCTGGAAGCGGGGCCGCGTGTGCAGGCCGAGGACCAGAGCGTCATCCGGCTGGCGCGCGAATTTGTTACGACGATCGTGGCCGGTCTCGATGAAGCGCCGGATCCCGATGCGCGGCTCGATCAGATCGTCCAGGATTTGAGCCGGCTTCGTCATGTCAGCATCACGCGGCAGGACGGCGCGACCGCAAAATCGGCCGAGCGCGCCGGCGATCGGGCCCCGCCGGAGTGGTTCATCGCGCTCGTGCATCCCGAGCAGACCTCGGTGCGGGTGCCGATCTCGGTTCACGGCAAGGCGCAATCGCTCGTCGTCACCTCGCATCCCGACGACGAAATCGCCGAGATCTGGGATGGCATCGTCACACAGCTCGAGGTCGGCTCCGCGATCGCGGTCGCGCTGCTTCTGGTCACTATGTTGGTGGTCGGCCGCGCGCTGGCGCCGCTGGAGGCGCTGTCGAAGGCCATGACCGGTATCGAGGCCGGGGATTACGATGCGCGCGTCGAGCCCGGCGGATCGCCTGAACTGGCCGCGATCTGTGCCAAACTGAACCATCTGGCCGCGACGCTCGGGGAGGCCGTAGACAGCAAGCGGCAGCTGGCCGAGCGCGCGGTCTCACTGCAGGATTCCGAACGCAAGGAGATCGCGCGCGAATTGCACGACGAGTTCGGGCCTTATCTGTTTGCGCTGCGTGCGCATGCCGGCGCGCTGACGCGGCTGTCGGAGGTCGAAACGCCCGATCCCTCTGCGCTGCGCAAGCATGGCAACGCCATCCTCGAGCAGGTCAACGCGCTGCAGCAATTCACCCGCCGGATCCTGGAGCGATTACGGCCGGTGGGATTGGCCGAACTCGGGCTTGCGGAAGCGCTCGGCGCGTTGGTGCGGCTGTGGAGCGAGTCGCACCCGGAGGTGGAGATCGAGAGCAGCATATCGGAGGCGCTCGGCGACACCGGCGAGATGGCCGATCTGACGATCTATCGCATCGTCCAGGAAGCGCTCACCAATGTATTCCGCCACGCCGGCGCGACGGCGGTCGATATTTCGATTGAACCGGCGGAGGGGCTGACCGGCCTGCGCGGGAGCCGCGGCTGCGCGCTGGTGAGAGTCCGCGACAACGGCCGCGGCCTGCTCAGGGATCACCGGCTCGGGCGCGGTTTGACCGGCATGCAGGAGCGAATCCTCGCGCTCGGAGGCACGCTCAACATCAACTCCAGCGATGATGGCGTGACGGTCGAGGCGCTTGTGCCAAAGGCAGCGCGGGCCTAGGGCGTGGCCCGCGGCCAGTATGCCAACGCAGCCCATGTCAGCGCGACCGCGCCGGCGATCCAGAGTGCGATAATGGCGATCATTCCGGCCCGGCTGGTCGGACGTTGCAATACGGCGCTGGCCTTGGCACGGCATTCCGCCATCACCTCGGCTGGAATGAGCGCGATCGCAAGCCGGATGCCAAGCGGTAGCAGGATCAGATCATCGAGATAGCCTATGACAGGGATGAAATCAGGAATCAGATCGATGGGGGACAGCGCATAGGCCGCGATGGCGACGGCAAGCGCCTTGGCGTACCACGGCACGCGCGGGTCACGCGATGCGAGATAGAGCGCAACGCTGTCTCGCTTGAGGTTGCGCGCCCAATCTTTGATTGAGGACAGCTTGATTGAGGAGATTTTGATTGAGGAGAGTTTGAAGCCGGACAGCATGGCGCGGCGCCTGCACGCCAGACGGAAACGCTATTCCAGCACCACGTCCACCGGCATGCCGCCGTGCAGACCCTTGTGGACGGAGGAGGGCGCGATGCCAAAATACTTCCGGAATACGCGGCTGAAATGCGAAGAGCTCGAGAAGCCCCAGGAGAATGCGACATCTGTGATGGTCTTGCCGTTCTGGGACTCCAACTCCTGCCGGCAGTTCTGCAGCCGGGCCTTCCAGATGTAGTCGCTGACCGTCATGCCGCGATCGCTGAACAGCATGTGCAGGTAGCGCTTCGAGCAGCCGAGCGCTGCGGAAATGCGGTCGATGCAGAGATCGGGATCGCGCAGATGCTCGCGGATGAAGCCCTGGGCCCGCACGTAGGTCGCCTCGGCGCTGCCGCGGTCGAACATGGCGCCGGTTTCGCGCAGCGGCAGCAGCAGCAGGTCGATCAGCGCATCGGCGACGCCGACCGCGTTGACCGGGGTCAGCGTCGGTGCCTCGCCGAACGCGGCATGGACGAAATCATAGGCGATGCGGCCGGTGCCGTTGCGCGCCGACAGCTTGCACGGCGCCATCTTGGAGAGCTGGAAGCCGCGCTCCTTGAGCAGGTCCTTTGGCACGATGACGACCTCGTGACGCGTCAGGGACGGGCTGATGATCGTGTGCGGACACGACACATCGTAGGCGAAGCAGTCGCCCGGCATGATGTCGAAGTGCAGACCGTCCTGTTCGAAATGCGAGACGCCGTGGGTCTGGAACACGATCTTGATGTAGGGGTGCTCGCTCAGCTTGATGCGCGAGACGGTATGGGCGATGCGATGCTGGCTTGCCTCGATCTGGCACAGCTTCAACCGCGACACCGTCGTGAAATTGATCCGGCCTTCGAGCGAGGATCCTTCCAGCGCGTCGACGTCGAACTGACCGCAGAGGTCAGTGAGCGCGTCCGACCAGCGCTGGATCTGCCGTTTCGGCGTCAATCCGTTTGTGCTGAGTGAATGGACTGTATCGGACATCTTTCCAGCCACCGATTCGATCCCCAACGTGACTGCCAACCGAGCTAGATCTGGCTCGGGATGATACGCCTTCTCCCTGATTCTGAATGGCTTAGGGAGGCGGCGGGATTTCTTCCCGGTTAATGTCGGGTGATCCTCCGACTTAGTTCTGGGCTCGTCAAGCGCTACCTTGGCACGCATAAATCTGGCGCTCGAATTGCGCCGGCTGCGATTGATGCCCTGCAACATGAAGCAGCCTTTCCTGCCAATTCGGGCCATGGCTTGCAAAAATCCGACAAAGCTTCGCTGCTGAGCAAACGGCTCTTCGCTTCTGGGCAAGTCAGCAGGGTTTGATGGGACTACGACTGGGACACCAAAATGGAAGAAGTGGGGCCGTTTCGGCGGAAACCCTTGAGCTCTTGAACCTGGGAGGAAAACCACGATGCGCAAGTTGCTTTACGCGACCGGTCTTGGGGCAATGGCGGTATTTGCCGTCGGAGCGGCCAATGCCAATGATGAACTCCACAAGATGGCGCAGAACCCGAAAGACTGGGTGATGCCGACCGGCGACTACACCAATCAGCGCTATTCGAAGCTGAATCAGATCAACGCCTCGAATGTCGGAAAGTTGCAGGTAGCCTGGACGTTTTCGACTGGCGTGCTGCGCGGCCACGAAGGCGGCCCGCTGATCATCGGCAATATGATGTACGTGCACACCCCGTTCCCGAACAAGGTCTACGCTATTGACCTTTCGCAGGACAACAAGATCGTCTGGAAGTACGAGCCGAAGCAGGATCCGAACGTCATTCCGGTGATGTGCTGCGACACGGTCAATCGTGGCGTCGCCTATGGTGACGGCAAGATCTTCCTGCACCAGGCCGACACCACGCTGGTCGCGCTCGATGCCAAGACCGGCAAGGTGGAATGGACCGTGAAGAACGGCGATCCGAGCAAGGGCTCGACCGGCACCTCCGCACCGATGGTGATCAAGGACAAGGTCCTGATCGGCATCTCCGGCGGCGAGTTCGGCGTTCAGGCTCACATGAGCGCCTACGACATCAAGACCGGCAAGCTGGTCTGGCGTGGATACTCGGAAGGTCCGGATGACCAGATCCTGGTCGACGACAAGACCACCGAGCTCGGCAAGCCGGTCGGCAAGGAGTCGAGCCTGAAGACCTGGCAAGGCGATCAGTGGAAGATCGGCGGCGGCGCGACCTGGGGCTGGATCTCCTACGATCCGGAGCTGAACCTCGTGTATTACGGGTCGGGCAACCCCTCGACCTGGAATCCGAAGCAGCGTCCCGGCGACAACAAGTGGTCGATGACGATCTGGGCGCGTAACCCGGATACCGGCGTCGCCAAGTGGGTCTACCAGATGACGCCCCATGACGAATGGGACTATGACGGCATCAACGAGATGATCCTTTCGGATCAGTCGATCGATGGCAAGGCGCGCAAGCTGCTGACCCACTTCGATCGTAACGGTCTCGGCTACACCCTCGATCGCGCCACCGGCGAACTCCTGGTCGCCGAGAAGTATGATCCGAAGGTGAACTGGACCTCCGGCGTCGACATGAACAAGAGCTCACCGACCTATGGTCGTCCGAAGGTTCTTGACGCGGCGTCGACCGACAAGGCCGGCGAGGACCACAACGTCAAGGGCATCTGCCCGGCGGCGCTTGGTTCGAAGGACGAGCAGCCGGCAGCCTACTCGCCGGACACGCAACTGTTCTACGTGCCGACCAACCACGTCTGCATGGACTACGAGCCGTTCAAGGTGAGCTACACCGCAGGTCAGCCCTATGTAGGCGCGACGCTGTCGATGTATCCGCCTCCCGGTGAAACCAACATGGGCAACTTCATCGCCTGGGACGGCAAGACCGGCAAGATCGTGTGGTCGAACAAGGAGCAGTTCTCGGTCTGGTCGGGTGCACTCGCGACCGCCGGCGGCGTGGTGTTCTACGGCACGCTGGAAGGCTACCTGAAGGCTGTCGACGCCAAGACGGGCAAGGAGCTCTACAAGTTCAAGACCCCGTCCGGCATCATCGGCAACGTCACGACCTATGAGAATGGCGGCAAGCAGTACGTTGCGGTTCTGTCGGGTGTCGGCGGTTGGGCAGGCATCGGCCTCGCGGCCGGTCTGACTGATCCGACGGCCGGTCTCGGTGCAGTCGGTGGCTATGCCGCGCTGAGCAACTACACCGCGCTCGGTGGAACGCTCACCGTGTTCGCGCTGCCGCAGTGAGCTGAGCAACCCTCGTTCCGGCGCATGGGGCGATCTCCATGCGCCGGTCCGTCTTCAATCCGCACGCGAGGATATGCTTTTGCGTAAGATCTGGTTTGTGACTGCTGCGATCTTCGTCGTGGCAATGGGGGGAGTTGCCTCCGCCGAGGACGTAGGTGATCCAACCGCCGTCAAATCCGAAGACGGCAAGTATCTCGACAAGGATGGAAACCCGACGTTCAAGGTTGCGCCCGATGGTGCGGTGGACTGGTACACCTACTCCGGCTACCGCCGCTATCATTCGGAGTGCCACGTCTGCCACGGACCCGATGGCATGGGCTCGACCTACGCGCCGGCGTTGAAGGATTCGCTGAAGACCATGAGCTATCCCGACTTCATGGGTGTGGTCGCGAGCGGGCGCAAGAACGTGTCTACGTCGCAGGAAAACGTGATGCCGGCGTTCGGCGATAACCCGAACGTTGCCTGCTACATGGACGACCTCTATGTGTACCTGCGCGCCCGCGCCAACGACGCGGTTGGGCGTGTTCGACCGGCCAAGCACGAAGACAAATCGGAAGCCTACGGCAAGGCGGAAGACGCCTGCATGGGCAACAAGAACTGAGCGTGTCCGGTGCGAATGAGAAACCTGTTTGAAGTTTTGTGGAGACCAAGATGAAGACCCGCGCCGCAGTCGCATTCGAAGCAAAGAAGCCGCTTGAGATCGTCGAGCTAGATCTGGAAGGCCCCAAGGCCGGCGAGGTCCTTGTCGAGATCAAGGCGACGGGTATCTGTCACACGGATGCCTACACGCTCGACGGCTTCGACAGCGAAGGAATCTTCCCCTCGATCCTCGGCCACGAAGGTGCGGGCATCGTTCGCGAGGTCGGCGCCGGCGTGACGTCTGTGAAGCCGGGCGATCATGTGATCCCGCTCTACACGCCCGAATGCAGGCAATGCAAAAGCTGCCTGAGCCAGAAGACCAATCTCTGCACCGCGATCCGCGCCACCCAGGGCAAGGGCGTGATGCCCGACGGCACCTCGCGCTTCAGCTACAAGGGCAAGACGGTCTTCCACTATATGGGCTGCTCGACCTTCTCGAACTTCACCGTGCTGCCTGAGATCGCGGTTGCGAAGATTCGCGAGGACGCGCCGTTCGACAAGAGCTGCTACATCGGCTGCGGCGTCACCACCGGCGTCGGTGCGGTCGTCAACACGGCCAAAGTGACGCCGGGCTCCAACGTCGTCGTGTTCGGCCTCGGCGGCATCGGCCTCAACGTGATCCAGGGCGCCAGGATGGTCGGCGCCGACAAGATCATCGGTGTCGATATCAACGATTCCAAGGACAATTGGGGCCGCCAGTTCGGCATGACGCATTTCGTCAACCCGACCAAGGTGAGCGGCGATATCGTCCAGCACCTGGTTGGCCTGACCGACGGCGGCGCCGACTACACCTTCGACTGCACCGGCAACACCAACGTGATGCGTCAGGCGCTGGAAGCCTGCCACCGCGGCTGGGGTGTCTCGGTCGTGATCGGCGTCGCGGAATCCGGCAAGGAGATCGCGACGCGTCCGTTCCAGCTCGTCACCGGACGCGTCTGGAAGGGCACCGCCTTCGGCGGCGCGCGCGGCCGCACCGACGTGCCGAAGATCGTCGACTGGTACATGAACGGAAAGATCCAGATCGATCCGATGATCACCCACCTGCTGAAGCTCGACGAGATCAACAAGGGCTTCGACCTGATGCACGAGGGCAAGTCGATCCGTTCGGTCGTCGTATTCTGAAATCAAAACACCAAGCACTAGGAGGATAGACCAATGACTGTTCATATCCACCCGTCGGTCGACAATGGCGTCAAGCAAGGCTCCGGCAGTTTCGCCGGCGGCACGCTCGTCTGCAAATGCGCGGACAAGCCAGTCAAGGTCGGGGTCAAGGGCGACGTTGCCCACAACCACGCCTGCGGCTGCACCAAGTGCTGGAAGCCGTCGGGCGCCACCTTCTCGGTGGTCGCGGTGGTTCCGCGCGAGAACGTCACCGTGCTGGAGAACGGCGACAAGCTGAAGATCGTCGATGCCGCGGCGGTGATCCAGCGTCACGCCTGCACGGGATGCGGCACCCACATGTACGGCCGGATCGAGAACAAGGGCCACCCGTTCTATGGCCTCGACTTCATCCATCCCGAGCTGTTCCAGGAGTCCGGCTCAGCAGCGCCCGGATTTGCCGCCTTCGTGTCGTCGGTGATCGAGTCCGGCGTCAAGCCGGCCGATATGGCCGGGATCAGGTCGCGGCTGAAGGAGCTTGGGCTCGAGCCCTATGACTGCCTGTCGCCGCCGCTGATGGACGCGATCGCTACTCATGTTGCGCAGTCCAAAGCGGCCTGACCAAGGCAGCCGGACAAGGGCGGCCTGACGACAGTGGCGGCCTGACCGGCTCAGCCCTGAGAGATCCTGCGCCGGCAGAGGGCCTGCCGGCGACGGATATGCTGGTAGTACCCGTGACCTTGAACCTTGCATGCCCTGAGGGCGACCACAGGGCATGCATTTTATCATCCGCCTTGCCATCGTTATTTCCCCGATCCTGGTCCTCTCGCACGCCCACGCGGCTTCGCCGGAAGATCGCTACCTTGCCGCACGTGACGCTGCGATCGCCAGATTCGCCAAGCAGGAAAAGGACGGCAAGGTCGGCGAGGCCATCGACAAGGCTGAGGCAGACGCGCGCGACGAACTCAAGAGGCAGCTGACCGCGATCCTGTCACAGCCGGCGCGGCCGGGCTTTGCTCCCGCCCAGCTCAATCTCGACACTCTATATAAAGGCGATATGGGGTTCGGCATGCTGGACGGTCTGCGATTTGATGCCGACCCCGGCTGGGATGGCGCCAAGATCGGCGACAACCGCGCCGACGGGAGCTTCGTCGAGCCGAAAGCCCATATCATCGTCACCACCGAAGCCCTGTTCACGCACTGGCTGCACGAACACAAGACATGGTGGGACAAGGGCAGCAAGAATGTGCCGCAGCAGGTCGATGCAGCGCTGAAGTTCGAGGGCCTCTACACCCAGGCGATTTCGACCGATGCCGCGGTGGTCAATTTCAACGACCTGCCGGTCGTTAGGCCCGCGTCCGCCATCCTGACCTACGGCTTCCTCGCCGGCCGCACCCAGGATTCGTTCCCTGACAAGGCCGACGAGGTGTTCGTTGCGGCGCTCGCCGGGGGCAAGATGTACGTCGCCTATGGCGAGATCGAGCCGGCCGTGCAGGTGCCGGCCTGCACCGAGATCCGTGCCGACTACACCAAGAAGGCCGCCGCCGCGGCCGAGAAGTTCGAGCGCAAGCAGATCACCAGGACGGCGTATGACAAGCTCGGCGACTTGCGCCAGCAGGGCGAGGACGCATTCAAGCGCTGCTTCACCGAGCGCGCGCCGCAACAGCCGGCATTCACCGAGGCCACCAGGCAGGCCCAGGCGTTGCTTGAGGCGGCGATCGGCAGGTAGCGCCGTATCGCGTTTGATCGGCGAGCTGCGCGCGCCTATCTTGCCCGGGAAGGTCTGCATCCCGGGGAGACGCCATGAATACCGCCATCAGCCCGTTTCGCATCGCTGTCAATGACGATGTCCTCGAGGATCTGCGTATCCGGCTGCGCCGGACCCGCTGGCCGGAGGCCGAGTTGGTCGACGACTGGAGCCAGGGCGCGCCGCTGAAATGGATCAAGGACGTCTGCCACCATTGGGCCGAGACGTATGATTGGCGGCAGCGCGAGGCGAAGCTCAACCGCTTCAACCAGTTCACGACCGAAATCGACGGGCTCGACATTCACTTCATTCATGTCCGCTCGCGACATCCGGAGGCGAGGCCGTTGATCATCACCCATGGCTGGCTGGGATCGGTGGTCGAATTCCACAAGGTGATCGAACCGCTGACCGATCCGACGGCGCATGGCGGCAGCGCCGCCGATGCCTTCCATGTGGTGTGTCCGTCACTGCCGGGTTTCGGCTTCTCGGCCAAGCCAGCCGCGACAGGCTGGGGCGTCGATCGGATCGCCAAGGCCTGGGCGGTCCTGATGCAGCGGCTCGGCTACACCAGCTATTTCGCGCAAGGCGGCGACTGGGGCTCCGCGGTCACCACCGCGATCGGCGGGCAGGACGCAGCTCACTGCGCCGGCATTCATATTACGCTTGCAATGTCGACCCGGCCCAATGTCGACGGCCAGCCGACGCCGGAGGAGACGAGGGCACTCAACGGCATCAAATACTATGCCGACTGGGATTCCGGCTATTCCAAGCAGCAGTCCACCCGGCCGCAGACGCTCGGCTATGGCCTGACGGATTCGCCGAGCGGGCAGGCGGCCTGGATCCTGGAAAAGTTCTGGGCCTGGACCGACTGCGACGGGCATCCGGAGAACATCCTCAGCCGTGACGAGCTGCTGGACAATGTCATGCTGTACTGGGTCACCGCGACGGCTGCATCGTCGGCGCGGCTCTACTGGGAGAGCTTTGGGCCTGGCAAACGAACCCCGCACAAGGTGAGCGTGCCGACCGGCGTTGCCGTCTTCCCCAGGGAGATCGTCACGCCGGTCCGCAAATGGATGGAGACGAGCTTCACCAACATCCAGCACTGGAGCGAGATGCCGAAGGGCGGACATTTCTCCGCGTTCGAACAGCCCGAGCTGTTCGTCGGCGAGGTGCGCAAGTTCTTCGGGAAGCTGCGCTAGAGCATGATCCGGAAAAGTGCGAAGCGGTTTTCCGAAAAGATCATGCTTAGACAACAAGCTAGCGCGCGAAGAGGTCAGGTCGCCTGACCGGCAATTTCGTCAGCTCGCCAGCACCGGACCGCGTGCCCGTCCGGACGCGTTTCAAGCGAAGGCCCGGGCTGGCGATGACACCTCGCTTCGGCGTAACGACAGCGCGGACTGAATGCGCATCCGTCCGGCGGATCGAGGGGATTGGGAAGCTCGCCCTTGGTCGTCGCGAGCGGTGCGCGGCGTAGCGGATCGGGAATGGCGGCGATGAGGGTTTGCGTATACGGGTGTGCCGGCCGTTCGAAGATTTCGTGCCAGCCGCCTGTCTCCACAATGCGGCCGAGATACATCACCGCGACCCTGTCGCTCATGTGCTCGACCACGCCGAGGTCGTGGCTGATCATGATGTAGGAGAGGCCCAGACTTTCCTTCAGTTCCAGCAGCAGATTGATGACCTGGGCACGGATCGAGACATCGAGCGCCGATACCGGTTCGTCGCAGATGACGATCTTTGGATTGAGAATCAGCGCGCGGGCGATGCCGATGCGCTGGCGCTGGCCGCCCGAGAATTCATGCGGGTAGCGGCCGGCCTGTTCGGGCCGCAGGCCGACGTGCCTGAGCATCGCCGCGACGCGACCGTCGATTTCGCTTTGGGCCGTCACACCATGCAGGCGCAGCGGGTCTTCAAGCGTGCGGCGAACGGTCTGGCGTGGATTGAGCGAGGCGTAGGGATCCTGAAATACCATCTGGGCGATACGGGCCAATCGCTTGCGATCGACCGATCGCCGGTCCGTCACGACGTGCCCGTCCAGCACGATTCTGCCTCGCGTCGGCGTCAGGAGCCCAAGCAGCGAAAGTGCGACGGTCGACTTGCCGCAGCCGGATTCGCCGACGAGACCGAGGCACTCGCCGCGCTTGAGCTCGAGATCGATGCCGTCGACCGCGCGCAGCAGCCGACGGCCGCCCCCCAGCAGGCCGCCGCCGAATGGAAAATGAACCGCGAGATCCTTCACGCTGAGGATGACTTCGTCGCCGGGCCTCACCGCGGGTTCAAGCATGATGGTGGCACCTGACTAGGCCGCCAGCACCGAGCCATGTCGTCTCCGGTACGGTGGTCCTGCAGATCTCGGTCGCCCGCGCGCAACGCGGATTGAAGCGGCAACCGCTTGGAAAGTCCGCGATCGCCGGTACGACGCCGGCGATTTCCCTGAGCCGCGACCGGCCAAGTGCCGCGCGACTCCCGAGCCGCGGCAGCGAATCGACCAGGCCTTGCGTGTAGGGATGCGCGCAGGCGCGGAAGATGTCATCCGAGCGGCGTTGCTCGACAATGCGACCGGCATACATGACGCCGACGCGGCGGCAGACGTTGGCAACCAGGCCCAGATCGTGGCTGATCATCAAGATCGCCGTGCCTCTCTCGGCGCACAGATTGCGCATCAGCTCGATGATTTCCGCCTGTACGGTTACGTCGAGCGCGGTGGTCGGCTCGTCGGCGATCAGAAGATCCGGGTCGCACGCCATCGCGATGGCGATCATCACGCGCTGGCGCATGCCGCCCGAAAGCTGGTGCGGGTAATCCTTCACCCGCCGCTCCGGCGCGGGGACGCGGACGTTCGCCAGCGCCTCGACGGCCAGCTGGTTCGCCTGGCGCCAGCTCTTGCCCTTGTGCAGCACAAACATTTCCGCGATCTGCCGACCAACCGGCGAGACCGGATTGAGCGCCGTCATCGGCTCCTGGAAGATCATGGCGATGCGGTTGCCGCGCAGCGTGCGTTGCTCGGTCGCGGAAAGTCCCTGAATCTCGCGGCCCTCGAGGCGTATGGCGCCGGCCGCGATCGAGAGCGGCCGGCGCAACAGGCCGATCAGGGCGAGAGCCGTGATACTTTTGCCGCAGCCGGACTCGCCGACAAGGCCGAATGTCTCGCCACGATCGATGCGGAATGAAATACCCTCGACCGCCGCAACACGGGTGGCGCCGTCGTCGAGATCGATGCGCAAGTCCTCGACTTCGATCAGCGGAGCAGCCGTCATGCGCGTCGGCTCCGCGACTGGGGATCGAGAACGTCACGCAATCCGTCGCCAAGCAGATTGAGGCCGAGCACCGTCAGGAATATGGCGAGGCCCGGGAAGACCGACAGCCATGGCGCCGTGGTGATCTGGTCGCGGGCCTCCGACAGCATGCTGCCCCAGCTTGGATAGGGTGGACGGATGCCGAGGCCGAGGAACGAAAGTGAAGCTTCGGCCAGTACCGCGCCGCCCATGCCCAGCGTGCCGATGACAATGATGGGGCCTACCATATTCGGCAGCAGCTGCGTGATCATGATGCGCAAGTCTCCATAGCCGAGCACTCTTGCAGCCTGCACATAGCCTTGGCTCTTGAGCGATAGCGTCGAGGCCCGTGCGATCCGGCAGGTGAAGGACCAGTTGGTCAATCCGAGCGCGATCAGGAGGCTCGTTAGGCCGGGTCCAAGCACTGCCATGATGGCGAGTGCGAAGATCAGCGAGGGGATCGCGAGCATGAGGTTGGTCAGCCCGTTGACGAAATCGTCCCACCAGCCGCCCCAATAGCCTGCGGTCAAGCCCAGCGTCACGCCGATGACGCTATTGACGAGCTGCGAGACGATGCCGACCGTCAGCGAGATGCGTGCGCCGTGCACGACGCGGGAATAGATATCGCGGCCCTGCGCATCGGTGCCGAACCACCAGATCCAGCTCGGCGGTTCTTCCGCATTCATGAGGTTGGCGCCCATGACTGGATCCGTATGGGCCAGCCAGGGCGCGAACAGGCCGACGAAGATCGCAAGCGCGAACAGCACTCCGCCGATGATCGCGCTGGTTCCAAGCTTCATCGCGGCCGCTCCGCCGTGACAGGCTGCAAGATCGATCGTGCGCAGGCGTGATGAAACCGGCCGCCGCTCATGCGTATCTGATCCTGGGATCGATCACGCCGTAGAGCATGTCAACCAATGTATTGATGGTGAGAAAGAACAGCACCACCACGAGAATAGTGCCTTGCACGGCCGGAATGTCGCGCTGCAGGACGCTGTCGACCAGCAGCGAGCCGATGCCCGGCCAGGAAAACAATTTCTCGACGACGACCGCTTGACCCATCACGACGCCGAATTGCAAGCCGATCGCCGTGAGAATGATGACGAGGGCATTGCGCATCACGTGCCACGTCACGACCCGGGTCTCGCTCATGCCCTTCGAGCGCGCTGTCCGGACAAAATCCGCGGTCATGATCTCGAGCACCGCTGCACGCGTCGTCCGTGCCAGCAGCGCCATCGGCGAAACACCGAGTGTCACGGCAGGCAGGATCAGATATTTGAGCCCGCCATCGCCATAGCCAAAACTCGGCAGCCAGCCGAGCTTCAATGCAAACAGATACATCAGCAGCAGCCCGAGCCAGAATTTGGCCATTGAAAGGCCCGACACCGCCAGCACCATCGAGATCGTATCGACGATGCTGCCCGGCCTCAGCGCGGCGACGAAACCGAGCGGTACGCCGACCGCAATCGCAAACGTCAGGGCTGCGAATATCAATTGCAGCGTTGGCCATATCCGTTTGGCAATCATGGTCGTGACCGGCTCGCGGGTCCGGAACGACGTCCCGAAATCACCTGTCGTGAGCTTCGCAATGTAGGAGCCGAAACGGATGTAAACGGGATCGTCGAGGCCGAGTTGCTTTTTCATGCGTTCCACGACCTGCGGGTCCGTCGGACCTCGGCCGTCGTCGCCCATGCTCGATACGACGCTGCCCGGAACGACGCTGAACAACACAAAGATCAACAGCACGACGGCCAGCACGGTCGGAACGGTTTGCAGGATTCGACGGACCACGAAGGAGAGCATTGGACGTTTTCCTCACTCCCTCCGTCATTTCCTGCGATGGAGGGAGAGCGATGGCACCAGTCACTTCGCCGGAGAGGTGTCGTCGACCCAAAGGTCTTCGACGTTTTGATGGGTCAGTTCGGTCGCGTCCAGCTGAATTCCCTTGAGCCAGGGCTGCACCGCCATCACCGCCTTGTTGTAATTGAAGAACCAGATCGGCGCTTCCTCATAGAGCAGCGCATTGGCCTTTTGCAGCAGCTGAACGCGCTTTGCGGCGTCGTCGGTCTGCCCGGCTTCATCGATCGTCTTGTCGAACTCCGCGTTCTTGAAGGTCGTGTAGTTGCAGGCCGATTGCGGCGTCGCCGAGTGGAAGCATTTGAGCGCTGCCTGCGGATCCGGGCCGGTCGCCTGGGAATAGATAAAGGCCTGGTAGTCGCCCTTGCGAATGACCTCTGCCAGCACCGCGGTCTCGACCTGCTTCACCTTCACCTTGATGCCCACTTTGTCCAGCATCGGGATGGCGGCTTCGACGATCGGCAAGCCCCAGCTTTCATTCTGGCTGGTCGTCCATTCGAATTCAAAGCCCGTGGGATAACCCGCATCTGCGAGCAATTGCTTCGCCTTCGCGGGATCGTAGGGGTAGGGCTTCATGGCCTTGTCGTACGCGGGCGAGGTTAGGGGCAGCCAGCTCGTGGCGCGATAGGCCTTGCCCTTGACCAGCTTGCTGATGATCAGATCAGTATCGATCGCATGGTTGATGGCCTGCCGAACCCGCTTGTCGGAGAAAGGCTTGAATGCGGGATTCATCCCCATATAGCGCGTGAAGACCTCCGCGACCTCGACGATGGTGCCCTTGAGGTTGGGGTCGGCCTGATAGGCGACATACTGCGCGGGCCCCAGCACCGAGGTGTCGATTTCCTTGTTGCGGAAGGCGACATCGCGCGCCGCGGCTTCGCCCATCAGCGATATGACGAGCTTGTCGGCGTATGGCTTGCCGGGCTTGTAGAACCGGTCCCACCGTTCCAGAACGATGCGCGATCCCGGCACGTGCTCGACAAACTTGAATGGACCAAGACCGATCGGCCTCTGGATGAAGCTCTCCTTCGCTCCCTCGTCGGCGGGATAGATCGAGGTCAACGCGGTGAAGAAATAGAAGGCGGGATCGACTTTCTCGGTCAGCTTCATTTCGAGGGTGAAGTCGTCAATCTTCTTCAAGCCGGAGATTTCCTTGGCTTGGCCCTTCTCGACCTCGGCCGCGCCCTCGATCACACGGACAAAGCGTGCGCCGGGATAGGCCTTGGTGCCGTCCATGATGCGATTGTAGGACCAGATGATGTCGTCCGCCGTCATCCTGCGGCCATTGTGGAAATAGGCGTCGTCGCGCAGCTTGAAGGTATGAATGAGACCCCCGCCCGAGACGACAACCTCCTTGGCAAGTTCCAGAACCGGCTTGCCCTCCGTTGAGTCCCAGATGTAGAGCGACCGGTGCAGAGCCTTGGCGTAGATCTCGTCCTGGGCACGCGGTGTCGTGTGAATGTCCATGCTGGTGAAGCTTGAGCCATAGGGTGCCGTCATGCGAATGGTCCCGCCCTTGCGCGGTGTCTGGGCCGCAGCCGTGGCGGCGAGTGCGAGCCCCAGACCGGCCGCGATCGCAATCAACTTGAACTTCATGTTTCCCCCAACGATGCAGGAACATTCCGATCAGCGAGTTGACCATCGGCAGCATGTCAAGCGCAAGGTCCTCATGTCGTGTCGTTGGCGACCGGCACCAAATATTTTTGTCGCCTCGATGCGAGGGGCGGCATCGTGGAAGCGCAGCGCGTGGTGCGCATCTGGTCCGGCGTGCCGTCGTCGGCACGCAACTTGTGCGGGTAAGTCGAACGGATTTCAGGTTCTGTCCTGAATTCGCGAAGGCAGGGTTCTAGCGGGAGAGCGAGGTCAGACCCAGCATCCTGATCCGCGGAACGAAGCCGATGGGTGAGTTTATCATCGGACCGCGCGTCGCGCTGACCCGTGGGCTCGACCATCCTGCGAACTACAGCAGTCCCCGATAGATGCCTGGCGCGGAGCCTTCGATGGCCACCGCGCCGACGGCCTTCGAATAGAATTCTGCTGGCCCGACGCCACCAATGATGGCGTAGCCGAACCCCTGGTGTTTCATGTCCTCAAGACAGGCGAACAGCAGGGCCTTGCCGATTCCGCTCTGCTGAGCCTTCGGCGCGACGCCGGTCGGACCGAAGAAGTTGCGACAGGCCGCGTCGTGGCAGGCGAATCCCACGATCTTCTTTTGCTGGATCGCGATGAAGCAGGAAACCGGTTGGCGGCTGAACGCCACCTCGGTTTCGCTGGCCCATGCCTCGCTGAATGTCTCCCGCACCCAAGCGACGACCCTGTGCTTTTCGGGGGCGAGCCCACGGCGCATGACAATCCCGGCCTGCTGCAATCGATCGTAGGCGGGCCGGGAATCGGGCAGGGCATAGAGCTTGACGAGCATGTCCATCCGGCGACCTTAGTTGAAAACGCGCCGCGGGCAAATCACGCGACGCGTGCGGGATTGGTGGAGCTGCGCTCCACCCATCCTGCGGACTGCAAGCAGACGAAGCGCTCAGGATGCGTTGACGGATCGAAAATTTCTCGCTGCTCGCTTGACCAACCTCAGGAAGTGTCGAACCACGGCTGACGGGTCGCCCCGGCGGGATGCGAGGTTCAGAACAGCTTTCGGTTGATTGGGTCCCTTGAGGCGCCGATACGCAACACCGTCCATGATCATTCGCTCCATGGAAGCCGGAACAGCGGAAATCCCGAGGCCGGCTGCAACGAGGCTCAGCGCCGAGGTGATGCGGGGCGCTTCCTGGCCGAGCCGTGGACTGAAGCCCGCCTTGAGGCATGCCGCAGTCGTTGCGTCATACAGCCCGGGCCCATGTTGGCGCGCATAGACGATGAAGGTTTCGCCGGCGAGATCTTTCAATGACACCGCGTCATCGCCGTCGTTCTGAGCCAGCGCATGGGCACTGGGCAAGGCCATGACCATCGGTTCCTCGAGCAAAGCCTCGACGACAACGTCCTCCGGTTCGGTCATCGGCGTTCGTAGAAAGGCAGCGTCCATCTGCTCGTTTCGGAGTCGTTGGAGGAGATCTGGGCTGAGGCACTCCTCCAGGGTCAGGCTCACCAGCGGGAAGGCCTCCCGGAACGCGCGGATGACACGCGGCACGAATGGATGAAATGGACCCGTGGGAGTGACGCCAACGCAAAGCCGGCCCTGCTCGCCTCGCGCTGAGCGTCGTGTTGACTCGATTGCTCGCTCGTTCTGCGTGAGCATCGCGCGCGCATGGTCAAGGAAGACGCGCCCGGCTTCGGTCAGTTCGACACCACGTGCCTTCCGGCGAAAGAGCTGAACGTCCAACTCGCGCTCAATTGCTTTGATCCGTTGGCTGAGCGGCGGCTGCTGCATGCCGAGGCGTTCTGCGGCTCGGGTGATATGTCCTTCTTCTGCGACCGCGATGAAATACCGGAGATGTCTAAGCTCCATTGTCATATCCAATTCGATATCATTTTTCATATATCTATATTATATCTCGTCTTTCTATGCGGTGGTAATCAAGCTCCGTTTTGGGAAACATTGCAGCCCGGTTGTCCTTTGAGGCGGCGTTTCCCGACAGTCCGGAGAGCCGTCATGAAACTTCTGCGCCGGCAATTCCTAGAGCTAACAGCGGGTGTGGCCTTCGCGCCCTTTCTCTCGGTCGCTGCGCCGGCGCAAAGCTATCCGACACGGCCGGTGCGTGTGATCGTTCCTTACGCAGCCGCCGGCCCGACAGACATACTGGCGCGCCTTACCGCACAGAAATTGTCCGAACGTCTCGGAAAACAGTTCTACGTCGAGAACATCGGAGGTGCCGGTGGCAATATCGGCATGGGGCAGGGCGCGAGAGCGGCACCCGACGGTTATACGGTGCTTGTGGTTCCGCCAAATATCGTCGTCAACCCGGCCATGTACGACACGGTACCCTACGATCCCTACAAGGACTTCGACCCGATAACGATTGCCGTCACCTCGCCCACGGTGCTCACGGTTCATCCGTCATTGGACGTCCAGACGGTCAAAGATCTCGTTGCCTTGGTCAAATCCGGTCCCGCCAAATACAGCTTCGCTTCTCCAGGGACGGGGACACCGCCACACCTCGTCGGCGAGCACTTCCGCCTCTTGCTCGGCCTCGACCTTGTACACGTGCCCTTCAACAGCGCAGGCTTGGCGGTCGCCTCGACGCTCGCCGGGCATACGCCCATCGCCTTCACCTCGCTGCCACCAGCCGTGCAGCAGATCAAGGAAGGCAAGCTGCACGCCCTGGCGGTGACGAGCAAGATGCGGTCGCAGGCACTGCCGGGGGTGCCCAGCATGGCGGAAGCCGGCTATCTTGAAGTAGCGGGGGAGGGATGGTTCGCGTTCATCGTTCCAGCCGGAACACCGAAGGAGATTGCCACGCTGCTCCATCGCGAGATCGTCAAGATCATCGCGCTGCCGGACATCACGGAGAAAATGGCGACGCTCGGCTTCGAAGCGGTCGGCAGTACGCCTGACGAGGCTGCGGCCCTGTTCAAGACGGAAGGCGCCAAGTGGGCAAGGGTCATTCGAGAGGCGGGCATCAAGGCTCAGTAATGCCGAGCTTTTGGTGTGCCGACGGTGTCGCCTCTTTGGTCCAAAGCCGACATGCTCAAATGAATCCCAGATGATCTCCCGGCAAGCAATCCGGACTTGCGGGGCGAATGAACGTAGCTTGATCTCCGAATCACACTCGATCGCACGCTGTGAAGCGCAAGGCCATATGAGCGCAGCGCCTGCGACAAATTAACCCGACGGGCAATTTTCCGCTTCGCGTTTTACCCAACTCAGATGTTCAATCTACCCGTCTCACCCGATTGAGGGGCGCTTCGCGATCGTCACGAGTGTTGCGGTGAGATGCGGTGGACGCCGATTGCGCAACTGACGAGTGCGCATGAGGCGGACGGTGAAGTCGTGTGGTCCTGACGCCCTAGTGGCCGGTGTCCTCTAGTCAAACGCGCAAGCGTTTGGCGAAGGCGGTGACAAGCAAGCCCAGTCTCGCCGGGGAGAGCACGAAGTAAGCCGTAAAACCATCGCGCAGGGAAAGCCGGCGTGTTTCCGGTTACACCTGTGGTCCTACCTCCCGTGCTTTTTTCTGCACGGGACCCATGGGTGCGATCGGCACCCGGCTTTCCCTGCGCCCTCTGTTCAAGGAGAGGGCGGAACGACATGCAAAGCTCGGACACATCGTGCCGCGAGAACGAAACATTGTGCATTCGCGGATCGCGACGCGGCGAATTCGCCTCGACCGATCAGAGATACCAGGCAAGCACCGCCTTGAGCCGGGCGTTCTCGATCACCGGCAGCGCGACCACCTGGTTCATGCCGGAGGCACGCGCCAGTGCGGCCGCAACCGATTCATCCTGCTTCAAATGTTCGGTGAGCGCGGGCATGCCGGTCGCCCATGCGCCGCCAATGCTGCCTTCGCCGCGGCGGATCGTCTTTTCCGCATAGAGCGTGGCGAGATCGGACTGCTCGCTGCAATCGCCGGAGTGGAATACGAGCGCCGACCGCTGCTCGTTCGGCACCCAGATCTCGAACCGGCGCGCGATCGGCGTCGCCTGGGCCGACAGGAATGTCACCACCCAGGTCTGGTCGCTGGTCGTGTAGGGGATGCCGACACCGCAATTGATGCCGATCTCGGATGCATCCTCCCAGCGCAGGAATCCCTTGGCATTGTGCAGATCCTTGATGATCAGCGGCATGCCGGCCTTCCAGGTCCGGCCGGGCAGGCCGAAGCCGCGCGGGAATTTGGTGTGACGGGAGTTGAACTCGAACATGTCGGCCGTGCCGTAGTAGCCGTCGACCAGCGCCATCTCGTGGGATCTGTTGGGATCGCTGTGCCAGAGCTCGATCGCGCCGACATGCCTCCTGTCGTCACCGCAGAGCAGCACCATCACCGCCATCAGGAATTCGCCGGCGAACACCGGAAGCGCGACGCCGCAGGTCAGGCCGGCTTCGAGCGCCTCGTCGGTCCGCTTGAAATAGGAGTTGGCGAATTCGGTCAGGATGACCGGATGGCCGCTCGCCCAGGCCTTGCCGGGAAGGCTCTCGTCATAGGCGAACAGGGCGTGCTCGCTGACCGCCTGGAATTCGGCGAACTCGGTGCTGCAGAGGCTGCCGCCGAATTCCAGCCGCGTCCGGGATTGATCGGGCACCCACAGTTCAACCACGCGAATGAAGGTTTTCATCGCACGCACCTGCCGTCTCGCCGACAGCTAGCATCGGCGATGTCAGAGCAAAGCGTGCGCTCAAATAGCGGGCAAGCGCCGCCCAAAGTTGATGCGAAGGCGCGATTTCGCCTCAGTCCCGGTACGAGGGGTCGGCGCGATCGAGCTTGCGGAGCAGAGCGGGCCAGGCGAGCTCACCGTTGCGCGCGGCGCGGCCGGGCTTGGGCAGCATCCGCTCATAGGTGTCTTCGAGGATCTTTTGCGGCGGATAAATCAGCTTGGTGTTGCAGGACATGGCCATTACCTGGGTCTGGCAGGCACGCTCGAGGCGGAACAGCACGTTGAAGGCGGTCGGCACGGTGCGGCCGACGACCAGGAGGCCATGGTTGCGCAGGATCATCGCCTCGTTGACGTCGAGGTCGCGGACCAGGCGTTCGCGCTCGTCGATGTTGTCGGCGATGCCTTCGAAGTCGTGATAGGCGATGCGCAGAAAGCGCATCGAGGTCTGCGCGAGCGGCAGCAGGCCGCATTCCATCGCGGAGACAGCCATGCCCGCCGGGGTGTGGGTGTGCGCGACGCAGTCCATGTCGTGCTTGGCCATGTGAATGGCGCTGTGAATGACGAAGCCGGCGACATTGACGTCGTAGTCGGTGGCGTTGAGCAGCGTGTTGCCCTCGACGTCGACCTTGATCAGGCTGGACGCGTCGATCTCCTCATACAGCATGCCGTAGGCATTGATCAGGAACTGGTCGGTTGTCCCAGGCACGCGGCAGGAGATGTGGTTCGCGATCATCTCGGTCATGCCGTACATCGCCGTGAGGCGATAGCAGGCGGCCAGATCGACGCGGGCTTGCCACTCCTCGGCGCTAACCTGCTCGCGAACGGATTTGACCACCTTGATCGCGGGCGAGCTGACGGGGGGATTCATGGCGTTCTCTCCTTGGGAAACCTCGGGGGTTGTTGGCGTGGAACATAGCAGAATCCGCGCGGCGGCAAGCTCTAGCGCGCCTGCTTATTTGCAGGTCTGGCGGGCAAAAACCGAATGCGGATTGGCGCACCGCGGGTTCGATGCCAGTATGCGGAAAACAAGCCGAGGCGCACGAAGAAAATGAGCGATCGCAAGATCCGTATCGCCGTCCTGCATTTCTCCCACGAAACCGTTTCGTTCCTGCCGAACGAGACCACGCTCGACGACTTCATCTATCCGGGCTCGCCGGCGAAGGGCGAGGCGCTGTTGCAGTTCGATCCCAAGAACTACATGGGCGGCTTCGTGCAGGTGGCTCGCGAGTTCTCCGATGTCGAGCTGGTCGGCATCGAGTCGCCGCTCTGGCCGAAGACCTACACCGGATCGGGCTGGATCACGGAGGAAGCTTATCGCACCTTCACCGGCAAGATGATCGCCGGGCTCAGGGAGGAGGGGCCGTTCGACGGCGTCTATCTGTGTCTGCATGGTGCGATGGCGGTGCGCGGCGTGCCGCGGCCGGAGGCCGATCTGGCGCGGCAGGTCCGCGAGGTGGTCGGCCGCTCCGCCTTCATTGCAGCGACCTTCGATCTTCACGGCAACGAGGACGGGGCGTTCCTCGTGCAGGCGGACATGGCGTTCGCCGTCAAATATTTCCCGCACTATGACGCGCATCTGCAGGGCGAGCGGGCGGCGCGCATGCTGGTGCGGGCGATCCGCGGCGACTACAAGCCGGCGCACAGGACCATCAAGGTTCCCGTGATCTCGCCGACCGTGCTGCAATGGACCGGCGCGCGTCCGTGGATGGATCTCGTACAGCGTGCGCTCGTCTGGGAGGCCCGCGAGGTTGACGTCTACGTCAACATCTTCTTCGGCTTCCCGTTCGCCGATGTTCCCGATGTCGGCATGACCGTGCAGGTCCTGACCAACGACAACCCAAAGCTCGCCGAGCAGGTCGCGCGCGATCTCGCCGGCACGATCTGGCGGCTGCGCGAGGCGCTGCTGCACTCGACCAGGCTGCACAGCATCGCCGAGGGCGTGGCGCTGGCAAAGCAGGCCGTCGCTGATGGCAACACGCCAGTGGTGCTCGCCGATCACAGCGACCGGTCGGGATCGGCGACCTGGCTGCTGCGCGAGATCATCGCGCAGGACCTCGCCAACACGGTGATCGCCACCATTGCGGATGGCAGGGCGACGGCAAGCCTGAAGGCGTCCGGCGCCAAGGCCGGCGATGCCTTCGACATCGAGATCGGTGGTCGTGCCGACGAGTCGGCGGGCGATCCGGTTCGCATTCAGGGCACCGTCTCGGCTGCCGTCGAGGGCTACGGGCAGTTCTGGGTCTGCGTGCGTTTCGGCCGCGACAATGTGCTGATCCTCTCCACCTATCTGGTGCAGGTCATGGATCCGTTCTCACTGAAGGCGCTGGTGCCTGATATCGGTGCATTCGACGTGATGGCGATCAAATCGCGGGTCCATTTCCGGCGCGGTTTTGATGACAATGGCTTTGCCAGGACGATCCTGCTGGTCGAGCCGGACCAGCCGTTCCTCGGCACGACGCGTCTGGACAAGCTGCCTTACAAGAATGTCGACCTCACACGGTTCTATCCCTACGGCAACCCGGCGTTTCCGGAGGCGTCGTCATGATGGAAGGCCGCTATCGCCTGATCGGTTCGACCGCGTCGCCCTATGCGATCAAGCTGCGCGCGCTGATGCGCTACCGTCGGATCCCGCACGACTGGGTGATAATGACCAAGGCGCTGCGCGAAGCGACCGCGCATCTGAAGCCGATGCTGATCCCGGTGCTGCAATACCCCGACGGCAGCTACCGCGGCGAGACCACGACGCTGGCCTATGATCTGGAAGCGCGTCACCAGGGGCGCTCGGTGATCCCCCGGGATAAGGCCGTTGCATTTGTCTGCGATCTGCTCGAGGACGTCGCCGACGAATGGGCGGTGAAGCCGCTGTTTCTCTATCGCTGGTGGGATCCGGAAGACCAGGCCTACGTCTCGCGCTGGGCCGGCGAGGAATGGTCCACCTCGGAGGCCGAGGCCGGCAGCCGCGAGGAGATCGAGGAGTTCCGGCAGCGTCAGATTTCGCGCATGGTCATTCTCGGCGCGACGGACGAGAACAGGCCGCTGCTTGAGGAGAGCTATCGGCGGATCCTCGCCGCGTTCGAGCCGCATGTCGGCATGACGAACTATCTGTTCGGCAGCCGGCCGTCGCTGGCGGATTTTGCCTGGTTCGGACAACTCAGCGAGATGGCGACCGATCCGACTCCGATGCGGATCATGCGCGAACGCGCGCCGTTCACCGATCACTGGGTACGGCGACTCGATGATGCGTCCGGTGTCGAGGGCAATTGGTATCCGCGCGAGCAGGCGCTTGGCGGGTTCGCTGAAGCGCTGCTGCGGATCGCGGGCGAACTCTATTTGCCGTTCCTTGCCGCCAATGCGGATGCATTCGCGAAAGGGTTCGAGCGGCTTCAAATCGATGTCTGGGGGCTGCCTTACGCGCTCGCGCCGTTCAAATATCAGGTCAAGTGCCTGCAGCAGTTGCACGCGAAGTTTGCCGCGCTCGATGCCGGCGATCGCGCGGCGTTGAAGCCCGTGCTGGAACGTACGGGATGCCGGGCCATCCTGAATGGGGGCTGATCGATCAGGGACGGCAAGCAGATTCGAAACAGCCAGCGCCTATGTCCGGTGCCTGCTGCCTAACGCGACCGCGATCGTCTCGGGCCGCTTGATGCGCTCGATCAGCATCTCGATGCGGTCGCCACCCCAGAACAGCTCGCCGTTGAACACCATGCTGGGGACGCCGAACACGCCGATGGCCTCGGCCTCGTCGATGATGCGATCATGCTCGGCGCGGGCCGGGCCGCAAACATATGCCTCGAACGCGTCGGCAGAACCGCCGATCGAAGCAATCACGCCTGCAATCTCCGACAGGTCGTCGATCTCCAGCTCATGGCTCCAGAACCTCTGGAACACGGTGTCATGATAAGGCCGGAACAGCCGGTGGCGCTGCGCGAACAGCATCCCGGCGCTCGAATAGAACGCGTCATAGATCCGGCGCGGGCCCTTCATGGTCAGTCCTTGCGCGTTGGCGAAACGCCGCGCATCCATGTAGGAGTAGCGCACCTTGCGCCAGAAGTGCGGCGTGCGTTGCTCGACCGTGCCCATGAATTCGGGAATGCGAAGCGTGTATGGCAGCCATTCGAGTTCGACGCCGTGGTTCTCCTCGAGTTCGAACAGCCGCTTATTGGCGACATAGGCGTAGGGGCTTTTGTAGTCGGTGTAGATTCGTACCTGCGGCTTTTCCGTCGTCGCTCCTCACCCCGTCAGCACAATTGTTCCCGATCCGGCGCGGTGGCGCAATGTGGCGTGACGAAGGGGAGATGGCAGGCAAACGAATGGGCCCCGGTGCATTCAAGCATCGCGGGGCCCTGCGACTTCGTTTTAGCGAAGGATCTCTGGTGTAGACCAGTAGTGTTTCGGGACCCAAGAGCGCTTGGCCTTTGCGCTCTCGTCCTGCGGATATGTTTCAGATTGTCGGCGGCGCACGCGGCTAGCAGCTGCTGTTCGCCTCACGTGCACCGAGACCTTGCCGCTGAGCAAGGTCGCTGGCTTGAGCCGGTGGCGTCATGCTCCTCTCCAAGGGTGGGCCGACGGACATCTGTCCGCTTTTACTGCCTGGCAGCCGATCCCATAATCGTCCGTCAATTCCTGCGACGCGAGGAGCAAGCGCTCCAGCACCCCGACAGGTGCAGTGAGCGAAATGCTGCGGCAGTTATAGCGATCTGTCAAGTTAACGAGTGTCTGAATTCAGGTCAGGTTTCCTGTCACGCCTTGGTCTGTCGATATTGCTTGAAGTCCGGATCGTGCGTCATTTTCCAGTAGTCGACGAACCGCCACGGCATCGCCGAAAACACCCGGCCGTGGCTGTTGCGGTAGTAGGTCGTCATGCCCGGATGTGTCCAGATCAGTTGCTCATGCTCGGCATCGACGTCGCAGACGTATGCGTCATGCGCATCGGGACTCACGTCGATCGCGGCGATATCGTTCTCGATCATCTCGACAAGACAGGCAGAGATGTAGCGGCTCTGGCATTCCGACTGGAAGATCACGCTGCCGCCATGCGCAGGGCCGGAGTTGGGGCCGAGCATCAGAAACAGGTTGGGGAAATCAGGCACCGTGAGACCGAGATACGCCGTCGGATTGTCGTTGCGCCACGCCTGCCGGAGGTTCTTGCCGTCACGCCCGGTAATGTTGAGCCGCGCTGCCATCTCGGAGACCTTGAAGCCGGTCGAGATCACGACGATGTCGTGCTGCCGCGACTTGCCGTCGGCCGTGACGATTCCTTCCGCAGCGAAATGGTCGATCGTGTCGGTGACCAGCTCGACATTCGGCCTGGTCAACGTCTTGAACCAGTTGTTGTCGAGCAGGATGCGCTTGCCGTAGGGCGGGTAGGTCGGCATGCACTTCTCGATCAGGTCGGGGCGATCCTTCAGCTCGGCGAGGATGAAGTCGGCCAGCTCCTGGCGGTGCCGGTCGTTGCCCTTGTTGACGGCGCGGTCCGGATGCGGCCAGGCCGGATCCTTGCGCAGAAACGGCAGCAGCCCGTCGCCGTAACGCCAGAACATGTTGAAGCGATACCACTGCACATAGAACGGCAGATGGGCGAGCAGCCACTGCGCGCCCTCGGTGATCGGATCGGAATAGCCCTTCACCGGCCGCGCCCACTGTGCGGTGCGCTGGTAGACGGTCACCGAAGCGACACGGTCGGCGATCGACGGCACCAGTTGCATCGCGGTCGCGCCGGTGCCGATCACGGCGACATGCTTGCCGTCGAGCTTGATGTCGTCGGACCACAGCGCCGAATGAACCTTCAGGCCGGTGAATTCCTCGTCTCCCTTGAACGAGGCGGGCAGGGGATCATTGAGCTGGCCGATCGCGCTGACCAGCGCGGTGGACTCGAAGGTCTCTTCGCCGTTCGCGGTCTTCAGCGTCGAGATCCAGTGGCGTTTGCCTTCGTCCCAGCGCGAGGCGACAAGTTCGGTGCTGAGGCGGACGTGCCTGCGGATGTCGTATTCGCGCACGACATTGAGCAGATAGTCCAGCAATTCCTGGCGTTGAGCGAAATGGCGCGTCCACGGATTGCGGGCGCCGAACGAGAAGGAATAGGAATGGTTCGGCGTGTCGACGCCGCAGCCGGGATAGCGGTTGACGTACCAGGTGCCGCCGATCTCGTCCTGCTTCTCGACGATCGTGTAGGGAATGCCGAGCCGCCCGAGTGCGACGCCAAGCGCGATTGCGCAGACACCGGCACCGACGATCAGCACATGCTGCTGCGCCAGTCGTTCGTTGGAGGGGCGTTCGCGCCAGTGCGCATCGCGCGGGACGAACCCCATCTCCTCCCGCATCAGCGGGGCATATTCCGGCGCGACATTCTCGCCGAGCGTCGCGCGCATCATCCGCAGCATCTGCTCATTGCCGGGATCAGTGATGACGGGCTTCGGCGTCCCGTTCGCGAACAGGTTCAGCACGGCGGCGCGGATCTCGTCCTGGATCTCCTTCGGCACGCCGGCGTCCGGATCGGGGATCAGGCGGACGTCGCGCTTCGGCTTGTAGGGCGGCTCCAGCCACTTCTCGTCGCCTGTCATGTGCACCAGCACCATCAGCAGCACCCGGATGTCGCCCTCGGCAATGGCGGAGGACAGATCGAGGTGCTTACGCGAAAGCTCGATATTCATGCATCGTCCTCAGCTGCGTGGTGCTTCCGGCAGACCGCCATAGGCGGCCCAGGTGGTGCCCACGATGTAGCCGGCATCGACCGGCAGGTTGATGCCGGTCACGCCGCTGCTCTGCGGCGAGAGCAGCCAGGCGATCGCCTGCGCCACCTCGATCGACTCGACCAACCGGTTCATGGCGGTCGGGCGCGCCAGCAGGTCCTTGTTCAGGACGCCCGACGCGATGCCGGCCTCGAGCGCGGCCGTGCGGGTGAAGCCGGGCGACACCGCGTTGACGCGAACGCCGGAACGTCCCCATTCGGCGGCGAGCGTCTGCGTGATCTGGATGACGCCGGCCTTCGCCGCGGTATAGGCGTGGATCGGACCCGACGTCATGCCGGCGACCGAGGCGACGTTGACGATCGCGCCATGCCGCCGCTGCGCCATTCCGATGCCGACGCTGCGCGCGACCAGGAAGGTACCGCGCAGGTCGATATTGACCTCGCGGTCCCATTGCTCCATCCGCACCCGGTCGATCGTGTGCATCTTGCCGAACACGCCGGCCGCGTTGACGAGGCCGGTGATCGGGCCGTGCGCCTTCTCGATATCGGCGATGCCGGCGACGACGGCGCTTTCGCTTGCGACGTCGAACGGCGCCGGCCACAGGATGGCGGCTGTTCCCACCAATGGCTCGGGCGCGATGTCGACGATGACGACACGATGGCCCTGATCGGCAAGCAGCGTCGCGGTCGCCGCGCCGATGCCGCGACTGCCGCCGGTGACGAGAATGCTGCCGTCAGCGCTCATGACTTTCTTCCCTTGTCGCTGGTGGTGAACAGGCCGCGGGTGACCAGCTTCTGGTAAGCCGAGATCACATAGTCGGGCACGGCGGTGACGCCGCGCTCGGAATAGGAATAGCGGCGGCTGAGATAGCCGCGCGCGCCCATTAGCACCTGGACGATGGCCTCGAACTCCTCGTCGCTGAACGTGTTGGTGGCGCCGGCAGCCCGCGCACGCTGGAGGATCCGGACATAGGCGCTCGAGATGTTGTCAAAATGCTTCTGGTAGCCGATCGGCGCGAAGAACTCGGCCTCGTTGAGGATGCGCAGGAACTCCGGCACTTCGCGGATGAAATCGAAGAACGCGCTGAAGCGCTCGACCTCTTGCCGGGCCTCGCTCGCAGTGCCGGTGCGCGCATGGATGAAGCGGACCATGTCGAGGCCGATCTTCGGCAGCAGCTGGTCGAGCAACTCCTGGCGGTTCTCGAAGTGATTGTAGAAGGTGCCTTGCGCGACGCCGGCGGCTTCGGTGATGCGGGCGACGGAGGCTTCGGCGTAGCCGTATTTGCCGACGACCTTGGTCGCGGCGTCGAAGATCTTCTGCTTGGTCCAAGCGTTGCGCTCGACCCGGTTGAGCTTGGTGACCTTGGCGGATGTCGCTTGTGTCATGCGGTGGCCTCGAGTTCGGCGCGGAGCACGCGTTTGAGCACCTTGCCGGATGGATTGCGCGGTAGGCTGTCGCGGATGATCAACTGCCGCGGCACCTTGAAGCCGGCGAGCCTTGTTCGGCAGAAATCGGTGAGATCGGGCAGGTCGAGCTTCGCGTCGTCGGTCAGCACCACGACGGCCACCGGCTTCTCGCCCCAGCGGTCGTCCGGCAGGCCGATCACCGCGACCTCGCGCACCCCGGGGATTTCGTAGATGACGCGCTCGACCTCGGACGAGGCGACGTTCTCGCCGCCGGAGATGATCATGTCCTTCTTGCGATCGGTCAGATAGAGGAAGCCATCGTCGTCGAGATAGCCGACGTCGCCGGTGCGGAACCAGTCGCCGAAGAAGGCGGATGCCGTCTTCTCCGGATCGTTCCAGTAGCCCTGCGTGATCTTCGGGCCGCGCAGGCAGATCTCGCCATTCTGGCCGGCGGGCAGGCGCTTGCCGGCATCGTCGCGGATCTCGATCTCGACATGGGCGATGGCGCGGCCGGTCGAGCCGATCTTCTCGATCTCGCGGCCCGCGTCCATGAAGGTATCGCCGCCGCAGCTTTCGGTGAGGCCGTAGGCATCGATGTAGCGCGCATTCTTGAAATGGTCCGAGAAGGCGCGGATGCGCACTTCCGGCGTCTTCTCGCCGCCGCCGATCGCCCATTTCAGGCTGGAGACGTCGTAGCGTTCGCGGTTCGGGCAGGTGAGGAGGGCCGTGGTCATCACAGGCGCAAACCACGCCGCGTTCAGTCTCTCCCGCTCGATTGCGGCCAGCGCCGGCTCGGGTTCGAAGGTGCGGTGAATGCACAGCATGCCGCCATGCCAGAGCACGGCGATGCCGGGCAGATCGAGCGCGCCGACATGATAGAGCGGGCCGACGACGAGTAGCCGCGTGTCGGCGTTGAGCCCGAGCACCAGCGTCTGGTCGGCGGATTTCCAGTAGATGTTCTCGTAAGTGAGCATCACGCCCTTGGGACGATCCGTCGTGCCCGAGGTGTACATCAGCCGCATCAGGTCGCGCGGCTGGCGCACATGGATCGGCGCCGGCGCGATGTCGGGCGCAAGGCTGGTGATGCTGGACTGTGCGACTTCACCCAGCAACACCACAGGCGCGCCACCGGTTGCGATCGCGGCAAACTCCTCGTCAGCGACCAGCAGCCGCGCGCCAGAATTGCCGACGATGTAGCCGACCTCGTCTCCCGACAGGCGATAGTTGATCGGCAGGAAGACCGCGCCGATATGGCTCGTCGCGAACACCAGTTCGAGAAAGGCCGCGCTGTTCTTCATCAGGACGGCGACGACATCGCCGGGCGCAATACCGCGTGCCGCGAGCCAGCCGCCGACCTGGCGGATTCGCAGATCAAATTCGGCGTAGGAAATGTCCTCGCCGCGATATTTCAGCGCACAGCGGTCCGGAGTCCGCCTGGCGTGAAATGCGATGAAGCTGGAAAGATTGATCATTTGTCGCTCGTCGGGCCGATTCCGGCACCGGTTCTCTCCCTAGATGAATTATGAGTCGTAATTCATCTTTGGCTTGACGTCACCCCCCTTGCTCTGAAAACATCGCGGTCATGGAGACGGAACGATCTCCGCAAGGGATTTTGGGAACGCGAACCCGACAGGGAGGGGAATATGACGAGGACCCGGAAACCGGGCATCAGCCGGCGCTCGACGCTTGCGCTGATGGGCGCTGGTGCGGTGACCTTTGCTGCACCATGGGTGGCGCGCGCACAGGCCAAGACCATCAAGATCGGCATGCCGACCATTCTGTCGGGTCGCGTCGCGCAGCTCGGCACGTCCTCGCGCAACGCGGTGTTGCTGGAAGTCGAGAAGGTCAATGCCGCCGGCGGACTTGCCGGGCGGCAGATCGAGATGGTGATCCGCGACTCCAAGGGGCAGCCGCAGGAAGCCGCGCGGATCGCGCGTGAGCTCGTCAACACCGATGGTTGCGAGATGCTGCTCGACGGCGAGGCGTCGTCGGGATCGTTCGCGGTTCACGAGGTGGCGCGCGATCTCGGCGTGCTCTGCATCCATACCTGCTCGGAAGCGTCGTCGCTGACGGCCGATCCCAAGCAGCATATCCCGAACGCCTTCCGTTGCGTCCGGCAGGGCATTCATGATTCGATCGTCGGCGCCGGCTACGCGGCAGGGATCGCCAAGGCCAAGGGCCTCAAGAAATGGGCGACCTGTTCGCCGGATTATGCCTATGGCCGCGACACCACCGGCGAGTTCGTACTGTACCTGAAGAAGTTCGCGCCTGATGTCGAGATCATCAGCGAGTCATGGCCAAAACTGTTCCAGCCCGATTACACCGAGGTGGTGACCAAGATCCTGCAGGCCAAGCCGCAGGCGCTGTATTCCTGCCTGTGGGGCGGTGATCTCACCTCCTACATCGACCAGGCCAACATTTATGCGATGTTTACCCAGATGGAGGTGTTCGCGGTCAACATGGCCGACTACACCGCGCTCACGGTGGTGAAGAACCTGCCCAAGGGCATCCACTCCGGCGATCGCTATATCAAGACATTCCCGCCGACGCCGGAGAATGCGGCCTGGGGCGATGCCTACAAGGCGAAGTATAACGAGTATCCGACCAACTGGTCCTGGCAGAACGCAACCGCGGTGATGTTCCTCAGCGAGGCCGTCAAGAAAGCGAACTCGACCGACGGCAAGAAGGTCGCGGAAGCCCTCACCGGGCTGACCATCAAGTGCCCGTTCGGTGCGGACGGCACCGTCACCATGCGCGCCGACGACCACACGCTGGTCGGCTACGCGATCGGCTGGGGTACCACGATCCCGCAGGAGCCCTACGTTCCTGACGTGAAGGCCGGAGACTGGAAGACCATCTTCGAGCTCGAAGCCGAGTGGAAGAAGAGCAAGGGCTACACCTGATCCGCATGCGAGGCGGAGGCAGCATGCTGACTCCGCCTTTCATCTGATGTTTGTCGCGCGCCGGCGTTGCGGCCCGCCGTAATGGATGATTTTCGTGGACCTCGACGCGCTCGCCAGTTGCCTCGCCAGCCCTGCCTGTCTGGTGACGCAGACCACCAGCGGCCTGATCATCGGCATGCTGCTGTTTCTCGTCGCCGTCGGGCTGACCTTGATCTTCGGCGTGCTCAAGGTCGTCAATTTCAGTCACGGCGCCTTCTATATGTTCGGCGCCTATTTCGCGATGACGGCCTACCAGCTCACCGGAAGCTTTGCGCTGGCGATGCTGAGCGGTGCCGTCGGCACCGCGCTCCTCGGCCTGATCTTCGAGCGCGCCTTCATGAGCCGGGTCTACGGCCGGGACGTCCTGATGCAGCTCCTGGTCTGCTACGCCTTCGTGCTGATCTTCGACGACGTCGTCCGCATGATCTGGGGGCCCGAATTC
This sequence comes from Bradyrhizobium sp. I1.14.4, assembly GCF_050435825.1. Classification (NCBI taxonomy): domain Bacteria; kingdom Pseudomonadati; phylum Pseudomonadota; class Alphaproteobacteria; order Hyphomicrobiales; family Nitrobacteraceae; genus Bradyrhizobium; species Bradyrhizobium sp. I1.14.4. The sequence continues at coordinate 65,648 of NZ_JBNDLA010000003.1, read as the reverse complement.
AGGTCGATGGGCATGCCGGCCGCGTTCCAGGTTCCGCCGTTGTTCATCGCCGGCGGCGTGGTGCCGCCATACTATCTGCTGCTGATTGGCGTGGCGCTCATCGCTGCCGTCGTTCTCGGGCTGGGGCTGGCACGCTCCCGGATCGGCAAGGTGATCCGTGCGGCCGCGCATAATCCCGGGATGGTCTCGGCGCTCGGCATCAACACCGGGCTGATCTATGGCGGCGTGTTCGCGCTGGGCGGCATGCTTGCGGGGCTGGCGGGCGCGCTTGCCGCGCCGGTGCGTTCGCTGACGCCGGGCATGGGTTTCTCGGTGCTGATCGAGTCCTTCATCGTCACCGTGATCGGCGGCATGGGTTCGATCCTTGGTGCGCTGATCGGTGCGCTGCTGATCGGCCTGATCCGCTCGTTCGGATCGCTCGGCTTCCCGCTGTTCACCGAGGGGCTGATGTATCTCTTCATGGTGATCGTGCTGGTGTCGCGGCCGACCGGCCTGTTCGGCAAGGAGGTCGCATGACCGAGTTGCAGGCCGGGCAGGGCGCGCAGCCCCTTGAGGTTCCCCGGATCGACGCCAGGCCGCAGCGCTATCGCGATGTGCTGATCGCGCTCGTGGCGTTTGTCCTGCTCGCACTGCTGCCGATGATTTTCGGCAGCAAGCAGCTGCTCGACTTCGTGATCCGCTGTGCCGCTTACGGGTTGTTCGCTACGTCGCTCAACCTTCTGGTCGGCTACACCGGACTGATCTCGTTCGGCCACGGCATGTTCTTCGGCCTCGGCGCCTATGGCTTCGGCCTCACGATGCAGAAGACCGGCGTACCGATCCCGGTGGCCTTCGTCGCCACGCTGGCGATGACGCTGGTGGTTGCCATCGTCATCGGCGCGATCTGCGTGCGGCTGAAGGAAATCTACTTCGCCTTCGTCACTCTGGCGTTCCAGATGCTGATCCACTCGACCATCCTGTCGTGGCAATCGCTGACCGGCGGCGACCAGGGCCTGCGCGGCGGCATTCCTCGGCCGCCGTTTCTCGGCATTGATCTGTCGAACCATCTGCATCTCTACATCACAAGCTGCGCGCTGCTGGTGATCGGGCTGCTGCTGATGCGCCAGATCGCGCAGTCGCCGTTCGGCTACACGCTGCGCATGATCCGCGACAACGCCACGCGGGCGAGCTTCATCGGCATCGATGTCTGGCGCGCCAAGCTCACGATCTTTGTGTTGGCGGCGCTGTTCGCTGCGACCGGCGGCATGATCATGGCGCTGTTCGTCTCCGGCGCCTATCCCGAATTCGCCTATTGGACGATTTCGGGCGAGGGCATCTTCATCAACATGCTCGGCGGCGTGACCACTTTCCTCGGGCCGATGGTCGGCACCGTGTTGCTGCTGATCCTCAACGATACTGTCACGCGACTGACCGAGTATCACGGCATCGTGCTCGGCATCGTGATCCTGTTCTTTGCCATCGGCTTGCGAAAGGGCCTGATGGACTTTGTCGTCGAATGGTTCGGCCAGCGACGTGGCGAAGGGCGAGGTTAGCCATGCTGGAAATTCGCGGGCTCTCGAAATCATTTGGCGGCGTCAAGGCGACCGACAACGTCTCGCTCGACTTTGCCGGCGGTTCGCTCACCGCCGTGATCGGTCCCAACGGCGCCGGCAAGAGCACGTTCTTCAATTTGATCACGGGCGCACTGCGGCCTGACGCCGGGCAGATCCTGCTCAATGGCGTCGACATGGCGGGCAAGACCCCGCCGGAGATCGTACGTCACGGCATCGGCCGCGCCTTCCAGGTCGCGAGCATCTTCCCGGCGCTCACGGTCGAGGAGACGATGCTGGCAGCGGTCTGTGCCGATCAGCGCCGCGCTGGCGTGCTGCATCGCCGCTTTCCATTGGCCGAGACGCGCGACCGCGCCGAGCATGCGATGGAGTTGCTCGGCCTCGCCGGCAAGCGCAACAGGACCGCGGCGACGCTGTCGCATGGCGACCAGAAGCTGCTCGACATCGCGCTCGCGCTGGTGCTCGATCCCAAGGTGCTGCTGCTGGACGAGCCGACCGCCGGCATGGGCACGGAAGAACGCTGGCGCATGATCGACAAGGTGCGCGAACTCTGGGAGAAGCAGAGGATCACCGTCGTGTTCATCGAGCACGACATGGATATCGTGTTCAAGATCGCGCCTGAGATCGTCGTGCTGTGCTACGGGCGAATTCTCGCAACCGGCACGCCGGATGCAATCCGCAGGAATGATGCCGTGATCGAGGCTTATCTAGGTAGCGACGACCACGCGGGAGTGGTGGCATGAGCGCGCAGCCGGTGGTGCAGGTCGAGGACCTCGACGTCTATTGCGGCACCAGCCAGATCCTGTTCGGCGTCGGCCTCTCGGTGCGGCAGGGCGAGACCATGGCGCTGCTGGGCCGCAACGGCGCCGGCAAATCGACCACCATGAAGGCCATCATGGGGCTGGCGCCGGCGCGCCGCGGCAAGGTGAGCCTGCGCGGCCGGGTGGTGTCCGGAATGAAGCCGCATCGCATCGCGCGGGCCGGGCTCGGCTTCGTGCCGGAGGACCGCCAGATCTTTCCCGAGCACACTGTCGAAGACAATCTCGTTATCGGCCAGAAGAAGGGGCCCGGCGGCGAGGATGAATGGTCGATCCGTCGCGTCTATGACGTGTTCCCGCTGCTGGAGCCGCTGCGGCACCGGATCGCCGGAAGGCTGTCCGGCGGCGAGCAGCAGATGCTGGCGATCGCCCGCACGCTGATGGGCAATCCGGTGCTGTTGCTGCTGGACGAGCCGAGCGAGGGGCTGGCGCCGATTATCGTGCAGCGCATCGGCGAGTTGCTGCGGCAGCTCCGCGGCACCGGTGCCACAGTATTGATCGCCGAGCAGAACATGCATTTTTGCCTTGGCCTTGCGAGCCACGCGACGGTTATCGACAAGGGACAGATCGTCTACACATCCTCCATCGAAGAGCTGAAGGCCAACGACAACATCCGACAGCGCTACCTGGCGCTGTAGGGCATGATCCAGAAAAGTGTGCAGCAGTTTTGCGGTCGGATTGTGCCCAAAGGATAGGGCTCTTCGACAGCTGTGGGAGGACAAATGGCGGGCAAGCTGACGCCGACGCACGAGGCGCCGTATCGGGGGCTGAAGGTGCTCGATTTCGGGCAGGGGATCGCCTCGCCCTATTGCGCGATGCTGCTCGGGGTCTATGGCGCCGACGTCATCAAGGTTGAGCCGCCCGAAGGCGACTGGTCGCGCTATCTTGGTACGACCTACGGCAATCATACGACCCTGTCGGCGGTCTACAACCGCGGCAAGCGCAGCCTATGCCTCGACATGAAGCACAAGGACGGGATCGCGATCGCGCAGCGGCTGGCCAGCGAAGCCGACGTCCTCATTGAAGGCTTTCGCCCGGGTGTCGCGGAGCGGCTCGGGCTTGGGTACGAGAGCCTTTCGCGCGACAATCCCGGTCTGGTCTACCTGTCGGTCAGCGGCTTCGGGCAGAGCGGACCCTTTGCCAAGCGGCCCGGCTCGGATTCGGTCGCGCAGGCATTCTCGGGGTTGGTCTCGGTCAATGTCGGCACCGATGGCGTGCCGCACCGGGTCGGCACCACGATCTCCGACGTCGTCACCGGCGTGTACGCATTCCAGGCCATTGCCACCACCCTGTTCGCACGTACGACCGTTGGTACCGGACGCTGGATCGACGTCAATCTTTGCCAATCGACGTCGGCGCTGCTTGGGCACAAGGTCGCGGAGTTCATCCTCGAGGGCGGCGCGCCGCGCGCGCTGAACGTGCCGGCCGGCACCTACCAGACGCAGGACGGCTGGATGATGGTGACGCTGGTGAACGAGCCGCAATACAAGCGTCTCTGCGCCGCAATCGGCCGTGAGGATCTCGCCGGCGATCCGCGCTTCGCCGACTTCGCCCGGCGCGCCGATGCAGCCGACACGCTGATTCCGCAATTGCGCGAGGTGTTCCTGGCGCAGCCGACGGAGGCGTGGCTGACGCGGCTGCACGCCGCCGATATCATCGCCGAGCGGATCCTCACTCCCGGCGAATGGCTGCGCAACGCCCATGTCGAGGCGACCAGGGCGTCGGTGTGCCAGGATACGCCCGGCGTCGGCGCGGTCTACTCGCCGCGGACGCCGGGCATTGCGAGCCTGTCCGAGGATCGCCTCCGCCCCGCGCCGGACGTTGGACAGGATAGCCGCGCTGTGCTGACAGAGGCCGGCTTTAGTTCCGCCGAGATCGACGGCCTGCTGCTCTCGGGCGCCGTGCGGCAAGCCAACAGATAACGGAGGCAACACATCATGAGCACGGACCTCGTTCGCTACTCGGTCGCCGACCAGATTGCGGAGATTGTGCTGGATCGCGCGCCGGTCAATGCACTCAGCATCCCCTTGATCGACGCGTTGCTGGCGGCGCTGGCGAAAGCGCGCGATGATGAGGCGGTGCGCGCCGTCGTCATCAGCAGCGCTCACAAGGTGTTTTGCGCCGGCCTCGACCTCGACATCGTCAGGGGCAAGCCCGCGGTCGAGACAAAGAAATTCCTAGAGCGGTTGTATTTCGCGCTTAACGATACGCAGTACCGCATGGGCAAGCCGACGATCGCGGCGATCGATGGCGCGGTGCGGGCCGGCGGCATGACGATCGCGATTTCCTGCGACATGATCATCGCGGGCGACGGCTCGACCTTCGGCTATCCCGAGATCGATGTCGGCCTGATCCCGGCGATCCACTTTGTGCAGTTGCCGCGGCTGGTGGGGAAGCACCAGGCGTTCGGCCCGCTGTTCCTCGGCGAGTCCTTCGATGCGGCAACCGCCTTTCGTATGGGCCTGCTCAGCGAAGTGGTGCCGAAGGGTACCGCACTCGCTCGTGCCCGTGAGATCGCGCGCAAGCTTGCGTCGAAATCGCCCATCGTGATGAAGATCGGCCGCGACGCCTTCATGCGCGCGGTCGATGCCGATTTCCGCCGCTCAGTCGAAAATACGGCGGAAAGCTTTGTGGTGGTCGCATCGACGGAAGACTGCCAGGAAGCGCTGAATGCGTTTGTTGAAAAGCGGACGCCCAACTACAAGGGACGGTAAATGGCCGGATTGTATTTCGAGGAGTTCGAGGTTGGGCAGGAATTCCATCACGAGTTCAGCCGGACCGTGACGGAGATGGACAACACCATGTTCAGCCTCCTGACCATGAACCCGCAGCCGCTGCACCTCGATGCGCATTTCGCCGAGAAGACCGAGTTCGGCCAGCGGCTGTTCAACAGCCTCTATACGCTCGGCATCATGATCGGTATGAGCGTGTACGACACGACGTTAGGCACCACGGTCGGCAACCTCGGCATGACCGACGTCAAGTTTCCAAAGCCGGTGTTCCATGGCGATACGTTGAAGGCGCACACCAGGATCATCGGCAAGCGCGCCAGTAAGTCGCGGCCGACCCAGGGTATCGTCGAATTCGAACATACCATGACCAATCAGCGCGGCGAGGTGGTGGCAAGTTGCCGCCGCACCGGCCTGATGCACTGCAAGCCGAAGGCATAAGCGATGCGATCGTTCCTGTTCGTTCCCGGCGACAGCACCCGGAAGTATGAGAGTGCGAAGAAGACCGCGGCCGATGCGTTGATCCTCGATCTCGAGGATTCCATCGCGCCGGACCAGAAGGTCGTTGCGCGCGGCATTGTCAGACAGATGCTCGATGCGCGCAATCCGAACCAGAAGCTCTATATCCGCATCAACGCGCTCGACACCGACCTGACGCTCGGTGACCTCGCCGCTGTCATGCCCGGGAAGCCCGACGGGATCGTGCTGCCGAAATGTGCCGGCGCCGCGGACGTCAACAGACTGGCGCTCTATCTCGATGCGTTCGAGGCTGCCTCCGGGATTGCGCAAGGGTCCACACGGATCGTCACGGTCGCCACCGAGACGGCGCGGGCGGTCCTCAAGATCCTCGACTTCGAGAATATGAGCCCGCGGCTCTGGGGCATGATGTGGGGTGCGGAGGATCTCGCGGCCTCGCTCGGGGCAACCCGCAACCGCACCGACGGTCGCTATCACTCTCCGTTCATCCTCGCCCGCGATCTCTGCCTGGTCGGCGCGGCGGCGGCCGGCGTGGTTGCCATCGACACCATCGCCACTGACATCAACGATCTCGATGCGTTGAAGGCGGAGGCGATCGCCGCGCGGCAGGACGGTTTCCTCGCCAAGGCCGTGATCCATCCCAGGCATGTCGACGTCGTCAATGCGGCCTTCATGCCGACGGATGAGGAGGTAGCATGGTCGGAGCGCGTCATCGCCGCCTTCGCCGGCAATCCGTCCGGCGTCGCCAAGATGGACGGCAAGATGCTGGACAAACCGCATCTTCGCGCCGCCGAGAAGATCCTGGCGTCGCGCAGGAAATAAGTCAGGAGACGGGTTCGATCAGCGTGCCGTCGGCGATGAGGGCGGCGATCTCCGCCTCCGCAAGGCCGGCCTCGAGAAGGATCTCCCGGCCGTGCTCACCGAGCCCCGGAGGATGGCTTCGGATCGACGGCGGCGTCCGGCTCCAGGTCGCGGCCGGTCCGGCAAGGCGCAGCGTACCTTCGGTCGGATGCTCCAGCGACTGGATCAGCCCGACGGCTGCCAGATGCGGATCATCGATCAGGCTGCCGAGGTCGTGCATCGGCGCGTGCGGAATGTCGGCTTCTTCGAAGAAGCGCATCCACTCGGCGGTGCTGCGGGTCTTCATCATCTGCGAGAACCAGTCGTAGACGAAATCGTAGTTTCGGGTTCGCGAGGAGATGCTGTTCAGCCGCGGGTCGCGATCGGCTTCGTTGGCAAGTCCGATCTTGGAAAAGAAGGCGTTCCACTGCTTGTCGGAATAGACCAGCGCACAGATATAGCCGTCGCTGGTCTGGTAGGGGCGGCGGTCGGGCGACAGCAGCCGGGAGTAACCGGGCGCTCCGATCGGCGGCTCGAAGCTGCGGCCGGCCATGTGATCGCCGAGCACGAACTGCGCCATGGTCTCGAACATCGGGATCTCGATCGCCTGGCCTTCGCCGGTGCGCTCGCGAGAGAGCAGCGCCGCCAGGATGGCGTGGATGGCATTGAGGCCGACAATGCGGTCGGCCATGGTCGCCGGAGAGTAGCGCGGTTCACCGGTAATCCTGCCGGTCAGCGCGGGCAGGGCCGTCAATCCCTGGATCAAGTCGTCATAGGCGGGGCGGCCGGCGTAGGGCCCGCTCTCGCCGAAGCCGTGCAGGCTGGCATAGACGAGCCGTGGGTTGGTGGCGAGGAGATCGTCAGCGCCGAGCTTCAGCCGCGCCATTGCCGCGGGACGGACGTTGTGGACGAACACGTCGGCGGCCGCGGCAAGCCGCAGCAGTGCTGCGCGACCGCCCGGTCTCTTCAGGTCGAGCGCGATCGAGCGCTTGTTGCGGTTGCCCTGCAGATACATCGCGCCCATCCCGGGATGGCGCATCGGGGCCGCGTGGCGCATGACATCGCCGTCCGGGCTCTCGACCTTGATCACGTCGGCGCCGTAGTCGCCGAGGATCATGGTTGCATAGGGCCCCATCATCACGCTGGTGAGGTCGATGATCCTGACGCCGGTGAGCGGGCCCTCCGGCGCGGATGGGGTGTCTTTTGTCGGTGCCTTGTTCAATGGGTGGCGGCCAGCGCTTCGGTGAAGGCCTTGAAGACGTCGGTGCCGGGCTTGCCGCGCTTGTCGACGTCCTTCACCCAGTCCTGCGCCACGGACTTGAAGGCGGTGTCGAACACCTTCTTGTCGTCGGCACCGAAGCTGATGACCTTCATGCCCTGCGACTTGATCTTGTCGGTCGCAGCCTTCTCGCCGCCCTCAAACCGTTTGCAGGCCTCGCGCGTGGTCTGTTCGCCGGCTTCGACCAGTGCCTTGCGCACGTTCTCGGGCAGCGACTTGAATTTCATCTCGCCCATCGAATAGGTGAAGATCGCGGTGCCGAAGTTAAGCCCCTCGGTGCCCGACTTCAGGATCTTGCCGAAATCGTAGGATGCCGAGCTCTGATAGGAGAAGATCAGGCCGTCGAGCGTGCCGCGGGTCAGCGATTCATAGATTTCGGGAGCGGCCATCCGTACCGGCACGCCGCCGATCGAGCGCATCATCAGATCCATAGCGCCGCCGGTGGTGCGGATCTTCAGACCTTCGAGATCCTTTGCGGTCTTCACGTCACGGCTGGTCGCAAGTTGGATCTGGTAGGCCGGCAGCGCCAGCGTCACCAGCGGCCGAAGCTGGTTGGGCGCGAACTCCCTGGTCTCAAGGATGCCGCCATTGTGCGAGACCTTGTAGAAGGCGAGCGAGCCCTGGCATTCGCTGTCGAAGATGCCGGGCAATTCGGCGACGGCCGTCAGCGGAAACTTGTCGGACGAATAGGACGGCACGATGTAGGACACATCGGCGACGCCGAGCGCGGTGAGCTGGGCCATGTCCTTGGCCTTGCCGAGCTGCTCCGCCGGGAAGTGCTGGAACGTCACTTGCCCGTTGGTGAGCTTGGTCACCAGATCCGAGAACGGCTTGCCGACGAGTTCGTGGATCACGTGGCCGTTCGGCAGACTGTCAGCGAGCCGCAGTGTGATCTTTTCCTGCGCGTTGCCAGACCCCATTGTTGCCGCCAACGACATTGCAGCCAGTACAAGCGGTCTCGCCAGTCGAACCGACATTATGTTTCTCTCCCTTGTTCGTTGGTCTTTCAGTAGCCCATTTTCATGGGCAGCCAGAGGATGATCATCGGCCAGATCACGAGGATCGCAATGGCAATCAGATGCGCGACGAAATGAGGGAACACGCCATGAAAGACCTCGCCCACCGGACGACCCGAGTAGCGCGCCACCACGAAGCAATTGAGCCCCACCGGCGGCGTGATCATGCCGACCTCGGCCGTCACGATCTTGATCACGCCGAACCATAGCGGATCGTAGCCGAGCGACTTGATCAGCGGAAGCACGATCGGAACCGTGAGTACCAGGATTGCGATCTGGTCCATGAAGGAGCCGAGAACGATATAGCCGAACAGGATGATCGTCAGGATCAGCCACGGCGGCACCGGAAGGCCGCCGACCCAGCTCACCAGGTTCTGCGTCACCTGCGTCAGCGTGAAGAAGTAACCGAAGATCGAGGCACCGAACAGGATCATGGCGATCATGCAAGAGCCATGCGCCGAACGCAGCAGCGCGCTGCGCAGCGTCTTGCGGTTGATCCGGCCCTTCCAGAGGGCGAGCGCGAACGCACCGAACGCGCCGAGCGCAGACGCTTCGGTCGGCGTGGCGACGCCAGTGTAGATGACGCCGGTGACCATGCCGAACAGCAGCAGCATCGGTCCTACCACGCGAAGCATCCGGAGCTTTTCCGCGAGCGAGACCGAAGGCGCCGAAGGTGCGCGCGATGGATCCTGCCAGGCCAGAAACCACACCGTGGCCATGATGGTAAAGGTCACGAGAATGCCGGGGATGACGCCGCCGATAAGCAGCGCACCGATATTCACTTCCGCAAGCAGGCCATAGATCACGAGCGCGACCGATGGCGGGATCAGCATCGCAAGCGTGCCTGAGATCGCGACCACGCCGGCCGCCATCTTCGGCTCGTAGCCCTGCTTCAGCATCGCCGGCAGGCTGGTGGCCGACAGCGTGGCGGCGGAAGCGGTGCTGGTGCCGCAGATTGCGCCGAAGCCGGCGCCGGCCAGTGCAGTCGCCATACCCAGGCCGCCGGGAATTCGACCGACCCAGGCTGCGGTTGCCTTGAACAGATCGTCTGCGATGCCGCTGACAAGAACAAATTCCGCCATCAGCAGGAACATCGGGATGGTGATTAGCTCATAGGAGGTGACCGCCGAGAGTGGCGCCGTTTGCAAAATGCCCGCAAGAATCGGCATGCCGCCGACCATGTAAAGCCCGAGCGCGCCGGCTCCTGCCATTGCAAAGCCAACCGGCGTGCCGATCGCAAGCAGCACGAACAGCACGAGCATTGCCAGTGTGAGCGTCATTCGAAGGTTTCTCCGGCGGCGTGGGAGGCCGGCAAGGCGATGACGCTGCGTCCGGTGGCAATCGAGATGACGTGTCCAATGAGGTGCAGCGCGAGGCGGATCGTGATCAGGCCAGCACCGAATGGGACCAGCCCGATGGACGGCCACATGGGCCACGGAATCGCACCGGCCATCACATCGGCGGACCTGAAGCTGTCAATGGCGCGCAGGAAGCCGAGATAGGCGATCAGCGAAAACACCGTGATGCCGACGATGCAGGTCACGATTTCTGAAATGCGGATCATCGTCGGCGAGAATTTCTGCTGGAGGATATCCACGCTGACATGGGCGTGGCTGGCGTAGGCTTCGGAAAGCACCAGGAAGAAGATGCCGGCCATCAGGTAAAGCGAGATCAGGTCATAGGCCCACGAGAACGGCTTGTTGAACACGTATCGCATGATGACATCGCCGAACACGATGATCATGATCGCGAACATGAATACCGCGGCGATTGTCGAGGCAATCTTCTCGATCGCCCCGAGCGCCCTTAATATTCGGTCGAACAAAATTTGCCTCCCGGTAACTTGCTCGATCACTTTGCAGGAATGGCGGCAACAGCCGCATCGAATTCCTTCAATGCATCGCTACCGTGCTTGCCGCGGCCATCGAGGCCGTCGGCCCAGGTCCTGGCGACGCCTTTCATCAAATCCTTGAACTTTGCTTTCACGTCCGGCTGCAAGGTTTCAAACCGCACCCCGGCCGCCTCAAGCGACTTCTTGGTCTGATCGTCGGATTTCTGGACCTGCTGACAGGCTGACGGAATGATCTCTTCAGCTACGTCGATCATCGCCTTCTGAACATCCGGCGTGAGCTTTTTCCAGACGGTGTCACTGATCGAATAGGCGACGATGAAGCTGGCGAAGCCGATTCCGTCGGTCGAATATTTCACCAACTTGTCTGCGCCGTACGCAACCACGCTCTCCAGCGGAAACAGCAAGCCATCCATGGTGCCGCGCTGCAGAGATTCATAAGCGTCAGGCGCAGCCATGCGCACGGGCACGGCTCCGATGGCGCGCAAGGTGAGATCCTGCGCGCCGCCTGTCGAACGCAACTTCAGGCCAGCGACGTCACCGGCCCCCTTCACGGCTTGCTTGACCGTGAAGATGCGGTATTGCGGCAGGCTCACCGCCAGTAACAGGCGTATGCCGTTTGCGCTATAATCCTGCTGCGCGATGACACCGTTTCGCGCGAGCTTCCAATAGGCCAGTGTACCCTGGCAGGAATGTTCGAACGCGCCGGGGAGCATCGCGACTTCGGAGACTGGCATCTTGTCGGACACGTAGGCGGGCGCGACATAGCCGATATCGGCGACGCCGGTTTGCGTCAGCTTGAGCATGTCGGCGGCCTTGCCGAGCTGCTGGGCCGGATAGTGCTCGAACGTCACGGCGTTGTTGGTGCGTTTCTGAACCTCGGCCATCCAGGGCTCAAGCACCAGGCGGACGAGGTAGTGCCCTTTTGGAAAGGAGTCGGCTACCCGCAGCTTGATCGGCTCAGCCGCTGCCGCCAGATTGACCGATGCGATGAGGAAGCCGTAACCGGCCAGCACCCGCCGAAGCCCGCCCATATTTCCTGCCCTGAGTAGCCTTGTTATTTCAGGCAGCTGCGCACAAACGAATTTGCGCGTCAAGCAGGGCTCGGCTGAGCTTGGGACAACCGGAGAGCGCGGCGCATCATGCGTCGTGGTCCACTTGCGCTCGACCGCGAGGAGTATCCGCGGCCGCAGACTACGATGGAAGGTTTCGCCAGACTGAAGGGCGGCGTTTCCCGCCGTCGTCGACTACGCGCTGGACGACAAGGGGACGACTACCGGAAGTTGATCCTAGAGAAACACACCGATCTCGACATCAACTTTGTCCACCACGCGGGAAATTCCTCCGATGTGGTCGACGGCTCTGCCGCGATCCCGCTCGCGTCGCCGCGCATAGATCGCGGCCGGCACGCGGCTCTGTGCAATCAGTTCGGGCAGGGTCTGATGAATCAGCTGGTTGTCGTAAAGGCGGAAAGAAGACAGCCCATCACTGGCAGGACTGCGACCAGGGCGAGAACGGTGAAAGTCACGAAACTGAGGGACGGTCGCCAATTCTGGTCGGCGCGGAAGGATCTCATGCCGCCGGCTCGGCTCAGGCGAGCGCTGTTGATCGAAACCGCCGGGTTCAGGAATGAGCGCCGACGGCCGATTTGTTGTCCTGCTGCTTCGACCACGAGACGTAGTAGGCGACGGCGGTCATCGCGGCGATGCCGGCGATGCTGACCGCGAATTGCCTTGCCAGCGAGTACGGGCCCGTAATCAGGATCAGGTGCGCGGCAAAGGAGAGGAACACGCCTGCACAGAACACAGCCAGCCATTCCTCGCCGCATTTGATGATCGGCTGCAAGGCGTAAGATCGCAAGTACCCCCAGTCGCGCGGCACCAACCATGCGAACAGGAATGTCAGGGTCAGGAAATGCAGGATGCGGTGAGGGGCGATGTCCTCCCGATCGTTCGGTTGGAGCATGTCGCTCAGTTCGCTCGGCATCATCTGGGCCAGCGCGGGGATATCGCTACTCGAGACAATCACCAGCGCGAACAGCAGATACAGCAACGCGGTGGCGCGCAATATGGGAATCGCCTGCATCGCGCGGATCGCCGGTGCGTATCGGGTGCCGATGAGCGCGAACCAACCGCCCATAACGAACAGTAATTGCCAGCAGAACGGATTAAGGTACCAGTCTCCGTACGGATACGATCTCAGGTTCCAGTCGAGCACGCGGGCGGTGGCGTAAAGGGCCACGGACGCGAGAATCGTCGCGTTCGGGACGTATAGCAATCCGAGGACGACGATCGGTTGGAAGGCCATCAAAGCAATAATGAGCTGCAGCACGTCGAGATTGAGCGGCTTGGCCTGCAGGAACAAGCCGTAGATCAGTGTCCGGACCGGGTGGTCAATGAAGCCTGTGATGTTGAACTCGCTGATGATCTCGGGCGCCGCGGTCCGCTCGGCGACATAGCTGATCAACTCGACATAGACTACGAACAGAACGATATAGGCAGCATAGAGCTGCCATACACGCTTGAAGATGCGGGTAGCAGCCACCACGAATCCGCGTTCCAGCGCCATCCTGGCGTAGATGAGCGTCACTGCGTAGCCGCCGACGAATACAAAGAGGTCGGTCGCGCCGCTGAAGCCGAAATTGCGCATGGTCAGCGCGCTCACGGCGTTGTGCGGAATATGGTCCAGGAACAGAAACCAGTTTGCGATGCCAAGCAGCAGCGCGATCCTGAGATCGCCATCGGCCTTCGCGATCTCGGCGTTTGTTGTCGAAGTCATCTGAAGCTGAAATCTACCGGCCCGAGAAACGAATCGCTAATCTAGCGGGAACCCACGCCCGGTCCGAATCGACTTTGCGTGAGCCCTATCTAGTCCGTTTCGGGTTCCGGCCAAGTGGCCGGCTCAAGAAAGATCACGTTTTCGAAATCACGACGTGAGCGACGTCAGACCGGCTCGTGCTTGCGCAGCTCGTGGGCGTGATCCAGCGTATTGGCTTGCAAGTTTGCGCCGGTCAGGGCGATCTCCGACAGGGCGGCCTCGGCGAGGATATCGTTCGTGACATCCTCGACCGACCACTCGGCAATCTCGTGGATGAAGCTGATGTTTGTGTATTCTCCCGACGCGACCCGCGAGACGACCTCGTGTCGTGTCATTTCCGGATCGACGATCGCCTCGCGGCCACGTCGTCCATAGTCGGTCATCACGACAAAATACTGCATAGCCCGATCATTCGATGCGTTGGCGGTTGTCGGTCATTATTTCCGATAATCGGAATTATGTCAAGGGAAATTGTCGATAATCGGAATTCGGGCGTGCGCGACCTGACCGATTCGGTCCGATGGTATCCGAATCGGCCTGGCCGGCCCTGAAGCCGCGCGGCTATTTCTCGGACGATCGCCCACTCTGCGTCCGGCCGGATTTTCGGCTCTTCGGCGCCGTCTTTCCGCGCAGCCTTTCGATCTGGCCGCGGGGCAGCGTGACGCAGATTTCGCCGATCCATTCAAGCTTCACGCCGTTGATCGGCTTGGCATTGAAGCTCTTGAGGTTGACCAGACCGGACGAGCTGCCGCGTTCGATCGTCTTCAGATAACGCTCGCCGCTCTTCAGTCGGACCGCAGCTTCCTCTCCGTAGAAGCTCGACAGCGGATAGCGCTGCTCGCGATATACCACAATGACGTCGCCATTCTCGTATTTTGGCAGCATCGAATCGCCCGAGACCTCGAAAGCGACCGTTTCCTCCGTCATCGGGAACGGCAGTTCGATTTCGCCGAGACCCTCCGGCGGGACCTGTTCAAGCTCGGGCTGGATCGAGGCGCCGGCGCCGATCCGGCCCATGATCGGGACCGAGTTCAGCTCCAGGTATTCGATGATCGGGGCGATCTCTGATGCCTTGATCAACCGTATTCCCGACAGGATTTCGGACACGGCCCCGGCCCGAACCCCCATTGCGCGGGCAAGCCCGCCTTTGCTCTTACCGGTCTTTTCCAGTGCTCGTTCGATTAGCGCCGCATCCAGCATGTCTCATCCTCTCCAAAAACCCTGATGCATCATAGCCGTTACGATTATCAGAAATCAAGGCCCACTTTCTTCGGGCATTGGAAGCGGATGGATAGTCTGGCGAACACGCCGTCAAAATACGTGAAAGTTTCCAATCCGGACTGAGGCAATGGTCGCGAGCCGGTGGTTGACGAATTCGTACCGAGGCGGGGAGCCGGCCCGATTCTAGTCATGCGAGGCGTCCGTTCTGTGATGCTACGCGCCGATCACTGGCTCCGAGCGCGAGGCCGCCATACACGCTGCGTCGCCGGAGGCTTAAAGCGAGAAACTCGCTGCCCACATCGGGGAGTTGTCTATCGCGCCGGCAGCACTAGATGCATCGCCGATAGCTACCGTCAACGGCTCGCTTCGCTAACCCGTTCCGACCTTCATCGGCGCGCAGGTGGATACCACCCAGTTGCTCGCCACTGCGGCTCGCTGTGCGCTTGGGCGCGTGCCAACGGGCTGCACGAATTCCTGCCGCTTCGAACAGTGAACCCGTCCTTCATCGCAGCGCCAGCGTTTGCTTCGTGATCGATGGCGCGCTGGCGCCGACCGACCTCATCCGCATCAATCTCGGCGCCAAGGTTGCGCTGGATCGGAACGTCCCGGTGTCGGCCGATGTGAGGGCAGATCTGTACCGCGCGCCGAGCATCGCGGGCTTCATCGGAGCCAAGCTCTCGTGGTGATGGGTCGTCCTGCGGGCGAAGAGCTAGCCGGTTCCAATGGGCATCTGTTTCATCTGCGAACCGTTGGCATAGTAGGATTGTCGAACATGATCCAGATCGGCATTGCGCGCCCCCCTTGCGGGGCTAGCCTCTCGTGTTGGGTGAACGGCCTCTTCTTCCAGTTCCGGTGTGGAAGGATGAGGTCGTCGATGATCTCGACCAAGGAGCCGGTGGATACTGGCGCATGACGGTTCCCCGTGATCGAGCCATCCCATGAGTTCGTGCTGGTGTCTTGGCGGCCGGTATTTGGGCGGGCCCGCGAGCGATTGGTCATCGGTCAGGTCGGGGCAAAGGCATTCGCGAAGCTGTCTAGTCAACGTATTGAAATTAATATAAGTTATACTATTTTTGCGAGAGTAGTATAGCTGGCTTGTTCGAAAGCTCCAAAGGTTATACTATTTCCGTGAAAATAGTATAAATGGGTTCCGCAATGCCAGCGAACCAAGGCCTCGATATCATCTATCAGACGCTCTATTCTGAACTTGTCCAGCGAAGCCTGGACGACAGTTTTGTCTCCGAGTTTTCTGCAAGCGGCCGCTTCGTGGCGGTCGAGGTGAAGGGCAAAAAATACTGGTACTTCGACACGCCGAAGCCCGAAGGCGCCGGCCAGAACCGCCGCTATGTCGGTCCCGTGGGTGATCAGGAAATCACCAAGAGGGTCGAAGCGTTCAAAGATCTGAAGGCCGATCTCAAGGGCCGTCGACGTCTCGTTTCCACGCTGACGCGCGAGGCCTATCTGCCGCGCCCTCTGCCGACGGCTGGCCAAGTGGTGGAAGAACTGGCGAAGGCGGGCTTCTTCCGCATGAGGGGTGTGCTCGTCGGCACCGTTGCCTATCAGTGCTACTCCGCCGTGCTCGGCCGGCGCCTTGATGCCGTAGCCATGCAGACCGGCGACGCCGACTTTGCGCAATTCCATGAAATCTCGGTCGCGATCAAGGATTCCATGCCTCCCATTCTAGAGGTCCTACGGAAGGTCGATCCGACCTTCCGCGAGGTTCCGAGCCAGGCCGATGGCAGGGTTTCCACTCAATTCACGTCGAGGGACAAGTTCAAGGTGGAATTCCTGACGCCGAACCAGGGGTCCGACGACCAAGCAGGCAAGCCGGTCCCGATGCCGGCTCTGGGCGGGGCGGCAGCACTTCCGCTCCGCTTCCTCGACTACCTGATCTACCAGCCGATCCGCGCGGTGCTGCTGCACGGTCCAGGCGTGCCGGTCCTCATCCCATCGCCCGAGCGCTACGCCATCCACAAGCTGATCGTCGGATCCCGCCGCAAGGAGGACCGCGATGCGACCGCAAAAAGCGCGAAGGACCGGCTTCAGGCCCAATCGATCATCGAAGCGATGATCGCCAACAGGCAGCACGCGGATCTCGCCGCCGCCTATACGGAGGCATGGGATCGCGGCGATCAGTGGAGGGCGGCGATCCGCACAAGCATTGCGACCTATGATGACGGCTTCCGGACGCTGCTCCGAACCGAACTTGGGAAAGGTGTATCCGAGCTCGGCTCCGATCCAGCCGCTTACGATCTGGCAGATAGGTCCACGGGCGATCCGACTGCTCGACCAAAATGACCGCGGACGGCAGGCCGAACACCGATGTGGCCGCAGCGTGGCCTTGACCATCAGCAGCGGCAGCATAAGCTTGGACATCAAGAAGATTGATCGGGTGTAGAGCTCCAACTCCGCAAATCATTGTCGAAAGACTTCCTACTGGTCGATCTCATCGACAAAGTCGACAAGGTTGCGGAGGCGAAGGATGAATTCCTGACGCGCGCATTGTCGTTCGATCGTCCACGCTCGTGTCGCGCCGTGCGCGACCGTCTGCCATTTGTGAATCTGATCCAGATTGTCGCGGAGGAAAAGAGCATGCGCCGCGACGTCGCCCTGAGTGTGATGGACATCATGTTCAGCCGTGCTATGCCGAAGGTGGTCGACAGCGGCGCGGACTCTCATGTAACTTCGCTTGCGTCGACGACCTGCCTGCATTCGAGCGCAGTGTGATGGCCTCTCGTGCGGGGAATGGTCTAGCACGTCCACGCAAGGGAGTTCGCAGCGGCTACACCTGTCCACGTCTTGCTCTGCATGATGAACACCACGGGAAACCTGGGCCGATGTCGACGCGGAGCCCAATCAAAATAACCCAAGGGAGAACCGTCCGATGAATCACACTGGAAACTGCTTTTGTGGCGCCGTTGAACTCGAGGTCACGGGGGAGCCGGAGGCGATGGGCTACTGCCACTGCCGTTCATGCCGCTCCTGGTCCGGCGGTCCGGTGAATGCATTCAGCCTCTGGAAGCCTGAGGCGGTCGAGGTCACCAAGGGCGCCGACCACATCGCGACGTTCGAGAAGACCGCGATGAGCCAGCGCAAATATTGCACCAAGTGCGGCGGTCACCTGATGACCAACCACCCGACGCTTGGGCTCGTCGACGTGTTCACGGCAACGATCCCGACGTTGAAATTCAGCCCTGGCGTTCACGTCAACTATTCCGAGGCGGTGCTGCCGATACGCGATGGCCTGCCGAAGTTGAAGGATTTTCCGGCCGAGTTTGGCGGCTCCGGCGAGGTGATCGCCGAATAGCGCGACCGCGCTCTGCGATGAAAGCGGGTAGCGACCGGGCGCGTCGCTGCTCGCCGATCCATGCTCTTCCACCGGCCGGTTTGCCCTGACAGGTTCGCTATCCGACGGGTTTCCCTGACATTCGAATCGTCTGACCGTGCCGGTGCCGCCGGCAGCGCAGGACCCTTGCGGCCGATGACAGCCATGTCAGACGAAGGTCCCGCTCTGCAAAATCCGGGTTTGGTCTTGGTGATGGGCTTCCGCTAAAAGGCGAGCAGCATCGGTTTTGCCAAGGGCCGTGGTATTTCGCCTGACAAAATAACAGAGGAAGCGTCGGATCATGAGCAGACCAGAATTGCCAGAGCGCGCGCCGCGCGGGGAGGGAGTTCCGACGGCGCTCGATGGCCTGCTGGTGGTTGATTTCACCCGCGTCGTGGCCGGCCCGGCCTGCACGCAAACGCTGGCCGACTTCGGGGCCGAGGTCATCAAGATCGAGAATCCGGACGGTGGTGATGATACGCGCGCCTACGAGCACGCCGAAATCGGTGGGGAGAGCGCGGCGTATCTGAGCCTTAATCGCAACAAGCGCGGCATTGCGCTCGATTTCAACAATCCGGTTGCGCTCGAAGTCGCGCGCGCCTTGATTGCCAAGGCCGACGTCGTAGTAGAGAATTTCTCCGGCGGCGTGATGAAGAAGTTCGGTCTTGACTATGCATCGGTGGCGCCGACCAATCCGCGGCTGGTCTATTGTTCGATCTCCGCGTACGGCCGCAAGGGCGATTTCGCACTACGCCCCGGCTTCGACCCGATCACGCAGGCCGAAAGTGGCTTCATGTCGCTCAACGGCTTTCCGGATGGCGAACCGGTGCGCACCGGTCCACCGATTGTGGACATGGCAACGGGCATGTCGGCCTGCAACGCCATCCTGCTGGCGTTGATTGCGCGCGATCGGCTCGGTCGCGGTCAGCAGGTCGAGGTCGCGTTGATCGACACCGCGGTATCAATGACCGGCTTCTACGGCATGGCCTATCTCATCAACGGCAACAACCCCGGCCGTTTCGGCAACTCTCCGAACGGTTCGCCGACCGTCGGCGTCTACCGGGCGTCCGATGGCCCGCTCTACATCGCATGCGCCAATGACCGGCTCTATCGCCGGCTCGTGACCGACGTGCTGGAGCGCCCGGATCTCGTCACCGGCCCCGAGTTTTCTCACCGCAAGGTGCGGACGGCCAACAAGGAGAAGCTGCGTGCCATCATTGCCAGCGTGTTTGCAAGCGACACGCTCGAGAACTGGATGGCCAAGATGAAGACGGCCAACATTCCGGTTGGCTATCTGCGTACGGTCGAGGAAGGGTTCAACGCACCCGAGGTGCGCGATCGTCATCGCCTGAGCAAAATTGGGCATCCAACCGCCGGCTCGGTTCCGAACATCGAGTCGCCGGTCAATATGAGCCTGACGCCGACGGTCGATCCCGTTGCGGCTCCGCTGCTCGGTCAACACACATGGGATGTGTTGAGCAAGACGCTTGGCTACGACGACCGGCGCATCGCCGCATTGGCCGAGGCAGGCGCGTTCGGCAAGGCAGGCAACACCGGCTAGCGTGGTCAGCCTGTATAGAAGACCAAAATTGCAAAATAACCCAACCGAGGCGAGAGCACAGCCTCTCGCCTCGTAGGACGTCGCTCAGAAGCCACAGGCTCCCGGGCGCGTGCCGAGTCGGAACTGGCCCGTTTAGGACCTCAGTTCGGCTTGCTGCGCAAGTTGTTCCTTGGCATACTTTCAACCTCCTCGGGCTCCGCCCGATCAATCTCGAGGCGTGCCATCCGGAGTATTAGGGTTGCCGTGGTCAGGCCGAGGCGTTCGGCCTCTTGCGCTGCGGTGTCGACCTTCTGGGCCAAGCCTTCACGTTTACCTGGGTATGCCATTCGTAATCCTCACTTAAGGTGCGAGATGAAAAATCCCACATATGTTGCAGAGCTGCAGAAGAAGCTCGGAGCTCCATCGAGCGAAACACTGGAAAGCCTGCGACTGTTGAAGGCTTTCCTTCGACTTGCGCCCGACCAGCGTTCCGAGGTTGTCGAGCTGGTCGAACGTTTGGCGGTTGAGCCGCCGCGCGATCCTTCACTGTCGTGAGGTGTTCGCAATCTCCCCTCCGTGTCAGTTGTTCATTGGCTTGGCGGGCGGCTGCGTCGCGATCACGTAGATTGCGCCGCCCTCGAGCGCCTCAGATTGATGCCTGGTGCCGGCAGGCAGCAGGATCGTGTCGCCGGCGCCGACGACCCGCTCACCGCCGTCCCAGATGAAGTTCAGCTGGCCACTGATGATCATCAGGATTTCATCGACCGGATGGGTATGGAAGTGATGCACCTTGCCGGCCGCATCATGCTGCAGCTCGACGGAGCCCTGGGCCGGGAGCAGGTTCAGGATATCCGGATCGATGGCAAATTCGGTCTTCGTGCTTGCGATGATCTGGGTCATGCTGCCTGTTCCTTATTCGCGATAGGTGGCGTCTTGTTCTGCGCAAGCTGGGCGAAGGGACAGCCGGCGCTCGCATTGTTGTCGTCGTGCAGGAAGTACTGCAGATATTCGCGGCCGTCGGTTGCGCCGTAGCGGCCAAGAAGCGGAGAGGGACTGGCGCTGTCGTAAGGGATCAGACGTTTGCGCACCTCGGCGAACGCGGCGGTCGCCGCTTTTTCCGTCCCGAGGATCTTCTCGAACACCCAGCGCGGCTGGAACGTGAGCATGAAGGCGCTGGATCGGCGGCTCTGGCGCATCACATGCGCGGGTGTCGTGCAGACCACGAAGATTGGCTCGCCCGCAAATGAGAACTCCCACATCGGGTGGTCAATCTGTTCCGGAATCTCGGCCGGCCATGGGTTCTTGTCCAGGCGCGCGAGCTGATCGAGCGTCAGCCACATCTTACGATAATAGGCATCGAGCGTCTGCACCGGGCGGGGCCGCGTGAAGACGATCAACGAGGTGTTGGGGCCGAACGAGCGCGCCTCCGAGACATATTGTGCCAGCTGTTCGCCAAGCGCTGCGACATCGTATGGATCGAGAAAGAGGTAGCGGAGCTGATCCTGGCGATGTCCGGTCACCCCGAACACGCAAGGGAACGGCCTTGCCTCGCTGCTCATCTGCGCTTCAAACTCGGAAAACATCACGCTTTGCCAGCTGCTGACCGGAAAGTTTGATGCGACTTCGCCTTTTCTCAAGAACAAGCGCTCCATAACACCCCCTACACTCATAACGACGCTAACGATCTATCAACTTGCTTCTCATCAATAGCGGCCCGGCAATGCCGGGCAGTGACATGAGAAGCAGAATAATAATCAAGGCGCTGTAGCCGCCGTCACCGATCGCGGCCGTGTTGTGCACGGCGTCGGCCCCGGAGGCGTGGCTCGCAGCAAGCATCGCGAAGCCAATGATGGGCTGCGAGATGCCGGCGAAGATCCCGGCGGCCGTGGTGTTGACGGAAGCACCGACACCGATCAGGTCGGCGGTGTAGAGTTTCTTGACGCATTTAAGCACCAGCGGGACCGTGCCGCCGGCGACGAGCCCCAGGGCCGTGAACACAACGGTGACGTAGGCAAGCCCAAAGGTCTGGGCGATCGGGGGCAGCAGCAGCGCGATCAGCAACATGCGCAACACGCAAATGCCGACCAACGCGCGGTCGAGCACCGCCGCTGCACGATCAGCAGCGTGACCCAGGAAGATCGAGCCGAGCGCATTGCCGATCATGAAGGCGAGCAGCGGCGTGCCGGCAGCCGTCGGAGAGATATGGAAAATGTGCGCGACCATCGGAATGCCCCAGACGCCCGACAGCGTTGTCACGACCGCGAAGTGCGACGCAAACGTCATTGCGCAGCCCCAGTTCGCGACATCGGCCAGCGATTGCCGCGCAGCGAGCACCACGCCCTTCAGCGTCTTGTTGGTGTACGAGGCCGGATCGGGCTTGAGCGCGAGCTTGGCGAAGGCGAGGTTGGCCAACCCGATGCAGGCGATGAACAGGAAGCAGGCCCGCCAACCGAACCCCGAGACCGCGGCTGCGAGCGGCGTGGTTGCGATCACGCCTCCGACATAGCCGGAGACCTGCGAAATGCCCGACATCATGCCGAACCGCTCGTCGGCGAAGCTCTGCGCGACGAGCTTCAGGAGTGCGGTGAAGACCAGCGCGTCGCCGCAGGCCACGATCAGGCGCGCGGCAAAGACGTCGAGCAGGTTCGGCGCCAGGGCGAATGCAGCGCTGCCGAGCGACGAGGCGATCATGCTGACGAGGACGACGCGCTTGACGCCGTAACGATCGACCAGAAGGCCGGCCGGAATCTGCATAAGGGTGTAGCCCCAGAAGTAGCTCGAGGCGAGCATCGCAACACCGGCAGCGTCGGTGCTGAAGTCGTGCATGAAGCTGAGGCTTACCGATTGCGGCGACACGCGCTGCAGGAAGGCAATGGCGTAGGCGATCGCCACCGCCGTCCAAGCAAGATAGGCGCGATCGGTGAAGCGCGACGTGGGCACGTATACCGCTTGTTGTCCGAGCATCGACATCAAACCCTCGCGTAACCGACCGAGAAAAGGGCATCCGCTGAATTCGGAATCTTGCGCGACATCGCGGCATCGACCAGCGACACGGTGCCATGATAGGCCTGCCGATGGTGCTGAATGTGGCCGTAAGCGCCACGCATGATCATGTCGGGCAGTTCGAGCGGCTTACCCGGATA
The DNA here is from genome assembly GCF_050435825.1 of Bradyrhizobium sp. I1.14.4. Taxonomy (NCBI): domain Bacteria; kingdom Pseudomonadati; phylum Pseudomonadota; class Alphaproteobacteria; order Hyphomicrobiales; family Nitrobacteraceae; genus Bradyrhizobium; species Bradyrhizobium sp. I1.14.4. Next base: position 43,044 of record NZ_JBNDLA010000003.1, on the reverse strand, counting down.
GAGCGAGGTGCACATCTCGAGACAGGCCGCCTGCAACGCGGGATCCTGCGCATCGTCGAGCAATGATGGAGACACTTTTTCGCAAATCTTAGCGTTCGCTGCCCAGACGATCGGATTGCGGGTCCGCCAACCGTAGAGCACGTTGCCGTCGGCTCTCTCGGCCGCGCCCGAACATTTCAGAACTTCCGATGTGAAGAAGCTATAGAAGCCGCGGCCCTGGTGTGCCGGGAGCACTTCGGTGCCGCTTCGATAGATTCCAAGTCCGGCCGACATCTGCAGGATGCGGTAGACCGAGAAGGCCACGAGGCCTGAGCCGTCATAGACGAGGATCAGGCTGTACTTCTTGTCGAAGGGCGAGGAGGTCGCTGTCCAGTGCGGCTCGGTGGCCTTCCAGTTGACGGCAATGATGCCGTTCATGGCGTCCATCAGCGGCTGACGGTCGCAGGCCTCGATCCGGGACGCATCGGGTAGACTGTAGATCGCGTAATCCGTCCAAGGCGATTTGATCGCCTCATATCCGCTGCCCAGATGTCGCGACATGGCAGAACTCCAGAATTCCACCGCGAGCTATACAGGGCAGCCCGGAATGGCTTAAAGGACAATATGCCCTCGAAAACTGCCAAAGCGCCCCGGCTTGAGCCGCGCGACAAGATGGCGACGCGATTGATCGCGATCGTCGCCTTTCCGGGCGTGACCTTGCTTGATATTTCGGGGCCGGCGCAGGTCTTCGCCGAACTGGAGGCGATCGAGCTGCCCGGGCCCGGCTATTCGATATCCTATCTGTCGACCTCAGGCGGATTGGTGCCGACCGATGTCGGCATGATGATCGACACAGCGCCGATCGACAGCATTGCCCCCGTCGGGGTCGACACGCTTGTGATCCCCGGCGGGCCCGGCATTTGGAAGATCCGGAACGACGCCAAATTGATGGGGTGGATTGCGGAAGCGTTACCGAAGGCGCGCCGTATCGCGTCGGTATGCCTAGGCGCCTTTGCGCTGGCCTGGAGCGGAATCCTGGACGGCAAGCGTGCTGCGACGCACTGGCGCTATTGCCCGCGGCTGCAGGACAGTTTCCCGAACATCCGCGTCGAGCCCAACGCCATCTTCGTCAAGGACGGACGGGTCTGGTCGTCGGCCGGCGTCAGTGCCGGCATCGACCTCGCGCTCGCCATGATCGAAGAGGATTTTGGCCACACCATCGCGCTCGATGTTGCGCGCAGACTTGTGGTGTTTCTGAAACGGCCCGGCGGTCAGAGCCAGTTCTCGACTGTCCTTGCGGCCCAGGCGTCGGACGTCGAGGGACGCTTCAGCGCGCTTCATGCCTGGATCATCGAGAACATCACGAGCGACCTCAAGGTCGAGACACTCGCGGAGAAGGCCGGGATGACGCCACGTACGTTTGCCCGGACATATGTCAGCCGAACCGGCATGACACCTGCAAGCGGCGTCGAAGCGCTGCGTGTGGAGACCGCGCGCTTGCTGCTCGAAAGCCGCCAGATCGGCGGCGTGGTCGAGGTCGCCAAGCGCGCGGGGTTTGGCGATGACGAACGAATGCGGCGGGCTTTCTTGCGCCACCTCGGCGTGTCGCCGACCGAGTATCGAAACCGGTTTTCGGGCAGCTAGCTCGCCTCGGGAGAGGTCCGCTTGGACGCGGCCGCTTCGTGTCGAAAGGCGATCTATCCCGCGAGCGAATAGCTGGCCTTCGCTGGCTGGATTTGTGGTTCAAGGTGGTAGCTTTTCCGGTTTGTCTGCGGCTAATGTGCCGGCCAAATCGGGAGAAGAAACACCATGAATGACGGGACCCCCATTCGACAGGTGCGCAATGTCGAACTCGGCGCCAGCGGCGAGGAATTCCAGAACCTGCACGAATTCGCGCGAAAGGCCCGCGCCAAGTTGAACCAGAACGCGTGGGACTACATCGTCGGCGCCTCGGAAACCGAGACCACGATGCGCCGCAACAGGATGGCGCTCGACGAGATCGCGTTCCGGCCGCGCGTGCTGCGCAACGTCATCAATGTCGATCCTTCCACCGAGGTATTCGGACGCAAGCTCCGGCTTCCCGTGATGATCGCGCCGGTCGGCGCGCTCGAGATATTCGATCCGGATGCGGGCGCGGCCGTTGCGCGCGGAGCAGGAAGATTCGGCGCGGCGCACATGCTGAGCTCGGTGTCGGAGCCGGGGCTGGAGAACACCGCCAAGGCGGCGCCGGATGCGCTGCGGATCTTCCAGCTCTATGTGCGCGGCGACGATGCATTCGTCGAGGATGTGGTCAGCCGTACCATCGACAACGGCTACGCCGCGTTCTGCCTCACGGTGGACACCGCCCATTACAGCCGGCGTGAGCGCGATATCGCCAAGCGCTATGTCCGCGAAAGCCGAATTCGAGCCACCGGCGGCGATTTCCAGAAGGGGCTGGAATGGCGGACGGTGAAGTTGATAAAGGACAAGTTCAAGGTTCCGCTTATACTCAAGGGAATCGCCACCGCAGAAGACGCAAGGACCGCCCTCGACCACGGGGTCGACTGGATCTACGTTTCAAATCACGGCGGACGGCAGCTCGACCACGGCCGTGGGTCCATGCATGTGCTGCCCGAGATCGTTCAGGCCGTCGCCGGCCGTGCCAAGATCATGGTCGACGGCTCGATCTGCCGCGGCACCGACATTGTGAAGGCCATCACCTCGGGGGCCGACCTAGTCGGGATCGGCCGTCTGCAATGCTGGGCACTCGCTGCGGCCGGCGAGGCAGGCATTGTGCGGATGCTGGAATTGCTGGAGGACGAGGTGATCCGCTGCCTTGGGCTGCTCGGCGTCACCAGCTTTGCCGAGCTGGACAGGTCCTATCTGCATCCGGCGATGCCGACCAATCTCCCGGGCGTGTTCAGCGCATTCCCGCTTCTCGATATCGACACCTACCGCTACTGAGCGGCTGCGAGAGACGTAGACGAACGGCGCGCAGCATCAGATCCCCTTATTCCCCAGAGACGCGAACGCGGCCAACGAAGAGACCGAATCACTATGCCACAGTGCTGACATGGTTGGAATCGGCTGGTGACGTCGTCCGGCCGTAGCTAGGTAATTTTTCCTTGGCCTGCTGCAGCGGGTGGGGCCGGTCCTGGTTGGCGATACGGCGCTGACGCCGTCACAATCTATGCTAACGTCGCCGGACGCTTTTTCAGGGGGGCGCGATCATGATTGAGCCGAAGCTTGAAGTTCCCGCCGAGTTGCGCGATCTCGCGGAAAAGACCATCGACCAAGCCGAACAGGCCTTCAGCCTGTTCTTTGATGCCGCGAGCAAGTCGATGACGACGATGCCGGGCGCCGGTACCGAGATCTCCAAACAGGCGCTATCGTTCACCGAACAGAACATGAAAGCGGCGTTTGAGCATGCGCGCAAGCTCGTGCACGCGACCGATCTGCAGGAGGCGATGCGGATCCAGTCGGAATTCCTGCGTAGCCAGTTCACCAATGCTGGCGAACATATGCGGCAGATCAGCGGAAGCGTGATGTCCGCAACCAAGGACGCGACGAAGGGCAAGTTCTAGGACAAGCCTTCGGGTCGCATCAACGCCTAGCGCCGGCGCGCGACAGCGACGCCGAGCAGAAACGCGACGAACAGACTTGCGAGCGGCGCTTCACGTGTGACCGCGCTCACCGTGGCGAGGACTCCGCCCGGCCGGCGCGAGGTTGCGATCGCGTCGCTAAGGCGATCGGCGGCCGCTCGAAGTCCGTCCGATACCTCCGTGATGGTACGCGAAACGTCCGTCGCTATGTCGATCGCTCGCTCACCGAGCGTGGGCTGCAGCGGGGACTCGGGTGTTTCGGAGTTCATGTGCCGTGCCGCGATTTCACTAAAAGCCAGGTGACCGTCGCCGTTGGCTACCCGCGTTCGCGTGTTTTGAACGGCGGGTGACGCCCACATATCGTGGAAATTCAGCAGTTGTGGATTGGTTCCACCGGCATGTCTCGCTTTCACATCGGGGAACCGGAAACTTACGCGCGGGTCGCGGCTTGTTTCCGTGGAGGAGACGACGATGACAACGCATGCGCATGGCATAAGCCGAGGCGGTACCCAAGGCGATCCGGTCAAGCATCGAAATCGGCACGGTGGCGCACCGCTGTTGGTTGCGGCGGTGGTTGCGATCCTCGGCGTGTTGGGCATGCTGATCGTCGACCACGGCCCGTGGAACAAGCCGAAGGTGCAGCCGGCCGCTTCCGCCAACTACTCAACGACCGGCGAGGCGGCACGTGCGGCCGGCGCGAAGGTGATGCCGACCGAGCCCAAGAGGCCGATGGAGCCAGCTCCGGCTGGTCCAGAGCCTGCTCAACCGGCAAGCCCGAGCACGCCGCAATAGATGCGGGGGTTTCTTGAGATTGCATCCGACGCAAAGCACGGAAATTGGCTCGTCGGGCAAGTCAGCGGCGACAACGTCATTGTCGCCAATATCGCACGCGATCAGCGCACGCTGACGAGCATGCCCCACGCGGCGGCGAACCCCGCGCTGACGAGAACCAGCACGGGACTATCGCAGAGGACCCCGCCATACTGACACATGGTGGTACCGAGTGAACCGATCTGATGATGGCTCGCGGCATAGAACAGGCCGGACAGGACCGCGAGCACGGCAGCAACGAAATACATCGGCGCTTCCTCCTTGCAATCTAACTGCGGCGTGGGTTGGTTCGAACCGACGCGGCCAAAACTGTCCAAAACTGTCCTGATGTCGATCCAAATATTATGCGCCACTCGTCCGCTTGACGCGTCGGGCAAATCAGCTGCACACTGACATCATCGCAACAAGCATACGGCCGATCGGCGCCAGCTCGTGTTGCGATTCCGGATCATGCGCAGATTTTCGATCAGGGCGGTTTCCCGCCGTCGAAACCGACGCATCATATTTTACCGATCGTATTCAGCTTGCAAAAAGGTTTGACACGTCGGGCAACTCAGGGGCATAATCCGATAATCAGAAATTGTTGAGCCCGCGCGGAGCAATCCGCGGCGGGCTTTTTCTTTGCCGTTTCACCAATCGGACGGCGGCCGCAACGTCACGACGCCACATCCTCCCAGCCCGTCGCCTGAGCGTCGCAAGCGAGCCGCCGTCCGAACCCATTGAAACGAGCACGAAATTGGCCGGTGCGCGCGAACGCGCCGGCCCTGCGGCGCGGCGAAAGCCGGCGCCGCCCGCGGCCCCACTCGTCAGGGATAAGGTTCGCGCCCCAAAGATCGCCGCCCGCTGAGCGATCTGCCGCACATTCCATTCGATGGCCGCATCGGGCGCGGACGGCCGATCAACGAGGCTTGCATGACCGCCTATCTGATATCGCTCGCGCTCGCGGGCCTGATCGCCATTGCGTTGTCGGAGTTTGCATGAGCGCAGAGATTATCCAGTTCATCCCGCGACCGCGTCACGAATGCGAGCGAACGGATTTTCCCACGATCGCATTTCGCTCGGCGTTACCCGATCCTGATACGGATTATGTCGACACGGCTCCGAGCGAATATCTCCCGTCCGATTGGGAGGAGAAGTGAGTGGCGAGGACTATCACGCAGATCCGCTCGCTTGCGCGTAGTCACACGAGAAGCGCACTCAACGCACTGGTCGGCGTGATGCGATCGACCAGCGCAACCCCGGCTGCCCGCGTCTCCGCCGCCAATGCCATCCTCGATCGCGGCTGGGGCAAAGCGCCGCAGGCGATCGAAAACGGCGACGGAGCACTCGAACTTGTGCATCGCATCGAGCGGATCATCGCGCAAGACGAGGAGGTCTCGGACTCGCTCGCTAAGCTTCATCAGCTGATATTCTGTGACGGGACCCGCGTACCGGACTTCGGGCAGGGGTATTGGTGGATTGCTTACCGCGGAGCGAAGTCGATCGCGTTCGCGGGTGTCGTTCCCTCGACCCATATTGCAAATGCTGGATATCTATGCCGGGTCGGCGTTGCGATGCCGCATTGCGGCCACGGCCTGCAGGTGCGACTTACTCGCGCGCTGGAAGCGCGAGCGCGGCGTGCCGGCTGGAAAGCGATCGTTTCGGATACGACCGATAACGTCTTCTCGGCCAACAACTTTATCCGGCAGGGGTATCGGCTCTTCGAACCTGTCTTGCCATGGGCATGGCAGCACACGCTGTATTGGCGGAAAGAACTCGTCTAGATCACACGAGGTGGGGCGGGCTGTTGCCAGCAATTCGACGACGTAGTGTGCCCGGTGGCCGAATAGCCACCGGGCTTCTTTGCGTTTCTGAGCCGTAGGTGGCACCCTTCGGTAAGCCGCGGTCGTGAGCGGGCGCCAGAGTTACGCATCGAATCTTGGGCAAGATAATGCTAGATTAGCCTGTCTCGTGCGGACGAAGCATCCCTGGAAGCGTTCCGTCAAATGGGCGCCCCTGCGGCAGTCGTGGGTCCTGAGCGCGAATTCGCGGGACGCACGCTTGCGCGTCTTGATCTCTGGTGATCGATCGATAAACTGAGCCGTACGGCTCGATCGCACGCGCGAATGTCCTGGGGGATCGAACGAAGGAGAGACCATGGTTGAGGTTGGCCGCGGGCTCGAGGCGAAGGTGCCGCCAGGCCCAGATGTGGACCGTTATTTGGCCATGGTCGCACGAGCCAGGGCGCTTGTTCCGGCTTTGCGTGAACGGGCGTCGCGGACCGAAGAGCTGCGCCACCTGCCATCGGAGACCGAGCGCGATCTGCATGATAGCGGCCTTTTCCGGATCCTGCAGCCCAAGCGCGTCGGAGGCAGCGAGCTCGACTATGTTGCATTGGTCGATTGCGCCGATGCGCTGGGGCAGGGAGACGCCTCGGTGTCCTGGAATTTTGCCAACCTTGCAAGTCACCACTGGATGCTGGGTATGTTCGCGCCCGCGGCTCAGAGCGCGGTGTGGGGCGGGAATCCAGATACGCTGATCGCGTCCTCCTTTGTTTTCCCGGCAGGTCGCGCCAGAAAGACTAGTGGCGGATATGTGCTGAGTGGTCATTGGCCGTTCTCGTCCGGAGTGGAGGCCTGCGGATGGAACATGCTCGCGAGTGTGGTTGCCTCGGATGATGAGGCCGATGGTGTCGAATATCGGCTGTTCCTGTTGAACAGACGGGACTACAGCATCGACGACACCTGGAATGCGGCTGGTCTGCGCGGAACGGGATCGAACGATGTGCGGGTAACTGACGCATTCGTCCCCGAGCATATGACGGTTGCCGTCAGCGATCTTGCGGGTGGCGCAACGCCTGGCAGTGTTGTTAATCCGAATGCGCTTTACATGCTTCCGGTATTTTCGTTGTTTCCCTATGTATTGTCTGGGGTCGGACTGGGAAATGCCCAGGCTTGCCTTGACGATTATGTCGAGATCGCGCGACACCGCGCCTCGACATATAACCGGGCCAAGATCGGGGACCTGCAGAGCACGCAGATCAAGATCGCCGAGGCATCCGCGAAGATAGATGCCGCGCGGCTGATCATGCGCACGAATTGCGTTGATGTGCTTGCGGAGGTCCGGCGTGGCGATATACCGAGCATTGCGGCCAAGACGAAGCTCCGGCGCGATGGCGCGTTCGCGGTCAACCTGTGCACAGAGGCGGTGTCTCTTCTGTTTGCGGCGAGCGGGGCGCGCAGCCTGTTCACCTCGGGAGCGTTGCAGCGCCAATTCCGAGATGCGCATGCGATCAACGCACATCTCGCCTTCAATTTCGACGCGGCGGGCACGAATTACGGGCGGGTGGCTCTTGGGCTACCGTCTGAAAACCCGACGCTTTGAGGCCGCTGGATGTCCGACTCACCCAAACATCCACCCGATCCGGCCGGTGAGCTCGCAAGCGACAGCTCGACGATCGATCCTCGTGACTTCCGCAACGCACTCGGCACATTTGCGACCGGTGTGACGATCGTCACGGCAATGTCGGCCGAAGGACGGCCGTACGGAATTACTTGCAATTCCTTTGCGTCGGTGTCGCTCAACCCGCCACTGGTGCTGTGGAGCCTGGGCATGTTTTCGCAGGGGCTGCCGATCTTCCAGAATGCCAGCCATTTCACGGTCAACGTCCTCGATGCGTCACAGCAGACGTTGGCGATGCGGTTTGCCAGATCGTCAGGCGATAAGTTCACGGGTGTGCGTTGGACACCAGGTCTCGGGAACGCTCCTGTGCTTGCTGATGTGGTCGCAAATTTCCAATGTCGTGCCGCCAACCGCTACTACGGCGGGGATCACGTTATTTTCCTGGGGGCGGTGGAAGCCTACGCCTACAATCGAAGCAATCCGCTGTTATTCGCGCGGGGAGGTTTTGGCCGGTTCCTGGCTGACGACGGTGACAAGGCATCATGAATCGAAAGACGCCGGTCAAGCGAGCTCGTGTCAAACAGAGGCGATTATCTGCCGACGATCGTCGCAGTGAGTTCGTTACCAAGGCGACCGAGCTTTTTGCGGAAGAGGGATTTGGCGGCGGCACGCGTGCACTCGCGCGCAAACTCGGTGTAACGCAGCCGTTGCTTTACCGTTACTTTCCGAGCAAGGACGATCTCATCAAAGAGGTCTACCGCAAGGTATATCTCGAACCCCTCGAAATCGGCTGGGAGAAGTTGCTGTCGGATCGGTCGCGCCCACTCCGCGCGCGGCTTCAGGAATTCTACGAAGTCTACACGGATGCGATCTTCAACCGAAAATGGTTGAGAATCTACCTCTACTCCGGCCTGAAGGGCCTCGATATCAATCGTTGGTATGTTGGCATGGTCAAGGACAAGATCCTGACCCGTATTCTCAGGGAATGCCGCCACGACGCTGGCCTTGCGACGCAAAGCAGACCCGGCGCCGCCGAGCTGGAGCTGGCCTGGGTATTTCACGGCGGCATCTTCTATTATGGGGTACGCAAGTACATCTACGAAGCGCCGGTCCTGGAGGACAAGGCGCAGATGATCAGTGACGCGCTGGATCTCTTCCTCGCGGGGTTTGAGAGGATGGCTGAGAGCGCGACAGATCGTCGGCGGGCGCCGATCAAAATCGTCGGCTGAGCCGTATTACTTTGTCGCCATCTGATCCCGATACCAATCTCCGATCTCGCTCGCCGTCATCAGTGCCGCGCCGTCATGGCCGATGACGTAATCGAGCAGGGCCTCCAGGTACTTGATTCGATGTGGTACCCCTGTGATGTAGGGATGCACCGAGATTGCCATGATCCGCGCATTCTCTGCGCCTTCGAGGTATAGCCGATCGAACTGGTCGGTGCAGCGCGTCAGGAACTGGTCTGACGGAAGGTGCTGCAACGCGTGAATGACGATGTCGTTGGTCTCGACCGAGTAGGGAATCGTCGTCACAGTTCCGTGCGGCGTGGCGATGTCCTGGGGAAGATCGTCGATCACCCAATCGGCCACGTATTCGATCCCGTTCAGGCGCAGGAGATCAAGCGTTTCTTCGGTTTCGGTCAAGCCCGGGCTTTCCCATGATCGCGGTGGCTTGCCGGTAAATCCGGCAATGGTTTCGACCGTGCGCTTGATTGCGTCGGCCTGGTTCTCGACCTTGTGCATCGGGCCCTGGACAAACCCATGTCCCATGAATTCGAAGCCCGCCTCAAGCGCCGCCGATGCCACGCGCGGATAGCTGTTGCAGACGTTGGCATTCGCAGCCAGCGTCACCGGTATCTTTCGGTCAGTGAAGGCTTTGAATTGCCGCCAGAAGCCGGCGCGCATGCCGTATTCGTGCCACGACCAGTTCGGCACGTCGGGCAGCAGGGGCTGGCCCATCGGAGGGCTCAGCACGGTACGCGGCATCGCACTCCCGATGCGCCATTCCTCGACATTGAGGATGACCCAGACGGCGAGTTTCTTGCCATCGGGCAATGTCAGCTTCGGCCGATCGACCTGCGCCTGGTACGGAATCCGATCAGTAAGGGCCATGTCGAAACTCCTTGATCACGCCGATGATCCAGCATTAATCCGCGGCAAGACCTTCTCGGCCATCAGGATCATTGATTGACGGCCGAGCTCACGATCTTTCCAGTCCTTGCCGGCATAAAGCAAGGTTCCGAAGGTGCCAGTCTCCTCCTGGAACGCGAGCAGCTGGTCGGCCACGCTTTCGGGCGGGCCGTAGATGATCAGCTTGTCGCAGATCGACTGCAGTGTCACCTCAGCATCAGGCTGGTCCCGCCGCGTCTTGAACAGCTCGAGCCGGCCGCTGCGCTTCAGCTTCGTGAACAGCTGGTGATAATAATACACGTAGGGACTGTCGGGCGCCGTGGCATAGGCTTTCGCGGTTGCTGCGTCCTTTGCCACGAACACGCTCTTGGCGACGCGCCAATTGGCGGTGTCGATTGGCCGGTTCACGCGCTCGCAACCCTCGACGTATTTGGGCCAGTGACTCTTCACCCAGGCTGGCATCAGGAAGTTTGCCGAGATCGGATCCCAGCCACGCGCCGCGGCCTCCGTGACGCCTTTTGAGAACGGCGCGACTGCCGTCACCACGATCGGTGGGTGGGGGGTCTGCAAGGGTCGAGCTACGATTCCCTGGCCGATGTCCTCGATCAAAGTTCTCTTGACCGAGACATTCCAAAATTTGCCCTGCAAATCATAGGGCGGCTTGCCGGCCCAGAGATCGAGAACCTGATTGATCGCCTCGAGGAACATGCCATTGCGGTCGGCATCGAGATTGCCGAAAACCTCTGCGTCGGACAGCAATCCGCCAGGGCTTATTCCCAGTATGAAGCGGCCATCGAGCATGTGATCAAGCATGGCGACGGACGCGGCGATCGCTGCCGGATGGGTGTTCGGCATGTTGATGGTGCCGGTTCCAAGCTTGATCTGTTTGGTTGCGGCTGCGAGCCACGCAATGAAGGCGATGCTGGATGTGATGTTCTCGGCTTTGTCGGTGACATGCTCGCCGACGTAGCCCTCGGTAAACCCGAGCTCATCCGCGAGCAGGAAGGCCTCACGATCCTCCCGGAGCGATTGCCGCCAGTCCTTATCGAGAGGATGGATCGGCATCGTAAAGAACCCGAGCTTCATCATCCGCCTCCCCGCGCGTTGAACTTTAGTTGGCAAGGAACCTGCGGCCTTCCCAAGGCGAAGACAAGCCCTGCCGCACAAATAATCACTCGATAAACAAACTTGACCTTTGAACAGGGCGGCCCTCTAATCGGGCAAACCAAAATTGGGCCCGGGAGGCCACGCCCACATGAAAGCTGCGGCTTTCGCCTACGCCCGTGCGACCAGCGTCGTGAATGCGCTGGAGTTGCTTGCCGCGCATGGCGACAAGGCGAAGGTTTTGTCGGGTGGCCAGAGCCTGATGCCGGCGATGAACCTGCGGCTCCTATCTCCGGACATTCTGATCGATATCGGCGGCCTCGCCGAGTTGCGCGGCATTGCGGTGAGGGGAAACGTGCTGGTCGTTGGCGGGCTGACCCGGCATGTCGACCTGCTCAGATCATCGGACATTGCACTGCACGCACCGCTGTTGCGCGATGCTGTTGCCCACGTTGCTCATCCCGCGATTCGCAATCGCGGAACGATTGGCGGCAGCCTCGCTCATGCCGATCCTGCGTCGGAACTGCCGGCCTGTGCTGTGGCGCTTGACGCCTCGATCGTTGTTCGGGGCCCGGCCGGGGAGCGCCGGATTGCTGCGACTGCATTTTTCAAGGGGATCTACCAAACGGCGCTGTCGCCGAGCGAATTGCTTGTCGCGGTCGAGGTGCCGGTCGCAGGCCGCGGCTCGACATTTTTCTTTCAGGAGTATGCCCGGCGGCACGGTGACTACGCCATTGTTGGTCTCGCGGCACGCGCAGTTGTCGCAGATGGCAAGTTTGCGGATCTTCGGCTCGGTTTCTTTGCTGTTGGCGACCGGCCGTTGCTCGCAGCGGCCGCCGGCAAGCTGATCAACGCATCCTTGACTCCCGCCTTGCTCGCCGGAGCGACGACAGCGCTGGCCAATGAACTCGACCCACAGGAGGATCAGCAGGCTAGCCCGGCCATGCGCCGACACTTGGCCACAGTCTTGCTCCGACGCTGCGTGGCCGTCTTGCTCGCGCGGCCGGAGTTGGAAACGGAGGTGACCACGTGAGCGCTCCGGTATCGATCTCGCTTCTCGTCAACGGTGAACCCATCGATGCCTTTGTCCTGCCGCGGCTCAATCTCGCTGATTTCCTCCGAGAAAATCTCGAGCTGACTGGAACCCATATCGGTTGCGAACACGGCGTTTGCGGTGCCTGCACGGTTCGAATCGATGGTGAGATCGTTCGCTCCTGCCTGATGCTGACGGTCCAGGCGCAGGGCGCGTCGGTCGAGACAATCGAGGGGCTGTCCGACAGCGGTGAAATCGCCGACCTTCAGGCGGCATTTCGCGAACGCAATGCATTGCAGTGCGGTTACTGCACGCCTGGGATGCTGATGACGGCCCAGGACCTGCTGAAGCACACGGCTGCGCCTGATCGTCAAGCGATCCGCGAGCATCTCTCCGGCAACTATTGCCGCTGCACCGGCTATCAGGCCGTCGTGGACGCTGTGGAGGCGACAGCCAGGACCCGCGCGGAGCGGCGGTCATGACCGTGACCCGTGCACCAGCAGGCGCGCTTTCGGTGCTCGATCGCCCGAATTCCTACATCGGCAAGACGGTGCCAAGGCCGAACCTCGACAGGTTGCTGCAAGGGCGCGGACAATATGTCAGTGACCTGGAATTGCCGCGGATGGCGCACGCGGTTTTTCTACGGTCGCCGTATGCCCACGCCAGAATCGTGGCGATCAATGCCGAGATGGCTAGGCGCATGCCGGGCGTCATTTCTATCGTCACGGGGCGTGAGCTGGAAGCTGTCATCACGCCGTGGGTCGGCGTGCTCTCGCATCTGAAGGGATTGAAGTCGGCGCCGCAGCACGCGATCGCTATCGACCGGGCTTGCTGGCAGGGTGAGGCAGTTGCGGCGATTGTGGCAACCAGCCGTGCGGCAGCTGAAGATGCCATGGAGCACATTTCCGTCGACTACGAGGAACTCGAGGCGGTCACGGACATGCGCACAGCGCTCGATGCGGCCACGCCCGTCATTCATGCCTCGCTCGGTGACAATCTTGCCTTTGAACGGAGCCTCGATGCCGGCGATGTCGACGACGCATTGTTGGGGTCCGAGGTCGTCGAAGCCGACTTCGTATTCGGGCGCCACACCGGCGTGACGCTTGAACCGCGGGCAGTCGTTGCCGACTGGAATACGGCCGAGGCGCGGCTCACGATCTATCAGGGCACGCAGGCGCCCCATATGGTGCAGAATATCGCAGCCCTACATCTGGGGCTGAAGGAAGCGCAAGTCCGGGTGGTTTGCAAGGATGTCGGCGGCTCCTTCGGCATCAAGGTCCACGTCTACGCCGACGAAATGGCGACCTACGCACTGTCCAAACTGCTGCGCCGGCCCGTCAAGTTCGTGGCCGACCGCGTCGAGAGCTTCAATACGGACATTCACGCCCGCGATCATCGATGTAAGGGACGGATCGGCGTCAGGCCCGACGGTACGATCACGGCCTTCGAGATCGACGATCTGACGGGGATCGGCCCGTATTCGATGTATCCGCGCACCAGCGCCATCGAGGCAAATCAGGTGGTCAATCTGGTCGGTGGGCCATATGTCACCCCGAATTATCGAGCGCGGGCGCGCGTCGTGTTCCAGAACAAGAACGTCATGTGCCAGTACCGAGCGGTCGGACACCCGATTGCCTGTTCGGTCACCGAAGGCCTGGTCGATCTTGCCGCAGCGAAGATCGGCATGGACCCCGTCGAAATCCGCCGGCGCAACTTGATCGCCGACGATGCCTATCCCTGCGCATCACCCTCAGGCATGAAGTTCGAGCAGCTTTCGCATCACGCCTCGTTGGCCAAGTTGCTTCAGATGATGGATTACGACGCGCTGCGCGCTGAGCAAACGGCCTTGCGCGCCAGAAACGTTCACCGGGGCATCGGAATCGCCAGCTTCATCGAGGTGACCAACCCAAGTGCTGCCTTTTATGGCGTCGGCGGCGCGAGAATTTCGTCGCAAGATGGCGTTGCGGTTCGGCTCGACGCGCAAGGCTCGGTCATCTGCCAGACCAGCATCACGGAACAGGGGCAAGGGTCGGAATCGCTAACTGCCCAGATCGCAGGCAGTGTGCTTGGCGTCTCGATGGACCGAATCCGAGTGACCCTGGGCGACACCGACAATACGCCCTACGGCGGTGGTACCTGGGCCTCGCGCGGCGCCGGCATCGGCGGCGAAGCCGCGTTGCAGGCTGCCAAGGCTTTGCGCCAGAATATCCTGGATGTCGCCGCGGCCATCCTGCAATCGACGCCGGACGGGCTCGATATCGTCAACAACAGCATCGTCAATGCCGACGACGGTGCGCCGCGCATCGAGCTGAACGAGCTGGCGCGGATCGTCTATTTTCGACCGGACACCCTCCCGCCAGGCATTCAGCCTGAGTTGATGGCGACCCGACATTTCGTTCCGCGCCAGTATCCCTTTGCGTTCACCAACGGCATTCAGGCCTCATGGCTTGAGGTAGATACCGAAACCGGGTTCGTTACGCTGTTGAAGCATTGGGTTGTCGAAGACTGCGGCACCATCATCAACCCGCAACTCGTCGACGAGCAGATCCGGGGCGGGGTCGTGCAGGGGCTCGGCGCGGCGCTCTTCGAGAAATGCATCTATGACGAGCGCGGTCAGCTGACCAACGCCAATATGGCGGACTATCTGGTCCCGATGTCCGGCGAGATGCCCGATATCGAGATCGGCCACGTGGTATCTCCGACGCAGGAATCGGAGCTGGGAGCCAAAGGGGCGGGCGAGGCCGGCACGGCCGGTGCGGCAGCTGCGGTTGCCAACGCGGTCAATGACGCGCTCCGGCCGTTCGGCGCAATAATTACCGAGATTCCGCTTACGCCTCAGGTTATCCTGACTGCCTTGGGACGCATCTGAGGTGGAGATGCTCCGGGCAAAGTAAGACGATAAGCAAAATACAGACAGTTCTGGGGGAGGAATAGTCATGACGAACAAGGTCGCTGAAGCTGGATCGATATCGCGGCGTCGTCTGCTGACGACGGCAAGCGCAGGCGCCGCTCTCGCCGTCTCACCTTTTCGCATCAATCTGCTGCACGCCGAGGAAGCACCCATCAAGATCGGCTTCCCCGTTCCCTTGACCGGTCCGTATGGCGCCGAGGCCCAGGACCAGGTGCGGGCCGGGCAGCTCGCTGTCGCCCAGTTCAATGATGCCGGCGGTCTCAACGGCCGCAAGGCCGAGCTTGTCGTGCGCGACGACAAGCTGAATCCCGGCGAGGCGGCTACGCGGACATTGGAGCTGGTCGAGAAGGAGAAGGTAAATTTTGTCGTCGGCAGTCTGTCCGCGGCGGTTCAGCTCGCAATCAACAACGTCACCAAAGAGCGCGGCGTAATCTTCAATTCGATCAGCCAGTCCGACGCAATCAACGAGGCGGCAGACTTCAGCAAATTCACGTTCCACGAAGCGTTGAACCCGCACATGACGTCAGGCGCCGTCGGCCGTTATGCCTTTGCCAAATTCGGCAAGAAGGTTGCGTTCTTGACGGCGGATTACGCCTACGGTCACGAGATGGTTCGCGGTTTCCTCGAGGTCGGCAAGGAGTTCAACATCGAGAATCTCGGTGACATCCGCCATCCGTTGGGAACAACCGACTTCTCTACCCTGCTGCCCCGTCTCCAGGCGCTGAAGCCCGATATTCTGTGCATCAGCAATTTCGGCCGGGACCAGCAGATCGCGCTGAAGCAGGCAACCGACTTCGGCGTAAAGAAATCGATTCAGATCATTGCACCGCTGCTCTCGCATGCCAGCCGCGTCGCCGCGGGCCCTCAGGCATTCGAAGGCGTCGTCGGCGGCTGCTCGTTCTACTGGGGCATCGAGGAAAAATTCGCCTCGACCAAGGCGTTCAACGACGCCTTCCGCAAGATGTATGACGGCAAGTTGCCCACCGATTACGGTGCGCTCGGCTATGGTGGCGTTCGGACCGTGCTCGAGGCGGTCAAGGGTGCCGGCAGCGTTGAGACCGACAAAATCGTCACCGCGTTGGAAGCCCTGAAGTACGACGACTACAAGGGGCCGCAATACTATCGCAAATGTGATCACCAGTCGGTGCAATCGGTACTCGTGATCAAGTCGAAGTCCAAGGATATGAAGAACGAGTCCGATGTGTTCGAGGTTCTCTCAACCGAAGAACCCAATGAGAAGAACCTGCGTACCTGCGAAGCGCTCGGCCACAAGAGCTGAGCCGTGCGACGGCGGCGCGCGCCGCGGGCGGTGCGCGCCGTAGTTTGGGGGATAAATGGCCGGCTTGAGCTTTGACCTGATTGCGCTGCAATTATTTGCCGGGCTGGCGCTCGGTGCAATCTACGTGCTGTTTGCGATCGGTCTCTCGCTGATCTTCGGGATGTTGACCGTCGTCAACTTCGCTCACGGCGCGTTCTACATGGTCGGCGCCTATGTCGGGCTCTATCTGATTTCGATCGGCGGGAATTTCTGGATCTGCCTCGCGGCTGTGCCGATCGTGATCGGACTGTTCGGCCTTGCAGTCGAGCGCGTGCTGATCCGGCCGCTTTACGGCCGCGGTATCGACTATCCGCTGCTGCTGACCTTCGGGCTGAGTTACGTGATGGTCGAATGCGTGCGCATCGCCTTCGGCAAGACCGGTTATCCCTTCGATACGCCCGAGGTCCTTCAAGGGGCCGTCTACATCGGTGTCGGCTATTTCCCGCTCTACCGTCTGTTCGTGATTGGCGCGACGGCCGTCGTCCTGCTGGCGCTCTGGCTGTTTCTGGAGAAGACCAGCTTCGGGCTCATTATCCGCGCCGGCGCGCGCGATCCGCAAATCGTCCGCGTCCTTGGGGTCGATGTTTCCAGGGTCTGGTTGATCGTGTTCGGGATAGGTACCGCGATTGCGGGCTTTGCCGGCCTGTTGGCGGCCCCGCTTCAGGGTGTCATTCCGGAGATGGGCGGCACGATTCTCGCCGAGGCTTTCGTCGTGACGGTCGTGGGGGGTATGGGATCGATCGGCGGCGCCGTATTGGCAGGCTTGCTGGTCGGCGTGGTGGTCAGCATGACCTCGCTGTTTGCACCCGAGATGGCCAAGGTTTCGATCTTTGCCTTGATGGCGATCGTTCTCATCGTTCGTCCCCAAGGCTTCTTCGGCCGCGCCGGATTGATGAGCTGAGCCCGGCATGACCGAAACTACTGAATCCATCAAACACTCCCGTGCCACGACAGCCAGCTGGTACGAGTTGGCAACGAGACATCGCGCCAGCATTGTGGCTGCGGTGATCCTGATTTTCCCGTTGGCGATGCCCTTCACGGCCCTGGCCGTGAACATCCTGATCTATGGGTTGTACGCCCTGGGGTTCAATCTCGTGTTTGGCTATCTTGGGCTCCTGTCGTTTGGTCATGCGGCGCTATTCGGGACTGGCGCCTACTTCTGTGGCATCGCCATCGTGCATTTCGGCTGGCCATGGTATGCGGCGATCACGGCCGGGGTCGCCGGCGGCCTGTTGATGGCGCTGTTGATTGGCGTGCTCGCGATCAGGACCCGCGGCATCTACTTCGCCATGGTCACGATGGCGCTGTCGCAATGTGTCTATTACCTTCTCTACCAGGCGGTTGACTTGACCGGCGGCGAAAATGGGCTCCGCGGCATCAATGTCTGCACCATCGATCTGTTCGGCTTGCGGATCGACTTCATCAATCCGATGATCCGGTACTACGTCATTGCGGCTTTCGTGATTGCCGCTTTTTTCGTGATGTCGCGCATTCTCGCGTCGCCATTTGGCGCCGTCATTGAAGCGGTGCGCGAGAACGAGATGCGTGCACGCGCGTCGGGCTATGATGTCACGTTGACGCGATTGCTGACCTTCGTTTTGTCAGGTGGCTTCTGCGGCCTCGCCGGCGCCTTGCAGGCCCTGCATCTGTCGATCGTTCCAATCGAGATCCTGCACTACGAGACGTCGGGCCTGGTCGTGATGATCGCATTGCTGGGTGGTATGGGGACGTTCTTCGGGCCGATGATCGGCGCCGCGGTCTTCCTGGTCCTGGAGAACGTAGTATCCGTGTGGACCGTTCACTGGCAACTGATCGTAGGCGCCATCTTCATTGCATGCGTGCTGTTCTTTCCGGCCGGCATCTGGGGCACGCTGATCGCGCGGGGCAAACGATGACTGCCGCAGCAGGCCAAGCGAGAGAAATCATTCTGCGCACCAGGGGCGTCGGCAAGACGTTCGGGAAGTTTGTTGCGCTCGACAATATCTCAGCCGAGTTTTCCAGAGGAGCGATCACCTCCATCATTGGTCCGAACGGTGCAGGAAAGAGCACCTATTTCAATCTGCTGTGCGGCGCCTTTCCGCCCACGAGGGGTAGCGTTGAATTCGAGGGCAAGGATGTCACCGGCCTGCCGCAACACCGCTTTGCTCACATGGGGATCGCAAAATCCTTTCAGATCACCAGCGTATTCCCGCAGCTCACGACGCGCGAGAACATCCGCGTCGGCCTGCAGGCACTGGTGTCAAGATATGACATCTGGCGCCCACGCGCGCGCCTGACCGAACTGGTCGAGCGGGCTGACGGGCTGCTTGCCCTGGTTGGGCTGTGGGAATCTCGGGAACGAGCTGCCAAGACATTGGCACATGGTGAGCAGCGGGCGCTGGAGATCGGCATGGCACTTGCCAGCCACCCCCGTTTGCTGCTGCTGGACGAGCCGACGGCCGGCATGAGTCCGGAAGAAACCCGAACCATGATGGATCTGATCGTGAAGCTGGCAGAGGAGCGTACGGTCATCCTCGTCGAGCACAAGATGAAGCTAGTGCTCGGGATCAGTGATCGCATCCTCGTGCTGCACCATGGAGAGTTGCTGGCCGAAGGAACGCCGCAGGAGGTCCGACAGAACGAGGCCGTGAAGCGGGTCTATCTCGGTCAGCGGGAGCATTGACGGAATGCTGCAGATCAGCAAGCTCAATGCCTGGTATGGCGCTAGCCACGCGTTGCAGGACATCAGCCTCGAGGTGACCAAAGGCGAAATCGTCTGCCTCATCGGCCGCAATGGGGCCGGCAAGACGACCACGCTGAAATCGATCATGGGATTGATGGCGCGGGCGCGCGGCTCGGTCACCTTCAAGGGCGAAGAGCTGCTGCGCCAGCCGGCGCATGTGCGCTTCGCGTTGGGCCTGGCCTATGTCCCCGAAGAGAGGCGCATCGTGCAGGGCCTGTCCGTGCGGGAAAATTTGCGGCTCGGCCTGGTGGCGTCGCCGGCGAAGAAGCGGGAAGCCGAGCTGATTGACGAGATCGCGGTGATATTTCCAAGACTGGCCGAGCGCATGGATCAAGAGGCGGTCACGATGTCTGGCGGCGAGCAGCAGATGCTGGCGATCGCGCGAGCGATGGTCGCAAAGCCGGATCTGATCATGCTGGATGAGCCTTCGGAGGGCATCATGCCAGTCCTGGTCGACGAGATGTTCGAGCTGTTCCGCAGCATGAAGGCGCAAGGAACGACGGTTCTGCTGGTCGAGCAGAACGTTGAGCTCGCGCTTGGTATTGCCGATCGCGCCTACGTTTTGGATCAGGGCGCGGTGGTGCACCAGGCATCGGCGCAGGCACTGTTGGCCGACGACGAGATCAAGGAGCGATACTGCTCGGTATGAGCAGGCTCTCGGATCAGCACTCCTGCAACCGGCACGAACGGACCTTACTCCGCAGCGCTCGCGATCGCGTCGGCCTTGCGATTGGTAAGGACGACCTTGATCGCGTCATCCACGCGGTCTCGCGCATATCTGAGCGCCGTCGGCAGGTCGGCCAGCGGAAACGTATGCGTGTGGATCCTAGTCGCGTCGAACCGCTTCGCTGCCATCAGTGCCATGGCGCGGTGAGTGGCGCTGCGGCCTTCGCCGCGGATCCCGTAAGCGTAGATGTTGTTCCGCACGAGATGCGCGATGTCCAGCGTCGCGGCTTCGTGCGGGAAGGCGGCCAGACAAATCTTGCCGCCGCGATTGGTCATGTGAATGGCCTGGTTGAGTGTCGCTTCGGTGCCGGCACATTCGACGACATAGTCCGCGCCGATCCCACCTGTTAGTTGCTTCACGACCTCAACGGCGTCTTCGTCGCTGATGTTGACGACGCGGTCGGCCCCCAGTTCCTGGCCGATCGCCAGCCGCTTGTTGCGCGTGCCGGTCAGGATCACCGGGCTTGCACCAAGCGCCTTGGCCACAGCAACTGCGAGAAGTCCGATCGGCCCTGGGCCGATCACCACGACGCTCTCGCCGGCCACCAATCCTCCCAATTCCGTCAAGCCATACATTGACGTACCGGCGGTCACCACCAGCGTCGCTTCCGCGTCGCTCATGGTATCCGGTACGCGCGCCAGCGTATTGATGTGATTGACCGCGTATTCGGCGAATCCGCCGTCGGTCGTAAAGCCGTTGGCGCGGTGACCCTTATGCGGCTTTCCATAGTTGAGACAGGAGGTGTACATGCCCTGGCGGCAGCGTTTGCATTGACCGCAGCCGGCGTGGATCTCGACGCTGACCCGTTCGCCGATCCTGAATTCATCAACGTCCGGGCCGAGCGCGGCGACCGTGCCCATGTATTCGTGGCCCGGCGTGAAGTTCTTGTTGAAGGGCACGCCGCCCTGAATGCTCGCCGGCGACCCGGCATGGATAATCTCGAGATCGGTGGCGCAGATCGCAACAGCGTCGATGCGCACCAGCACCTCGGCACGTGACGGGACCGGCGTTGGCTTTTCGCGCAGGAGGAGGTGGTCGGGGTCGCCAAGGACCCAGGCTTTCATCAGGTCGGGGACGGGAAGATCAGGGGACGTTTTGACGCCGGGCGGCTGGTACATGGGCGTTTCCTCTTTTGGCCGGCAGCCTAGCGCGAAACGATCGGTTGCCGCGAGCATCTGATGGTCGGCACCGGGGCCGTTGCATTTGCTGCACGGCAGCGAGCGCGTCGCAAAACGTTCATACGCGGCCTATACTTGGTCGCCCGGTTGATGTTGAAGTCCTCATTGCATCCTCTCTCGGACCGGAGCCTCCCATGAAGACCGTCCGCCTTGTCCTTGCGTTGCTGGCGCTGACGCTGATCGCGCCGTGGCAATCCGCCAAGGCGGCCGACGTGATCTGCTACAATTGTCCGCCGGAATGGGCAGATTGGGCCTCGATGCTGAAGGCGATCAAGGCGGATCTCAACTACGATATCCCGCATGACAACAAGAATTCCGGCCAGGCACTGGCTCAGATCCTGGCCGAGAAGAGCAATCCGGTCGGCGATATCGGCTATTTCGGCGTGACCTTCGGCATGAAGGCCAAGGCCCAGGACGCGCTCGAGCCCTACAAGCCGGCGCATTGGGATCAAGTCCCCGCCGGCCTCAAGGATCCGGATGGCTATTGGACCACGATCCACTCCGGCACGCTCGGCCTGTTCGTGAACAAGGATGCGCTTGGCGGCAAGCTGGTGCCGGCTTGCTGGAAGGACCTCCTGAAGCCCGACTACAAGGGCATGGTCGGCTACCTCGACCCGTCGTCGGCGGCGGTCGGTTATGTCGGCGCGGTCGCCGTCAATCTGGCGCTGGGCGGCTCACCTACCAATTTCGATCCGGCGATCAACTTCTTCAAGGAACTGCGCAAGAACGATCCGATCGTGCCCAAGCAGACGTCATATGCCCGCGTCGTCTCCGGTGAGATGCCGATCCTGTTCGACTACGACTTCAACGCCTACCGCGCGAAGTATTCGGAAAAGGGCAACTTCGAGTTCGTCATTCCCTGCGAGGGGTCGGTGGTGTTTCCCTATGTCGTCGGTCTCGTGAAGAATGCGCCCGACAAGGAGAAGGCCAAGAAGACGATGGACTATCTGCTGTCCGACAAGGGGCAGGCGATCTGGACCAATGCCTATCTGCGTCCGGCCCGCCCGATCGAATTGCCGGCTTCCGTGAAGAGCAAATTCCTCCCCGACAGCGACTATGCCCGCGCCAAGAGCGTCGATTGGGGCGAGATGGAAAACATGCAAAAAGTCTTCGTCGACCGCTATCTCGCCGAGGTCCGCTGAGGCAATATGGTGCCCCTTGCCGGGGCACTATTCTTCCGATGTCGCAAAAATCCTTCGTTTGGCTCTGCCTGCTGCCGCTTGCGGTCGTGACCACGGCATTCTTCCTGTTGCCGATGGCACGGCTGGTGGTCGCAGGCGCCGAAGGGTCGCACGGGCTCGCCGGATACCTCGCCATCCTGACGGAAGGCCGCTATCGCGCGACGCTGATCAACACCGTGCTCCTGGCGGCGGCAACGAC
The DNA here is from genome assembly GCF_050435825.1 of Bradyrhizobium sp. I1.14.4. Classification (NCBI taxonomy): domain Bacteria; kingdom Pseudomonadati; phylum Pseudomonadota; class Alphaproteobacteria; order Hyphomicrobiales; family Nitrobacteraceae; genus Bradyrhizobium; species Bradyrhizobium sp. I1.14.4. The sequence continues at coordinate 20,770 of NZ_JBNDLA010000003.1, read as the reverse complement.
GGTGGTCACGTTGATCGTGGCGACAATTGCCGGAATGTTTCTGCAGCGGCACCGCTTTCCCGGGCGGGCCGTGCTCATCGCGATGCTGACCTTCCCGTTGGCCTTTCCCGGCGTGGTGGTCGGCTTCATGATCATTCTGCTGGCGGGTCGACAAGGACTGATCGGCGATCTGTCGAACCGGATATTCGGCGAGAAGTTCGTGTTCGCCTATTCGATCTACGGGCTCTTCCTGGGCTATCTCTACTTCTCGATCCCCCGCGTGATCCTGACCATCATGGCGGCCGTGCAAAAGCTCGATGTCGGTTTGGAGGAGGCCGCGCGCTCGCTTGGCGCCAGCCCCTGGGCGGTCCAGCGTGACGTCGTTCTGCCGGCGCTGGCACCGGCTTTCGTCGCGTCGGGCGCGATCGCATTTGCGACCGCGATGGGTGCCTTCGGGACCGCCTTCACACTGGCGACGAACATCGATGTGCTGCCGATGCTGATCTACACCGAGTTCACGCTGGCCGCCAACTTCGCGACCTCGGCCGCGCTGTCGGTGGGGCTTGGCCTGATCACCTGGCTCATCCTTGCGCTGGCGCGCACCTTTAGCGGCACCGCAGTCGCAGCGGCCGGGTGAATGCATGCGCGATCGTCTGATCTTCACCGGCCAGTTCATCTTCACGCTGCTCGTTGCAGCATTCCTGGTGGTGCCTGCGGGACTTTCGATCTCCGCCGGCGTGACCGTCAATTATTTCCGGGGCATCCAGTCCGGCGTGACCCTGCAATGGGTCGCGCAGGTCTGGGAGCTCTACGCCGGCACCATTCTGCTGTCGTTCGTGATCGCGTTTGCGACGCTTGCGGTCACGCTGCTTGCGGGTGTTCCCGCAGCCTATGCCCTCCATACGCGGGGAGGCCGGCTTGCCCGCATCGTCGAGGAGATCATCACGCTGCCGTTGGCGATCCCCGGGCTTGCGATTGCGCTCGCACTGCTGCTCGCCTACGGGAGCTTTGGCGACTTTCGCCGTTCCTGGCTCTTCATCCTGGTCGGACACGTGATCTTCACCATGCCGTTCATGGTGCGGTCGGTCATGGCGGTGTTTGCGACCGTGGACATCAAGACGCTCGATGAGGGGGCCGCCTCGCTGGGGGCATCGCCATGGCGGCGCTTCTGCGATGTCATCGTGCCGAACGCGCTGCCGGGAATACTGGCTGGCGCACTGATGGTGGTCACGCTGTCGCTCGGTGAATTCAACCTGACCTGGATGCTGCACACGCCGTTGACGAAGACATTGCCGATCGGGCTCGCCGACAGCTACGCCTCGATGCGACTCGAAGTGGCCTCGGCCTACACGCTGATCTTCTTTGTGATGATCATTCCGCTTCTGGTCGCGATGCAACTGCTGGCCGACAGGGATTACAAGCGATGAGTACGGCCGGGCACGGCGCAGCGGTGCGGATCGAGGCCTGTGGCAAGACCTTTGCCGATGGCACGCGCGCCCTAGATCCCGCAACCCTCGACATTGCGCGTGGCGAGACGCTGGTGCTGCTTGGCCCATCCGGCTGCGGCAAGACCACGATGCTGCGCATCATCGCTGGCCTCGAGTTGCCGGATGCTGGCGGCAAGGTCCTGTTCGACGGCAAGGAGGTGACATCGGTCCCGATCGAGCGGCGCAATGTCGGGATGGTGTTCCAGTCCTACGCCCTGTTCCCCAACATGACGGTGGCGGACAATATCGCCTACGGGCTGAGGATCCGCGGTGTTGCCAGGGACGAGCGTGCCGCACGCGTCGCCGATCTGGTGACTCTCACAAACATCGGGGGGTTGGAGAACCGCCGCATCGACCAGCTTTCGGGCGGCCAACGTCAGCGCGTCGCACTGGCTCGCGCCGTCGCAATCCGGCCCGGCATTTTGCTGCTCGACGAGCCCTTGACTGCGCTTGATGCCGCCTTGCGGGACCGGCTACGGAGCGAACTCAACCGGCTGTTGCGAGCACTCGGGATCACGACGATCTATGTCACGCATGATCAGGCCGAAGCCATGGAATTGGGCGACCGCATCGTGGTGATGCGGAAAGGTGCGATTGCGCAGATCGGTACGCCGCGCGAGGTTTACTTTGCGCCGAAGGATCGGTTTGTGGCGGAATTCGTCGGAGCGGCGAACATCATAGAAGCCGCGATCGAGAACGGGGTATTGATCCTGCCCGGTGGACGGTTGCCGATCGAGGGAGAATCAACGACTGCGAATGCGACCGTCATGATCCGCCCAGAAACCATTCGCGTGGTTGACGCTGGGGCGGAGCTGCTCTCAGGCATTGTCGATTCCGTCAGCTTCATCGGCGACCGACAGCGGCTCGTCGTGAGCGGTGCATCGAGCAAGCCGCTGAATGTCGACGCGCCCAACACGATTCAAGCCAAGGTGGGCGATCGAATAGGGCTTTCGATCTCGCCTAGTGCTGTCCGTCTCCTCCCTTCCGAACCCTGAGATTGATCGATGCCGTCGAAACCGGTCCTCATCGCCCAGATATCCGACCTCCACATCAAGCCGCCGGGAGCGTTGGCCTATGGCCGGGTCGATACCGCGAAGGCGCTCGAGCGTTGTGTGGCCGCGCTGAGCGCGTTTGAGCCGGCGCCCGATTTCGTTGTCATCTCGGGCGACCTTGTCGATACGCCGTCGGTCGAGGAATACGACTATCTCAAGCGATTGCTCGCGCCGCTCCGCCTGCCGTTTGCCGGAATTCCCGGCAATCACGACTCGCGTGAGTGGATGCGCGCCGCGTTCCCTGCCGGGCCCTATGTTCACGCAACGGGCCCGCTCGACCAGAAGATCGAGGTGAATGGCCTCGATCTCCTGCTGCTGGATTCAAGCGTAGCTGGGAAGCCCCACGGCATGCTCGAAACGTCCACGCTGCAATGGCTGGACGCGACGCTGGCGACGGCAGTCGATCGGCCGGCGCTACTTTTCCTGCATCACCCGCCATTCAAGGGCGGCATTTGGCATATGGACCGCCAGGACCTCTTCAATGCCGACGAATTGGCAGGCATCGTCGGACGTCACCCGCGTGTGCGGTTGATCGCGTGCGGGCATGTCCATCGTGCCATGCTGACGACCTTTGCCGGGATTCCCGTGACATTGTGCCCCGCGCCGAACCATGCGGTCGACCTCGACCTCGGACAGTTCCGCCAACCATCCTTCAAGGTGGAACCGCCTGCATTCCACTTGCACACATGGTTTCCTGGGCAGGATTTTGGACAGTTGGTCACTCATCAGGTCCCCATCGGTCAGTTTGACGGGCCGCATCCGTTCTTTGGGCCGGACGGCAAGCTGCTGTGAGCTGGCGGCGTTGACCTTTACACAGACGGGTTTTGCCAGGCGAGAATTGTCGTTGATGGACCGGGCATTCCGGTCAAAGGCGGCCGCTGGCTACAATTGAGCGTTGCATAGGTGCGTATTTATTCCAAATTGTACGTTGGTTGCCTCAGATCCCAATGCCACCGGCCCGGACCTTTTGTTGCTGTAGGGCCCCGGTGGGGTTATAGTCTCTGCGCTTTCATTGATCGATGGCTTTGTCGGTGTCCGCTCTGCTGGCGGCCGACTGAACGCAACACAATCAGTCTGGATCACGATGACCGGTGCGCCGCCCATAGAACGAACTGCCGGCGCGCCATCGTTTTCGAACAACAAGCTGTCGGTGCTGCGCAAGCATCCCTATTTCGCCGATCTCGAGCCCGAGGCATTCGATCAGCTCTGCCGCTATGCCAAGCACACCACGCTGAAGCGGGGTACCACGATCTTTTCCAAAGGCGATCCGGGCACGAGCCTGATTGCGGTGATTTCGGGCACGGTGAAAATCAGCATCTCGTCGCCGGACGGCCGCAACGCGATTCTGAACCTGATCGAGGCAGGAGAGATATTCGGGGAGATCGCGCTGCTCGACGGCCTGTCGCGGACCGCCGATGCCACCGCCAACACCAATTGCGAGCTGTTCGTCATCGACCGGCGCGAGTTCATTCCCTTCGTGCGCAGCCAGCCGACGCTTGCGATGAAGTTTATCGAGCTGCTTTGCGCGAGGTTGCGCTGGACCAGCGATCAGGTCGAGCAGGTTATCCTGCAGGACTTGCCCGGCCGTCTGGCCAGCGCGCTGCTGCGCCTGAGCGACAAGCACAAGCCGCAGGGGCGCACCATCTCGATCACCCAGCAGGAGATCAGCGAGATGGTCGGTATGACCCGTGAGAGCATCAACAAGCAGCTCCGCGCCTGGGCGATGCGCGGTTGGGTCAGGCTTGAGCATGGCGCGATCGTTGTGCTGAAGCCCGCATCTCTGCAAGAGCTGGTCGACGCCGGCGCGAACGACGGCGAGTAGCCGCTCCGGCTGCTCGATCGATCCCGCGTTTCACGAAACGGTGAACCGGACAAAGCCTGTGAAACCATTCACATCGGCCTCGCGTGCCCTGCGGTAAGTGATGCCTCGGGGAGCACATCCGCACTGTAGAGGAATCCATGCAGGGCTCGTTCGACAACCGACAGCAGGATCCAGAGAGCAACTACGGGAGCTTCAGCATCAAGCTTGTCGCTTTGCCGGTGCTCGTGATCATTGCATTGATCGGGATGCTGGTCAGTCACCCCGCAGCGGTCAAATGGATTTCAGACGCGGCGCAAGCGGAGTTCGCTGGAACTGACGCGGTCGACACCGATCCGTCGCCCAGAGTTGCGCAGCCGGCGCCCACGGCTCAGCCGCGCAATGGGATACGGACGGTGAAAGCCTATTGATCGTTGACGCCATCGTCGCGCATCGCGGCGCGACCTCGGCAATTCAAACTGTTCAACGGTCCGCCGCCGTCCTCACGCGGCGACGCCGAGCAGCTTTGCTGCGGTCCGGCCGAGAATGTTGGCCTTGTCGTCGTCGCCGAGCGATGAGCAAGCGAAGATGTGATCGACCGGCGCCAGTTGCCATGGATAGGGATAGTCGCTTCCCAGCACGATCTGGCCGGCGCCGACCTGGGCCGCAAGGTGCCGGATGGCCTCAGGTGTGAAGATCAGAGAGTCGAAATAAATCTGCTTGAGATATTCCGTCGGCGCCTTCTGGAGCTTGATCTCCGGATTGCATCCCTTGGGTCCGACCAGGCAGGGATGGTCCGAGCGATCGGCATACGAGGGGAGGTAGCCGCCGCCATGTGCGGCAATGACCTTCAATCCCGGAAAGCGGTCGAGCGTGCCTTCGAAGATCAGGTGAGAGAGCGCGATCGTGGTCTCGAGCGGATTGCCGATCGTGTTGCCAAGCCAACCATTGCCGGAGAGCCGTTTGCCGAGCTCGGGCACGCCCTGCGGATGGATGAACAGGGGGACACCGAGTTCCTCGGCTTTCGCCCATACGGGATGAAACTTCGGATCGGAGAATTCGAGGCCGTCGACGACGCCGCCGATCGCTGCCCCCTTCAGCCCCTGTTTCTTGACCGCGGTCACCAGCTCCTGAACCGCAAGATCCGGCGCCTGCAGCGTCAGCGAGGCGAAGGCTGCGAACCTGTCGGGCTTCGAGGCGCAGAGTTCGGCAAGTTTTTCATTCTGGATTTTCACAATCTTCCTGGCAAGATCACGATCGCGGTCGTACCAGAACGGATTGATCGAGAGCACTTCCATATCGACGGCCTGCGCGTCCATCGCCGCCAGGCGCTTGTCGATCTCGATGAAGGCCTCGGCGGCGCCGTTGACCGGCGGCAGTTGCAGTTTCCCGGCGTCGGCGCCGAGCAGGGCTCCCGCCTCGCGGAAGTGGCAATGCGAATGAATGTCGATCGTCTTGATGCGCTTGCCGTCGACGGTGACCGGCAACTTCTGGTGCGATTGCTGCGCATTCGCGTTGTGGACGAGTCCGCAGCTGCAAAACACAATGCCTGCCGCCGCCGTTGCTCCCGCTCTCAGGAAATCCCGCCTGGTGGTCATGACGATCGCCTCCCTGGTCTTGTTTTGTTATGGGCGGGCAGCGTAGGGATGCCGGCGAGCGGTCGCAAGGTCACACGCTGTGCGTGTCGCGCAATCTTGATCTGCTCAGACCGGCTTGATCCCGGCCTTTGCGATGATGTCGCGCCATTTCGGAACTTCGTCTGCGATACGCTTGCGCATGCCATCGGGGCCGTTTGCAAGCACCTCGAAGCCGTCGTTGCGCAGCTGTTCGGCGATCTTCGGCGTCTTCAGGATCGCGATCGATTTCGCCGACAGCAACTCGACGATGGAGGGGGACGTATTTGCGGGGGCGAGAAACCCCTGGAAGGTGTCGGAGACGAAATCCTTGTAGCCGAGCTCGATCATGGTCGGCACATCAGGCAAATCGAACCATCGATGGGTTCCAGTGACGGCCAGCGCCTTCAATGCTCCTGACTCGATATGTGGATGGGCAGGCGGGAGTGCCGCGAACGCGACCTGGGTCGTTCCGCTCAGGATCGCCTGTATGGCTGGACCGGCGCCCGAGAACGGCACATGCGTCATCTGGATCTGGCCCATCATCTTGAACAGCTCGCCGGCGAGATGCGGCGTCGTTCCGAGGCCGGGGCTGGCATAGTTCAGTTCGTCCGGGTTGGCCTTTGCACGCGCGATCAGGTCGGTGATCGAACTGATCCCGAGCTTCGGATCGACCAGGATCACATTGGGCGAAGTGCCGAGCTCGGCAATTGGCGCAAAGTCCTTGTCCGGATCGTATGGGATTTTGGCATAGAGGCCCGGGTTGACGACATAGGCGCTCGATGTGATCAGGAGGGTATAGCCGTCAGGCTCGGCATGTGCGGCGATGCCGATTCCGATATTGCCGCCGCCGCCGGGACGGTTCTCGACCACGATGGTGCCGCCGAGCGCTTCGCCAAGGTGGGTGCCAAGGATGCGGGCCATGATATCGGTCGGTCCGCCCGGCGCGAATGGCACGATGATCTTGACTGGGCGTTCCGGATAGCCGGCGGCCCTGGCCATTCCGGTGAGGCCGGCGATCGCGAGCGCACCACCGGCTTTCAGGATCGAACGACGCAAGGGAAGAGCCGATCTGCTGCCTGTCATCGGACATCCGTCATCCGCATCACGGCTCTAAAGATCGAATACGGCTACCGCGCGGATCGGCGATGCCGTTCCGTCACGCCATTTCATTGGCAGGCCGATGAAGGTGAACTGCCCCTGGCCGAGCAGGGCTTCGAGATTGCACAGGCTTTCGATGTGGGTGATGTCGAGATCGAGGCAGGCCTTGTGAACAAGCAGGTTCTCGTCGCTGTCGGGACCTGGGCGCATCGAGTCGATGCCGAAATGGACGATGCCCTGTTTCGCTAGCCACTCGGTGGCCGCGACGTTCACGCCGGAATTGTCGGTCGCGTATTCCTTGCGCGGAAACGTCCGCGCGTGATGGCCGGTGCAGAGCAGGACCGTGCCACCTTTCGGGATCTGCCGTCCAGCCGCCCTCACGGCCGTATCGAGGTCGGATGGGGTGATCTCGGCACGCGGCGCAATGTGGCGCAGGTCGAGACAGATGCCCGGCACGATGCACTTTTCCAGCGGATATTCATTGATCGGTATGCCGTCGGGGCCGAAATGCCGGGGTGCATCGATATGGGTCCCGCCGTGGTCGGGCATCGAGATGAACATCGAGGCCAGCCCATAGACATTTCGCGACTCCGCCAGGGCTTCCTCGTGGTTCTTCCACATCCCGTGCATGATCGGCGGATGGCCGGGATAGCTCGGCGTGCGATGATAGAGCTCTCGGCTCAGGTCGATGATCCTCACGGCGGGTGCCCATTCTTGACGGAGCTGGCGCAGGCGCGCTTCTATCCATGATGCTGACGCGTTTGCCGCAGTTGTGCAAGATGCCGCCTGCCTCAGTGCAGAACCTGAAGTTGCCGCGGCAGCCATAGCGAGATTTCCGGGAGATAGGTCACGCACAGCAGGACAAAGAACATCACCGCGTAGAACGGCCAGATCTTGCGCATGACCTGCTCGATCGTGACCTTGCCGACCGCGCAGCCGACAAAAAGGATCGCTCCGACCGGTGGATGGCACAGGCCGATGCCGAGATTGAGCAGCATGATCATGCCGAAATGGACCGGATCGACGCCGAAGTTCTTCATCACCGGCAACAGGATCGGCGTTGCGATCAGGATCGATGGCGCCATGTCGACGAGTGTGCCGAGCACCAACAGCAAGACATTGATCAGGAGCAGGATGACGTACTTGTTATCGGAGATCGACAGGAAGAAAGCGGTCATCTTGGCCGGCATCTGCGTCAGGGCCATGATGTAGCCGACGCTGGAGGCGCAAGCGATCAGCGTCATCACCATCGCGACGGTACGCAGTGTGCGATGGAGCAGCACCGGCAGGTCGCGCCAGCGATAGTCGCGATAGATGAACATGGTGACGAAGAAGGCCCAGATGCAGGCGATTGCGCCGGCTTCGATCGCGGTGAAGATGCCGCCGAGAATGCCGCCAAGGATGATGACGAGAGTGATGAGACCCCAGGAAGCATCGATGGCGATCCGGATCGCGTCTCTTGCCGGCACAGTCTGGCCGTGCGGGTGCTTTTCGCGATAGGCGACGGCCAGGCACAGAATGATCAGCGAGAAGCCGAGCAGCAGCCCGGGGAACACACCAGCCATGAAGAGGGCGCTGATCGAAATCGTTCCGCCCGTCGCAAGTGAGTAGAGCACCGCATTGTGGCTCGGCGGGACCAGCAGGGCCTGAACCGACGAGGTGATCGTCAGGTTGGTCGCGAACACGCGCGGATAGCCGTTCCGTTCCATCTGCGGGATCATCACCGAACCGATGGCGGATGTATCGGCGACGGCCGATCCGGAAATGCCACTCAGGAATGTCGTCGCAAGCACGTTGACGATCGAAAGGCCGCCACGCAGACCGGTCAGGCCGACCAGCACGTCGGCAAACGCAACCAGACGCCGGGCCATGCCGCCCTCCGCCATGATCGCGCCGGCTAGAACGAAGAACGGGATTGTCAGCATGGCGACTTTGCTGACACCGTCGGAAATCTTCAGCATCACCGCTTCCAGGGGAATGCCGATCCACAAGGCGCCGACGATGGCCGCCATTGCCAGCGAGTAGGCGATCGGCATGCCGATCAGGAAACAGAGCAGCATTGTCGCGAGCAGAATAAGGATATCCATCGTGGCCTCTCGCGATCAGTCGGTGGAAAAGTCGCGGTGTGGTCCGATCGGATCGGGTGGCGCACCCAGAAAAATCCGCTCGATGATGAACAGGAGCAGACAGGTGCCGCCGATCGGAATCGGAAGATAGGTGACGCCGACCGAAAGGGACGGGAAGTCGGCGATCGTGTTGTGCCAGGTCACCTCGACGAGCCGATAGCCCCAGATGATCATGAACAGTGCGATCAGGCCCATCAGCAGCTGGACGACAAGATCGGCGAGGTTGCGGAATGGATCGGGCAGCTCGTCGGCAAAATATGCCACGTTCATATGCAGATCGAGCCGATATCCGGCGGCGCCACCGATGAACGTCACGACGATGGTGAGCAGCACCGCGAGGGGTTCGGGCCAGGATGCGGCACTGTTCAGGACATAGCGGGTGAACACCGCCCAGGGGATGACCGCTGAAATCAGGATCAGCGCTGCAGAGCCCGTGATGACGCAGGCAAGATACAGATAGTCCATCGCGCGGCGATATGATCCGGCCATGTCCTTTTCCTATGAGATGTCGATTTACCGTATGGCGCCGTGTCAGGCGGACTGGATGCGTCCGATCATGTCCTGGTATTTCGGGCCATATTTGTCCCATACCGGCCTGACCGCGTTCTGGAATGGCGCCTTGTCGGCGATCTCGATGATCTCGCACCCGGCGGCTTTTGCTTTCTCCATCGCCTGCTGCTCGTAGGTGTTCCAGAGCCCGCGCTCTTCCATCTGCGCCTCGCGGGCGAGCTTTCTGATCAGCGTCTGGTCATCGGCTGCCAGGGCGGACCATGCCCGTTTCGAGAACAGCAGCAGCTCTGGAACGATCAGGTGCTCGGTGAGCGAAAAGTGTTTCGCTGCGGTGTAGTGATTGCTGAAGACGTAGCTCGGGGGATTGTTCTCGGCGCCGTCGATGACGCCGGTCTGCAGCGCGCTGAACACCTGATCGTAGCCCATCGCGACGCCGTTACCGCCAAGCGCATTCATCATGTCGATGAAGATCGGATTGCCGATGACGCGGAATTTGAGGCCCTTGATGTCGGCGACCGTCTTGATCGCGTGCTTGGTGTTGTAGAGGCTGCGTGCTCCGGAATTCATCCAGCACAGTGCGACCAGCCCCGCGTTCGGGCTTGCTGTGATCTTGTCCAGCAATTCCTGACCGATCGGGCCATCCATCATCCGCTCGGCATGCGCCATGTTCTTGAACAGGAAAGGCATGTTGACGACGTTGATGTCATCGACGATGGGTCCGATCGAGCCGGCGCTGACGCGCAGCATCTGGATCGCGCCGATCTGGGTCTGCTCGATGGTTTCCTTCTCGCCGCCGAGTTGCATCGACGGAAACATCTGCAGCGACAGGCGATCATTGGTCACCACCGCAAGCTTCTTGCCGAAATTTTCCGTCGCGACCACGGTTGGGTAGCCAGGCGGCTGTACGTCCGACGCCTTGAAAACCGCCTTCGACTGGCCGAGCGCCGTCTGCGCCGAGGCCGCAACGATCGCGCCAAGGCCGGCGCCGATCTTGATGATGTCACGACGGTTGAGCCCGGTACCGCGGTGCTGCGATCGATGCGTACGGTTCACGTCATTTCCTCCCAAAACTGCCTGGCCGGAGTCCGGCCGCGGTCATGCCGGCTGGCTTCGCTCGTCGAAGAGTTCCGGATTGTTGTGCTGGGTGGCCGAGATGTCGGCCAGAAGCCGTTCGAGATGTCTGGCCATCGCGGCTCCGGCGGATGCAGGGTCGCGGGCCTCGATCGCGGCCGTGATGTCCTCATGCTCGGCGATGACCTCGGCCATCCGCCCACGTTGGGGTAGAGTGAGCCATCGGAAGCGGTCAACGTGAACCTTGACCTGCAGGATCAGGTTCCAGATGCCGGGGTGTCCGGCAACGTCAGCGATGGCGGCGTGAAATGCCTCGTCGGCCTGATGGAATGCTTCGCGGTCCCCGGCCATCTCGGCCTCGCGTTGGCGTTCGAGGATCGCCTGCAGGCCGAGGATCTGGCTGGCGCTGGCTCGCTCGGTTGCCATGCGGGTCGTGGTTTCCTCCAGCGACCTTCGGACGATAATCGCCTCGGGGAGGGCGGCGAGCGGTATGCGAGACACGAAGATTCCCGATTGCGGGAAAATCTCGACAAGCCCCTCATCCGACAGCCGCAGGATGGCTTCCCGCACCGGAGTCCGGCTGACGCCGTATAAAAGTGCAATCTCAGCCTCGATAATCGGATCGCCAGGTCTGCGCTGCAACGCGACGAGCTCAGCGCGCAGCTCAGCATAGATCCGCGCTGCCGCAGTTGCGGTCCGCGGACGACCCGTCCGTCTGTGTCCAGCGAGGTTGCGGAGCTCAGACTTTTTCGGCGAGCGGGCGGGCATTCTCGGTCCCAAAACTGATATATTAGTATATGAAGTGGTCACGGAAGGCAAACGAGCATTGCTCGCATCCCCGGGAGGTCAAATGACCAACTACCGCAAGCTGTTCGATCTCACCGGCAAGACTGCCGTCGTGTTGGGAGCGGCCTCAGGGATCGGCAGGTCCTCGGCTGAAGCGCTGGCGTCGCTTGGCGCGCGCGTGCTGTGTGCCGATCGAACACAGGAAGGCGCGGAGGCAACAGCTGTTGCGATCCGGCAGCAGGGCGGGGCAGCAACAGGTGCCAGTTGCGATGCTGCTGATCGCGCCGGCGTCGAGGCATTGGCCGCAAAGGCGCTGGCGGAATTTCAGCGCATCGACATCGCGGTGACGACGCCGGGGCTGAACATCCGCAAGACCATCCTCGATTACACCGAGGATGATCTCGATCGTGTCATCAACCTCAACATCAAGGGCACAGTCTGGTTCTTCCAGGCGTTCGGCAGCATCATGGTGAAGCAGCAGGGCGGCAGCCTTATTGCCTGCTCTTCGGTGCGTGCGGTGACCATCGAGCCGGGGCTCGCGGTCTATGGATCGACCAAGGCTGCGATCGGTCTCCTGGTCAAGGGCTTCGCGTCCGAGGTCGGACGGTCCGGCGTCCGCGTCAACGCGATCGCGCCGAGCATCGCTGAGACCGCGCTGACCGGTCCGTTCAAGCAACGGCCCGATATTTACAACCTCTATGCCAGCCACACCGTGCTCAATCGCTGGAGCAGCGCCGACGAGGTCGCGACCGCGGTTGCCTACCTTGCGTCGGACGCGGCCAGCTATGTCAGCGGCAGCACGCTGTTCGTCGATGGCGGCTGGACTGCGGTCGATGGACCGCCGACGGGTCTCACACAGTTGGCGCGTTAGGTTGTGGCATCTACGACGTCAGGCCGGAGACAAAACCAGCTTTGCTGCGTAGCTCAGATGTCTCCGGCGACGTCAGCAACGCGATGAGACGTTGCGCCTGCGCTGCAGCCGAGGCCTGAGTCGCAACGGCAGCCGTATACATGGTCGCGAGCTCGCATCCCGGCGGCAAGGCACCCGATAGCACGACGCCCTGAGTGCTGATGATCTCGGTCGATTGCGTGCAGCCGATCGGCCGACGGTCGCTGGACCCGGCCAGATGCCGCATCGCCGTTGCGCCGTTCGGAAAGACTTTCAGTCGATCGGCGACGACATCGGCAATGTCGAGTTGCGCAAGGACCCTGGCGACATGAATTCCGGCCGTCGATGCCTTCGTATCGGGCACGAAGATCGCGTCCGCAGCGAGCAGCGCTGCGCGCAGGCTGATCGCGTCCTTGGCGCTGACCAGGAGATCGCCGGCCCGAACGGCAAGGGCGGTTTCAACGCGGCCGATGTTGGTGATCGAGCTGCGCAGAAGTAGCCCTTCGTCGGCGAGCTTCGCAATCAGGGCGGTGGTCAGGATGACAATGTCGGTCGGAACGCCGGCGCGCAATCTGTCGGTCATGGCGCCGACCGCACCGAAATCCCCAGTAATGCCGAGGCCGGTTTCGGCTTCAAAGGCCGGCGCGAGGCTGCGCACCAGGCCCTGCGCCGCGCCGCCGCTCAGGATGTTCAACGTCTTCATGCGCTCCGTTCCATCGCCACGGTCTTGCCGTTGCGTGTCTATTGGGCCTTGTCCAACCGTTTGACGACTTCTGCCCATCTTACGATATCGGCGTGCAGGAATTTGTCGAACTCGTCCGGCGTCATTGTCATCGGCACCGCCCCCTGTGCGGCCCAGAGCTTCTCGACCTCCGGCCGTCTGATTGCGGCGTTCACGGCCGTGTTGAGCTTGTCGATGATCGGCTTCGGCGTATCCGCTGGCGCCATCAGGCCGAGCCAGATCGTCGCCTCATAGCCGGAAACGCCTGCCTCGATCACCGTTGGAACGTTGGGCAGCACGTTCGAACGGGTCTTGCCGGTTGTCGCGAGCGCACGCACCTGGTTCTCGAGAACATTCGCTGCCATCGCCGGAACGGCATCGATCATCATCTGGACCTGGCCGCCGATGATGCCGCTGCGGGCTTCGCCGCTGTTGCGGTAGGGCACATGCACGACGTCGATCCCGGCCATGGCTTTGAACAATTCGCCCGCTATGTGATACGGCGTACCCTGGCCTGACGAGGCGTAGTTCAGCTTTCCGGGCTGGGCCCTTGCAAGTGCGATGAACTCCTGCAGCGTTTTCGCTGGGACGGCCGGGTGAACCACGATCACTAGATCTGACGTGTTCAGGGACGCAATCGGCGTCAGGTCGCGCATCAGTTCATATTTACGCTGCGGCACCAGCGATTCATTCGCGGTCTGGGTGTTCGACATCATCAGAAGGGTGTAACCGTCGGCCGGCGCCTTCGCGACCTCGAGCGTGCCGATCACGCCGCCGGCGCCGGTGCGGTTCTCGACCACGAACGGCTGGCCCAGGCCTTCCTGCAAGATGCTGCCGATCTGTCGTGCAACGACATCCGCCGGACCGCCGGGACCAAAGGGAACGATAATCCTGACCGGCCGCGCGGGATAATCTTCGGCGTCCGCATATGAGCCTGACATGGACACGGTCAGCAACGCCGCGACAAACACCAAGGCGTACCGAAAGCCCGCCATTGATTGCTTCCCCCAACTTTAGTCTTGTTTCTTGGTCAGAAGTCTAGCTGCAACCTGACGGCTCTGTCGACGACAGACTCCGTCTTCGTGCATCGGAATATGAGCGGGAGGACGGTGTATTCAACTTCGCCACCGCGTGCGGGGAATCATATGAGGAAACATCCTGGGTTATCGCGCCGCGACATGCTGAGGGGCTCCGGCGCCCTGCTGGCAGGGGCCGCGTTTTCGACGCGCGTGATGGCCGCTGCGCCTCCAACCGAACCGGTTACTCCGACGCTGATCGAGGCGGCGAAGAAAGAGGGGCAGGTCGTCTATTACACCTCGACCGATCTGCCGGTCGCGGAGAAGCTGGCGAAGGCGTTTGAAGCGAAATATTCAGGCATGACCGTGCGCGTCGAACGCACCGGCGCGGAGCGTGTGTTCCAGCGGGTCGGCCAAGAATACGCCAGCAACATTCATGCCGTCGATGTCGTCAATTCCTCCGACGCCGCGCATTTCATCGTGTGGAAGCGCGACGGCATTCTGGCGCCCTATGTCCCGGAAGAGGTCGCAAAATACTATCCGGAGGAGCATCGCGATGCCGATGGGCAGTTCGCAAGCTTCCGGGTCTGGCTGTCGATCATCGCCTACAACACCAATCTCGTGAAGGCCGAGGAGGCGCCCAAAAGTTTTGCCGATCTGCTCGATCCGAAATGGAAGGGCAAGATCGTCAAGGCGCATCCCGGCTACAGCGGCACCATCATGACCGCGACCTATCAGATGCAGCGCGATCTCGGCTGGAGCTTTTTCGAGCAACTCGCGAAGCAGAACATCATGCAGGTGCAGTCCTCGACCGACCCACCCAAGAAGCTCGATCTCGGCGAGCGTGCGGTGATGGCCGACGGCAACGAGTACAACATCTTTCAGATGAAGGAGGCCGGCCGCCCGGTCGAGCCGGTCTACGCCACCGAAGGGTCGCCGATGATTGTTGGCCCGAATGGGATCTTCAAGGACTGCCCGCATCCGAATGCCGCCAGGCTGTTTCAATCCTTCGCGCTCGGACGCGAGGGGCAGCAGCTCAATGTCGAGATCGGCGGGCTCAGATCCGTCCACGCCCAGGCCCAGGAGAAGGCCGGGCGCAAGCCGTTGAAGGACATCAAGACGATGAAGGACGACCCTGCGGCGGTGGAGCGGGAAGGAGAATCGATCAAGGCGCGCTATACCCGCATCTTCCGCGTTTGACGGACGGTTGAGGCCGATAGCGGCGCCGTCCGGGCCGCGGCCGTCGCATGGCTCATGCCCGGTTTTCGCCCGGACCGGGTCAATAATGCCCCTCGGCGGAGTGGATATTTGATGTTACCAATTTGGCCATGAACCAACACGCCAAAGTCGACATCCGCCATTCCACCTGTCCGCACGACTGCCCCTCGGCATGTGCGCTCGACATCGAGGTGATCGAGGGCCGCGCGATCGGTCGTGTCAGAGGATCGAAGCAGCAGACCTATACGGCCGGCGTGGTCTGCGCCAAGGTCGCGCGCTATGCCGAGCGGATTCATCATGCCGAGCGGCTGATGGTTCCGCTGCGCCGGACCGGGCCGAAGGGCTCCGGCCAGTTCGCGCGGATTTCCTGGGACGAGGCGCTGGACGAGATCGCGGCGCGTTTCGATGCTGCCGAACGGGAGTTCGGCGCCGAGTCGGTCTGGCCCTACTATTACGCCGGCACCATGGGGCTCGTGATGCGCGACGGCCTCAACCGGCTGTCGCACGTGAAGAAGTATTCGCGCTTCTACGGCACGATCTGCGCAACCATCGCGCGCATCGGCTTTGCTGCCGGGACCGGCAAGATCGCGGGCGTCGATCCCCGCGAAATGGGCGTCTCCGACCTCGTCGTGATCTGGGGCACCAATCCGGTGAACACCCAGGTCAACGTGATGACGCATGCATCGCGCGCGCGCAAGGAGCGCGGCGCGAAGATCGCGGCGATCGACGTTTATAACAACGAGACCATGAAGCAGGCCGATATCAAGATCCTGCTGCGGCCGGGGACCGATGGCGCCTTCGCCTGTGCCGTGATGCATGTGCTGTTCCGCGAGGGATTTGCCGATCGCGATTACCTTGCGCGCTATACAGATTGCCCCGGCGAGCTCGAGGCGCATCTGAAGACCCGCACGCCGGAATGGGCATCAGCGATCTCGGGCGTGCCGGTCGAGGAGATCGAGGCATTCGCGCGGTTGGTCGGGACCACCAAGCGCGCCTTCTTCCGTCTCGGCTACGGTTTCACCCGCAGCCGCAACGGCGCCGCCCAGATGCACGCTGCGTCGTGCATTCCGGCGGTCACCGGTGCCTGGCAATACGAGGGCGGCGGCGCATTCTTCAACAATGCCGGAATCTGGCGCTTCGACGAGTCCATCATTGAAGGCCACGACGCGATCGATCCCAGCACACGGGTTCTCGATCAGTCGAAGATCGGCCGGATCCTGACCGGCGATACTGAGGCGCTGCGCGGCGGCGGGCCGGTCAAGGCGATGCTGATCCAGAACACCAATCCAATGACGGTGGCACCCGAGCAGGCGCTGGTGCGCCAGGGATTTGCCCGCGAGGACCTGTTCGTCGCGGTGCACGAGCAGTTCATGACCGAGACGGCCCAGATGGCCGATATCGTGCTGCCGGCGACGATGTTCATGGAGCACGACGACCTCTATTACGGCGGCGGCCATCAGCACATTTCGGTCGGCCCGAAGCTGATCGATCCGCCCGGCGAGTGCCGTTCCAATCACGAGGTGATGCAGGGGCTCGGCCGCCGCCTCAATGCCGTGCATCCCGGCTTCGACATGACGCCGCGGCAGCTGATCGATGCGACGCTGAAGAAGAGCGGGCACGGCGACATCGACACACTCGAAGCCGAGCTGTGGCGTGATCTGCAGCCTGATTTCCGCACCTCGCATTATCTCGATGGCTTTGCCCATCCGGACAAGAAGTTCCACTTCAAGGTGGAGTGGGGCAAGGTGCCGGTCGGGACCGGCGGGCTGATGGGTGCATGGGACAAGATGCCCTCGCTGCCCGACCACTGGACGATCATCGAGGAGGCGGATGCGCAGCATCCGTTCCGGCTCGCGACGTCGCCGTCGCGCAGCTTCCTCAACACCAGCTTCAACGAAACGCCGTCGTCGCAGGCCCGCGAGGGCGCGCCGACCGTGATGATTCATCCCGACGATGCGGCTGGCCTGTCGATCGCCGATGGCGACGCCGTCACGCTCGGCAACATGCGCGGCGAGACCACGCTGACTGCAAAACTGTTCGATGGCGTTCGCCGCGGCGTGCTGATCGCCGAGTCGATCCATCCGAACAAGTCCCACATCGGCGGGCGCGGCATCAACATGCTGACCGGAGCGGAGGCTGTCGCACCTCTTGGCGGCGCGGCGTTCCACGACAACAAGGTCTGGATCAGGAAGGCGTCGACCGCCGCATAAATCCTGCTTGCAGTCGGCGCCGATCCTGCGGCAAATGTCGGCTGACAACAGCGCGCAGGCAAGAAAACAGGCAGGAAACATGACCGACAACAGCGTTCTTCTTGAAAAGCGCGGGCAGGCGTTCTGGATCACCATCAACCGCCCGGACAAGCGCAACGCGCTCAATGCCGGTGTGATCGCGGGCATCGCCAAGGGCTATCGCGAGGCGCATGACGACAAGGACGTGCGCGTCATCGTGCTGACCGGCACGGGCGACAAGGCGTTCTGCGCCGGCGCCGATTTGCAGAACAGCGGCGCGGCGTTCTCGATGGACTTTTCGCGCCCCAATGTCGACTACGCCGATCTGCTGCGGTTGTCGCAGGACGCGACCAAGCCCGCGATCGCGCGGGTCGGTGGCGTCTGCATGGCTGGCGGCATGGGGCTGCTGTGCATGACCGACATGGCGGTGGCCGGCGATCAGGTGATCTTCGGCTTGCCCGAGGTGAAGGTCGGTGTGTTTCCGATGCAGGTGCTGAGCCTGCTGCAGTCGATCGCCCCGCCGCGCCTCGTCAACGAATGGGCGCTGACCGGCGAGCCGTTCGATGCTGCGACCGCGCAGGCTGCTGGTCTTCTCAACCACGTCGTGCCGGCGGCCGAGCTCGATGCCAAGGTCGATTGGCTGATCGGCCGCATCGTCGACAAATCCCCGACTGCGATCCGTCGCGGCAAATACGCGATGCGGGCGATCGCGTCGATGTCGTTCGACGAAAGCATCGCCTATACCGAAAGCCAGATCGCGCTGCTTGCGATGACCGAGGACGCCAAGGAAGGTCTCAAGGCCTTCGGCGAGAAGCGCAAGCCGACATGGACCGGGCGCTAGGCGGCAGACCGATCGCAAGCGTTCCCTGATGAGGAAAATCGCGTCAATTATCTGGAATGACGGGACCATGAGAAGCGAGCGCGGAGTCTGATGAAAGGGCTGTTCTCGCTCGTTCCTCTCGGCGCTTCCTTGCTGCCGCGATCAACTGCTTCCGCGTGCGTTTGGCGTAGGTTGGGAGTTGTTGTCTCGAACGATGGCGGCCGGCGGCGCGAAGTTCAGCGTCCGTGAGATCGCTATCGGCACCTTCCGTGAACCCGCCGTGGCGGAACGACGTAAATGAGAGCTCGTGCCGAAGACCAGCTGCGATGACTATCTTTTTGACCACATGGCGAAAATAGCGAAGGTCCTTGCGCTCGGTCATCCATGGGATCAAGGCGAGCGACTTGCGGTGGGCATGATCACGGCGGAACACCAATCCTGAAACGACAGAGCCTTTGATCGCATCAAGTTCTGCCATCAATTCGGGGAAGAGGAGGGCGCCCTTGTCGTCGAACAGAGGCCACCAGGCTTCCTCGTTATTCTTTGGATGCACAATCCGTACGCTGTTTGACCGCTCTTTCGGCCGATAGTGCGCGATTTCGAAAGCGCCGAATACATGCTCCTCGCGCTGCAACCACTCCCATGTCAATAGCGCGGCAGTTCCAATTGAGTGATATCCGAGCCGTTTCGCAGCCCGCCTGAATGCGACCAGTTCGTCCCAGCTTGCCGTCGGTGTCTCCCGCATGGGCTGCCCAGGCGCACGGGATTTTAGGCCCATCCGCGAAAATGGATTGACCAGCGGTACCATTGTTTCTTGCGCGCGCTGACCAACAAACCAGGCACGTCTGCAAGCAGTCATGGCTGCATTTGCGAAGCGTCGACGTTCGCGCCTGGCGGTGTTACCTTCCTTGTCCTCGTATTGCACGACGAGGAGCTTCGCGTAGACCGCATCGACGAATGCTTTGGTGAAATCAGAGATCTGCTTGGAGCCGACGCGACTGCCGTCTTTTAGTTCGTGATTGGCGAAAAGTTGCAGACCCTGGCCGTATAAGCGCTGTGTCTTGTGATCGATGTCTCGCCATCGCTGGTGCGTTCGGAAAACACCGACGAGCCAGTCAAAGGTGCCGGGCACAGGGAGCACAGGAAGCATGTCGGTCAATCCTCCGGAACGCCAGCTGTCGAAAGCGGGCAGCAGAATATTTTCAGCTCGCTCGACCGCCGACGCGAAGTCATCTCCGAGCGCTTCAGCATGTACGGGGCAGCCCTGCTTGCGGGCCCAAGTCGGCGGCTCGAAGAAGTAGCCCGATCGATCACCCTTCAATGGCTTCGACCGGAAATAGCGAGGAGGCCTCGACGTGGCATCGAGCGTATTCATACGAGAGAGGCCAAGTCTTCATTTTTGGCTTCATCTGGTGCCGCTGCTGCTGCGTACTGGATACTGAAATGATCGATGTTGGCTCTCGACCAGACCGGTTGTCGAGCCCGTCCAGTTCCGCGATGGGCGATTGGTGGCGGTGCCTCGCCGCGGCCGACGGCGCGCGCGAGTTCGCGCGTGTCCGCGAAACCCAGATACGCTGCAGCGATATCGGCAGGCATGAGTGCAGGCCAGGTACCGACAGGTGGATAGCGGGCGGGAAGGGCGGCGCGGGATACCACAGGCGTCAACTCTCGCGTCGATGCGTCAACGGTCTACGCGCTGAAGCTAATGGAACGGCGTGATCCTTTGGGCTCCTTGCTGACATGCTCTCATACCCTCGTGCCCCCTCGTGCACTGTCTCGAAGCACGACGGATCCGTGAGGTAAAGTGCCGTCAGAAGCTGGTGCGGCAGTCGGCGGGCCTAGCGTGCAAATAAGTGCAGGGCGTCGATTGAGCAGGCATGCGGTGCCGATGGCGCAGCGATCGACGGATCGCACAACGTGCTGTTCAGGCTCGCGAGCAGCTGCGAAGGTGCCGCAGAGCTGAGCATGCTGAACGGCAGTTCGTCGGCAAGAAATCTGGCGCCCATCACGGAAAACGCCGCTCGGCGAGAGTCATGTGATTCTTACGAATTGTCAGTTGTTATTCCGACAAGTGTGCCGCTCATCTCACGTTCGGACTACAATGGGGCTCTGCTTTGTCGGAATTGCGAAGCGCAGGCGGCCAAGCGGCCCCGTGAGCGCGGCGTTGATAAAGCAATTGCACCAGTCCAGGTGAACGTCGCCCTAGCGGGCCGGGCTGTCGGCTGCGCTGAAACTCCGGCTTCGCCGGATTTTCCCCCTTAGAGTCTGTCCGAGATCATGATGTTTTTTGACAGAGCTTTCGCAGCATGAGGCGGATTGAGGCCAGGCGCAAGAACGCCAAGGCCTTTCGGTTGA